>DASYEU010000084.1:0-83188 GCA_036498865.1 Acidobacteriaceae bacterium | reverse complement strand
GCGC
The DNA here is from genome assembly GCA_036498865.1 of Acidobacteriaceae bacterium. GTDB lineage: Bacteria > Acidobacteriota > Terriglobia > Terriglobales > Acidobacteriaceae > Edaphobacter. Next base: position 83,184 of record DASYEU010000084.1, on the reverse strand, counting down.
GCATCCTGACCTCGCCTGGGCACACCCCGTCGTGCAGGAGTGGTTCCTCACAAAGTTCGGCTCGCCCACCGAGCCGCAAATCGATGGCTGGCCCGCAATCCTCCGCGACGAGCCCACGCTCATCTCCGCTCCCACCGGCTCCGGCAAAACCCTCGCAGCCTTTCTCGTCTGCATCGACCGCCTGCTGCGCGCGTCGCTCATTGGCGCTCTCGCTCCCCACACGCAGGTCGTCTACATCTCGCCGCTCAAGGCGCTCTCCAACGACGTGCAGAAAAATCTCGACGGCCCGCTCGCCGAAATCCAGCAACTCGCCGCCGCCCGTGGCTATCTCTGCCCGCCCATTCGCACCGGCGTCCGCACCGGCGACACGCTCCCCATCGAGCGTGTCCGCATGCTGCGCAACCCGCCGCACATCCTGGTCACCACACCTGAGTCGCTCTACCTCCTCCTCACCGCCGGCAAGTCCCGCGAGCCTCTCCGCCACGTCCGCACCGTCATCGTCGACGAAATCCACGCGGTAGCCGACGACAAGCGCGGTGCCCACCTCGCTCTCTCCCTCGAGCGGCTCGACGCCCTCGTCTGCGGCGAAAACCATCTCTCCCCCGGAGCCTTCCTCACCGGCCGCAACACGCCGCCGCAACGCATCGGCCTCTCCGCCACCCAGAACCCCATCGAACTAGTCGGCGAATTCCTCACCGGCACAACGCCTGAATCCCCCTCTGAAGCCGGGCTGCCCCATTCATCGCAGCTTCACCTCGATGAGTGGGGTGTACAAGCTCCGCGCCGCCAACCCGCCACGATCATCCAGGTAGGCCGGCGCCGTCACCTCGACCTTGCCATCGAAATCCCCTCCGACGAACTCGGCTCCGTCACCACCAACGCCATGTGGGAGGAGGTCTTCGACAAGCTCGCCGCGCACGCTCTCGCACATCGCTCCACGCTCGTCTTCGTCAACACCCGCCGCCTCGTCGAAAGACTCGCCTTCGCCCTCTCCGAGCGCCTCACGCCCGAGCTCGGCCCCGACTGCGTCGCCGCACATCACGGCTCGCTCTCCCGCGAACTCCGTCTCGACGCCGAGCAGCGCCTCAAGAGCGGCGAAATCCGTATCCTCGTCGCCACCGCCTCGCTCGAACTCGGCATCGACATCGGCGACATCGACCTCGTCTGCCAGATCGCCAGCACTCGCGCCGTCGCCGTCGCCATGCAGCGCGTCGGCCGCGCTGGCCACTGGCGCGGAGCCATCCCCAAAGGCCGCCTCTTCGCCACCACCCGCGACGATCTGCTCGAGCAGGCCGCCCTCATCCGCAAAATGCGCGCTGGCGAACTCGACCAACTCGAAATCCCGCCCCAGCCCATCGATGTCCTCATGCAGCAGATCGTCGCCTGCGTCGGCGCCGAGCCCTGGGACGAAACCGCGCTCTACAACGTCCTCCGCCGCGCCTACCCCTACCGCCATCTCAGTTGGCAGCTTTTTGCCGACCTCATCAAGCTCCTCTCCGAAGGCATCGAATCCTCCCGCGGCCGCTACGGCGCCTATCTCCTCCGCGACGGCGTCCACGGCCAGCTCCACCCCCGCCGCGGCTCACGCTCCATCGCCATCTCCAACGGCGGAGCCATCCCGGACACCGCCCTCTTCAACGTCATTCTGCAACCGGAAGGCGTACAAATCGCCACCCTCGACGAGCACTACGCCGTCGATTCCAGTCCCGGAGACGTGGTCCTGCTCGGCAATACCAGCTGGCGCATCCAGCGCATCGAAGCCGCCGGCCGCGTCCTCGTCGAAGACGCCCACGGCGCTCCCCCCAACCTTCCCTTCTGGTTCGGCGAAGCCCCGCAGCGCACCGCGGTCCTCTGCGACGGCGTCAGCGACCTCCGCGAAGAGATCGCCGCCCGCACCCCGAACGTCTCACCCGCCGACCTCAACAATTTGGGTACCCCATTCATGGCGCAGCCTTATCGCGACATGAGTGGAGTTGAAAACATCGGTCCTGGACAGCAAGTCGCCGCATGTACCGCATGGCTCATGGACACCTGCGGCATCTGCGCCTCCGCTGCCCGCCAGCTCATCGCCTACATCGTCGCCGGCCGCGCCGTCCTCGGAGCCGTACCCTCCAAAACCACCATCATCGCCGAGCGCTTCTTCGACGAAGGCGGCGGCCAGCAACTCATTCTCCACGCGCCCTTCGGAGGTCGTGTCAACAAAGCCTGGGGCCTCGCCCTGCGCAAGCGCTTCTGCCGCGGCTTCAACTTCGAGCTGCAAGCCGCCGCCACCGACAACGGCATCAACATCTGCCTCGCCGAGCAGCACAGCTTCCCGCTCTCCGACGTCTTCCAATTCCTAACCGAGAACACCGCCAAAGAGCTCCTCGAGCAAGCCGCCATCGCCTCGCCCATCTTTAAGACCCGCTGGCGCTGGGCCGCCAACCGCTCCCTGCAACTCCTGCGCATGTCCAAGGGCAAGCGCATCGCCCCGCAGATCCAGCGCACCCGTTCCGACGATCTCCTCGCCAGCGTCTTCCCTCACGCCTCGGCCTGCCCCGAGACGATGGAAGGCGATATCGAGATCCCCGACCATCCCCTCGTCAACGAAGTCATGCAGGACGTCCTTCAGGAAGCCATGGACCTCGAAGGCCTCAACGAGATTCTGCGCGGCATCGCCTCCGGCGCCATCCGCTGCCTCGCCGTCGATACGCCGGTCCCCTCGCAGTTCGCCCACGAACTCCTCAACGCCAATCCCTACGCCTTCCTCGACGACGCCGGCCTTGAAGAACGCCGCACCCGCGCCGTCAACCTTCGCCGCGAACTTCCCTCCAGCATCGCCGACGGCGCCGGCCGCCTCGACCGGGCCGCCATCGACACCGTCCGCCGCGAGCTCTGGCCCGACCTCCGCGACGAGCACGAGCTCCACGACCTGCTCCACGCCCTCGTCGCCTTCCCGGTCGCCTTCCTCGAACCACAAACCACGAACCTCGGACCCGACGCACTGGGTGCCCCATTCATGGCGCGGAGCGACATGAGTGGGGGCGACACCCGCCACTGGCCCCACTACTTCGAACGCCTCACCCAAACGGGCCGCGCCCAAGTCATCAACCTCAACAGCATCCCTTGCTGGGCCGCCACCGAGCGCCTCCCCCACATCTCCGCGCTCACTCAATCTCCTGTCATTCTGAGCGAAGCGAAGAACCCCCGCATTTCGCCTTTGCCTTCGCCTACCCCAAATACCGCCGCCGAATCCGTTACAAAAGAAGCCGCCCTCAAGCAATGCGTGCAGGGATGGTTACAAATCCTGGGGCCAACTACCGCCATTGCATTTGCCGCACGGTTTGGGCTGTCGCCGGCGCCGGTGTTCCAGGCCTTCCTCGCCATGGAAATGCAGGGCCTCCTCATGCGCGGCGTCTTCGAACACCCCGCCACAGAGGAACCCCACCACATCGAGTGGTGCGAGCGTCGCATCCTCCAGCGCATCCATCGCCTCACCCTCGCCACCGCACGCAAGCAGGTCGAAGCAGTCACCCCTGCCGTCTACATGCGCTGGCTACTCGGCTGGCAGCACCTCACTCCGCAGACTCAGCTCTCCGGCGAAGAAGGCGTGCTCGCCGCGCTGCACCAGCTCGAAGGCTTCGAAGCCCCCGCGGTCGAGTGGGAGCGCACCCTGCTCCCTGCACGCGTCGCCAACTATTCCCCTGCCTGGCTTGACCACCTCTGCCTCTCCGGAGCCGTCGGCTGGGGCCGTGTCTCGCCCCACCCCGCCTGGTCCATCGGCGATGGCGGAGCCCCGCGTCGAGTCATCCCCACCAACGCCGCCCCCATCACCTTCTACATCCGCGAATCTGCCAACTGGCTCCCGCATGCGCTCGCCCAGCAATCCGTCGACGAGCAGCTCCTCGCCGCTGCCCTCTCGCCCGAAGCCCTTCGCATCCGCGCCCTGCTCGCCCAGCGCGGAGCCTGCTTCGCCAACGATCTCCAGCGCATCACCGGCCTCACCCGCCAGCAAACCGCGCATGCCCTCTGGGAGCTCGCCACCGCCGGCCTCGCTGCTGCCGACGGCTTCGACCAGCTCCGTGCCCTCATGGATCCGCGCCGCAAATCCATCGCACCCGAAACCACCAGCAAGCGTCCGACCCGCACCAGCGCCGGCCGCTGGTCCCTCCTCATCGAACCCGCTGCGCCTTCTTTAGAAGGTGTCATCCTGAGCGAAGCGCGCAGCGCGGAGTCGAAGGCCCCCCGCATTTCTTCCGAATCACCATCACCCTCTCAGGCCCGCCGCGAAGCGCTTCAATCTGCCGCCATTGCCCGCGCCCGCCAAACCGACGCCGCCCTCGAGTCCTTCGCCCGCCAGCTCCTCACCCGCTACGGCGTCCTCTTCCGCGATCTCCTCACTCGCGAATCCAACGCCCCCAAATGGCGTGAACTCCTCAACATCCTCCGCCGCCTCGAAGCCCGCGGCGAGATCCGTGGCGGCCGCTTCGTCACCGGCTTCGGTGGCGAGCAGTTCGCCCTGCCCGACGCCGTCGCCTCCCTCCACGCCTCCCGCAATCAAGCCTCCACCCACGAGATCGCCGTCGCCGCCGCCGACCCGCTTAACCTCGCCGGCATCATCCTCCCCGGAGACAGAGTCCCCGCCGTCCCCGGCCGCGAAGTCCGTTACCGCAACGGCTCCCTCGTCACCGAGGACGTCCCCGCCTCCGAAGCCGTCGCTCCCGCCCCACCCAGGCGCAACCGATTCGTACCCGCCATAGTCCCCCGCATCCCCGCCGAACCCGTCCCACCCGCGCCCACGTTATTCTGAAGTTAGCCCCATGCCCGCAACTCCCCCCAACTCAACACCGCCCGCCAAAGCCGGCGAGCCCAAGCCCACCCCGCAGGAACTCGCGCCCGAAGACTTCTACATGGATGGCCCTTACCTCGTCTTCACCGCCGCCTACCACCTCAAGCGCGGTTATTGCTGCAACTCCGGCTGCCGCCACTGCCCCTACGGCGACTCCAACCTCGAACCCTGAACCGAATCCATCTCGCCCAGTTACAATCAAATCAATCACCATGTCTGAAATCACGTCCCCTTCCACGACAAGAGACACAGTCATCCTCGGTTCCGGCTGCTCCGGCCTCACCGCCGCCATCTACGCTGCCCGCGCCAATCTCAAGCCGCTGGTACTAGAAGGCCACGAGCCCGGGGGCCAGCTGTCCATCACCACGCTGGTCGAAAACTTCCCCGGCTGGCCCGAAGGCATCCAGGGTCCCGAGCTCATCGAGAACATGAAGCAGCAGGCCACCCGCTTCGGCGCCGAGCTCAAGATGGCTCACCTCGTCTCCGTTGACCTCTCCAAGCACCCGTACGAGCTAAATCTAGGCCACGGCAAGGATCCCATCCACACCCGCACGCTCATCATCGCGTCCGGTGCCTCCGCCCGCTGGCTCAACCTGCCCTCCGAGCAGGCCCTCATCGGCCACGGCGTCAGCTCCTGCGCCACCTGCGACGGCTTCTTCGCCTCCGGCAAAGAGATCGCCGTCATCGGTGGCGGCGACTCCGCCATGGAGGAAGGCCTCTTCCTCACGCGCTTCGCCAGCAAGGTCACGCTCATCAACCGCACGGAACGGTTCCGCGCCAGCAATATCATGCTCGAGCGCGCAATGGCCCACCCCAACATTCAGTTCCTCACCAACACCGTCGTAGACGAAGTCCTCGGCGTGGATGAAAAGGACGTCAAAGGCCTCAAAATCCGCAACACCAAGACCGGCGAGCACAGCACACTCCCCGTCTCCTTCATGTTCCTCGGCATCGGCCACATCCCTAACGCGAAGATGTTCCACGGCCAGCTCGATCTCGACCCGGACGGCTACATCCTCACCCACGGCAACGTCTTCCCCACGCACAACGGCCAGCCCGTCCCCGGCGTCTTCGCCTGCGGAGACATCCAGGACCGCCGCTACCGCCAGGCCATTACAGCTGCCGGAACCGGCTGCATGGCCGCCCTCGAAGTCGAGAAGTTCCTCGAAGAACACGGCCGCTAAGGTCGTCGGGACTTCCTTTGCAGGGCGGGGATTCAACCCACGGAGCAGCCGCGGCCTTCAAAGAGTGCAAAAGCACGTACTCGATAGGCCGGCACTTCAGTGCCGGCAATCAACGCGAACAAAGCCACTGGGGCTTTAGCCCCAGTGGCACGCTCTTACCCATCTGGTTCCGGAGTAGCAGCGGGCTTCAGTAGATGCTGAAAAAGCCCGTTTCGTTTAAGGGCACGGATTTCTTCCTCGCTAAGCCTCTTGCCTAACCTGGAAACCACGCAAAAAACCCTCGAAACCCTATTGTGAGTTTCGGGCCCGGAACCTAACATTGGAATTTCCCGAGGGACACTCCAATGGGCAAACTGTACCGCGGTGCCGCGTTGCTCCTGGTGCTTGCCGTTGTCTTCTTCGTGGTCCATCACTTCTGGCCTCGGAAGTCGATCGATCCAATCGCCTCCGAGATTCTGGACTTCGACACCTTTCAGGCCAGGCTCGCCGAGCAAGTCACCAACAAGTTCGGCGGCGGCCCCGCCAACAAGCATTTCTCCGTTGCCGTCGTACCCATGAACTTCGAAGTCGGAACCCTCTTCAACGAATCCGACTGGATCCCCGTAAGTTCCACCGTCTGCCTCCCCAAGCCCACGCCGGAAGCAAGGTCCGCGGGCCATCTCTTCCCCTCCTACAGCGTCTCCTCCGCCACTGCGCTGCAAGCCTCACTAGGATCAGCGGCACTGCAAAAAGTAACCAGCGCAACCGCCGGCGTCAGCCACAACGCCGGCTTCAACTACTCCATCGACGAGGTCGCCGCCACCATCATGGACGACGAGTCCGTCGACCAGGTCACCAGCAGTGGCCCCTGTGGCAAGTACATCGCAAGCCACCCCGGAGCTCGCCTCGTGCGCGGTGCCCTCTCCGGAAAGATCACCTTTGTCGCCAGCGTCGACGATCCCGCCTCCTTCAAGGCGCAGTTTTCCAAGCTCGGCGACGTCAGCATCGAGGACGATCCAGGCAAGCAGAAGGTCGCTGTCTCAGACAAGCAGAGCGAGCAGATCGTCGTCCTCCTCACCCAGTTCGAGCCCAGCCCCACCGGCTCCGCGCAGCTCGTGCAACACCCCATCACTCCGGCCCCCAGCCGCGACCCTGCCTCTACCGGCGCAGTCGCCCACATTTACCTGCAACAGGACGCCAGCCTTCCTCCGGGAGCCGGTGCCAAGGTCGCCGCAGCGCTCCAGGCAGCGTGGCCCAAAGCCAAAGTGGAGACCAAGGTGGAGAGAGTTCAAAGTCAGAAGATGCCGAGCACGGCGCAAATTCGCTTCTTCAACGCGGCCGACGTCGAACTGGCTAACAAGTGCCAGAACTTCCTGAAAGCCGCAAACGTTGGCGCAAATGTCGTCCGCGTGGGGCTCCCAGCTCCGTCGCATCAGCTTGAAGTCTGGCTGCCCAGAGCCCAGGCCCAATAGCCTGAATGAGATACTGACACACCACCGCCGCACCCTGCTCGCGCAGTTCCGTCCTACCGTTCAGTTCGTCTCGATGAGACGATGCTACTTCGCCATGTTCTCGACGATATTGCCGACAATCGGCAACTTCCACCGCTGGCCGCCGTATGCCTTCACGATGCATATGATCCAGCAGACAAACAATGCCAGGTCTCCCAACAGGCCAACGATCCATCCCAGAATCGGAATAATCAGGATGAAACTGAAAGCGATCGCACAGACATACAGTCCCAGACACTGCAGAGCGTGAAACCGCACGAACGGACGGTTTTTGTATGGATCGAGGATCAGGAAAAGGACTGCAGGAATGAAGGTGATATAGGCCAGTGCGCCGGCCACATTGTCCGCCAGACCACTTTCGGCGGCGACCGTAGGGGGAACAGATGAAACAACTTGGGGATCTTCCATCGCGAACTCTCCTGACTGAATAAGAACGGATCACAATCTTGCCGATCTACAGCCTGGGCCCGTGGGGAGTGATTGTGACTATACTCCCGCCCCGCGGAGGGGCGTCAAGCTAGTGTGGAAAACACAGAACCCGCCCTTTCCCGCACCAGTCCAAGCCCATTTTGGCCCGAATTTCGCAACTCCCGCCCTCACTCAACGTCTAAACTGGAGACAACTTCGACAAAATTGACTCCAGATTGGATCATCCCCTGCGCCTGCTTCCTTCGTTCGTTCTCCTCTTCGCAACCGCCGCACTGGCCCAGTCCACCCCCTCCTCCTCGGAAGGCCTGCCGGACGCCCCCTCCCAGCTCCTTGTGGCTTCTGCCCTCCCAGCCCCATCCTCTGCAACATCAGCCGCTTCCACATCTTCCTCCCTGGACTTCGAAGCGCCTTTACCCGCCCCCCAGCCTCCCTCTCAGGACTCCTCCGCCCCTGGCGAGCCCGCAAAAACCGCCACCCCAGCCCTTCCCCTCGACGCCGACGGTAACGCCATCCCGCTCGAGCGCCAACAGCCCAAGCGCATCCTCGGCTTGATGCCCAACTTCCGCACCGTCTCCGGGGGCTCCAAGCCCCATCCGCCCGGCTGGAAATACAACTTCACCGTCGCCAACCACCAGGCGCTCGACTACTCCACCTTCATCTTCCTCGGACTCACCTCCCTCTCCGCCGAAGGAATGGACTCGCACCCCGCACTCGGCAAGGGCGTCAACGGCTTCTACAACTACGCGTGGCGCGGCTTCCTCGACAAGACCGACAACACCTACCTCTCCGCCTGGCTCCTCGCCAGCGCGCTCCACGAGGACACCCGCTACTACGCCCTCGGCAACGAGCACCGCATCGCCACCCGTGCCCTCTACGTCATCAGCCGCCAGGGAATCGCCCGCACCTATGGTGGCCACCAGACTCCCAACATCGCCGGCCTCGGCGGCAAGGTCCTCACCCAGATCGTCTCGCGCACCTACTACCCCACCTCCGCCACCAGCTTTTCTGTCCTGGCCACCAAGTTCGGCTACTCCGTCATGCGAGACGTCGCTTTCTCATCCATCCGCGAGTTCTACCCTGACATCGCAGCCCACTACATCCGCAAGCACCGCGCCAAGCTGATCGCCCAGCAGCAGCAACAACAGCAGCAGCAGCCGTAGCCCGCAACGCCTTCGTTACCCAGCCGCGCGGTGAGTCGCCGCGCTGCCCGCGCGCGTCCAATAGCCTGCACGCCCCGGCCCACCTGGCCCAAAAGGACAACACATGCAATACAAGACTCTAGGCAACACCGGCCTCCTCGTGTCCCAGATCTGTCTCGGCGCAATGACCTTCGCGGGCGACGACCCCACGGCCCTCGGCGAGAACGCCCACCTCTGGAAGGCCATCGGAGCTGTCGATCAGGCCGGTGCCGACGCTCTCATCAAGGCCTCCGTCGAAGCCGGCGTCAATTTCATCGACACCGCCGACGTCTACTCCGAAGGCAAGTCCGAATCCACCGTTGGCCGCTCACTCAAGAACCTCAACATCGCCCGCAAAGACCTCGTCATCGCCACCAAGGTCTTCGGCCGCACCGGCCCCGGCCGCAACGACGTCGGCGCCTCCCGCGGTCACATTATGGACGCGGTCGACGCCAGCCTCCGCCGCCTCCAGACCGACTACATCGACCTCTACCAGATTCACGGCAACGACTCCATCACCCCCATCGAAGAGACTCTTCGCGCACTCGATACCCTCGTACACCAGGGCAAAGTCCGCTACATCGGCGTCTCCAACTGGCTCTCCTGGAAGATCGCCAAAGCCCTCGCCATCTCCGAGTTCAAGAACCTCGCCCGCTTCGACACCCTGCAGGCCTACTACTCCCTCGCCGGTCGCGATCTCGAGCGCGACATCGTCCCTCTGCTTGAAGCCGAGAAGACTGGCCTGCTCGTCTGGAGCCCCCTCGCGGGCGGCCTCCTCTCCGGCAAGTACACCCGCGACAATCAGAAACCTGAGGACTCGCGCCGCTCCAACTTCGACTTCCCCATCGTCGACAAGAATCGCGCCTGGAACATCATCGACGTCCTCATTCCCATCGCGAAATCGCACAATGTATCGCCCGCCACCATCGCGCTCGCGTATGTGCTGGCCAAGCCCTTCGTCACGTCCATCATCATCGGAGCCAAGCGCCTCGATCAGCTCAACGACAACCTCGCCGCCACCAACATCCAGCTCGCGCCCGACGAACTCAAGCAACTCGATACCGTCAGCGCACTCCCACCCGAGTACCCCGGCTGGATGCTTCCCTTCCAAAGCTCCAACCGCCTCGCCAACGTCCCCCGCAGCGTTCCCGACAGCAAGTAACCGCATCGTTCTGCTCTACCCAGTCCGGCCCCTCCGGACTGGGCAGAGCGCCCGCCCGTCAGAAGCGCAGAAACACCCCAAGCACCGGCTCCGCAGTCCGTGTGAACCGGTCGGTTGACGAGAACGCAGTCACCAGGTCCGGAGCCTTATAAACCCGACCTCGATACTGGAACCGCACCCCCAGATGCGGCACCACCGTCCAATCCACACCCGCTCCATACACAAACATCGCCTTCGCCTGCGTTTGCGTCTGCGCAGTCGTCGTACCGCTGGAACAAAGCGGAATCACAACTCCGCACCCGATCGTCGTCACCGTGCCTCCCTGCGGCACGTTCACCAGCACGCCTCCGCCCGCCAATGCGAAAGGCCGCAGATTCAGCACCCGCAGCGACACCACCCAGTCCCCCGTAACCTCGTGCGCGTTCGCCTGGACCGACGCCGTCGAGTTGGTGCAGCCAAACGCCGGGCATACCTGCGCCGGATTCGTCGCGTACGCCTGGTTCGCCCGGTTGAACGCGTACGTCACCTCATACCCCACCAGCGGATTGCTGATGTGCCGCGCCTCAATCAGAAACCCGCCCTGGTCCGACGGCTTCTGAATCGTCGTCGTTCCACTCGTCGACTGGTTGAACGCGCCATATCCGCTGATCGCCACGTCTGTCTGTGCCAGTGCCTGCCCCGAGCCCAGCCCAACCAACAGTCCCAAAAACAAAGTGCCCTTCAAAAGTTGTTCCATAGGTAGATAGATGCGCTCCATACTTCCCGGGTTGAACCCCATATTCGTCAGGAAGATTCGCCGGACCGCGCTCGATTCCCTGAGGAAAACAGGGCATTGCTCCAGCCCCGTTTCCCTGCGATACTTAAACGTGCCCCACACGCGCGGCCAACTCAAACAACTAAATAATCGGAGGCGGAGATGTCAGCGAAATACATCTTTGTGACAGGCGGAGTTGTGTCCTCACTCGGCAAGGGACTCGCTGCAGCATCTATCGGCTGCCTGCTTGAAGCGCGCGGGATCAAGATCAACATCATGAAGTTCGACCCGTACCTCAACGTCGACCCAGGCACCATGTCGCCGTTCCAGCACGGAGAAGTCTTCGTCACCGACGACGGCGCCGAAACCGACCTCGACCTCGGCCACTACGAGCGCTTCACCCACGCCAAACTCTCCCGCGATAACAACCTCACCACTGGCCGCATCTACGAGCAGATCATCACCAAGGAGCGCCGCGGCGACTACCTCGGCAAGACCGTCCAGGTCATCCCCCACGTCACCAACGAGATCAAGAACGCCATGCGCAAGGTCGCCGCCGACTGCGACGTCGCCATCGTCGAAATCGGTGGCACCGTCGGCGACATCGAATCGCTCCCCTTCCTCGAAGCCATCCGCCAGATGCGCCAGGACCTCGGCCGCGACAACACCGTCTTCGTCCACGTCACGCTCATCCCCTGGATCGCTGCCGCCCAGGAGCTCAAAACCAAGCCCACCCAGCACTCCGTCAAGGAGATGCTCTCCATCGGAATCCAGCCCGATATCCTGCTCTGCCGCTCTGACCGCGCCGTCCCCCGCGAGATGCGCAACAAGATAGCCCTCTTCTGCAACGTGCAGGAGAAGGCCGTCATCGCCGCCCGCGACGTCTCCAGCATCTATGAGGTCCCCCTCACCTTCGCCGCCGAAAACGTCGACACCCTCGCCCTCGAATACCTCCGCATCGACGCCAGGGCCCCCGACCTCACCAAGTGGCAGGACATCGTCCACCGCGCTTACAACCCGCAGGACGAAGTCTCCATCGCTATCGTCGGCAAATACGTCGAGTACGAAGACAGCTACAAATCCCTCAAGGAAGCTCTCGTCCACGGCGCACTCGCCCACAACCTCAAGCTCCGCGTCACCTGGATCGAAGCCGAGGGACTTGAGACGCGCGACGCAGTCGAGGGCGACACTCCCGGCAAGCCGAATCGCGACTACGAATCGCAACTCACCGGCTTCGACGGCATCCTCGTTCCCGGCGGATTCGGCAAGCGCGGCATCGAAGGCATGCTCAACGCCATCCGCTACGCCCGCGAGAACAACATCCCCTACTTCGGCATCTGCCTCGGCATGCAGACCGCCTGCATCGAGTTCGCGCGCAACGTCGCCGGCCTCGCCGCCGCCAACTCGGGCGAGTTCGACCCCGCCACTCCCCACCGCATCATCTACAAGCTCCGCGAACTCACCGGCGTCGAAGAGATGGGCGGCACCATGCGTCTCGGCGCCTGGGCCTGCAAGCTGGAGCCCGACTCCCTCGCAGCGAAAGCCTACGGCACCACCGAAATCTCCGAGCGCCACCGCCACCGCTACGAGTTCAACCGCGAGTACGAGCCCATCCTCACCGGCGCCGGCCTCCGCCTCACCGGCACCACCCCCGACGCTACCTACGTCGAGATCGTCGAGATCCCCACGCACCCCTTCTTCCTCGCCTGCCAGTTCCACCCCGAATTCAAGTCCAAGCCGCTCGAGCCCCACCCGCTCTTCCGCGACTTCATCGGAGCCAGCTACAAGAACCGCGGCCTGACCAAAGCCCGCGACCTGGTCGAAGCCGAAGTCAAAGCCTGAACACGCAAACCGCCGCTCAGATATCGGTCTTCAGCAGGATCGACCGCGCATACCGCTGACTCAACGCCATATCGAACGTCGCCAACGGCATCGATATGGACGCTGCGAAAGCGATCAGGTAAGAGTCACCCCACTCTTTGGGCGATGGCGTGAGCCGGCCGGAGTAGAAGCGGAACTCCGTTTCGATTCCCAAGGGCTCTTCCAGATAGGTTGCCCCTCCGGCGTTGATCCAACGGTCATACTTCGCCCAGGCCTCGACCTGATTCACCGTCTCATCCCCTGCTACCTGTCTCGTAGTCGAGAGCCTCAGAAAGCCAAGTTGCGTCATACGGCAGAAAGCCAGTTCCTCGTCATTCCGCAAGGATCGATACCAGGTCCATGCGATCGGATGATGCTGGTGCGATTGAAACGAGAGTGCCATCCAGACATTTAGATCAGGGAAAATCAATGAGGTCATAGATCATCTCGTTTGTTAGCTTGAGGGAGCCGGGCACCCCTCTGTTGAAGGGAGGTTCAGTGAGACGTGGCACCTTCTTCTTCGTCGCCTCACGCAGAACCGTCTCTGCCCCGCGCAACAAAAGCTGCTTGACCGATCCGCCCTCCGCCGCCGCACGGCTCTTCAGCTCGCGGTACATCGCATCCGGAATGTCCACCGTCGTCCGCATGGCGACAGTCTACCATATTTATGGCTGCCAATTGGAAACGCGTCCTGCCGGCGACCATAATCGTTTACGAATCAAATAGATCACAGTGACACTCCCCAGAAACAAGCCAAACTCGCATGTCAAGTCCCCAAACCACCTAACTCCATGATCCACAAGGGAATACACGTGCCCGATCACCCCACCCAAAGGACTATAATTAACTTAAGGGGGTAAATTCGCTGCAAGCCGTCGCCAACTTGCCTCGGCCGCATAAAATCAATAACTTACCGGCGCCGCTGCTAACTCCAGCGGAAAGACGATCTTAGCAGTAACCCCAATGAAATGAATATTTTAGAGAACCGCACCCTCCGTAACTCGCTGAATCGAAGCCATTTCTCGCCAGGTTAGTGGGGGGAGGGGGTGCCCGTCGAATTCATCGCTCCCTGTTCCAGCCCACGCCCCGGATGATCTACTCTGGTGCATCAACAACGAGGGTTTCCCTATGTCCACCGCCGTCCTCTCGAACCCCGCCGCCGAATCCGCCACCGCCCCGCGCGCTATCCCGCACTGGATTGCCGGCAAGCCCGTCGCAGGAACCTCCGGCCGCACCTCGAACGTCTTCAACCCCGCGACCGGCAAAGTCCAGGCGCTCGTCCCCCTCGCCAATTCCGCCGAGCTCGATGCCGCCGTCGCCGCCGCCCAGGCCGCCTTCCCCGAGTGGTCCGCGCAGCCGCCACTCCGCCGCGCCCGCGTCATGTTCCGTCTCCGCGAGCTCTTCGAACAGCGCGCCGACGACTTCGCCCGCATCATCACCGCGGAGCACGGCAAGGTTCTCTCCGACGCCAAGGGTGAAGTCACCCGCGGCCTCGAAAACATCGAGTTCGCCGCCGGCATTCCGCAGCTCCTCAAAGGCGAATTCACCGAGCAGGTCGGCACCAACATCGACTCCTGGTCCATGCGTCAGCCGCTCGGCGTCGTCGCCGGCATCACGCCCTTCAACTTCCCCGCCATGGTCCCGCTCTGGATGGCTCCGCTCGCCCTCGCCTGCGGCAACTGCTTCATCCTGAAGCCCAGCGAGCGCGACCCCAGCGCCTCCATCCTCATCGCCGAACTGCTCAAGCAAGCCGGCCTGCCCGACGGCGTCTTCAGCGTCGTCCATGGCGACAAGGAAGCTGTCGACAACATCCTCGCGCACCCTGCCATCGCGGCGGTCAGCTTCGTCGGTTCGACCCCAATTGCCGAATACGTCTACGCCAAGGGCACCTCGCACGGCAAGCGCGTTCAGGCCCTCGGCGGCGCCAAGAACCACATGATCGTCATGCCCGACGCCGACCTCGATCAGGCCGCCGACGCCCTCGTCGGTGCTGCCTACGGCTCCGCCGGCGAACGCTGCATGGCTATCTCCGTCGCTATGGTCGTCGGCAACAAGACCGCGGACGACCTCATCGCCAAGCTCAAGCCCCGCATCGCCGCCCTCACCATTGCGCCCGGCACCGAGATCAACGCCGAACTCGGCCCGTTGGTCACCGACGTGCACCTCGACCGCGTCAAGGGCTACCTCGCACACGGCCAGAAGGAAGGCGCCGAACTCCTCGTCGACGGCCGCACGGACAAGCTACCCATCGGCGACGGGTTCTTCCTCGGAGCCTGCCTCTTCGATCACGTCAAGCCGGAGATGAAGATCTACCGCGAAGAGATCTTCGGCCCCGTCCTCGGCATCGTCCGCGTCAACAACTTCCAGACCGCCCTCCAACTCACCAACGAGCACGAGTTCGGCAACGGAACCTCCATCTTCACCCGCGACGGCGATACGGCGCGCGCCTTCGCCAACGCCGTCCAGGCCGGCATGGTCGGCATCAACGTGCCCATCCCTGTGCCCATGGCGTTCCACAGCTTTGGCGGCTGGAAGCGCTCCCTCTTCGGTGACCACGCCATCTACGGCCCCGAAGGCGTCCGCTTCTACACCCGCCTGAAAACCGTCACCGCCCGCTGGCCCACCGGCATCCGCGCCGGCGTCGATACCTCGATGCCAACGCTGGGTTGATAGCATCGGATTAACGGCGGCCTTCAGGCCGCGGAAAAGGGTCGATGGAACAATGGGCTTTAGCCCCGGAATGCAGAATGAGCGTGGAGTTGAGATGAGCAGTTCCTCAAACAAGAAAGTAACCGTAGGCGTCAGCGGAGGCATCGCCGCCTACAAGGCTGCCGAACTCGTCCGCGAACTCCAGCAGCAAGGCGTGGAAGTCCGCGTCGTCATGACCCGCGCTGCGCAGGAGTTCATTCAGCCGCTCACCTTCTCATCGCTCACCGGCCACAAAACCATCACCTCCATGTGGAGCGAAGCCGGTCAGCCCGTAACCGGCCTCGACGAGCAGGGGCAGATCGAGCACATCGCCGAAGCCCAATGGCCCGACGCCATCGTCATCGCGCCCGCCACAGCCCACATCCTCGCCAAAATGGCCCACGGCCTCGCCGATGACTTCCTTTCCACCATGCTCATCGCCACCACCGCACCGGTCATCGTCGCCCCGGCGATGAACGTCAACATGTGGAACCATCCCGCCACGCGCGCGAACGTGGACCTGCTTCAGTCCCGCGGCGTCACCATCGTCCCGCCCGACAGCGGCTACCTCGCCTGCGGCATGACCGGCTCAGGCCGCCTCGCCGATATCCCGACGATCGCTCAGGCCGTCCTCGCGATCCTCGGCCAGGCTCCGCAGCAGGATCTCGCCGGCGAAACCATCCTCATCACCGCCGGCGGCACGCGCGAGGCAATCGATCCTGTGCGTTTCCTCGGCAACCGCTCCAGCGGAAAGATGGGCCACGCACTGGCCGAAGCCGCGCGCCAGCGCGGCGCCGAAGTCATCCTCGTCTCGGCTCCAACTTCCCTCGCACCGCCCGAACGCTGTGCATTCGTCCCCATCACCAGCGCGGAAGAGATGCGCGTCGCTGTCATGGGCCAACTGCCGCGCGCAACCGTCGTCATCGGCGCAGCTGCCGTTGCCGACTTCCGCCTGCCCGCCATTGCTCCCGAAAAACTCCGCCGCGAGGGCTCGCTCCACCTCGACCTTGAGCCTACCGAAGACATCCTGCGCGAAGTGACCGGAGCCCATCGCGCCGGCACTCTGGTCATCGCCTTCGCCGCCGAAACCGGTTCCAGCATCTCCCGAGCGCGCGAAAAAATGCTTGCCAAAGGCGCCGACGCGATCGTCTTCAACGATGTTTCGCAGCCCGGAATCGGCTTCGACTCCGACCGCAACGCCGCCACGTTCATCACCCGCGAACACGCGATCGACATCCCCGAAATGCCCAAGCGGGAGATGGCCGACCGCATCCTCGACCAGGTAGCAGCGCTTCGAACCGCACAGCCGTTAGCCGCGCATCAAGCCGGATAACTGTAGGCGTTCACCAGCTTCGACAGCTCGGCCCGCGTCGCAGCATGTTTCGGATCGTCGGCCAGGTTGGTCAGTTCCATTGGGTCGGCGTGAACATCGAAAAGCATCGCGCCGTTCGCCGCATTTTTTCCATATTCCGCGTAACGCCATCGTTCGGTGCGAATCGCTGTTCCATGAATTGTTTTGCCGTCTTCGCTCCAAATGCTGTACGCAGGCGAATCCCACTTCGCGCCGCGCGGATCGTGCAGCAACGGCACAAGACTCGTTCCCAGCACGTGCGAAGGCGCTTCGAGTCCAGCAAGTTCGCACAACGTGCGATAAATATCGAGCGACTGAACCATCCTCGTGCAAGCGCGTCCATTGCCTTTCGCGCCAGGCATGTCGATGATCAGCGGAATGCGCGTTCCGCCCTCGAACAGCGAACCTGCCTTCGACCATTTACCCTTCTCGCCGAGCTGATATCCGTGATCGGCAACGAAGACAATCACCGTGTTATCGCGCAGCTTCAACCGCTCCAACTCAGCAACAACGCGGCCAAGATTCCAATCGGCCCACGATATCGATGCAACATACGCGCGAATCACCTGCTTCGCCTCGGACTCCGAAGCGCCGCGGCCGATGAACAGATCCGCATTGCGCGGACGAATCGCAGCCTTGGGAAATCCTGGCGGAACTGTCGGCCACGCCGCGAAGTCCGGCGGAAGCGTGATCTTCTCCGGATCGTACATATCGAAGAAACGCTTCGGCGCTTGCGGCGGACTGTGCGGCTTGGAGAATCCGCAGCCGACGAAGAACGGCTTGTCCGGATCCGCAGCAACCTGGTTCAGCATCTTGATCGCACGATCGGCAACCAGGTAATCGCCAGCGCCTTCTCCATCGCCATCCAGCACCAGGATCTGATCGGAATGCGCCGCCTGCGAGGTATCTGCGGGCAACGGAGGCAGCACGCCATTGGGCATCGGGATCTGCGCGCGCGGAACTTCCATCTTCGTTCCCAGAGTTGTGGGATGCATGGATTCCACATCGCCGTCGAATTCCGTCCATGCCTCATGGTCGTCGAGACCCGCGTGAAAGAGCTTGCCGGCACGCAACGTTGTGTAACCGTTCTGTCGGAAGAGATGAGGCAACGTCGTCCACTCAGGATGGATTTTCACGACACCATCGCGGTTGCCGAGCACGGCCGTCTCGCGCGGAATGTGACCGGTGAAGAGCGACGAGCGCGACGGATTGCACAGCGGAAACTGGCAGTAGTTGCGGTCGAATCGGACACCATGCGCGCCCAAAGCATCAATGTTTGGGCTGTGCACATTGAAGCGGCTGTTGTAGCTCGCGAGTTCGGTCCGCATGTCGTCGGACATGAAGAACAGCACGTTCAGCGGACGCTTCCGCTTCGCCGGGGGCGAAGCTTTGCCCGAAGCCGCTTTGGGTTGTGCCGCATTCTGCGCCGCGGTTGGAAGCGCCGTGGCCAGCGCTGCGCCAGCCGCGTTCGCAAGGAAGCTTCGCCTGCTGGTGGAATTCGTGTTCTGTTTGCTCATTGGAGTCAGGCCTGCGTCCGGAATTGGATTCCATAGCCCGCCACTCGCGCAGGCAGATAGAAATATATTCCTTATTGGAATACCTTGTCGACGCAGGCCGTCAAAGTGTCCGTCAGTGCTGAGGAGCTACTCCCGGAGTTCCCCCCTCTTTGCCCGGCACTTCGCCGCCCTTGCCGAGACCACGCGTCCTCGGCGGTAGGAGCGAACAAATGCTCGAACAGCTCTTGCCCACACTCCCCACCGAACTTACGTTGAGGGATGCCGGAATCGTTCTGCTCCCGGCCTTCAGTACTCCGGTTATGTCCACCTCGTGTCCGGCGATGTCCGCAGCTACAAACTTCCCAGTTAGCTTCGCGCAGACAGTCGCGTCATTGATCACCAGAGTGTCTTTATCCGCCTCCAGCCGCATCACGCAGCCACTGTACTTTGAGGCGGGCTCGACGCTGGCGGTTGGAGTCGTAGGCTGTGTTTGCCCAGCCATCGCCGCGGCGCTCGCAATCATTCCACACCCCGCGATGACTCCGAGAATAAATTTAGCCATGGATCCATTCTTGGCTGGTATCGTTCGCTCACTGTTTCGCATGATGAATTACCCCTTCGCTTCAGGAGATTTGGACTCACCTTCGAGATGATGGGACTGTCCCCCTGAATGCGCTCCCCCAAGTTTGCCTAACAGATGTTGACTGCGATGGTGCCCGCTGGACTCCAGGTAGCGGAAGACCATGAAGAATCCGGCTCCCCACAGTGCCCACACGGGCGTGTAGTAATTGAACGCCAGCAGGGCGGCAATATCCAGGACGATCATTATGCTCAACAGGAGCACGCTTCCAATCCCGGCTTTTTCCAAGGTCAACAGTGGCTTGCCGTCCGCTCCATGCGCCCAGTACAAGCAATAGATGCCGATGACAAAGAGCATCAGAAAAAGCACCGTCACCCACATCGGCGTCTGGGTCAGGAACCGCTGGTCCAGCAACGATTCAATGTAGTTGGCCTGGAGATAGACGCCCGGCACCTGCCCACTGGGAAACGGTTGTACCTCAGTCGGGAAGGGCTGCATGTCCGCTTCGGTGATGTCACCGATGATGACCACTTTCCCTTTCAAGTTGAGTTGCTTGCCGTCGATGCTGTTGGAATCCTGCTTCCATTTTTTCTGGTCGCACGGAATTGGCGTCCCGTCAGCATAGAGTGGGTTCTCTTCCGCGCTGCAGATTGCAGTCATTGCATGAATATTGGGAAGATTGATGAACGTAGTGTACGGATGGGTGCCAGCATCCAGGAGCCTGGCCATGGGTGGGCTCTGCTCGATGCCAGGCCATTGTGCTTTCGCGGCCACAAGAGACAGCGTATCGCCCGCCTCAGGTGGCTGCAGCACAGGCTTCTCACTGGAGTCATCGAATACAGGCCAACGCGTTGGCACCTTCAGCGTATCGGCATTCAATCGCGTCAGGCCCACGCGGACATTTGCTCCCGGCGGGAAAGTCATCCCAGAGGACAATCCCATACATCCCTGGAGCGACGAGGAGTCAGCCAGCGGATGCGTGGGGCGCCCGACGACGACAGGCGCGCTACTGGTGCTGAGCGCCGATTTGAAGGTGGCGTTTTTATCGGCCTCCCCGCATGCGGCATCTGTGTAGAACTTGTCGATGACAATCACGTTCGGATTCAGCTTGTTTAGATCCTGAATCAATCTCGCGAGAAAGACGCGGGAAGCGCACGTGTTGGTAAGCAGTTCGGGTGGCTCGGTAGAGGAGTCGATATAGATGAGCGCAACCTGAGGACTGCCCGTGTGACGAACCCCCCACTCTGCCAGCGGGTTATAGAGCTTGGCCGAAAAACTGCTCTGATCCAGTTCCGCAACCCCGCAGGCATCCGACTCGAACGGAGACCAACCCATGACATGGAGGTCTTCCATCATGAGTGCCAGAAGAATGAGGCCCAGTGGAATCACGAGCCAGAACTGGCGCAGCCTGCGAATGGTCCAGTGTTCAGGCGGGTGCGGATCGGGCTGCGCGGAGGTGCTCATAACCCCGCTCCGGACGCCGCTGGTGACGCGGGCGCTAGTGCGAAGTCAGTGCTGTCTTCGCTGCGGCTCATCACCGGATTCTGCTGCAGGTTGTACTGTTTGAACTCGGTGGCGACGGTCTGGCTCACATGCTGCTGCGTGTAGTCGAAGATCTTGCTGAGCGGCGTCAATCCACCCTGCTGCTGCAGCGCCTGCACCAGGTAATACGTAAAGAAGCCGTGCTTCAGCGTGTCGCTTTCAAGCGATTCCTGCTCGGTTCCGCTGGCTGCGAAGACCATGCGCCCAACGCCCTGCTTGATGTGATCGAGCATCTTGGCCGAGGGCGCGGCGTTCTTGATGCCTGGAGCGATCAGCTTGGCGTCCTTCACCGCGGCATTCCCGCTGTAGCAGGTGTCAAGGAAGATCGCCGCTCGGCCTGCCTTCACGCGCGTGGCGATCGCATTCGCGATTTCCACCATCGGCAGCGCGGTCGCATACAGTTCGTCGGGGTCGATGTTTGGCCCGATGACGGTATCGTGCGTGATGATGTAGTTGACGCCGACCGTGTCCAGATCACGGGAGGAACCGTGCGTCGCCACGTAAACAACGACCACATCATCCGGGCCGGCGCTGCGGGCCAGCCAGTTCAGTTGAATCTTGATATTGACCGTCGTCGCCGAGTCATTCAAAAGGGTGTGCACGTGGTCGGGCGGGAAGTTGCCGATCTTCGGATCAAGCAGCGCTTCTTGAAAGCTCTGCGCATCGTTCGCCGTGTACTTCAGCGGTTCAATGTTCGGATCGGTGAAATTGCCGATGCCGATGATCAACGCCCAGCGCTGTCCCGGAGGCCCGGTATTGGTCGTTGCACCGGCCTTGCCGCCCGGCGTACCAGCGACCGCACGAGTGCCAACCGGTGCGGCCAGGACAAAGGGATTGATCTGCTCGCCGCTGGCGTCCGAAGGAAACTTCTGCGCTTGCCGCATCGCGAAGTCGGCCAATGGAGCGTGCCCCAACTTGCGCTCCACCAGGGAGCGATAGTACCAGGCGTCTCCGAGTTCACCGCACAGTTCGGCGGCCCGCTTCAGCAATTGATCGGCATCCTGCAACTCGTCCGAGCTTGAGTTGGCGCGCATTTTTTCGAGAGCCTGCACCACCAGGTCTACGCCGGCGCCGCACCGCCCCTGGGCATTCGCGCTGGGCGCAACGGCGAAGCAGGCGAACGCAATGGACATTGCAATCGCCATGAGGCTCCGGTTTGCCGGTGAAGCGTTCGTCATCATGGAAGCCGCACTCGATTCCTTCTTGTCGTAAGAACAACGCGAGTTCTGCTACTGCGCTCGAGCCTTCGTTTTCATGGCTGCAATGATGCGGCCATTCACGTTGCCCTTGGCGAGGTCAATCTGACCCTTCGCACTGAGATCGAACTTCGCTGTCGAATGCTGAATCGTGTCGATGATGTTAGCCTCGTCGAGCTTGGCAGCAACCATTGAAATCACATCGGCATTGGTCAACGCATCCGCTGCCGGCGCGCTGGCCACCGCTGCATGCTGCGCGCTGGCGGCCATCTGGTCACCCAGCGTCTTATAGTGGGCCAGCGCGGTGTCGATGCGTGTCTGCGGCTGCAGGAAGTTCTTCTCCGTCGGCTTCGCATCGATGGCCTTGCCATAATCGATGGAGGCTTCCTGCAGATACTTCCGAGCCTTGGTTACGTCTTCCGACTGATACCCCAGCGCTTCATTAACCACGCCGAGGTTATACAGCCGATAGGCATCCTGCTCGGGCTGAGGAAGGGGTGTCATCGTCTCGAGCTGCTCGAGCGCGCGTGTCCACAGCTTCTGATCCATCAGCTTGTCCGCGTCGTCGAGCCCTCCGCCAGTGGCTAGAAATACGTCCACCGACTCTGAGGTGTTCACAAGCCGCGATGCGATCTGAAACGCGCTGTCGTGGATCAGGCGATCGCGTAGCTCCTCCGGCGTCGGTTGCTTGTCATCGCCAGGCGCGCCAGGAACTGCTCCAGTCATCGGGATCTTCGGAATGTGCGATCCAAGGATGCTTCCCATGGTGGGCTTGGCCGTAGGCGCCACCGGAATCGCATATTCGCGATCGAACTTGGAAGTGACCGTATCGGCCGCGATCGACTTACGGCCATGCAGATCCTGCGCCTGAAACGTCGTCGTCAGCTGGCCTGTGACCTCGTTCATCGCCTCATTCTGCAAGGGGCCGCCCTTCTTGCCCAGGGCAAGATTCGCTTCGGTAACTCTTTGCGGAGGAGGCTGCGAGTACGTCGTGATCCGGCAGGTGATCAAGGCATCCGGAGTTTCCTTATCCATCACGGTCCGCAGCCGAGAATCGTTGCTAATGAGCAAATTCTCAATCGCCGTCTTCAGGTTCGTCGTCACATCCGGTCCGGCGCCTGTCACATTGACGCTGATGGATGAACCGTCGATGTGACCGGTGGGCGGCAGCTTGCGAACCAGAACCACCTTCTTGCGCTGAAAAGCGCCGCCAAAGTTTTGTGCGTGGACGGGCACGTTGGAGGTAACCGTCATTCCAAGGAGAAGAACCAGCAGAAGTCCAAGTCTCGTCTTGCACATAAGGCACACTCGAGAGAAAAGAAATTTACTGCAATTTCGATCTACCGGGCCGGCCGGTGATCGAACATAAAGCCGGCTGTGTTGCGATCGTGCTCTCCGACGGGCTTTCCAACGGATTCTCACGTGCAAATCTGCCGCGGAACGGGCGCCGATTCGCGCTCATGTTCCACATCCGTACGGAGCTTCTAACGCCTCAATTGAGAGGCTTTGACTATACCCGACTGCAACCCTCTTTTGGTAGAGCTGCAAGTTTAAATCCTGGAGAAATACGGGGGCCCGTGTGCACTCGCCGAGGCCGCGATGTGTTCGCGGTGGCGTCTGCTTGAGAGATACGTAGCAGCGCGAAAAAAGTCACTGAACAGAGACTCGGAACGGAATCGCACCGCGCCAAGCCACCTGCTTTCCTGCAATCGAGTCCGCGAACCGCATAGGCGGGACGTACCGATATGATCGAAAACCAATTTTAGCCTTGTCAAATCAACCCCGAGCAGTTTCATGGTCGGGTAGACTCGAACCCCCGCAATCTAATAGGCTTAAGGCTTGGCCACCGAAATCACCTCACGAGGGAACAATGTGTTGGGTCAGCCGCTTGGAGTTTGCGGCTGCGCACCCATGACGGGCTTCTACCGCACCGGTTGCTGCGAGACCGGCCCCGACGACCTGGGCGTTCACACCATTTGCTGTGTTGTAGATGAGCCGTTTCTTGCCGCATCGAAAGCACTGGGCAACGATCTCTCAACTCCGATGCCACAATACGGCTTCCCCGGTCTAAAACCCGGCGACCGCTGGTGCGTCTGCGCCGCCCGCTGGCTGCAGGTGCAGCAGGCAGGAGCCGCATGCGCTGTGGTGCTGGAGGCTACGCACGAGGCCACGCTGAAGATCGTGCCCTTCGATCTGCTGATCCAGTACGCCGTGATCCCTGACCAGCTTCACTAATTGAGGCTTACACCAGCCAGGCCGAAACAGCGACGATGAGCCCGATCGCGCCCAGGGACAGTCCACCGAAGAAGAAGCTGCGGCGGCGCGTGAAAAGGGTGATCGACGAAAGCACCACCGCGATCTGTAGCAGCGCCTCGCCGATATCGAAACGAAGCGCCTTCGCTTCGATATGCTTCACCTCGCGCTCGTAATCCTTGGCGGTGGTCTGCAATTCCTTTAGATCGTCGGCCCATTTCGCGATGTGCGCTTTGTCCTTCGCCAGCAGGTCGGCGCTGCCTTTTGCATCGATGGTCGGTTGCAACGGCATCAGCTCCGTTATTGCGGAGAGATTCTCCATGCGAATCTTCTTAGCCTGGTACTCATTCCACTGATCAGAAGCTTTGCCTTGTATCAGCACGGCTTCGGTGTGGCTGCGATGCCCCATCACGGTCACCATGGCTACCAGCACTGCGAGGATCGAAATCGCTAGTGAAATGCTGGTCAACGACTCCTCCCCACCCTCCTTCACCTGCTTGGCAAACTCCTGCATTTCCGTCGGTTCCATCGTGTCATTCTAATCGGCTGACTGCTCCTGGTCGCGCCATCCCGGCAGGTCTTGCGATCCAGTAATCAGCCGCGCTCCATCGTGCAGCGTCAGGTAAGTCCAGGCCCATTGGCGAAACACGCCCAATCGGTTACGGAACCCGATGAGGAAAAAGATGTGCACTGTCAGCCAGACCAGCCACGCCATCAGACCGCTCCAGTGCGCCTTGAACGGCCACTCGATTTTCGCAATCGCCGCCTTGCGTCCGATGGTCGCCATGTCGCCCTTGTCGAAGTAATGGAAGCCTCTCGTGTCGCAACCTTCCGAACCTGCCTCATGGCCCACCAGGCAGCCGATGCGCCGAGCTGCATAGGTGCCCATCTGGATCGCAGGCTGTGCGACCCCGGGCACTTGTTTGCCGCCCTGCTCGACGTGCGCGAGATCGCCACAGATGAAAATCTCCGGATGCCCTTTCGGGTTCAGATACTGGTCGACCAGCACGCATCCCTTGCGGTCCGTCTCAAAGCCAAGCAGCTTACCCAGCGGAGAAGCCTGGACACCGGCCGCCCACAGCGTGACGACCGCGTCGATACGTTCGTCGCCCACCATCACGTAACCGGGCTGCACGTCGGTCACGATGGTGCGTGTGCGTAGCTCGACTCCCAGCTCTTCGAGCTGTTTCCTCGCCTTGAGCTTCAGATCCTCGGGATACATCGCGAGGATATGTGGCGACCCTTCCAGAATGAGAACCTTGGCCTGCTTGGTGTCGATTCGGCGGAAGTTGTTGCGCATGTAGAGCCGGGCAATATCCGAGATTGCGCCGGCCAGTTCTACTCCGGTTGGGCCGCCCCCGACGATCACGAAATTCAGTGGTGGATGCGTTCCGTGCTCCATCATCTGCCGCTCTGCCAACTCGAAAGCCAGCAGCACCCTCCTGCGTATCTCGGTCGCGTCCTCCACGGTTTTCAGCCCAGGCGCCAGGCTGGCCCAGTTGTCGTGCCCAAAGTAAGAGTGCGTCGATCCGGTGGCCAGGATCAAGTAGTCGTACTCGAGCGTCGAGCCTGTCTTCAGTTGCACCTCCTGCTTATCCAGGTTGAAGCCCACTGCTTCATCCATCAGAACTTCAACGTTCCCGTGGTCGCGCAGGATCGAACGAATTGGCTGTGCGATATCCGCCGGCGACAACACGGCGAGCGCAACCTGGTACAGCAGCGGTTGAAAGGTGTGATAGTTCTTCCGGTCCACCAGGGTGACATCCACGGGAAGCCGGGACAGCGACCTTGCTGCATTGATGCCTGCAAATCCTCCACCGAGTATCACTACCCGCCGCCTGACCCGGTCTACTGCTTTCGGTACTCCATTTGCGACTGCCACGAGCGCCCCCTCTCATCGTCCTGGACAACTCATCTCTTTCTATTCAGATGCCTGAGCGGAGGCTTCGATTCGGACCAGTGCCGCCCACGGCCGGGAGCGGCGGAATCTCCCACCAGCGTTCTCCGGATGTGCGTCGAAAGTTGCAATTCATTTTGCCGCCGACACCCGATAATCGCAGAAGATTCGTCATCGCGAAACGAAACT
The DNA here is from genome assembly GCA_036498865.1 of Acidobacteriaceae bacterium. Taxonomy (GTDB): domain Bacteria; phylum Acidobacteriota; class Terriglobia; order Terriglobales; family Acidobacteriaceae; genus Edaphobacter. The sequence continues at coordinate 57,107 of DASYEU010000084.1, read as the reverse complement.
TTGGCCGTGGGTCACTTTCGCCGATGTTTTCCGGGCAACGACGCTGAATTCGCCCAGCGGAATACCCTGCTTAGCTTGCTGACACTGCCTGCGCACCCGTTCGAACATTTCAGTCCTAGAAGGAAAAACCATGAGCCGCCCCTCCCTGCCGATCTTTGTTCTCGCCTCTGCCCTGGCAATCTCATCCGCGCCCGCGTTCTCGCAGGCCAGCCCCCAGAACTCAACCGCTCTGCTCGCAAAGCTCGACAGCTCGGCGAACTCTTCCAGCTCCCTGGACTCGACGGCGGCTGACTCGTCCGCAAGCGCTATCACGAGTGCCCAGGCCCCTGTCGCCAAGGTGTCACAGGGTGGTGCGCGTCCCTTCTCCGGCATCGGCACCGCAGTCAAGGTCGGAGTGGCCGGAATCGGCTTCGACGTGGCAACGCCGTTGGTGCAACGGACGCTGAATCTGCGGGGAGGAGCCTCGTTCCTCTCCTACACCCCCAGCACAATCACGACGGACAACTACAACATCGACGGCAACATCAAGTTTCAAAATGCGGCCGTGATGGTGGACTACTTCCCGTTCCATGGCCGGTTTCGGATCAGCGGCGGCGCGACCGTCTACAACAACACCGGCCTGACAGCCAAGCTCACCGTTCCCACCGGGCAGTCCTTCTCGGTCGGAGACTCGGACTACTACAGCGAGCCATACAATCCGGTCACCAACCCTGCCGGCCCCATCACCGGGAGTGGCTCGTTCACCTTCGGTGGAAACAAGGTCGCTCCCCGCGTCACGATCGGCACAGGCAACATGCTGTCGAAGAAGGGGCGGTTCTCCTTCCAGTCCGAGATCGGCTTCCAGTATTTTTCCGCACCCACGGTCGTCTACAACATCTCCGGCACGGGCTGCGAGAACTACACCGCCGGCGTCTATTCGAACTGTGGCCCCATTCCCCAGTCGAACATTACGGATGAACAAAACAAGCTGCAGAACGACCTTACCGCTCTGCGCTTCTTCCCCATCGTTTCCTTCGGGCTAGGCTACAGAATTCACTAATCTTCTTCCGTCGAACCTGACGGCGTTTCACTCTCGTGGCCCCTGTCTCTGTTCCCTGAGACAGGGGTCGCGTCCGTTAATGTCATCCCTCGCCGGAAATCTCCTCCTGCGCTGAATCTTCTGCCCGCATCTACTCGTCTTCTGCTATAAGTGCGCATTTCGAGCACACATTAAAAATGTCTTTCCTTCGCGTGCAACTTTTCCTGCCGAGTAGTGTTTCTGAACAAATTGAAGGTAAATTACGGCTCTCCTTTGAGAGCCATCACGCGCCGCTGTGTCGGATCAGGCGGCCTTTCAACTATGGAAAGGCTTTTAATGAAGCGACTTATCTCCGTTTCGCTGGCAGTTTTGATCACCCTTTGCACGATTGTGGCCAGCGAGCGCCGGGCCTGGGGTTACGTCGATCCCGGTTCGGGCCTGATCGCCCTGCAGACCATCGCTTCCGTAACCGCCGCGTACGCCTACTACGTTCGACGCCGCATCCGTGCTTTCTTCACACGCAAAAAGGGAGCGGAGAACGTACTTCCGGTAGCCGGCAAGACGGGTGAGTCGCGCGAAGTCGCATGACTTCTGCCTTGCCCTGCGCCACCTTTCGCGACCCCGCAGGCTCGCTAAGTTTCCAGGACGACCTCGTAATCCGCAGGATCGACCCCTCGGCTCGCGCTGAGGTTCTGGATTTCCTTGAATCCCCCTTCTGCCGCGCCATGCAGCAGCGTGGGGATCTCGTCGATGCAGCTATTGACGACTCGAACGCCAGCCTCACCCTGAGTCACCCCAAGATTCCCATCCCCGCGTACCCCTGGGAATGGACTCCCTCGCAGTGGCTCTCCGCCGCAGAATTGACTCTGAATCTCTGCGAGGAGGCTCTCGCCGCCGGCTGGATCCTCAAGGACGCCACCCCGCTCAACATCCTTTTCAGCGGTACGCGCCCCATCTTCGTCGACATTCTCTCGTTTGAACGCCGCGACTCGAAGTCATCCATCTGGCTGGCCTACGGACAGTACGTTCGCTCCTTCCTGCTGCCGTTGCTGATGAACCGGATGCTCAGCTGGCCGTTGGAGCTCAGCCTGTTCAAGCGGGATGGATACGAGCCCGCCGACTGCTATGCGGCGCTCCGCTGGAGCCAGCGCCTGGCGCGCGACGCCTTCTGGCCGATTACCCTGCCGGCCCTGCTCGATCGTCGCAAAGGCGTCGGCGCTCCCATCAAGAGGCCCCCCTCGCGCACCCAGGATCCCGAGGTCACTGCCGAAGTCCTGAAACGCACCCTGGCCACCCTGCGCAAGCGTACCCGCCGCGCGATGCCCGCCAGCGCGTCCTCCGATTGGAGTAAGTATCAGCACACTCTGACCCACTACACCGCCGAAGAAAGTCGCCAGAAGATCGAATGGGTGCGTCGCGCGGTCGCGACATCGGAACCTGGACGAGTGCTGGACATCGGAGCGAACACCGGAGAGTTCAGCGCCCTCGCCACCGAAACCGGTGCTGACGTTGTCGCACTGGAACGGGACATGGCCTCAGCCGACCGCGTCTTCCGCATGGCCCGGCAACGCAATCTGGCGATTCAGACCATCCACGCGGACATCGCGCGTCCGACTCCGGCCGTCGGCTGGGAGAATGCGGAGTCCGTCGCTCTGCTACCGCGGCTCGATGCGCACTTCGACCTCGTGCTGATGCTTGCAGTCATCCACCATTTGCTGCTGATGGAGCAGATCCCGCTGCCATCCATCGTCGCCCTCTGCTACCGCCTTACGCGTCGGCATCTCGTCGTCGAATGGGTGCCGGTCAAAGATCCCATGTACCAGAGCCTGATGCGCGGCCGCGATTCGCTGTATGGCTCGCTCTCCGAAGACGACCTTCTCTCTGCCTGCGCCGGAAGTTTCAACGTGCGCGACCGCCACGAACTTACCAATGGACGTGTCCTGTTTCTCTTTGAAAAGATCGACTGATGCTCAAGAGACTCTGTCAATGCGTCGGACTCGCATCGCTCATCCTGGTCGGCAACTACGGCGACCTATTGGGCGGTGGCGCGGATGTTCGCATGCACACGCCATTCTCCGTGGCAGAAATCTGCTATGCGCAGATCGTCGACATCCTGTTGGTAGCCCTGCTGCTCTTCATCATCCTTAGCATTGCTGCGCGCACCCGCTTCTACCCGTGGATACGGCTACTCGCCGCCATCGTCATCCCGCCGTATCTCATCCAGCGCACCCAGTCCTTCTTCCCCTTCGACCTCATCGAAGGCCTCGTCCTGATCCTGTTGGTCGCCTGGGCCGGTGTCCTGCTATTGCTGCTCCTGCGCTTTCCCAAGTGGTACCGGCGGCTGATGCGCGTGGGCAGCGCGGTTGCCGCTTCGCTGATCGTCTTCGCACTCTGCAGCTTCTCGCAGCTTTTGTGGGTCGCACGCTGGACACCCGCTCCGAATGAGATCGCCGCGGCCTGGGAGACCTCGCCGCAGCCCCCTCGCCAACATCCGCTGCTGGTCTGGATCGTCTTCGATGAGCTCTCCTACGACCAGGTCTTCGAGCACCGCGCTCGTGATCTCAACCTCCCCAACTTCGACGCCCTGCGCTCACGGAGCACGCTCTTCACCGACACCCAGCCCGCGGGATACCACACCGTCAAGATCATCCCCTCATTGCTGACCGGCAAGATTGTCGACGGCATTCGCTACAACTTCCACAATCGCCTGTGGGTTCGTCACGAAGAAGATCACAGCTGGGGTCCCATTAACGGCGCCCAGACGTTGTTCGCCGACGCCCAACAGGCCGGATGGCGCACCGCCGCCGTCGGCTGGTACAACCCCTATTGCTCCATCTACTCCGACGCAATCCAGAACTGCTACTGGACCAACCACGATATGTTCGACGGTCTTATGGCCCAGCAAGCACCCTTCTGGACCAACGTCTATACGCCGCTCGCACAGGTTGTCCGCGAACTCAAGTCCCCGGCGCGGGCCGACCGCGACCTCTGCACCTTCGACGTTCGTCACCGCTACCAGACAGAGACCGATCTGCAGCAGCACGCATTCCAATTGCTCCATACCGACCAGGCGGACTTCGTCTTCCTGCATTTCGCGATTCCGCACAGCCCCAACATCTGGAGCCGAATCAACGGCGACTACACGCAGTATTGCGACAGCTCCTATATCGACAACCTTGCGCTGGTCGACCGTGTTCTGGGTCGCGTCGTCTCCACGCTGCAAGCCTCGCCACGCTGGGGCAACACGACCCTGATCGTGCAGGGCGACCACGGTTGGCGCATCGATGCCTGGAACTGGCTGCCTGCGTGGACCGAGGAAGACGATGCGGCCTCTCGCGGCGTCTTCGACCAGCGCCCCGCACTCCTGATTCACCAGTCTGGCCAGAGCCAACCCAACGTCGTCGCCAAGCCATGGCCGATCGTCCAGGTCCACTCAGTGGTGGAGCAAGCCCTGCACAATCAACCGCTGACGTACTGAGACGTCGCACCACCTCGGTCGGATCGAAGGAAATGCGAATATCATGGGAGGAGCATACGTGTCTTCTCCGATACAAATCACGCGGTCGCCTGAGGGCCCGCTCGATCCGGCGGTCACGCGGGATGAGCAAGCGCAAGCAGCTGCACGCAAACTTCCCAGCCTGCATGATTTCTTCTCGCCGGGCGGCGTATTATCCCGCTCCAGCCTTGCCTTCGAACATCGCAAAGGCCAGTACGAGATGGCCCGTGCCATCGAAAAGGCCTTTACCGACAAGCGCCACCTGATTGTCGAAGCCGGGACCGGCACGGGCAAGACGCTCGCCTACCTGCTCCCTGCCCTTCGTCTGGCGCGCGAACGCCAGCAGCGCGTGATCATCTCCACCGGCACCAAGAATCTGCAGGAGCAGCTCTTCTTCAAAGATGTACCGTTCCTGGAGAGCATCCTTGGTCCGTTGAAGGTCTGCTACATGAAGGGCCGAGGCAACTATCTCTGCAAACACAAGCTCTACGCACTGCGCGATTCGCCTCTGCTTTCCGGCCTGGAAGAGATCTCGCAGTTTCACGCCATCGCCGCATGGGAGAAGACGACGGCGACCGGCGACCGCGCCGAGATTGACGCGCTGCCCGAGAACTCCGCGCTGTGGCCGAAACTCGACGCACGTGGCGAGGCTTGTCTCGGCCAGAGCTGCCCCGACTGGGAGGGCTGCTTCATCACCTCCATGCGGCGCAAAGCGCTGGAATCCGAGATCATCATCGTCAACCACCACCTATTCTTCGCCGACTTGTCCATCAAGCTGCAAGCAGGCGCATCGGCAGATGCCGGCGTTCTTCCTGCGGCCGGTGCGGTCATCTTTGACGAGGCCCATGAACTCGAGGAGACCGCCAGCAACTACTTCGGCATCGGCCTCAGCACTCAGCGTTTCGACGAACTCGCGCGCGATGTCGAGACCATGCTGCGCGCGAAGCATGCATCGAGCGCAGCTATCGAAAGTGCAACCGCCACCCTCCGCGACCGCGCGCGCATGTTCTTCGCCGCACTGCCGATGGCGCCCGGGCTGAACGGCGGCATGGGGCGTATGCCCTTTGAGGAGCGCACCGAGTTTCTTGAAGAAAGCGGTGATACCTACACTGGCGCGCTCAACGCTCTCACGCGTCTCGAGGGGGAGTTGGATCGGCTCAAGGAGGTCGAGGAAGCTCCTGGTCTGCGCAAACGTACGGCCGACATCGCCACGCACCTAAAGTTTCTGCTGGAGTCGCGCGATCCAAACACCGTCTTCTGGATCGAGAGACGCGCCGCCGGAGGAGTCCGCAACCTTGCCCGCGGTGTCGGTCACGCAAGCCATCACACCCACTTGCAGGCTACCCCGATCGACGTGTCGCAACTCCTCTCCGGCGCCCTCTTCGAAGAGTACAGCTCCGTAGTCCTTACCTCTGCCACGCTTACCGTGGCTTCCGGCGCAACCTCGTCCGGCAACGCTGTTTCGGGCTTCGAGCACATCTGCAAACGCCTGGGCCTGGCAATGCCGCGCGAACTCGTCGTCCCGTCGCACTTCAACTATCCGCGGCAGGCTCTGCTGTACCTGCCGCCCGGCATGCCCGATCCGCGCGAGCCCGACTTCTTCCTGCAAGCTGCCGAGCGCACACGCCGCGTTCTCGAGATTACCCACGGTCGCGCCTTCTGCCTCTTCACCAGCTATGCGCAGATGCGGGCCATGCATGAGCGCCTCTCCGCTGAACTGGCTTACCCTCTGCTGCTGCAAGGTACCGTCCCGCGCAACGTCCTGCTGGAGCAATTCCGAGATACGCCGGGCGCCGTCCTCTTTGGCACGTCGAGCTTCTGGCAGGGCGTTGATGTACAGGGCGAGCAACTCAGCTGCGTCATCATCGACCGCCTGCCCTTCGCCGTGCCTTCCGACCCGGTTGTCAAAGCGCGCATGGACGCGATCACCGAGGCCGGCGGCAGCGCCTTCTTCGACTACCAGGTACCAAGCGCCGTCATCACACTGAAGCAGGGCTTCGGCCGTCTGGTTCGCTCGCTCAAGGATCGCGGCGTGCTGATGCTCCTTGATCCGCGCATTCAACGCCAGCGTTACGGACACATCTTTCTCGACTCGCTCCCGCCCTACCGCATTACCCAATCCATCGACGACGTGGCCGCCTTCTTCACGGAAACCTGATTCTCAGGACGCACACATCTCTCAGCAGGAAATGGGCGCGCCAGTCGAAGTCATCGCCGCTGCCGAAGCAAGGACCGCCTCCTCCACTACGCCACGGATTGTCCCCAGCACCAGCTCCGGCTCATCCAGATGAACCCAGTGGCCACTGTGATGGGCGATCACCTGGCGCACGTCCGACCCAATATGTCGCAATCGCTCGCTGCACAAAGGCTCCGCTGATCCCGGCGTAAGCAGGACCACAGGCACTCCCACGACGGCTTCCGCAGCATGCATTTCGGTGACGGTCGCGGGCACCGCCGTAAGGTGCGCGGCAAGACCACGATAGTACTTGGGCGACGCCCAGTGCGACGCCACGATCGGCCAGACCTCGCGCGGCATCTTGCTCACCTCGCACGTGATGCGCTGCATCACATGCAGACCGCCCGGGCCGGCTGCGCGGCTAAAGGCCCGCGACGTCCTTCCAGAACGGCACAGCAGCGAAGTCGTCGCCAGCCGCGCAAGACCGAAGCGCGCCACCGGAACGCCAAACCCAGCCATGCGGATTCCGCGTTCCAACAACGCGCGCTGCTGCTCGTTCACTGGCGGCCACTCCTCGGTACGCATCGGGTCCACCAGGATTGCGCCGGCAACCGCGTCCGGATACAGCGCAGCAAACCGGCGCACCACAAGCCCTCCGAATGAGTGACCCACCAGCACATAGGGGCCAGGAATCCCCGCCTGCCGCAATACTTGCCGCAGCTCACGCGCGATATTGGACGGCGTGCGTTCGGAGACGCACTCGCTGCTCCAACCCAATCCGCCGCGATCGTAGCTGACCGCGCGCGTGTAACCGGCAACCGCTTCTTGCACGCGGAGCCAGTTCTGGCTGGTCGCCGCAATGCCCGACTCGAAGACCACGGTTGGGCTTGCTCCACCTCGTCCCATATCGGACAAGTAGATTTGTCGCCCTTCCCCCATCTCAATCAAGCGGCCCAGTCCGATGTAACGTCGCCGGTCCTTCAGGGCCCCCGCCACTTGGTAAGCCATGCCCAGCGCCGGCAATACCGGAACCAGGAGGAGCAGCCAAAGCAGTCGATCCATTTATTTCTCTCCGCAAGCGTTGCATTGGTTGAGCTTGTGTCCCTATTGCCGGGCGCAGGCTCCTCTACAGTTGTGGCTCGACGGCCGCAAACGCGTGTGGCGCGAACTCGGTCGGTTGTCCGGTGCTAGGAACGAATCTGAGAGGGGACGGCGGGGCAAGAGCAGGGCAATTGTTCGGTGGAAGCACAGACTTATGGTAGCTTCGGATCCCGGACCGCGAGACGATCTTCATGGAAAAACAATCATCTGCCAAAAGAATTGGCGGCGAGAGACCCACACACATGGCCGCGCATCTCCCGGAACGCCTGTCCCAGATGTTCTTCCCCGCATGATTAGCCAGCGCCGTTCCCGTGCTCATGTGCGAACCCGAACCCACTTCGTGAGGAAGTTCCATAAGACTAGTCACCTGCCGCCGCGCTGTCCACAGCACCACGACACCCTCGCCGCAATTTGCATCTTTGTCGCTCAATGGCGAGAATATGGGCAGTTAGCTCACTCCGAAAGGACCTCGATGGCAGGCGTTTCCCCACAATCTGAGCTAGACACAACCGCATCTGGAAAGTTGCAAACGGAAGACGATTCCGCCGAAGAAAGTTTGCTGGATCACCGGGTTACCCGACGTTCGTTCATGGCCCGGGCGGGAGCGGCAGGCATCGTCGTCACAGCACCTCCTCTAATCGCAGCAGTACCGGAGCCGGCGGCTCCCATCGACCCGGCAGCAAGCGCGGGCCCCGTCCCAACCGCGACCCCACTCTCCATCACCCTGAACGTCAATGGTGAGGACCACCAACTGCGGCTCGATGCACGCACAACTTTGCTCGACTGCCTGCGTGAGAATCTGAATCTCCCCGGAACCAAGAAGGGCTGCGACCACGGACAATGCGGAGCATGCACCGTGCACGTCAACGGCCGCCGCGTCAACTCCTGTCTCTCCTTCGCCGCGATGCACGTCGGCGATCGCATCACCACCATCGAAGGCCTGGGCACTCCGGACAAACTCCACCCCATGCAGGCTGCATTTGTGGAGTACGACGCCTACCAGTGCGGCTACTGCACCTCCGGACAGATCATGTCCGCCGTTGCGGCCATCAAGGAACCATGCGGCCCTTCGGACGACGACATCAAGCACGCCATGTACGGCAATATCTGCCGCTGCGGCGCTTACCCGAACATCGTTGCCGCAGTCCAGCACGCTCGCAAGCACGCCTGATCGCAATTCCGGCACGAACCGCCCTTTGTATCGTCCAAAAGGGGAGGGCTTCGCCGCCCAAAACATCGGGTCAAAACATGCACTTCGGAGCATCATCATGATTGAGTTTGCATTCGAGAGAGCGACAACGCTTCCGCAAGCCGTCGAGGCCGCCGCTCAATCGCCCACCGCTCAACTCGGCGCAACGGTCCGCTTCGTCGCGGGGGGCACCAACCTCGTTGACCTGATGAAGCTCAACGTCGAACGCCCGCGGCAACTGATCGACATCAACGGCCTCCCTCTCGACAAAGTCGAACCGCTTCCCAACGGAGGCCTGCGTATTGGCGCACTCGTCCGCAATTCCGACCTGGCACATGACCCCAACGTCGTCCGCGACTACGCCGTATTGTCACAGGCACTCCTCTCTGGCGCCTCACCTCAACTTCGGAACATGGCCACTACGGGAGGAAATCTGTTGCAGCGCACTCGCTGTGTCTACTTCCGTGACACCGCCCACGAATGCAACAAGCGCAACCCCGGTTCCGGTTGTGCGGCAATGGAAGGCTACCACCGAACGCTCGCTATCCTCGGCACCAGCGACGACTGTATCGCGACCAATCCGTCCGACATGAACGTCGCTCTCACCGCGCTCGAAGCCAGCATTCAGATTCAGGGAGTCAAAGGCGAACGCACCGTTCCGGTCAGCGACTTCTTCCTGCTTCCCGGCAACACGCCCAATCGCGAAACGATTCTTGAACCCGGAGACTTGATCACCCACGTCACGCTTCCCGCCCCCGCAGCTCGCTCACGCTCGGTCTATCTTAAGCTGCGCGACCGCGAAGCCTATGAGTTCGCGTTGGCCTCAGCAGCCGTTGTTGCGACAGTGCGAGGTAGAACGATCGCCCACGCCCGCGTAGCGCTCGGTGGGGTCGGCACCAAACCCTGGCGCTCCCTCGAGGCAGAACGCGCGCTTGAAGGCAAGCCCGCTGGCACGGCATCCTTCCGCGCCGCCGCCGAGGCTGCCCTGCGCGATGCCAAACCTCGCGCACAAAACAACTTCAAGGTAGAGCTCGCGAAGCGCTGCCTGGTTCGCGCACTTACGCTTGCAACCGCCCAGGTCTAGCACCTTCCGGTCGCCGCACAACGCTCAGGAGAAACGGAATGCCCAGCTATCTCAAGCCCGAAGGCGACGCGGCCAACAAGCCGCAAGTTGCGCCCTACAGTCCGTCCGCTGTGATCGGAGCGCCGGTGTCGCGGATCGACGGCTCCTTCAAGACCACTGGCCGCGCCACCTATGCCGCCGACTACAAGTTTCCGCGAATGGTTTACGGCGTTGCAGTCGGAAGCACCATCGCGAGCGGCACGATCCGTAGCCTGGATACGTCGCGGGCGGAAAAGATGCCGGGCGTCCTGCTGGTGCTGACGCACGAAAACATGGGAGACGCTCCCGCGGGACGCAGTGGAATTGGCGAAGGCCGCCGAATCTTGTCCGACAACACCGTCAACTATTGGGGCCAGTACATTGCGCTGGTTGTCGCCGAAACATTCGAGCAGGCCCAGGCCGCCGGTACAGCAGTGCACGCGCAATATGACGCGCAGAAGCCCAGTGTCTCTACTAGGCTGGACGATGCCGGCATCAATCCGAACGTCGCCAGCAAACGCGGCGATTCTGAATCCGCATTCACGACTGCGCCGGTGCAATTGGATGAGATCTACGGCACGCCCGTGGAGACGCACAACCCCATGGAGATGCATGCCAGTATCGCCGTGTGGGACGGCAAAAGCTTTACGCTGTATGAATCGTCACAAAACGTCGACGGATTCCAGAACTCGCTATCTCAGGCATTGGGAGTGCCGAAGGAGAACGTTCGGGTCATCTCGCGGTTCATCGGCTCCGGATTCGGAGGCAAACTCTCGCCCTGGACGAACTCCGTCTTGGCCGCCACGGCCGCGCGCAAACTCAACCGGCCGGTCAAAGTCTCCGTTTCCCGCAAACAGATGTTCACCTCCACGGGCCACCGCCCCGACACCCAACAACGCATGCGCATCGGCGCCTCGCACGACGGAAAACTGATCTCGCTCCAGCAGGACTACCGCAACCACTCCTCCATCGGTGACAACGTCCGCGAGAACTGCGGCGAGGCCACGCCGTTGCTCTACAGCGTGCCCAACCTCAAAGTCACATCGGCCATCGTCAAACGCAACGTCGGGACACCATGTCCTATGCGTGGCCCCGGCGCCGTTCCCGGCTTGTTCGCGGTCGAATCTGCAATGGACGAAATGGCCATCAAGCTCAAGCTCGATCCCGTGGAGTTCCGCCTGCGTAACGACACGCTGACCGACGAGAGCAACGGAAAGCCCTTCTCCTCTCGGCACTACAAAGAGTGCCTCCAGGTTGGAGCTGAAAAATTCGGCTGGTCCAGGCGCACTCCGGCGGTCGGCTCCATGCGCAGGGGCGACCTCGTTCTTGGTTGGGGAGTCGCCGGTGCGTCATGGGGCGCGGGTTGCCGCGGCAGCGAGGCGACCGTGGTCATCAAAGACGACGGAACCGCCTCAGTCAGCAGCGCGACGCAGGACATCGGCACCGGTACCTACACTGTAATGGCCCAGATCGTCAGCGATCGCACGGGCATTCCGGTAGACAAGATCGACGTGGTGCTCGGCGATAGCTCGCTCGTTCCCGGCCCCGGGTCTGGAGGCTCGACCGCCACCGCCAGCATCATCCCAGCCGTCGCGGATGGCGCCGACACGGCCGTCAAGTCCCTGCTCAACCTCGGGACCCAGACCAGCGGCTCGCCATTCTTCCAACAGGATCCTACGAAGTTGGCAGTCTCCGGCGGACGAGTCCATTCGGCCGGAAAATCCGCCGCCTCTGGCTTGGCCTTCTCGGAATTACTCAAGTTGGCAAACACATCTTCAGCAGCCGGAAACGGGCGATGGGGCGGTCTCGGATCCGACGCCCGCGAGTACTCCATGCATTCCTTCGGCGCCCAGTTCGCCGAGGTTGAGTGGGACCCAGGCATCGCGCGATTGCGCGTCAGCCGCGTCGTCAGTGTCATCGATGGCGGCCGGATCATCAACCACAAAACGGCTGCAAACCAAATCGCGGGCGCAGTCGTCATGGGCGTAGGAATGGCCCTGATGGAAGAGACGATTTACGACCCGCGCAACGGTCATCCGGTCAACGACAACTTTGCTGACTACCTGGTACCAACCAACGCCGACTCGCCCACGATCGACGTTCATTTCCTCGACATTCCCGACCCTGTGATGGGCCAGTACGGCGCCCGCGGCATCGGAGAGATCGGCCTGGCGGGTGTTGCACCTGCCATTACAGCCGCTGTGTACCATGCCACTGGAATTCGCGTGCGCAGTTTGCCTGTACGCATCGAGGATCTCCTAGCCGCTCAGGTCTAGGGCCTCTGCGACTGCGCAGTCGATGGAATATTGAGTACGGCGCCAACGGAAAAGGGCCGGACAAAACTCCGAAGAGTTTGTCCGGCCCTTTCTTCCTGATTGCCTAGTTAATGTTGATCGGCACCACAAACGACCGGGTCGCCGCGGGCTGATTGCTGCCGTTGCCGAGGTAGGTCGCCGTAACCGTAACAGTCTGCGGTCCAGTGGGAATCGGTGTGTAGAAGCTCACCAGGTTGCCCCCGCATCCGCTCATGCCTACGCTTACAGCAGCGACCGCCATCAGCATCCAGAGCGCCTTGCTCAACCTGCGCCGACGGCGCACGCAGAATGCGAGCAAGCCAACCGGCAGGAACGCAAGCGCGGTCCCGGTTGCAGAGGTCCGAAGCTGACTCGTGAACTTGAAGCCGAGCGGCAGCGTCGCCGGTGTCTGGACCCCAAGAACGGTTGCAGCGGTGGTGGCAGTGTTCGTACACGCGGGCGTCGATGCCGCCGCAAAGCAGACGCTCTGCGGAGTCATGAAGCAGCTCACGTAGCTCGGATTCTGCGTCTGGCAGGACAGAGATACCTGTCCGACAAATCCCAGAATTCGATTCACGAACAGAACTGCCGTTTCCTGAGCAGCGGAATTCTGATTCGGAGCTGCCGGCAAACCGTTCCCACTCGGAACCACACCCGGAAGGACGCTGATTGGGCCAGTCGGAGAGGTAAGGGTGAAGTCGGGATTGTCAACGACCAGGCAATTGACCGCAATGGCCGACGGTACACAAGCGGCCGCCGTAGAGCTCGGCACCAGCGTACCAGTCTGGAAGTTGCTATCTCCACTGTAAGCGAAGCTGTATTGATGGATTCCCGGCGTTGCAGTGCCACTCGGGAATGCCGTACCGGTCGCGGGAGCAAACGGCGCGAATGTACCGAATCCTGCCACCAGCGGTACTACGAGTGTGGCTGGCGCCGATGGTGTTCCGTAGCCGGTAGCGTTGATTGGGATGAAGTTATCGGTGACCGTGACGGACCCCGAGGGAACTCCCTTGCCGGCCGGCACGTTCGAACTGACCGAGATCTGGTACGTTGCGCTGCTAACGCCGGCTGTCGTATTCAGCACGGCGGTCTGGGCTGCCGTGACGCTGATAGCCACCGGAGCTTGCGTGACCGTCAACGTGGAAGGCGGAGCCGTTACCGTATAGTTCCCAGCGTTCGGACCGGTAACCGTCGCAACCACTGAGTACGTGCCAACGTTCAGAATCGACGACTGTGGCGGGGTAAAGGTTGCGCTGAAAGTATCACCGTTCACCGCTCCCCCAACCACCGCGTTCACGCCGTAGCTCAGATCAGCAGCTCCGTATTGCGTCGTGAAGTTGGGAATAGTGTAGGTCAGCGCAGCAGCCTTTTCCGTCACCGTGGCTGGAGCCCCACCCGTTGTAAGCGCGGGTGGGAAGCCATAGGTCAGGGATGAGCCGCCGGAGAACACGACCGTTACGGGATAAACCCCGATCGGCGTGGTTGCGGTGGCCGCACTGGTGAACTTGTATGTTACAGCCGGGTCCGTGATTCCAGTCACCGTACCCGTGATTGCGGGCGGCGTCGATCCGTACGTAAAGCTCGTCGAAGTTGCGGTCACAGTTACAGGCACACCAGGCACATAAAGTACCAGCGCAGTTGCCACAGTCGAACTGTTCAGGCTGTCGCCCGAATAGGTCGCGTTGACGGTGTACTGGCGGCCCTGAAGCAGCGTCGGCAAGGCAAAGGATGCCGTAGCAGAGCCATTGAGGGCAACCGTCTGAGTTCCAGTTGTTCCGTCACCCAGGATCTTGTACGTGAAGACCACATTCCCTGTGGGAGTATTACCCGAGATATGCGGCTGGCTTACGGTGGCGGTAATCGTTGCCGTCGCACCCGCAGTTGGCGCCGTCGTGCTGGTGCCTCCCGTGTAGGTCGCGGACAGAACGATGCCGACCAACGGCTGAGCGCCGTTCGCGGTCAGAGAAAGCGACTGCGGCCCACCATTCAGATTGACGGTCTCACTCTGCCCATTGTCCACCGTAGGCACAAACGTCGGCGAAATCGTGCAGGTAAGGCCCGCCGGAAGTGGGCTCGTGCAGGTGTTCGTCAAGGAGTAAGCCACGTTGCCTGCGCCAACAACCGACGTAATGGGGGAAGTCAAAGTGAGGGGCTGGCTGCCGATATTAGTAACCTTCAGCACGCATCCCGGTCCGGTGCTTCCGATATTGAATCCAGCGCTAATGATGGTGTTCGCACACAGTGGCTGTGCCGGCGCCGGCAGGTTCTGCGGAACATTGCCGAAGCTGATGGTGGGATTCTGCCGATAATCAAACAGAACCTGCTTATTCCCCGAATCTGCCACATACACGTTTCCGCTGGCATCCAAGGCAATGCCGGCAGGACCGTTCAGGCCTGGGAAGTTGAGATTGAATGGCGGATTCTGGCCGCTTGCCGACGGAATCTCCACAACGACGTTCTTCACGCTGTCAGAGACGTACACATCTCCAGCCGCGTCCACCGCCACTCCGTTCGGAGATGCGAGACCAGCTGACTTTGTGTTCTGGAACTGCGGACCCGGTACGTTCACAAGATCCCCGCCTCCTGGCGGCAATTCCACGATCACGGCACCGGCTACCTTCGTATCCGCGACGTAGACATTCCCTTGCGTATCGACCGCGACCGCGACCGGATTCACAAATTTCGGAGCGCCCGGGTAGTTCAGCAGCGGAACCGCACCACCGAGTGCGATGTTGGAAGGAATTTCCACCACCGCTGAATTGCCAGTATCGGCAACATAAACGTTGTTGGAAGCATCCACCGCCAGTCCCTGGGGATGATTGAAGACATACTGCGGAGGTGCCGTGGTCGGGGCTGGGATAGACGACGCAGCTTCCTTCGACAGCCCACCGGCAGGGCAAGTGGGGGACGTCGGTGCAGCTGCGTCGCACGATGCGCCTGGAATCCAGACGTAGTTGCCCAGCACAGTCGCGACGCCGGTCAACGGATTCACCTTGAGAATGCGGTTGTTGCCCGTATCCGAAATATAGACATTCGCCGCGGAGTCGACGGCAACGCCCATGGGACCACTCAAAGTTGCCGGGGTCACCCCGGTGAAGGTCAGATTGGACTGAGCCCCGCCGCCAGCAGGCTCGACCACAATCCGGTTGTTCGTCGGATCGGCAATATAGATGGTGCCGGACTGCGCCACCGCGATACCGGCAGTAGCTCCAAGGCCAGTCGCCGTAACGACGGTCGGTGCGCCACCATCGATTGCCAGTTGTCCACCGGTACCAAGACCGGAGAGACCAAAATAGTACTTCGACCCGTTGGCCGTCGTAACCAATAGCTGCGACTGCCGCGTACCTGGCGCAGTCGGATTGAAGGCAACGTACACCAGACAGTCGTAGCTCGTCTCACCGGGCCACGCCACCGGATATTGCCCGAGTTGCGTGCATGTGGGAAGACCTGCCCACATAGCGAAGTTTGGCGTCTTGGAGTTATTGCCGTATGCACTGCCACTACTCAACGAACCCAACGGAAATTCCGGATCAGTCGTGTCGATCGTAAAGTCGGCAATGTTGCCAGGGGCAATCGAAAAGGACGTGGTCGTCTTGCCTGTTGCAGGACCATCCAGCACATCGGCCCCAGTCACAGGAGGATTATTCGCACCGAAATGCACCTGGATCGGTTGCACGGTCGCAGTAGCTGTCCCAACCGGAGTTGGCGGGAACGATGTGTTCACTGATAACTTGCGTTCAAGATTTTCGAAGCCATCTCCGACATAAATATTGCCTACGCCGTCCGACACCACAGCATTGCCGCCGCTAAAGAAAGACACGACTGCTGGGCAACCATCTCCCTGGGGATCAAACGACTGCGGTCCCTGGGTCCACGGTAGCGGCGAAGATCCGGAAGCGCCGTAGACGCAGTACCACGGGTTAGTAAAAGATGCCGACGAGGAATAGACGCCAGTCAAGCTTGCCGTTGCTCTGCCGCTCCTCAGGAACAGGGTCGCAAGTGAGCTGTACTGGTCGATTCGGTGAAGTTCCGGATAGTGATTGTCATAGAACCACAGAGTACCGAAGTTGTCGGGAAGCAGTGAACTCGGCCGAACGTCAAATTGTTGGTTCTGCGTCGACATCACATCCGTGAAGAAGCTGGGCAATGTGCTGGTGAGTGCCGGGTTGCCAATGGCAACGTACGCGTTACCGTAGGTTGGCACGCCGCTTGCATTCAGCTCGGGTGGGCTCGGATAGGTGCCAGCCAACGATGGAGTTTCGGCAACCAGCAGGTTGGTCAGAGGTGCACCACCGGCATAGACGACATTGGCATAAATGCCCGGAGGCCCAGTACCGCTGCCCGTGCCATTGAGTTGATAAATGTTGCCGTACGCGTCTACTTCCGCTTCCTTGTACTGGCTATTGAAGACGATTGCGTTGGTCGGACCATTGATACCATTATTGGCCGTAGCCGTTACAGTGCCAGCTGGGCATGGACCCGTCAGAGCCGGATTGCAGTTGGTGATCGACCGAATGTAACCAGGCTGCACCGTGTACTGGAAGAATGTCTGAGGCGTGGCCTGAGTGTTGACTACTCTCACCGTCGCATTTCCAACGTCCGCAATGTAGAGGTTGCCAGCGCTGTCCAGATGAATCAGGCCCGGGTTCTTCAGCTGCCCGCCCGGAGTTGCAGATGGGTTCGAAGAGTCTGAAAACGCCGGAACGTTGTCCTGATTGCCCGAAGTGCCTGAGCAACTCGACAGATTGACCGTTCCCACTACGTGATAGATGTATCCCGGTAACACAGTACCGCCAGACTTAGCGACGCCCGCCGGATTCACCAGCTTGATGAAGTTCGCCACTTGCGTTCCACCCCGGTAGATCACGGAGACGGACTGATCAGTGGTGTCGGCGAAGAAGACATTCCCGTACGCATCGATCGCGATTCCCTCCATGTGCGGGGATCCGACCGCCGCACCATTGGCAAGAACGCCGTCCGCGCAGCCTTGGACGCGCAGCGTGCAGGTGACTCCACTGCAACCCTTGGGAATCACGCCCGCAATGGTGCTGATCAACCCGGTCTGGGCGTTCACCTCGCGGATGATGTAGTTGTTGGTGTCGACGATGTACACATTCCCAACCGAGTCAACCGCCATTGTGAACGGACCGTTCAAGGTTGCGCCTGGCACGACGGTCTTCCCATTCAGAAACGGAGTCGCCGGTACGCCTTCTCCGGAGTAACCACCAGGGACCGCGGTAGAGCCCTGGCCGAATTGGGGTGTCCCGGCAATCGTATTGACCGTATACGGAACCAGCAACGGCGTAATGCCACTGTTAGCGGCATTCGCAACTCCACCCCCGACCAGAAGCAGAACTACAGCTGCGGTCAGTTGGAAGAGCGTACGCGTTGAGACGATGTGTTTGCGGTAGAGCATCGGGTCACCTGATCCTTGATAAGTGCATTTGCAATCCGGCTGACTGAGCATAACTGCCCTCAATCGCCGGCTGATTTCCTGGCTGATTTCCCATGAGAAACCGTTTCCAAAAATAAGCGGCATAATACGGCTTGGCTGGAGACACTTGCAAGAAAAATCTTCGACTGGGACAAACCCAACGTCGAAGTCTCGAACCCAAAGTCGCAGCGATGCGCTCGCCCGGTCGGCGTGCAGGGGCAACTTCGCAGTGTAGGTTGGTGAGAATCTCGATCTCCAGGATGTGCCCGTCGTCCGATTCCAGGTGAGCTTCTGCCATTTCAGGCAGCCGGCCGGTAATCGCCACTTTCCAGTGGAAACAAATTCGGTGTTGAATCTGGGCAAAAACAAAGTAGCATGTTGCAGGAAGAAATGAAAACTTAAATCTTCCCGGCTGCACTCCGCCCGCGCCACTCCGGCGCCGCGGTCGACGGCTGGCGAATCGCCGCAAATCCGTTTCAACGGGAAAACATTTTCTTATTGACAATCACTCCCGTAAACAAATACTTTTTTCGCGTTCCGGCTCATCAGTAATTTCAGGTTTTCAAGTCACCGGCGCAAGGTTTTGGGGAATGCTCTCTTACCGGAAACTACGCATTCAAACACAGAACCTTCAGCGCAAAATCAGATGGAGCAAATCTATGTATCGCAACTCGACAGTTGGGTCTTTGCCGCTCGGGCTTTCACGCCGTTTCCTCGCACCATGCTGCAGCACCCTTCTTGCCTGCCTGATGTTCGTCAGCGGCTTCGCTCTGCTCGTCGGTACGACGCTTAACGCCCAGACCACCAGCGGCGGTGGCATTCAAGGCACCGTCGTCGACCCAAGCGGAGCCGGCGTTCCCAAAGCGGAGATCACCGCGACCAACACGGATACCGGCGTCCAGACCAAGAAAACCAGCGGTACCACCGGAACCTATTCGATCCAGCCGCTGCAAGCCGGCAACTACAACGTCGAGGTTGTGGCCAAGGGATTCCAACGGCTTCTGCAGGAAAACGTCACCGTCGATAACGCCTCCATGTTCGGATTGCAGCTGAAGCTCTCCGTCGGCGGCGAGAACACGACGGTCACCGTGACCGATGCCCCGCCGTTCCTCAACACCACCGACGCAACCCTCGGTGGAACCATCGAGAACGAGTTGTACTCCGAACTGCCCCTCTCGATGAACGGTGGGCCACGCGATCCAACGGCCTTCCAGTACCTCATGCCTGGCGTTCAGGAGAACCCGAACAACAACACCGGAACCGGCGATAACAACGGAAATTCGGGCATCTATGGCGGCACCGGTGCCACCAACTTGAACGAGAACTACATCGAAGGCGTCCCGGTATCCAACATCAACCAGCAGGGCAGCAGCAATCCCGTATCCCATGCAGTTTCGGTCGATGCAGTCGATCAGTTCTCGGTTCAGACCAGCACCGCTTCCACCTCCTTCAGCGGTGCCGGCGTCACCAACTACACCATCAAGGCAGGCGGTAACCAGTTTCACGGCAGCGCAGTCGACTACCTCCGTAACACGATGTTTGACACCTGGGGATATTTCGCAAAAGTGCCGTCGTCCAGCGGTATTGCAACCAAGCCGGGCGAGCACCAGAATCAGTACGACATCTCCGTCGGCGGCCCAATTTTCAAGGATAAGCTGTTCTTCTTCGCCGACTACTCAGGGTTCCACTACACCACGCTCAGCAACACCCCCCAGTACATCACCATCCCCACCATCCCCGAGCGCTCTGGTGACTTCACCGACGTACTTGGCTCGTCTCAGCCGTACATGCGGAATCCAGTTCTCTGCGGCTACCCCGGCGCTTCAGGATCCGCCCCCCCAACCTGCTCCTTCCGCGGATTGGTCAATGGCGTGCCGACCTTCAACGTCATTGAGCCGCAATATATGTCCAGCATCTCGAAGTATCTTGAAGGCGAGTTGCCACAGCCTACGAATCAGTCCTCCTTCAACAACTATCTCGCCAGTCTCCCCAAGGAGAATTCCGACTACAGCGTAGATTCTCGGCTCGACTACACGTTGAACTCCCGCAATAAGTTCTCCCTGGTGGGAGTTGGCGGCAATGTCGGATACGGTGGTCAGCCCTTCTACAGCACCCAGGTACAGCTTCCTTCCCCTTACGCAGCCGGTCAATTTACCAATCAGAAGACCGCGTCCGGCGTATTCTCCTACGTCTACATCGCATCGCAAACGCTGATCAATTCACTCAAGTACGGATATAGCCGCAACTGGGGCCAGGGCTTCGCTCTGACCGCGCACAAGAAATCGGCCAACATGCCGCTCGGCCAGAGTGCGACCGCCGCAGGCATTCTGAACCTGCCTCCCGGCAACGCTTCCGATGACATGCCTTCAGTCACCTTTAGCCACGCAAACGGCCCGAACGCCCCTTTCAATTGGGCTTCCACATCCAGCACGGGTCCTGTCGCGACCAACAGCTACACCATCATCGACAACCTGCAATGGATCAAGGGACGTCACAACATCACGTTTGGCGCTCAGGTGCAGTGGCTGCAAACCAACGGCGCGGCATACGGAGGCTTCAGCCAGGCGCTTGGCCTCACCTTCAGCGACACCGAGTCTGAGTGGTGCGTGCAGAGCTCAACAACCACGCAGGCCACTTGCCCCAACAACCTGGACGGCGACGCTTACGCCAGCTTCCTCGTTGGAGCAGTTCACGGCTGGACCATCAAGACACAGGCCATCACCGACGTTGGAGCGCGCTACCGCCCGATGGCTCCTTACATCCAGGACAACTGGCAGGTGAGCCCCAAACTAACCCTGAACATCGGATTCCGCTACGACTACCTCCAGCCCTACCACGAGGTTAAGGACCGCATCTCGTTTCTGAATCCCACTACCATCAATCCCATCGTAGGCATCCCTGGAGTTGTGAATTTCGCGGGCTTCCCCGACATCAAGAACTTCAAAGACACTCCTGCCAATGGTCAGGTTCCGGCCCAGACGGCGGCCCAGTCTCTCGCCATCTACGCGCCTTACATCTGCCACTGCACCACTCCGGTGCACCCCTATAACAAGAACTTCGAACCCCGCCTCGGCTTCTCCTACGCGTATAGCCCGTCAACCGTTTTCAGCGGCGGCTTCGCCATCCAGCTCACTCACGCCGGCGGTTCAGGCGGCGGCGCGCACGCGACAGAAGGTTCCGGAAACAGCGGGGAGTTTAGTGCGACGAACAGCGGAACCGGCACCACCACCTCGGATCCTGAGTTCTATTTGAATCCGGGGTTGCAGGCCGCTCCCAACACCTTGGTCTTGAATCAGGGAACCCAGCCCACCGCAGTCAACGGCGTCAATGGGCCGTCCATCCCCTGCCCGAACGGATTGAGCCCACTTGCCTGCACTCTGTCTGCCGTCCCACCCTGGACGGTTCCGGGAGTCAGCGTCAATCCGCTGCAGTCTACCGGAAACTACGACTACGCGAATCTGGCCGACAACAAGAATGACTATGGCTGCAACACTGGTGGCGGCGGCGCTCCCAGCCATTGCTCGGCAGGTGCAGTCAACTTCGCTGATCCGTATTACGGCGGACGCGGTCCCCAGTTCATCAGCTACAACTTCTCGATGCAGAGAATGATCAACAAGAAGGCAGTTCTTACGGTCGCCTACTCTGGTTCGCAAACTCACTTCCTCCCCGGTGGCTCAGGCCGTGGTTATGCAATCAATACGTTCTCGCCCGACTTCAGCCAGCAGTACAAAGCTTCACTGACCGCGGGCGGCCAGGCAAACCCGAACGCCTCTCCGTACCCCGGTCCTCCGAACTTCCAGAGCTGGGACGGCGGCACCACGGGCTTCGCCCAGTCTCTCCGGCCCTTCCCCCAATTCGGCACCATGACCGACCTCTGGGGCAGCACCGGAAACGCTTCCTACAACGCGCTCCAGATCTCGGTGATCCAGCGCCCATGGCATAACCTCTCGGGCCTCATCAACTACACCCGAGCGAAGGAACTCGACAACACAGGCCAGCACCGGACCCAGTTCCCGATCGGCCCGCAGGACGGCAACTTCGTCAAGAACTACACTGCCAACCAAATCGATCGCGGCTTGGGAACCTCCAACCAGACCAACGCGTTCAATGTCACTTGGGTCTATAGCTTCCCCATCGGCCGCGGTCAGGCATTCTTCGCAACCAACCGAATCGCCGGCCTCATCGGCGGTGGCTGGCAGTTCTCGGGCATCTATCGCTATCGCGATGGATATCCTCTTGAGGTCACCAATGGCGCTGGTTGCAATGCCAGAACCAATGCCGGCCAGGGAACCTGCTACCCGGACTACTCCCCCGGCTTCGACAAGCGGCGTGCGCGCATCAATGGTCGTTGGGGCCGCGGCCCGGGCGCCAATGCAGCCACCATCAACCAAATCCAGTACATCAATCCGTCAGCTTTCCAGTGCCCCGATTCATCGCCTCTCAACCTGACAGCATCCTGCGGTGCCACCAATTCTCCGACAGCCACATGGAAGATTGGAAACGCCGCTCGTTCCGCTCCGGATGGCCTGCACGGTCCCGGATGGTGGGAAGTTCAGCTGGGCCTTCGCCGCACCTTCAACGTGCGTGAGACCGCTACCCTCCACGTGACGTTCCAACTCGAAGCCGACGTTGACAACGCCACGAACTCCACCTTCTTCAACCTGGCAAGCGCAACCTGGAACACCGGCGCAACCTCCTTCGGAACCATCGCCGGCCAGAACAAGAGCATCCTGCCGCGCGACTGGCAGTTCGCCGGACGGCTCCGCTTCTAACCAAATACCATTACCAAACCGGCCGGCCATGCAGACACCCTGCATGGCCGGTTTTCTTTTTGGCAGCGACCTTGTCGGTCTCAGCTTGCCCGCAGCAGTCCGAACAGCAGCACTACCAGCACCGCCAGGCTGATCCCCACATACAGCCGGTCCCGTTCGAGTGCGAACCCGACCACCGCAAAGATCACTCGGCAGACCGGCGTAGCCACCAGCAGCAATATTCCCAACTCAATAATGGCCGCCGCATCGCCTCGCGCAATCCCAGGCAGCAATTCCATCGGATGACGCAGTTGAATCGGCCTCGCGATGAACGTGCCGTCCTTTGGGCTCTCGCTCGCATGCGCAACCAGGTACCTCACCCCACCGAGCAGCACCACACTCGCGGACAGCAGCACGCCAACCTGTAGCAGCCGCCCCATGATCGCCTCCATGCGCGCATCGTTCAGCACGCCCGCTGGTGCTCCTGACCCTCCTCCGCTTCCGATCCCTTCCGGCCCAATCGGACTCCCAGCCATCCTCATATCCTCCCCAACCAGCCGTTCGCGATCATCTCGATCCCGAGAGCCACCAGCACGAACGCAAAGATCGTCCGCAGCAACGACACCTTGCTGTGAACCAGGATCTTCGCTCCCGCCAGTGAGCCCGCAAGCACGCCCAGCATCACCGAAAATGCCAGCCCCGGCTCGACGTACCCTCGAGAAAGATAGATCCCTGCACTCGCCGCCGCAGTCACTCCAATCATGAAGTTGCTCGTCGTCGTCGACACTTTGAACGGGATCCGCATGATGCGGTCCATCGCCAGCACCTTCACCGCGCCAGACCCGATGCCAAGCAATCCCGACAACGCCCCCGCTCCAAACATCGTTACGAATCCTGCGCGAATCCGATCCACCTTGTAAGCCGTCTTGCCGCTCTCTGTTTCACTCGGAAAGGTCGCCGACATTCGCAGTTTGTCCGACCACGGATTGTCGATTGCATGGGGCAAGCCCTCTTCTCTATGCCGCGAGAGCCATGCGGAGTAGATCAGGACCAGCCCGAAGATCATCGCCAGCCCATGCGTCGGCACGCGCGTCGCCAGGGCCGCGCCCGACACTGCGCCCAGCGTCGTCGCCACCTCAAGAAACATCCCAATCCGAATATTCGAGTACCCTTCGCGCACGTAAGCAGCCGCCGCACCCGAAGAAGTCGCAATCACCGAGATCAGCGATGCGCCAATCGCATACCGCAGGTCCACATGGAATACCAGGGTCAGCAGCGGAATCAGTACTACGCCGCCTCCCAATCCCGTCAGCGAGCCTAGCAGCCCGGCGCCGAAGGACCCGGCGAAAATCAGCGACGTAAAAGTAAGCAGCGACATCCGGCCTCGGCATGATTATTCCACGGACTCATCCGCAGCCGAGTCCGCTCATCTCGCTAGGCGGACGATGCGCACGTCGCGCGCCACTTCCCTCGACAGGTGAAACGCCTTCGAAGATCGCCCGACACTCACCGAGTAACTCCCCGATGAAGCCTTTCTCCGCACTCGCAATCGTGCTCCCGGCGTAATGCCCGCCGCTTCGATCAGCCGCAGATTCCGCACATCGCGGTCCGAGACGCTGTCGATCACGAAGGTCCCGTCCTCCACCACATCCGCCAGCACCATCGACTCGCGCGCAGTCATCTCTCCCTCCATCGTTGGGATCGAATGCCCATGGGGATCGATCTTCGGATGCCCCAGCTTCGCGGCAATCCGCTCCTCGAAGCGCTCCGAGATGAAGTGCTCCAACCGCTCCGCCTCGTCATGCACTTCCTCAAGCGGGTAATCGAGCACCTCGTACAAAAACGTCTCGATCAGCCGATGATGCCGCACGACCTCGAGCGCGCGCCGCTTGCCTGCGCTCGACAGTTGCACCCCGCCGTGCCGCTCGTAGTCGACAAACGGAGCCGGAGCCGCAGCGAGTTTTTGCAGCATATTCGTAACCGAGGCGGGCGCAACGGATAGCTGGCCGGCTAGCGCCTTGATGGTCACGCGACTCTCCTCAGACCCTCCCAGGTAGAAGATGGCCTTCAGGTAGTTATCAACTGATTCGGTATTGCCGTTCGCTTGCCGGCCTCGCGACATTTTCTGCACTCCACCCCGCCTGATCTCAGTTTGACTCATTTCGCCAATTTAGGTATACCTAATTCTTAGGTGAGCCTAATTCCATGAAACCGGGCCGCGCGGTTACGTGCTCCAAAATCGCTTCCGCTGCATCCGAACAAAGCGCACCCACCTTGTTGCGAAGCTAACGAAATGCCAGACATCCCAACAACTCGAGTGGAATCCCCGGCCACCACAGGTGCAGACGCTCGTCCTCTCGACAACACGTCCCCTGCCAGCCCCCAGCCATCTCGCAGCGGCTTCCTGCCCAACTTCCATCGCAACGAAATGTGGACTTACTTTGGTCCCGCATTCGTCGCCTCCGTTGCCTACATCGATCCCGGCAACTTCGCCACCAACATCCTGGGCGGCACGCAATTTGGCTATCGCCTGCTCTGGGTCCTGTTGTGGTCGAACGCTATGGCAATGCTCATTCAGTACCTTTCCGCCAAGCTCGGCATCGTCACTGGACTCACTTTGCCGCAGAATTGCCGCAGACATTTTTCGCGCCCCGCGACTCTCGGTCTCTGGTTCGCCGCCGAGATTGCCGCCATCGCCACCGATCTCGCCGAATTTCTCGGCGCAGCCATTGGCCTCGATCTGCTCTTCGGCCCGCTGCTTCTCGCTCACGGTCTCAGCCCCAAGGAGTCGTTGCTTATCGCCGCGTTGGTGTCCACTGTTCTCGTCTTCGCAATTCTCGCGCTGGACCTCGCGGGCTTTCTTTGGCTCGAGCGCGGCATCATGGGTTTCGTCGCCATCATTGGCGTCTCCTACGCCTTCGAGATCTTCCTGGTTCATCCCGACTGGAAACTCGCCGCCATTCACACCCTGCTGCCCTCGCTCGACCGCTCCTCCTCGCAGAACTTCCACGACAGTATTTATGCGGCCGTCGCCATGCTCGGCGCCACTGTCATGCCGCACGTCGTCTATCTCCACTCCGCACTCGTTCAGCCCCGCCTCAAGGAACTCACCGGCTCTGCGCTGCCTGCCACCGCAACGCTCGACAAGCTCAAAGCCCGCAATCAGCTCACTCCTATCCCTCGCCGCATGATCCTCAGCCGCTTCCTCAGCTACGAACTCATCGACGTTTTCGTAGCCATGAACGGCGCGTGGCTCATCAACTCCGCCATGATCCTCATGGCTGCCGTGGCCTTCGTCCACACCAACAATCTGCAGCCCAGCATTCAGGAGGCGTACCGCACTCTCGGCCCGCTCTTCGGGCGCGCCGCTGCAGTGGTGTTTGCTATCGCACTTCTTTGCTCCGGTCTCTCTTCCTCCACCGTCGGGGTCATGGCCGGACAGGTCATCATCGAGGGCTTCCTCGATATCAAGTTCCCCGTTTTTCTGCGCCGCGCCATCACCATCATCCCGGCCATCGCCATCATTGCCACGGGCCTCGACCCACTCAAGATTCTCGTGCTCTCACAGGTTGTGCTGAGCTTCGCCCTGCCCTTCGCGCTCATCCCGCTGCTTCTGCTCACCGGCCGGGCGGACGTCATGCACAGCTTTGCCAGTGCGCGCCCGACTCGCATTGCCGGCTGGCTCACCGTCGTCGTGATCATCACCCTGAATGCGATCCTGCTCGGACAACTCGCGCTCGGCCGATAGTCCTACCATCCTCCGGCTCGAATCGATTCGCCGACGACAGCAGCATTCTTCCCACACAAAAGAAAGACGGCAGGATCAGTTTGGCATCCTGCCGTCTTTCTTACTTCATCATCACCCTGGTCACTAACGCTGAGGCTTGTCGTGATCGCCGCCGCGCCGGTTCTCCTGATGCGGGGGCGGAGCCTGCTGCGGCTGCGGCGCGGGTTGTGGCCTTGCTTCCTCACGGCGGGGTTGGGGCTGCTGACGAGGTTGAGGCTGTGCAGGCGCCTGTCTCGCCTCCGGCTGCGGCTGCGAGCGCCTGAACTCAGGCTGCGGAACCGCCTGCCTCGGCTGCGGTTGCGGCTGAGGTTGCGCCTGGCGAGCTTCTGGCCGTGGCTGCCCCCGTCTCATCTCCTGCTGAGGCTGAGGCTGCGCGGGCTGAGGCTGTACCGGCCGAACCTCCGGCTGCGGCTGACCTCGCCTCATCTCGGGTTGAGACTGTGGCTGTCCAGGCTGAGGCTGTGCCTGCCGAACCTCCGGCTGCGGCTGACCTCGCCTCATCTCGGGTTGCGACTGCGGCTGTCCAGGCTGAGGCTGCCCCTGCCGAACTTCCGGCTGCGTCTGGCCCTGTCTCCCCTGGAATTGAGGCTGCCCCTGCTGCGGCTGGTTCTGCCTCCCTCGGAAATCAGGCTGACCTTGCTGCCCCTGGCCCTGCCTCATGCCATTGCGCACACCTGGCTGTCCCACCGGGGCATTCACGCGCGGCAATACAGCGGAAGGCGCGCGATCCGCGACCACCGGCTTTGCCGCTACAGTCATCGCCGGACGTCCGCGGTTCTGGTTGAAGAACTGTTGCCGGTTCTGTGAGGCGTCGCGCTGCACCTGTACCTGCGATTGCATCGGCGCGTGACGCTGCTCGTGCAGCACCGCAATCTCAGTGGGCCGTGGCCGAACCTGGATGCCGCTGCGACCGCCGTTGAAGCTCACGCGATTCACAATCCGGTTATTGACGACGACATTGTTCACCACAACGTTATGGGCGTACACGTTGTGAATCACGTTCACATTCACGCGGTTCACGGCCGTGTTGTAGCGGAAGTGGTCATGGTCCCAGTAGCCGCCCCAGTAGCCGTACCCGGTATAGCCAAATCCGTAGTCAATGCCGCCATAGAATCCAATGTGCAATCCCCAGAACCCATGGTGGAAGCGATAGTGTCCGCCGATAAAACCCCAGTATCCCGGAGTCCATAACGCACCCGTATAAGGCGCTGCGACCCAGCATCCTGGAACCCAGTAGTACCCCATCGGACCCCACGCCCAATACCCCGGAGTCCACAGGTAGTCCGGATCCGGAGCCGGCGGCTGATCATAATCCGGCAGTGGGGGTGGCGCCTCATCCGCATACGCATCGGTCAAATCGCTGGCGTACGCATCCGCGGCCTCATCATCCGTCATGCCGCTGTAGTCCGGCGCATATCCACCATTGTCCTGAACAGAGGCACTCGGGCTGTAGGGCGCTCTGCGCTCAACTGGCGCCGGAGCCTGCTGCGAGTAGTCTTCGGCCTGCTGCTGCGCCTCGTTCTGCACATTCTGTGCCAGCACCTGCGCAGGCTGCCCATCCGCCGGAGCCATGTTCACGTCGGCGGGGTCTGCACCATACTGCTCCGCCGCATTCACTTGCGTCCCTTGTGCGGTCGTCTTGTGGCACCCGGCAGCGCCCCATACTAAGGCAAGCCCAAGCGCCAATCCAACCGTCCTCCAAGACCGGCCGACTGTCTCCGCTGCCATGGTCCCGATTGTTGTGTGGCCCATACTCCTGGTGTTCATCTTCGTTCTCCAATCCACGTGCAGGAGACGGTCACGAAACCTCCCGCCTCGCCTTGGTTAGATGCATTGGCGACAGGCATAAAACCGGTGGAGAAGAAAATATAACTCCCATCCCATCTCTACTTTGCCGGATACTCCACGGTCTCGCCCGTTCGTCCGTTGGTTACGGAAAAGCTGCCATCGGTGCGCGCCGTCAACTTCAGATAGTTCCCTGCATCTGGTCCGGGCAGATTCGCAATGTGCGATTCCGCCACATTGTGCTTTGCATCGCTCCCTTCGGCCGTATGCAACTGCCACAGGTCCTTCAGTCTGGATGAACCCTCAATCGTCTCGAAGGTTGTGGGCGCGCCGCCTTTATGAGCCCCGTTGTCCATAATCGCCACCCGCGGCGCAATCGCATCCACCAGCGCCGGACTGCCGCTGTTGATCAGGCCATGGTGCGAAACGATATACACATCCACCTTGCCCAGTTTGTTCACCGGACACATCAGCCCCCGCTCCTTCGCCCACGTCAGGTCGCCGAGATCCAGGATCCGCAGCGTGCCAAACGTAATCACCATTCCCACCGAGCGGTCATTCTCCGTGTTCTCCACATCCTTCAGCGGCGACCCCGAGCACGCCGCATTGGCCTCACCGCCCGCTGCAAGAGGCTTCGCAATCACCTCGCCATCGCCGCTCACAATCTCCACCCGCAGCGACTTCAGCGGCAGCAAGTCACCCGGCTTCACCACCAGGTGTTCCGCGTGTCCATCGGCCAGCACCTTCTGGTACGCATTCCATCCGGCCACGGTCGACGCCCCACCTTGTACCGACTCACTCTCTCGATTGATGCCATGGTCGATAAACCTGCCCACCGGCACCATCGTCACCAGTTGCGGCAATCCGCCCACATGGTCGGAGTGGTAGTGCGTAATCAGCAAGTTGTCGATCTTCGCCACGCCGGCCTGTTTGCACATCGCGGCAATCCGCGTTGCATCACGAGCCGTAATGCCCGCCGATCCCGTGTCCACCAGCAGGTTCTCTCCATCCGGAGCGACAAACAGCGTCGATTGCCCACCTTCCACATCCACAAAATAAACCTGCAGATCGTGGTTCACCTGCCGCCCGCCAGTCGGCCCACGATGCGCGCCGCCGTTCTGAGCCGACACCGTCACTGCCGCAGCCAGCAAGCTCACCAGCCCCGCACTCCAAACCGTCCGTAGTCGCATTCTTTCTCCTCGCCTCCACACCTGTCACAGCCTAAGAACAGCCAGCGTTGGAATCATCGCATCTCAACCAGACAAAAACATAGCCCCCGCTCGCCTCAACCGAACGCCAGCGGCCCGACAGCCGACCGCCGGGCCCAGGAAGCCCAACCTTGCACTCTCCCAAACCGGGCATTCCCCGTCATATACTTCCGTCACCACCGCAGGCACAACATCCCATGCTAAACACAAAGCCCCAAACCGTCAGATGCAGTCTCCACAAGCTTCTTCTGGTCGCCGCCACAACCCTGTTCGCGTCCGCCGCTTCGGGCCAGATTGTGCACAAAGGACCAGCCAACGCCATTGCCCTCGCTGCGAAGTTGTCTCCCTACGATGTCGTCTCCATCAAGATCAACAACTCCCAGGCCGACAACGGCGGAATGAACATCGACGACCACGGGCGCTTCACCGTAACCAACATGCCTCTGCAATCCATCATCGAGTTCGCCTACGACGTCAAGGAGAGCCAAATCTCCGGGCTCACCGGCCCAGCCGAATCGGCCCGCTTCGATGTCGAAGCCAAGCTCCTGCCGCCCGAGGGCGTCGCGCCCACGCTGCAGCCCACAGCGGAACTACTGGCCCGCATCATCCTCCTGCTTGCCGATCGCTTTCACTTTCAGGCCCATCTGCAACCCAAGATCATGCCGGTCTACGAACTCGTCGTCGCCCATGGCGGTCCGAAAATCAAACTCTCCCAGGACGAGCTCAAAGAAAACTCCTGGAATATCAACGGAGAAAACACAGAAAAAGTCCTCACCTGCAAAGGCGCTTCCATGCCCGATCTCGCGTCCGCGCTCTCCGACGAAGCTGGCCGCGAGGTCCTCGACAAGACCGGTCTGGCGGGTCACGCCGATATCACGCTCAAGTGGTCCGATGATGTCGCCCAAACGGCTGGAGGCCCCAACGTCATCTCCATCTTCACCGCCGTTGAGGACCAACTCGGCCTCAAACTTCAATCCGCCAAAGGCCCGGTCGACACCCTCGTGATCGACCATGTTGAAATGCCCACCGCCGATTGAAGCCATCGCACCGTCCGAAATCTGTGGCGAACCGTCTAGCTCTCCAGCTTTCTCCTCCCTCATGCAAATATTTGCGCTCCTTTAACACACGGCGCCCATAAACTGTTTATTTGCAATAGGAAAGATGGCCCTTCGATTGCTTTTCAGAACTACAGCACTTCGTCAAAATACATTTTCTTTGGAGAATCATATGCAGAAATTCACTACTGTCCTGGGATTCGCGTTGCTGGTAGCCGGTGCCTCTGCCGTTGCAATGGCCACGCCTGTTGGCGCACCCGAGATTCCCGTTGGTTCCGCAGGAAGCGCCATCGCCCTCGTCTCCGGAATCGCTCTCCTGATCCGTGGCCGCCGCAAGTAATTCCCTCAGAAATTCAACACTGTCTCACATTCGACTCTACCGAGGTGATCACGTGAAAAAGGCACAAACCGTACTGGGAATCTTGCTCCTGGCCGCCGGCGCATCGACCTGCGCAATGGCTTCCATAACCCTAACGCCCGAGATTGCAGCCGGCTCCGCAGGGAGCGCAGTCGCCCTGGTTTCGGGAATGGTGCTCATGTTCCGTGCTCGCCGGAAGTAGCCCGTCAAGTCAGATAGCCCAGGAGCACCCGCTATTCTAGGTGGGTGCTCTTGCTGTCTTCCGGCCCCTCATGCCTCTCCTCTCGCCCCCCGCTCTTCCTCAGAACCATTCGCAGACACCATCGGCTCGCCATACATCCTTTGGCCTGCTCCCTCGGCTGCTCGCACTCACCCTTCTCTTCGCTGCCGAACTCGTCCTGCTCTCCACCTGGCTCGATAACAGCACACTCGTCGCGCAGGGCGGCATCCTCGCACTCGTAGGCGAGTCCGGTGCATGGGCCGTTCGCGGAGCGGTAGGTTTCGCAGCCCTCCTGGTCACGTTCGCCTGGCTCACCAGGCGCTCCGCCCTCGTCTCCATCTCCACCAACGCGGTTCAGACTCCGATTCGACTCGGCTTTCTCGCCGCGCACTTCGCCACTATGACCCTCTTCGGAGCGCTCTGCTGGACGCTCTACGGCGGGAACCTCGGAGCGTTTCCCCCTGGTCTCGCCATAGCTCTGTGGCTGCTCACAGGATTGGCTGGAATCGTCTTCGCTCTCATCGCCCTCATCGCCCCGAACATCTGGTCGCAGCTCCTGCACGAGACGCGCGCCATCTCTGTCTTCGCCTTCGCACTCGTAGTGGCTGCCTGCATAGCCGGCAACTACATCCGGATGCTCTGGGGTCCCACAACCAATCTCACCTTCTTCCTCTCCCGAACTCTCCTTAGCCTCTTCGTCTCCGGCATCGTCTCCGATCCCGCCACAAAATTGCTCGGCACCCAGAAATTCCAGGTCATCATCGCCCCGGAGTGCTCCGGCTTCGAAGGCGTCGGCCTCATCCTGGCCTTTTCCGTCTTCTGGCTCTGGCTCTTTCGCCGCGAATGCCGCTTCCCCCAGGCCTTGCTGCTTGTCCCCGCAGGCGTGGTCACCATCTTCCTGCTAAATGCCGTGCGCATCACCACGTTGATCCTCATCGGCAACGCAGGAGCGCCACAAGTCGCGGCTGGCGGATTCCACTCCCAGGCCGGCTGGATCGCCTTCAACGCCGTCGCCCTGGGCTTCTCGTTCGCCGCCACGCGCGTCCCCTGGCTCACCCACCGCGCCCCCCACACCGCGCCATCCATCAGTCCCGTCGCCGACGCCTCGGACAATCCCTCCACTCCTTACCTGCTGCCCTTCCTCGCAATCCTTGCCGTCGGCATGCTCACCACCGCCGCCAGCAGCAACTTCGAGTGGCTCTACCCGCTTCGCTTCGTGGCCGCCGCAGCCGTCCTCTGGACCATGCGCAAGCGATACTCCTCCCTCGACTGGAAATTTACCTGGTTCGGCCCCTCCATCGGCATCCTCGTCTTTGCTCTCTGGATCGCCTGCGACGCGTTGCAGAAATCGGCCGCCGCCGGCCTCCCGCAGCCGCTCGCCAACGCCGCCGCTCCGCTCCGCATCGGCTGGATCGCCTTCCGAATCCTCGCCGCCGTCATCACAGTGCCCATCGCCGAGGAACTTGCCTTCCGCGGCTTCCTCCTTCGCCGCATCGCCTCAGCCAACTTCGAGTCCCTGCCAACGAACACCTTCACCTGGCTCGGACTCCTGCTCTCCTCCGTGGCCTTCGGACTCCTCCACGGCCACCTCTGGTTCGCGGGAGCAATCGCCGGCCTGCTCTACGCCTGGGCCATGCTGCGCCGCGGACGCATCGGCGAAGCCATCGCAGCCCACGCCACCACCAACGCCCTGCTCGCCTGCTATGTCCTTACGTTCCACAAGTGGCATCTCTGGTGACAAAACAGAAAAGGGCAGCCATCTCTGGCCGCCCTTCTGCTCCGTCAACACTCACCTGCGTCTAGTCGTGCCCGTGTCCGTGGCCCTTCCCGTTGTCGCCATGGTCTTTCTCGTGGCCGCGCCCATTGCCGGGTTCGCCGCCATTGCCCCGGCCGTTGTCGCCGTGGTCCTTGTAATGCCCATACGCATGTCCAGGAGGCCCGCCACGCTCGACAACCACCGGCTGCTGCACCACAACCGCCGGACGTCCCACGCCGATCTCGAATCCGTCCGTCGCGATATAGACCTCCGGACGTCCCTGGTTCGCCACATAAAACTGCCCATGCCGCAGCGAGGCCTCACGTTCCAGGTCGTACTGGTACCGCAGGGGCCTCTCATGAGTCTCATGCAGCGCGAAAATCTCCGCCGCAACCGGCCCAATCGAAATGCCGCCGTTTCCTCCGTTGAAGCTCACGCGAACGCCGGCGTACACCGGCTCTGGTTGGTTGTACACAAAGCGAATCGCATTCGGATCAACCCGGTTCACCGCTTGGTTGTAATAGAACTGGTCGCCGCGCCAGTATCCGCCGCGATAGCCCGTGCCGACATACCCGCCGCCGTACGGAATCCCACCATAGAACCCGACGTGGCGTCCCCAATACCCCGCGTGGAACCGGTATCGCGGACCATCCGCACCCCAGTATCCCGGCGTCCATAGCGCTCCCGCATACGGCGGCGCAACATACGCGCCCGGAACCCAGTAGTATCCCGCCGGTGAGTGCTGCCAATATCCCGGCGTCCAGATCGTGTTCGGCCGCGTCGCCACAGGCTGCTGATAATCCGGCAGCGGCGGAGGCGCCTGATCCGCCTCGTACTCACCCTGCTGCGTCGGCGACGCCGCCTCGCGGTCCGCCAGCACCTGCGCCGGAGCCGGTTGCGCAGCCGCCGGCTGAGCGTTCGCAGGAGCCATGTTCACGTCCGCCGGATCCGCAGCCGCTGTCGTCGCGGACGTTCCGGAATCCGCTGTCTTCTTGCATCCACCCGCGCTCAGCAAAATCGCCAATGCGGCCAAAGCCGCCATACCCGTTCCAATCGTTCGCAAGCCGTTCACCTCGTGAAAGTTATTGTCTACCCTCATGAGATGCAAGCGCCAAACCCACGACGAATTATTCAAGTGGCCATCTCGGCTGCGGCAACCCCAAAATCATCGCCGGCGCAACTCGCTTGAGACCACCGAACAAATGTGCGTAAAATTATCGCAATGGACTTAAGTCTCCCCAGGACGAAGCGCTACCGTCACGGCCGGCGCGACCGCGGCAGGTCCTAATCCGGTCCGCGGAAGGCCTTCACCTCCTCCAGGCTTTCCTTCCCGACCCGCATCCCCCGCTCTCCACCGTTTTTTGATAGGCTTTTCCTTCCCGCCGACTCGCGCCGCGTGCGCCGTCGACCCCAACTTCGCGCCCGGTCCGCCTCGAAAGCCCCGCGCCCCGATGACGATCCACGGAGAACACCATGAGCGACAAACACCCTGATTCCTTCCGTAGCGCCGCAACCCTCACCAGCGGCGCCACCACCGTCAACATCTTCCGCCTCAACGCCCTCCCGAACCTCTCCCGCCTTCCCTACTCCCTCCGCATCCTCCTCGAAAATCTTCTTCGCCGCGAAGATGGCGACAACGTCACCGCCGACGACATCAAGTTCCTCGCCGCGTGGGACCCCAAGGCCGAGCCCTCCCGCGAAATCGCCTTCATGCCTGCCCGTGTCCTCATGCAGGACTTCACCGGAGTCCCCGCCATCGTCGACCTCGCCGCCATGCGCGACGCCATGAAGTCCCTCGGCGGCGACCCCCAGAAGATCAACCCGCTCCAACCAGCCGAGCTCGTCATCGACCACTCCGTCCAGGTCGACGAATTCGGCACCGTCAACTCCTACGACCTCAACGCCGCCCTCGAGTTCACGCGCAACCGCGAGCGCTACGCCTTCCTCAAGTGGGGCCAGTCCGCCTTCAACAACTTCTCCGCCGTCCCTCCCGGCATGGGCATATGCCACCAGGTCAACCTCGAGTACCTCGCCCGCGTTGTCTTCACAACCGCCCCTGGCGCTGACGGCAAAGTCACCGCCTACCCCGACACCCTCGTCGGCACCGACTCTCACACCACCATGGTCAACGGACTCGGCGTACTCGGCTGGGGCGTCGGCGGCATCGAGGCCGAGGCAGCCATGCTCGGCCAGCCTGTCTCCATGCTCGTCCCGCAGGTCGTCGGTTTTCGCCTCACCGGCAAGCTCAAGGAGGGCACCACCGCCACTGACCTCGTTCTTACCGTCACCGAAGCGCTCCGCAAACATGGCGTCGTCGGCAAGTTCGTCGAGTTCTACGGCCCCGGCGTCGGTGAACTTCCGCTGGCCGACCGCGCCACCATCGCCAACATGGCTCCCGAATACGGCGCCACCTGCGGCATCTTCCCTGTCGACAAGGAGACGCTAAAGTACCTCCGTCTCACCGGCCGCACCGACGAGCAGATTGCGCTGGTCGAAGCCTACTTCCGCGAGCAGGGCCTCTTCCACACCGCAGACGCCCCCGAGGCCGAATACACCTCCACCCTCTCGCTCGACCTCGCCACCGTGGAACCCTCCGTCGCCGGCCCCAAGCGCCCTCAGGACCGCGTCCTGCTCTCGCAGGCTGCAGCCAGCTTCGCCAAGGAGCTCCCGCAGCTCCTCGGACCCAATGGCAATCAGGAAGCCGCCCGCCAGCTCGTTCGCTGGGAGGCCGAAGGCGGCCATCCCTCCGGCAACGGCAACGTCACCAGCAGCAAGGGCGCGCCCAACGGCACCGACTCCCATACCCCCGCTCCCACCAGCGTCAAAGCCCGCTTCGGCGTTGATCCTGATCCCTACCTGGGCAACGGCTCCATCGTCATCGCCGCCATCACGTCCTGCACCAACACCTCCAACCCCTACGTCATGGTCGCCGCCGGCCTGCTCGCGAAGAAAGCCGTCGAGAAAGGCCTGCAGACGCCGCCCTGGGTCAAGACCTCCCTCGCCCCCGGCTCCCGCGTCGTCACCGACTACTACAACAAGGCCGGCCTCACCCAGTACCTCGACGCGCTCCGCTTCCAGACCGTCGGCTACGGATGCACCACCTGCATCGGCAACTCCGGCCCGCTGCCCACCGACGTCAGTAAGGCCATCGAGGACCACTCGCTCGTCGCCGTCTCCGTCCTCTCCGGCAATCGCAACTTTGAGGGCCGCATCTCCCCCGAAGTCCGCGCTAATTACCTGATGTCGCCTCCGCTGGTCGTCGCCTACGCCCTCGCCGGCCACATCAGCCACAACTTCTCTACCGACCCACTCGGCAAGGACAAGTCCGGCGCGCCCGTCTACCTCAAAGACATCTGGCCGTCGCAGACCGAAGTCGCCGAAACCGTCGCCGGCTGCATCGACTCCGGAATGTTCCGCCATCAGTACGCCACGGTCACCGACGGCGACACCAACTGGCAGCACCTCAAGTTCCCCCAGGGCGACACCTATGGATGGGAGCCCGACTCCACCTACATCCGCAAAGCCCCCTACTTCGACGGCATGACCGCCACACCGGCAGCCGTCGAAGACATCCGCGCTGCGCGCTGCCTCGCGGTCCTCGGAGACTCCGTCACCACCGACCACATCTCCCCCGCCGGTTCCATCAAAAAGAACGGCCCCGCCGGACAATATCTCTCAGCCCACGGCGTAGCCCCGGCCGACTTCAACAGCTACGGCTCGCGCCGCGGCAATCACGAAGTCATGGTCCGCGGCACCTTCGCCAACGTCCGCCTGCGCAACAAACTCGCCCCCGGCACCGAAGGCGGCGTCACTCGCCTGCTCCCCGAAGGCACCGACATGTCCATCTACGACGCGTCGGTCGCCTACGCCGAGCGGGGCACTCCACTCTGCATCCTCGCCGGCAAGGAGTACGGTTCAGGCAGTTCGCGCGATTGGGCTGCCAAAGGCCCGCGCCTGCTCGGCATCAAGTTCGTCATCGCTGAGAGCTACGAGCGCATCCACCGCTCCAACCTGGTCGGCATGGGCATCCTGCCCTTCCAGTACCTGCCCGGCCAATCCACCGCATCGCTCAGCCTCTGCGGCGAGGAGATCTTCCACATCGGCGATCACCCCGGCGCGCTCCAGGCCATGCTCGACAGCAAGTTCGCCAACAGCCGCATACTGCCCATCATCGCCGAAACCTACAACGGCAAAACCATCGAGTTCTCCGCCACCCTCCGCATCGACACGCCGCAGGAGATCCTCTACTACCAGCACGGAGGCATCCTCCCCTACGTCCTCCGCCAACTCGCAGGTAAGTAACCATCCCAGTCACAAAATGGGTGCCCCATGTCAGGCCATGCCTGACATGGGGTTTCTCTTTTTGCGAAGCGTCCAGCTCTACATTCATGTCCCGCGTTTCGTGTCGGCTCGGCAGTCACACCACCAGCGGAGGCCCGACATACTGCATCTCATACTTGGCGAACAGCGCCGGATCCATCTTCGGCCCGTTCGGCACCGCAACATAGCGCAGGAACTGTTCCATCTTCCCCGCCGGCGCAAACGCAATCACCATATGAGCCGGCTTCTCGCTCACGCCCGCAAAGCCATGCGGAATCCCGCGCGGTCCCAGTATCGACTCACCCGGCCGCAAAGTCTTCCGCTCGCCCGCAACCTGGAATAGCACCTCGCCTTCCATCACGAAGAACCACTCATCCTGGTTGTGATGCAAATGTACCGGCGGCCCGCCGTGCCCCAGGCCCTTATGCTCGATCACGAAGAGCCCGCCGCTCGTCTCCCGCGGCAGCGTCTTGAACAGAATCGTGCTGTATCCCAGCGTGTGCATCTCTCCCAGCCGGTCCTGCCCCTCCCCAACCGGATGCGCCCCATCGGCCGCCGCAGCCTGCCCAAACGAAAAGGTGCTCAACCCCGCAGCCGGAAACGCAGCCGCTGCCGTCTTCAAAAAAGAACGTCGCTCCATGGGATTCTCCTTTGTCCGTCACACGTGTCTGAATCCTGGGCCCATGAACATTCAATTCTGACTCGCAGTCTACTCCGTCTCCACCAGAAACTGCTCCAACTTCCCATCGGGCATCGCATACGTCGACACGCTCACACTCTTGTCCTTGAAGCTCACCGCAAATGACCGGAGCGTCATCCCGCCGCGCAACGCCTCGCGCGTCTGCTTCACCTCCAGCACCGGCCCCAGTGGTTTCAGGCTCGCCGCAAAATCCCCCAGCGTCTGCTTCGAGAAATAGAACGAGCAATCGTCCGTCAGCAGCGAGCGATCCAGCTTGCCATCCTCCAGCCCATTCAGCATCGCCTGCACCTGGCTCTCGTTCGCGCTCGCATCCTTGCCCGGAGCGGGTGTCGTCAGAATCCCGACAACGGCCGCCGCAATCTCACTGGCCGCGGCGCTCGCCTCCTGATTGGTCAGCACAGCCACCGCAATGTGGTCGTCCGGCAGAATCGTGTTCTGCGCCACAAAGCCGCCCACTTCGCCGCCGTGGTAGATCTGCCGATGACCGCCGCGGATCGCAACATCATTCGCCAGCGCATAGCCGGTCGGCGCGCCATTCTTCAGCAGCACCTCCGTCTCCATCGTCTTGTAGCTCTGCGGCTTCAGCAGTGTCCGGTCCATCATGCTGATGTCCCAGCGCAGCAGGTCCGCCACCGGCATCGCGAGACTCGCATCGCCCATATACCACCCAGGAGCCTCCAACACCGCCGGACGCAACGGGCCCAGCGCGTTGCGTATGTATCCTTCCGCCTCCAATCCGGCACGATCCGTATCCAGATTCAGAACGTCCTTCAGCCCCAGCGGACCGAGCACCCTCGTCTTCAGCAGCTGCCAGAACGGCTCACCGCTCACCTTCTCCAGAATCAGCGCGGTCAGCACGAAGTTCGTGTTGCTGTACTGCCACTTCGTACCGGGCTCAAAGTCCAGAGGCTTCCCCGCCCACTCGCGCACCAGCTTCGCCGGGTCAACCGGCTTCTCCCACGCGGGAATCGTGTAATCCTGCGGCGCATAGTCCGAGTAGCCGCTCGTATGCGACAGCAACATGCGCACCGTTATGTCCTTCGCTCGCGTCAGCTCTGGAAACCACCGCGACACCGGATCGTCCAGAGACATCTTCCCGTCTTCGACCATCAGCATCACGCACGCGGCCGTGAACTGCTTCGAGATCGACCCGATCGGATAATGCATCGTCGGCGTCGCCGCCACCTCCGGCGACAGATGCGCCTTGCCATACGCAGCGGTGTAGACAATCTTTCCACCCTGCACCACTCCCACTTCGGCGCTCGGCACGCCGGTCGACACCATCACCGCCAGCGCCGCCGCATCCACCTTCGCCCTCAAGTCCGGCGAAATCCCCTGCTGCGCCCACAGCACTCCACCGCCAAACCCAACCAGCGCCACCACGAACACACGAAGAACCCCGCACTTCATCGCAAAACTCCTCCCAACCATAACTATCCAGTGGAAGGAGTCTACCGCACCCCAGCAGGGAAACCTGAGTGAGTTGAGGAGGCCACTGACAAAACGGGAAGCGAATCGCCAGACTGTCAGCTTAGAGCCGCCCAGCTTACAGCTCGAGACTCATTGTTGGCATAAGGTGCGCCGCGGCACCCCTAGATTCGCCCCGCCGCCCGCAGTGCCGCAATCTCAACATCCGTGAACACCCGCGACCGAATCAGGAAGCGGACACCCTCGCCATTCTCCAGCGAAAACATCCCGCCGCGCCCCGGAACCACGTCCAGGATGAGTTGCGTGTGCTTCCAGTATTCGAACTGGCTCTTGCTCATGTAAAACGGAGCGCCCTCAATCGTCGCCAGCAGCACATCGCTGTCCCCGGTCATGAACTCACCCAGCGGGTAGCACATCGGCGACGAGCCATCGCAGCACCCGCCCGACTGGTGGAACATCAACGGGCCATGCTTCGCCCGCAACTTCTCGATCAGCCCAACAGCTTCCGCAGTCGTGATTACCTGCTGCGGCAGCGCCCCATTTTCGAGGACACCAGTCCCGGGCGCCGCCGCAACAGTCGAATCAGCTTGAGCCGTCTCCAGTACGCGCATGGTTTAGAAAAACCCCATGGCGTTCGGGCTGAAGCTGACAAGCACGTTCTTCGTCTGCTGATAGTGATCGAGCATCATCTTGTGCGTCTCGCGTCCAATGCCCGACTGCTTGTACCCGCCGAACGCTGCGCCCGCCGGATACAGGTGATAGCAATTCGTCCATACGCGTCCGGCCTGCAGACCGTGGCCAAACTTGTGCGCACGATTCATATCCCGCGTCCAAATCCCGGCGCCAAGCCCGTACAGCGTGTCGTTCGCAATCTCCATCGCCTCGTCCTCGGTCTTGAACGTCGTCACCGAAACCACCGGTCCGAAGATCTCTTCCTGGAACACACGCATCTTGTTATGGCCTTTGAAAATGGTCGGCTCAATGTAATAGCCATCCTTCAAATCGCCGCCCAGGTGCGCGCGCTTGCCGCCCGTCAGAACCTCGGCTCCTTCCTGCTTGCCGATGTCGAGGTACGAAAGAATTTTCTCCATCTGCTCCGTCGAAGCCTGCGCGCCAAGCATCGTCGAAGCATCCAGCGGATTGCCCTGCTTGATGGCCTTCACCCGTCCCAACGCCCGCTCCATGAACCGCTCATACACCGACTCCTGGATCAGCGCGCGCGACGGACATGTGCACACCTCGCCCTGGTTCAGAGCAAACAGCGTGAATCCCTCCAGCGCTTTGTCGTAGAACGCATCGTCTTCCGCAAGTACATCGGCAAAGAAGATATTCGCCGACTTGCCGCCC
This sequence comes from Acidobacteriaceae bacterium, assembly GCA_036498865.1. Taxonomy (GTDB): domain Bacteria; phylum Acidobacteriota; class Terriglobia; order Terriglobales; family Acidobacteriaceae; genus Edaphobacter. The sequence goes on along the minus strand of DASYEU010000084.1, from coordinate 16,582 downwards.
AGTTCCAGCGTTACAGGAATAATGTTCTGCGACGCATACTGCATGATCAGGCGGCCCGTCGTCGTCTCGCCGGTGAATGCAACCTTATTTATCCGTGGGCTCGACGCCAGCGGCTTGCCTGCCTCCAGCCCGAATCCGTTGACAATGTTCAGCACGCCCGGAGGCAGAATGTCCTCAATCAACTCCATCAGACACAGAATCGACATCGGAGTCTGCTCGGCCGGCTTCAGCACGACGCAGTTGCCCGCCGCCAGCGCCGGAGCCAGCTTCCACGTCGCCATCAGGATGGGGAAGTTCCACGGAATAATCTGCGCCACCACGCCTAGCGGCTCGTGGTAGTGATACGCCGTCGTCGTGCCGTCGATCTCGCCGATCGAACCTTCCTGCGCGCGAATCGCTCCCGCAAAGTAGCGGAAGTGATCCACCGCCAGCGGAATGTCTGCCGCCATCGTCTCGCGGATAGGCTTGCCGTTGTCCCACGTCTCGATGGTGGCCAGCATCTCGAGATTGTCTTCGATGCGCTGGGCGATTCTCTCCAGCACACGGGCACGCTCGGCCGCGGAGGTCTTGCCCCACATGCCCTTCGCTGCGTGCGCTGCGTCTAACGCCTTCTCCACGTCAGCCGCCTTCGAGCGCGCGATCTGGCAGATGACTTGTCCCGTCACCGGAGTCACGTTGTCGAAGTACTCACCCGATGCCGGAGGCGTCCACTTGCCGCCAATGTAATTGTCGTACCGCTTCTTGAGCGAAACCGGAAATCCATACGCTCCCGGCTGAACTGCTGGCATCGTCGTCGACATGGAGAAGTTCTCCTTCGAAATGAAATTTGCGGTCGGCCGCATCGCAGCCAACCAGTCCGGGGATTGTATGCCTCCGGCGCAATGCCTGTCTCGCCGTCGCCGAAAGATTGCAGAGCCCTTTTTGGATGCCTGCGCATTCGCTTGAAAGGCAGTGCGTTACACCGCACCCCAAATGGAGCGTCATTCTAGAGCGCGGCGCCAAGAATGAGGGCGTTTGCTCCTTGTGCAACGGGGCATCAGAGATGGAACACTAGAGGAACGAAACGCCGCTTAGCCGCTCGCACTCGCTCCACAACCGGCTTGCCGCCGCCTCGTCCAGAGCCTGCGGAGCCACCATCGCAAGTCCGACGTCGCCGCCGCGCATCTCCTGGAACCCCTTCGGCCCGTAGTAGCCGCCGCCCACCGCCTCCGGAGCAGTCGCCGCAAACAACGTAGGCAGCGCGCCCTGCTCCTCTGTATTCAACAGCGTGCCAATCAGGAAGCCGATGCCGTGCCGCATCACTCGTTCCATCGGACTGAAGTTGCCGGCAACGAAAAGATTCGTCTTCGCCACACCTGGATGCGCCGCCACACTCATCACCCCCGACACCTCCGGCCCCGCGGCCTGCAGCCTGCGCTCCAGTTCGAACGTGAGCATCAGGTCAGCCAGCTTCGACTGGCCATACGATCCGCTGGGACTGTAGTTCTTCGCCGATTGCAGATCGTCGAAATGGATCCGCGCCCGCTTATGCGCAATCGAAGCGATGGTCACCACGCGCGGCCGCTGCTGCTGGACCGCAGCCGCACGCTCCAATGCCGGCAGCAGCAGCGCAGTCAGCAGAAAATGCCCCAGCACATTGGTGCCGAACTGCAGTTCGAACCCGTCCGCAGATTCCAGCCGCTTCTTCGGCGCATACACGCCCGCATTGTTGATCAGCAGATCGAGCGGGATGCCGAGCGCCAACTCTCGCGCAGCAAAGGCCCGCACCGACGCGAGCGACGCCAGATCGAGCAGCACGACCTCCGCCTTGGCCTCTGGAATCTCCGCGAAAATTTTCGCCAGCGCCGCATCGCCTCGCGCCTGGTCGCGGCACCCTAGCAGAACGTGCGCGCCTTTGCGCGCTAACTCCAATGCTGTGAAATATCCGATTCCGCTGTTCGCGCCTGTAATCAGCGCGCGCCGGCCGACCTGCCAGGGAACGTGCCCTATCGTCCAGCCCTTCCCCACTGCATCATTCACCACAGATCACACCCCGCCAGCCGCACCACTTCCGGAACCCAGCGCACCGAACTGCATTGCCCCGAGGCCCTACAAGTGGATCGTCCAGCCCAGCTCCGCCAGCTTCTCTTCGATATCCGCAAGCGCGTTCGTCAATGCGGTCCGGCGGTGCGGACTCGACGTTCGCTCCGATAACACCCGCTCACGCTGCAGTTCCAGAGCCTGGAGCCGACGCTTGCGGTCAGCGTCCTCCGCATGGGCGGTCGCGGGATCTATCTTGGGGGCGGCGGCTTGTGCTTGTTGCTCTTCCACGGATTTGCTCTCCCATCCACGTGACATAGGTTGATTTTACGCCTCGTGCCTCCATCTGTACCGGAATCGTAACAATGGGGCAAACACTCAGGTTCCGCGCCGGCCGTTATCCACTGTAATTCCGGCCCGCGTCAGTGCGAATTTCTGTCTGGTATATCACGGGCGCACGTGCCTATAATCGGGAGATTCAGAACCAATCGAACGCAGTGGGGAGCAGTGTGGCGGCCATTGTCCAGGTAGAAGGACTTCACAAGATTTACGAAGGCAAGCAGCGCGTGGTCGCCGTGGATGGCATCGAGCTGGCGGTTCGAGAAGGGGAACTCTACGGCCTGCTTGGCCCCAACGGTGCCGGCAAAACCACCACGATCAGCATCTGCACCACCCGCGTGCTGCCCTCCTCCGGAACGGTCCGTATCGCCGGCATCGATGTCGTCGAGTCACCGGCGCTCGCGCGCGTTTCCATGGGTATCGTGCCCCAGTTCAACACGCTTGACCGCGCCTGCACCATCTACGAGAACATCCACTTCCATTGCCTCTACTTCGGCTTCTCCCGCGCAGACGCAAAGCAGCGCACCAACCAGCTTCTGGAGCAGTTTCACCTGACCGAGCGCACCGATGCCTACCCATCGCAGCTCTCGGGCGGCCTCGCCCAGCGCGTCCAGATCGCCCGCGCCATTGCCCATCGCCCCAAAGTTCTGTTCCTCGACGAGCCCAGCGCCGGGCTTGACCCGCAGAGCCGCATCGCCATGTGGGACGCCGTCCGCGGACTGCGCGACGAAGGCATCACCGTCGTTCTCACCACGCACTACATGGAAGAGGCCGACGCTCTCTGCGATCGTGTCGCCATCATCGACCACGGAAAGATTCTCGTCGAAGACACGCCCACCGCGCTCAAAAGCTCCGTCGGCGCTCAAAAAGTCTATGCCCTCGACCTCGCCAACCACGACGGCGCCGCCCGGCTTGTGGGCCAGCTCCAAACCATGCCGGGAATCCGCGGCGTCGAACCCACCCCCGCCGGGATTCGCATCCTCGCCGACAACGCCGACGGCCTGCTGCCCGAAATCGTCCGCGTCAGCAATCCATTCGGACTGCGCGACCTGACCATGACCGAAACAAGCCTGGAGACCGTCTTCATCCACCTCACAGGCCGTGACCTTCGCGAATAGCCCACCGGAGAATCGTTCGCATGCTGACCATGGATCCCCAACTCGAAGTCGCAGGTCAACAAAAGACCGTTGCCCATCCCTCTGCCTCCAAGGGGGTGCAATACACCCGCGCCTTCGTGGGCCTTTTCCTGCGTGACCTTCACGTGTTGCGCCGCGAGAAAATCCCCTTCCTGATTCGCGTCATCATGAATCCGCTGCTCTTCCTCTTCGTCTTTACCTACATCATGCCCCACATGGGCGGGGGAACCGCACTGAACCCCACCGCCGCCATGGCCGGAGCCAACTTCTCCACCGTCCTGCTCCCAGGTCTGATGGCTGTCGCCATCATGTTCTCCGGCATCGCCGCCGTCGCCCTCCCGCTCGCCCAGGAGTTCGGTATCACCCGCGAGATCGACGACCGCGTCATGTGCCCTCTACCCGTCGCGGGAGTCGCAATCGAAAAGATCGTCTTCTCGTCGCTGCAGAGCATGATCGCCGCCGCCATCGTCTTCCCGCTGGCCTACTTCGTGCCCTTCACCCCGGTCTATGCACACGTTTCCAGTTGGCCTTATCTGATCGCGATCCTCGCCCTCGCCTGCCTCACCGCCGGAGCGCTCGGCCTGACCATCGGCACCAGCGTCCCACCGCAGCAGATCGGCCTCATCTTCAGCGTGGTCGTCATGCCCATCACATTTCTCGGCTGCGTCTACTATCCCTGGACGGGACTGCACGCCATCCGCTGGCTCCAGATCGGCGTACTGGTCAACCCCATCGTGTACATGAGCGAAGGCCTGCGCGCCGCCCTGACGCCCAGCCTGCCGCACATGGATCCGATGATCATCCTGCTGATGCTTTTCTTCTTCCTGCTCCTGCTCACGCGGCTCGGCATCAAAGGCTTCCTCCGCCGCGTCATCGGCTAAGCCAAAAGCAGCGTTACGCTAGAGCAGATTCCCTAAAGCTGCGAAGCCTGTTCAGCGGCGCCATTCTGGACGAAGCCCAGAATCTCGGTAGTTGCCTTTCATGCCGCCTCTACACCTCAAGGGAAGCGGCACCGACAGCTCATATCCCAAAAAGGCTACCTGCCTAAACCCTCTCTACATCCATCATCAGATAATCCATCTGCCAGTCTGGCTTCACGCCATGCTGTCGCACCAGGGTGGCAAGCTGCGCATAATGCCGAATCGCATGCAGCATCGCGTGGAAGAAGATCGTCTTACGCTTCGCCCGCATCGGCCCCATCGACCGCGTGACAAACGAAAACATTTCTTCCCAGTCCATGCCGCTCGCCAGCAGCTCGCGATACATCGCCATGGCGCGCTCGTGCGTTGCGTAGATCGCCGCCGCCGAGTCGAACGGAATCGCCGAATAGTCGGTCGGCGTCTTGCCGGCCAACTGCTCCGCATACCGCACCTCGACCGCAACGATGTGCTGGAGCAGCCCACCGGCCGTGCCCACGCCCATCACATCGCACGGCATCGCCAGAATCTCAGGATGCTCCGCGATCAACGCCTTCCACTTCATCGAAGTCGTCTCCAGCCACGCCAGCATCTCGTCCGCAGTCAAAGCAGGTTGTGCCATCGCCTCTCCTTTTCGATTCAAACGAAGCCTTTGTGCTCTCTCTTTTTCTCCATGAACTCTGTGAGCCGCTCTTCCTCTGCCTCAAACTCACAACCCATCGCGCAAAGCACGCCAGCCAATATCGCCGCGGAACTGCATTCCCTCAAACGAAATGTTGGCCAGCGCTCCATACGCCTTGCCCAGAGCATCCCACAACGGCGATCCGCCTTTGGAAGCCGGCCCCGAAGCCGTCCCCGTCGAAAGCGAAGTCGCCCGCGACACCGCCGTCACCCCCAGCACGCGCCCGCCCGCCGTCACAACCGCTCCATCCTTCATCGCCGTGCCCGAGTGGAACACCACCACATCCGGATCGCCGACCGACTCCAGCCCCGCAATCGCCAGCCCCGAAGCGTACTTGCCTGGATAGCCACCGCTCGCCGCAATCACGCACACACTCGCCCCGGGCCGCATCTTGATCGCCAGCTTGTCCGCAGTCCCATCAATGGACGCCTCGAACAGTTCCAAAATGTCCGTCTCCAACCGCACCAGGATCGCCTGCGTCTCCGGATCGCCAAACCGCGTGTTGAACTCCAGCACCATCGGCTGCGTCGTTCCATCCGTGCGCGGCACCATCATCATCCCGCAGAACAGAATCCCGTGGAACGGCGTGCCTTCCATCGCCATCTCATCAACCACCCGCTGCGCCACATTCTTCAGCAGCCACTGCTCCATCTCCGGACTCAGCAGGCCGTCGCCGGTGTACGCACCCATCCCTCCCGTGTTCGGCCCGGTGTCGCCCTCGCCCACGCGCTTATGATCTTGCGCTGCAGCCAGAGCCACCGCATGCTTGCCGTCGCATAGCGCGAAGAACGACACCTCCTCGCCGTCGAGGAACTCCTCAAGGACCACCTCAGTCTCTTCCACCCCCAGCAACACACCCGAAAACATCTCAGCCGCCGCCTGCTCGGCCTGGTGGTGCGTCTGGCAGATCACCACGCCCTTTCCCGCCGCCAGCCCATCCGCCTTCACCACCACCGGCACGCTGAACCGCGGCAGCTCTGCGCGCACCTCGTCCAGAGTCGTACACACCGCATGCGCCGCCGTCGGAATTCCGTAGCGTTGCATGAACTCCTTCGCGAACGACTTGCTCGTCTCCAGCCGCGCCGCCGCCTGCTTCGGTCCGAACACACGAAACCCTCGCCGGATCAGCTCATCCACCAGCCCCACCGACAGCGGCAGCTCCGGCCCCACCACCGTCAACGCCGGCCGCTCCGCCTCCACCACCGCAACCATCGCGGCCATATCGCCAACATTCACCGGCACGCAACGCGCGCTCTCCGCAATCCCGGCATTTCCCGGCGCGCACACCACTTCCGTCACCCGCTTCGATTTACCGAGCGCCCAAACAATCGCATGCTCGCGCCCGCCCCCACCAATCACCAACACCTTCATCGAACCTTCTCCCTCGCAGTCACCTCTTATCCTAACTGTGATCATTTCGAAATCTCCGCAAAGCGAGCGCAATTTGAAGTCTGAATGAGTTGGTGAGACGATTGGGATGAGAAGCAGAAAGGAGCGGCAACATGAGAATCAGAATCGCGATTTGGGCGAGTATTGGTGCTCTCGTTGTTACTTTCTGGGCGTTCTATGCCGTTGCAACATCCCCAGGTCCGTTCGCAGCAACCGGGATTCTGCCGGCGCTCGTCGATCTGACTTGTCCGATTGCGCTCGCACGCCATCACACGCTTAGTTTTGGGTTGGTCCTGCTTGGGAATGCCGCGACGTACGCTCTGGTCGGTGCGGCCGTGGAAACCATACGACGCCACTCCCACTCCCTCCCGACTTCAAACTAACTCACGCGCGCCCCGCCTTGGGCTGCGCCACCACCAACCCTCGTGGCGTCGGCAGCAACACCACGGAGATCAGCCCCTCCGCTTCCAGCTTCAGCGCAGCCTCGCGCACCACCTGCAAATGCGAACTCGCATCGTGCATCAGGATCACGCCGTTCGGATTCATCTGCGGCAGATACCGCTTCACCTCCGCCGCCCGAATCGCTATATCCGAATCCGAGAACAGCAGATCGATCGTCCCGTCCACCTGCATCTCCAGGCTGGACTCGTTGCGCAACTCCATCCACCGGCTCAACGGCGATGCGTCCAGCCGCTCCTTCGCCTTCGCGTACACCACGGTGTCGAACTCGCAGCTGATCACCTTGCCGAAGCCGTTCCGCTCCAGCCCACGTGCAATCCACTCCGTCGACACGCCCAGAAACGACCCCGTCTCCACCACCAGCCGCGGCTTGATCGTCGTCACCAGCGTCGCAATAAACTCCAGCACCTCGACCTCGGCCGTCATCGAGTCGATCATGCTCCATCGCTCCGGCTCCGGACACTCTGGCGTCGCGCGGTGATACTCCGGCAGCAGCGCGCCGCCGGCACGCTCATGCTGGAGCATCACCTTATGCTCCTGCTTCAACTTCTTCTTGAAAATTCCCATCCCATTAACTCTATAGCGGATTCGCGTCGCAGCCGTCCGAATCACCAACTCCGTGTTCTCTCTTTTGCTCTGTGCTCTCTGTGATTCGCTTTTTATCCAGACCAACAAAAAGCGCCCCTCCCCCCTATGAAGGTGGAAGGAGCGCCATTGTCGATCTCTACTAAGCGTTATGAACGGGCGCGTTGCGATGCACGAAGTGGTACGGAGGCCACGGACCCGAAAGCTGCATCCGGCACTCCTTCAACTCCAGCGTCGCCGACGAATACTTGTTCTGGTACCGTTCCACCGTCTTGTTATCAATCAGGTGGGCGATATCCAGCAACATCTTGCCCGAGTCCGTCCGCTTGCATGTAATCTCTTCCGCAATCGGCAGGAACATGCGGTGCATCTGGACACTCAGCGCGCGCGCCTTGGACTGGCGCTCCCGCTGCCGCATCGCACTCTCACGCAGGCTGGTCAGATACTGCTGCCCAACCGTCGTATCGATATGCGCGATGCCGGGGCAGGTATCGTCCACCAACACCTTCAAATGCATCTCCGCCTTGCCACGCAGCCGCTCCACGTTTGCCGTGAAGTGCCGCTGGTTCGAGCGAACCGACCGCCGCAGTGCATCGTCATCCGCAAAGGTGGTTCCAAAGCGGAAGGGAAGCACTGTGGAAAGTTTGAAGCAGTCCGCAATTACGCGGGCGTGGTCTCTTGCTGAATTCTGGTCCATCCTCGCTGCGTCTTCCGGAGTGTGCTCCGACACGACGACCGCGAGGTCACTGGCTGGGAAAAGGAAGGTTTGGTTCCCGAAGAGACCGGTTACCCCGGTCAGTGGCATCGGGCGACGGTGCCGGCAAAGTTCCGGAAATGAATTTCGTTCTGCAATGCAATAGGCGTACCATGCCATTGTCGTATCACTCCAAAGCGCAGGACTATCTAGCCTTTCCTGTGGGAAAGCCGTTCATAACACAACTTAAGCAGCAGCCCGATCGAGTGACGAACGGGACCGGTGACCAGTAGGGGTATTTCAACTTTGCCTCAGTCTGACGGGGGGTGTTGCCTGCCACGCTCTCTATCGAACCGAGACGGATAGTAAGCCTACCGAATAACAATTGGCAAGACCAAATTTGGAGGCGCAAGGTCCGTGGACCGGCCACCAAACGCACTGCGTTCACGCACTTGGCTTTACCAAGCTGAACTAGTGCAATACATATGGCCGATAACCGGTTACTATAGCGCGTCCAACTCATCCTTGCAACTGGAAGGTGCATGCGCACCCTCTCAGCCTCTCTCTTTCAAAACCGCCCTGCGGCAAATGCCTCAAGCGGCACATCCGGTGTCTCGCCCAACATCGCCTGCGCCATCACATGCGCGGTCACCGGCGCCAACAGGATTCCATCGCGATAATGCCCCGTCGCGTGCCAGCAATGATCCTTCGCCGCTGCCCCCAGAATCGGCAGCCCGTCCGGTGTGCCTGGGCGCAATCCCGCCCACATATCCATCTCCGGCGGGGCCAAAGCTTCCGGCAGCAAACTCCGCGCCGCCTCCGCCATCTTCCGCACCGAGGTCTCCTGCACCGTCTCATCAAACCCAACGTACTCAATGGTCGAGCCAATGGTCACGCGCCCATCCCCTCGCGGCACCAGGTACACTCCCGGAGCTCTCACCACGCAGCGCAACCGTTCCGGCGCCAGCCGCAGGTTCGCCATCTGCCCCTTCACCGGCACCACCGGCAACCCATCGGCCGCTCCCGCCCACGCTCCGCAGCAGTTCACAAACATCCGTGCCGACACCAGCTTCCGCGTCGTTCGCACCAGCACTCCGCCGGTCACGCTCTCGACGCTCAGCACCTCCGTCTCTTCCAGCAGCCTTCCTCCGGCCGCCACGAACGCCTTAGGCAGCGCCTCCCGCACATCGTTCGGGTCGATACTGCCCTCTTCCAGCCACTGAAACTGGATCCCCGCCGTGTCCAGGCCAGGCGCGAACTCCGCCACCTCTTCGGGCGTCACCGGCGTCCCAACTCCTTCGCCGTTCGTGACATACTGCATCGCACGCCGCGTCCGCAGCGGCACCTTCTTGCCGGAAAGTTCCTCAACCCGCGCCAGGTATCCCGGGTACAGCTCCCAGCTCTTGATGCAGAGCGGCATCAACGCCGGCGGATTCTGCGGATCGTGGACCGCCAGCATCCCGCCCGCGGCCCACGACGCCGAGCTCATCGCCTGCTGCCGGTCAATCGCCAGGACCGACAGGCCCCGCCGCAGCAATTCCAACCCCAGCGACAGGCCAATAATGCCCGCGCCGGCGATCGCGACGTCGACCTTTGTGCATTCATTCATGCCGCAATTGTAGTCCCGGCCCGCACCGCAGTTCTGTGCCCGGGAACACGTCTGTTCAGCGGCTCGGATCTTCGGGTTTCGCCGGCGCCTTGTCGCGCCACGAGGGCGGCCCGGCCTTCTGCTCCTTCTTCGGAGCCGAGTCCTCAGGGCTGGAAATCCCCACCAGTCGAAGCACCTTTCCCATCGCCCGTACAACAGGATTCATCGCAATCCCCTCTAACTAAAGGCTACGCTATCCTTAATATCCTATGACATTCATTCGCAGATCAGAGTACCTCTTCGGCCTCCTCCTCGCCTTCACCGTCTCGGCCACTCTCGCCTGCGCCCAGGGCGATCCGCCCGCGCCCAAGCCGTCCCCCGACGTGCTCGTCTTCGCCAACGGCGACCAGCTCACCGGCACCCTGGAGAGCGGCACCGGCAACTCCATTGTGTTCAAGAGCGACATGGCCGGCGAGATCACAGTCTCCCTCGACAAGGTCAAGGAGCTCCGCACCGGGGGCAGCTTCGCCGTCCTGCGCAAAGATGTCCCCATCAAGACAATGGCCGCCGCCCGCGCGATCACTGCCGGCCATATCACCTGGGGCGACGGAAAGTTGACCGTTGAACATCCGTCCGCGCCCGAAGCCATCCCCGAGGCCCAGATCTCGAACATCATCGAGCAATCCACCTTCGTCAAGGAGACCACCGGCAAATCCGGCTTCCTCCACGGATGGGACGGCACAGTCAACGCTGGTGCCACCGTAGTGCGCGCCACCGACTTCGGCGAAACGTTCACCGCCGGAATCGCCCTGGTCCGATCCATGCCCACCGTCGCATTCCTGCCGCCGCGCGATCGCACCACCATCGACTTCCAGGAGACCTACGGCAAGCTCACTTCGCCGGTCATTCCCCAAACCACGCCCCCAACTCCACCCGCCGTCACCGAAACCAGCATCTTCCACGCCGATCTCGAGCGCGACCAGTCCTTCTCGCCCCGCTTCTTCGTCCTCGCTACCACGGCCTTCGACCACAACTTCGCCCAGGGCCTCGATCTCCAGCAAATTTACGGAGGTGGCATCGGGTACGTCCCGCTCAAGGACAACAAGCAGGAGCTCGACCTCAAGGCCACGATCCAATACGAGAAACAGGCCTTCCAAACGTCGTCCAGCAACGTCAACCTAACCGGATCCACTCTCTCTGAGACCTACCACCGGATCTTGCCGAAGAAATTCCTGCTCACCGAGCTCGGCAGCTTTATCCCGGCGTTCAACCGCCCCAGCGACTACTCCGCGAACGCCTCGGCTACGCTCACGCTACCGGTCTACAAGCGCCTCAGCCTCGGCTTCACCTTCACCGATAACTACCTGAACAATCCGTCCCTCGGCTTCAACAGGAACAGCTCCCAGTTCATCGCCGCCGCGGCCTACACCCTGAAGTAGCACAGACCCTGACGGCGTCGATCGCAGAAAGCGGCGTCTACTTCGCCGTCAGGGTCTTCATCACCGGATCCGGTAACTGTTGGTCGGCATTCTTCAACAGCAGCGTCACCTGCCACATCTGCGTATCTGTCAGCACGTGATTGAACGCAGGCATGCCGGTCAGCCGAATGCCGTTGGCCACCTTCCAGTACGTCTCGCCCGGCTCGTCGTCGCTCACACCCACAACGTTGCCCTTCGGATGCTTCTTCCACAACTGCGGCGCAGCCGGATACATATGCTTCGCAAACGCTGTGTCGTGTCCCGGAGTTCCATGGCACGCCGCACAGTCCGCCTGGTACACCTTCGCTCCGCCCTCGTACACGTCCTCGCTCACCCCGAACGGAGGCGTCTTTTTCTCGCGATCGATCCGCGCATTCAGCGGCACTTTCACAATCTGCTTCTCGAACGGGAACGGCTTGTCGACCGTCGCCACCGGGGGCGAGCCCCAATGAAAATACACAAACGCTCCAGTAAAGATCACCAGAATCGCCAGCAGGAAACCCAGCAGAACCTTGCCGAATCCGCCGCCCGAACCTCTCCTCTGTGCCATCTCACTCCTCGCCTTCGGTTGGATGCCGCCCCACAAACTCTTGCCGGATGTTCTAATAAGAACTGGCCCTGCGACGGACTCCATCCGTCCCGTCACGGCCAAGTCTTAACCGTATCAGACTACGCCAGGTCCAAAACGCAAGCGCCCGCAGGAGTCCCAAGTTGATGTTTCGATCGCTGTCCCGTTTCAATGTGAGCCTTCAGACGTTAGCAGCCGTGTTCATCTTCACCCTCGCCACCCTGGCGTGTTCTACCGGGCATGCGCAGGTAACGCGCAGGACGCGTGAGACCAATGCCACGCGCAAAGCCCGCATCGAACGCCAGATCAAAGAGACCTACACGCATCGCTGGGAAGTCGGCGGCGGTGGCGGATACCTCCGTTTCCGCAGCGGCGAGTTCACACAGAAGAACAGCGAGATCACCTTCTGGGCCAACACCACGTACTACCTCAACGAGAAGCTCGGCATCACCGGCGAACTCCGCGGCGCCTATGGCAATGCCAAGACCCTTCAGGGCAATCCCTTTGCCTCCCTCGTCGGTAACCCGCAGATCTCCGAATATCCCTTCCTCGCCGGCCCCACCTATCGCTTTCGCCTGCGCCAGAAAACTGCCGTCAGCGCCTTCGCCCTCGGCGGTGTAGCCATCGGCAAATTCGACGGGGCCTCCAAAGGCATTCCCGCAACCACCCTCGGCTTCTGGCCCTCCACCAGCGCGCGTCCCGCCTTTTCCGTCGGCGCTAACGTCGACCTGAACCTCTACCCCAACCTCGCCTTCCGCATCGCGCCCAGCTACCTGGGCACCACCTTCGACGGCAAGTTGCAGAACAACCTCGGCTTCGAGATGGGCCTCGTCTACCGCTTCGGCCGCCAGAAATAACCCGCACTGAATCCTCGCATTTCCGGGTCGGATAGCCAGGGTGTCCCATCCATCGCGGTCTCATCGCGATGGGTGGGACCCGATCCACTCGCGAGCCACCCTATCTGAGTCCTCTCTCCTCCTCCGTGCTCTCTGTGATTCGCCTTCCCCCGAATGACCGCGTCCGAAAACCGCTAGTTCCCTCCTTCTCCGAGTGAGAGAATCGGCACATGGAACACCCCGACCGCGAAGCCTGTTATCGAGCACTGCAAAGCCGGGACGCCCGTTTTGACGGCCTGATCTTCGTCGGCGTCACTTCCACCGGCATCTACTGCCGGCCCGTCTGCCCCGCCCGCACCCCGAAGTTTGCGAATTGCCGCTTTTTCGCCTCAGCGGCCGCCGCGCAAGAGGCAGGCTTCCGCCCATGCCTCCGCTGCCGTCCCGAGACAGCACCCGAACTAGCGTCCTGGCGTGGCACCTCCAACACCGTCTCCCGCGCGCTCGCCCTCATCTCCGACGGCGCACTCGACGGCCCCGCCGCCAGCGTGGAAGCGCTCGCCGACCGCCTCGGCGTTGGCGAACGCCAGCTCCGCCGCCTCTTCCTCCAGCACCTCGGCGCCTCGCCCGTCTCCGTCGCGCAGACCCGCCGCGTCCTCTTCGCCAAGCACCTCATCCACGAGACCCGCCTGCCCATGACCGAGATCGCGCTTGCCTCCGGCTTCAGCAGCATCCGCCGCTTCAACGAAACCTTCCTCAATCTCTTTCAACGTCCGCCCAGCGCCCTGCGCCGCAAAACTGCCGCCAGCCGTACCGACGCCGGCGTAACCCTGCGCCTGCGCTATCACCCGCCCTACGACTGGGACTCCATGCTTGGATTCCTGCGGGCCCGCGCCATCCCCGGAGTCGAGATCGTCGAGAAGAATAGCTATCAACGCACGGTCGCGCTCGATGGCGCCATCGGCAGCATCGAGGTCACGCACCTCCCGCAATCGCAGAGCCTCGGCGTCACCATCCACTTCCCTCGCGTGCAATCACTCCCCGCAATCGTCAGCCGCGTGCGCCGCATGTTCGACATTGGTGCCGACATCCAGACCATCACCTCGCATCTCTCCAACGACCCACAGCTCGCGCCCTGGGTTGCGCAGCGTCCCGGCCTGCGCGCGCCCGGCGGGTGGGATGGTTTCGAACTCGCGGTCCGCGCCATCCTCGGCCAGCAGATCACCGTCACCGCCGCACGCGGTCTCGCCGGGCAACTCGTCGCCCTTCACGGCAAGCCCTTGCCTGCAGCCTGGAGCGGCCATCCGGCCCTCACGCACGTCTTCCCAACCGCAAAGCGCATCGCCTCTGCCAAGTCCGTCGGACTCGCCATGCCCGGTGCACGCCAGGCATCGCTGCAAGCACTCGCCCAGGCCGCCGTAGCCGACCCCAATCTCTTCAGCCCGTTCGGAACCATCGATGAAGCCATCACCCGCCTTCGCAGCATTCGCGGAGTAGGCGAGTGGACCGCACACTACATCGCCCTCCGTGCCATCCGCGAAATGGACGCGTTCCCCGCATCCGATATCGGCCTGCTGCGCGGCGCGGCCCTGCTCGACGGCGTCCGCCCCAGCCCCGCCGGCCTCCTCCATCGCGCCGAATCCTGGCGGCCATGGCGCGCCTACGCGGCCCAGCACCTGTGGGCCGCTTCAAGCCCAGCAGTCTCCCACGCCACAAGGAGCGCCCATGCCTGAAACACTGCATCTACTCACGGACCGCATCGAAACCCCCATCGGCACGCTCATCCTCGTTGCCGACGCCCGCGGAAATCTGCGCGTCACGGACTGGACCGATCACGAATCACGCATGCTCCAACTACTCGAGCGCCACTATGGCAAAAATGGATTCCGCCTCGAGCCCGCCCGCAACCCGCACGGCCTCACCGACCCGCTCCGCCGCTACTTCGCCGGAGATCTCGCCGCAATCGACACTCTCCCCGTCGAAACCGCCGGCACGCCGTTCCAGCGCGAAGTCTGGCGCGCCCTCCGCGATATTCCCGTCGGCACCACCACGTCCTACGGACAACTCGCCCAGCGCATCGGCCGCCCCGCCGCCGTCCGTGCCGTCGGCCTGGCCAACGGAGCGAACCCCATCGGCGTCGTCGTCCCCTGCCACCGCGTCATCGGCTCCAACGGCTCCCTCACCGGATATGGCGGCGGCCTCGAACGCAAACGCTGGCTCCTCCACCACGAATCCTCCAACAATCTCTTCGGCCAATAAGGACCTTTTGTCATTCTGAGCGCAGCGAAGAATCCCCGTATTTCGACCGCCACCACAGCCGGGGTTACCTCTGCCCTCTCTCTTCTTCTCTGCGATCTCCGTGATTCGCTCTCAACTCACTTCGCCGGAAACGCGCCATCCCGCTTGATCTCCTCAATCTGAGCCACATGCCGAAGCGTGTGCTGCCCCACCACCACCAGCCACTGATAGCAATCCAGGTCCCCAAACGTCACATGCGCGAAAAAGTGGCAGCGTAGGTCCGCCTGCGTGCTCTCTGCAAACTTCACCGTCTCCGCCCGCCTCAAGTGAAACTCCGTCAGCATCGCGCTCACATCGCTCCAACGGCCCGTCGGCCGCGCCGCTTCCCGTGACTTCAGCGGCTGGTCCCGCGACGTCGCCAGCCCGAACGCCAGCTCATCCTTACCCGCAACCACCGCCTGCTTGTCCGGCTCTGCCGGCGTCTCCAGCGCACCCCGGATCGCCCCCAGCATAAAGCCCTCCCACACCGCCAGGTGCTCCAGCACCTCTGCAATCGACCACCGCTCCGGCCCCGTCTTAAAACTCGCCTGCGCCGGCGTCAACCCACCCACAGCCTCCACCAGCCTCGCCTCACTCGCCACCAACTCCCCCACCACAAATTCCCGTTCGTCCGTCGTCATCAATCCTCCGTTCGCTTTCTCAGTTATGGGAGCACAACGCGGCCTCGCCTGTACGGCTGTCTTCCAACGCATGCAACTCTTCAACGAACTTGTCGATCGATGCGGGCTCGATAGGCAGAAATAGCATCACAGACTGAGCCGGTGCATCCTGGTTATGGTCTGTCTCCGTACGCACCCGCATCTGGATATGACCTGCGCCGTCGATGCAACGGAAGCTAGCCCTAACGCCACCACCTGCATATCCCCGTTCGAACGTCCCTAGCTCAATTTCCCGTTCATCCGTCGAAGTACGCGGAAAGCCGCTCAACTCGTCCGCTAACTCCCCCAACTGCCCGATAGCAACATACAAGCACACGCTTCCGCTGAAATCGCCGTTGGTAGCGGTGATACGTAGCTCGTAGATGTCGGCGTCGAAGTAAACCACTCTGATCGCAACCCCTCGCATCATGGCCGTATCTGCGCTCCTTACGATTCATCTTAGCTACTATGCCCCCGTCATATTCTCTGGCCTCAGAATCTCCCTGATCTGCGCCTCCGTCAGCCACCCCTTCTCTCGAGCAATATCAATAATCGATCGCCCCGACGCCACCGACTCCTTCACAATCTCCGCCGCCTTCGCATACCCGATATACGGATTCAGTGCCGTAGCCAGCGACACCGTACTCTGCGCATACCACTCGCACCGAGCCACGTTCGCCGAAATCCCACGCACGCACCGCTGGTCCAGTTCGCGCAGCATGTTGGTCAGAATCTGGATCGACCGCAACACGCCGTACGCCATCGCCGGCATCATCACATTCAGTTCCAGTTGTCCCGCCTGCACCGCCATCGCGACCGCCGTATCGTTCCCCACCACCTGGAACGCCACCATCGCCGCCAGCTCCGGCAGCACCGGATTAATCTTCCCCGGCATAATCGACGACCCCGGCTGCAAACTCGGCAGATGAATCTCGTTGAACCCCGTATTCGGCCCCGAC
>DASYEU010000083.1:0-27973 GCA_036498865.1 Acidobacteriaceae bacterium | reverse complement strand
CAGGTCGACGTCGTAGCTCGTCGGCCCGCGCAGCCCGAAGGGTTTGGTGCGCGCCACATTGCCAAAGGTGTAGTTGGGATACAGCGCCGTGTTCGTAGCGTTGATAAAGGCCGCCGGATTCAGGTAGTTGATCAGGTTCTTTGCCGTCTGGCCGCGGCCGTAGCTGCCGTTCACACGCACCGGGCCACCGAAGGCAGGGTTGTAGTTGGGCATGCAAGTGCTGCCCCCCGGTGTCACGCATCCCGTCCCAATGATCGCCAGGGGAATGCCCGAGTTATAGGTGTAAATACCGGAGAGCTGCCAACCTCCCACCACCTCCCGCTCAAAGGTGTTGCGGTTGCCCCAGGGATGATTCTCCCCAAACGGAAGTTGATAGACGGCCGTCGCATTCACGATGCTCGGTTCGTCGATGATGCCGCGGCTCCGCTCGACGCGAGAGTTGAGGTAGCCGTCGCGATAAGTCCCGTTGTTGTCGATCTCCGCGGAGAAGGTGTAGTTCAGCATGAATTGCAACCCGTTGGTCATTCGCTCTTTGAAGATGACCTGCGCCGAGTTGTAATTCGAGTTCGCGACATTGTCATACGTATCGCCGATGCCGCCCTGGTACTGCGGATAAGGAGCAAGCATCTGCGCGATAGTGCCATTCGCAAAGGTGCTGTAGGGCAGCGTGATCGATGGATTGATCGCCTGCACCTGCGCCAGTACCGCCGGGCTGTACACCTTATTCAGCAGACTGCCCAGGTTGTAGTACACCGGATTCAGTGTGTTGCTGATGTATCCGCGAGACCCTCCGGAAGCCACCGGAAGGAAGTGGGCCTGGCTGGCGACGTAGCTCACCGACATGACCAAGCTCTGCGTCAACTGCTGCTCGATGCCGACATTCCAATTGATGGCATAGGGCGCTCGGTCTCCCAGATATGGATCCGCGTACGAAAGACCGACAGCCGAACCGTGTGCCAGCGAAGTGTTAAACGTCCCGTAGCTTGCGGAGATGATAGGAGGCAGGGTGTAGCCCGGAATCCCGTTGTCCAGCAGGAACGCCGCGTCGCCACCAGTCGAGGACGTGAAACTGGGAGACGCCGCCAAGCCTTGCACTCCTGTACCGAGGTAGGTCGCATTGCGCACACCGGTGCCGTGCGAATACGTGATGGACATACCGGCGCGCGCCACAGTCTTCGGCAGGATGCTGTATGCAACTCCAAGCCGCGGCCCGAAGTTCTTGTACCAGAGGTTAATTGGCGTGCTGCAGTTGCAATAGGTTGGCGAGGGCCCCTTGCCCGCGAAGACCAGTGCGCCCGCATTTCCTGTGAGCGGATTGGAGACAGCCGGCGAGAACCACGTCGACCGGTTTCGTGCCTCGATATACGGAGGATAGTAGTCCCAACGTATGCCGAGGTTGACCGTAACCTTCGGGGTCACACGCCAATCATCCTGCGCGTAGATCGACAGGTTTCGCATGCGCGCACCCGTATCGATGAACGGCAGCTGGGTGAAGCTGGCGTTGTTCACTTGGCCGATGAAGAAACTGGCGAACGAGTTGCCGGTGACAGCCACCTGCTGCGAGGCGTTGTAAAGCGCAGTCTGCGCATTGCTGTATCCCATCTGCAGAGGCTGGCTACCGCCCGAGTATTGGAACTCATTCAACCCCAACCACTCCTTCGTGAAGCCGAAGGTGAAGGAGTGCTTCTCGTGAACCCACTGCACGTTATCCAGCAGCGAGTAGTAGTTGGTCATGGCGTTGTAGTCCTGGTCGCCGCTCCACTGCGTATTGGCTACCGTTCCCACTGCACTCGATCCACCCGACCACCCGACTGTCGGGAAGGACCCGCTGGTCTGCCCTGCCGGAAGTCCCGTGACACCGCCGTTCGTGCCAAGACCATAGCCCGGATTCCGGTAATCCGGATTGAATACCGGCCCCCAGAAGCGCGTGTAGCCGTACTTGAGTTGGTTGATCAGATTGGAAGTAAGACTGTAGTTGTGCTCCAGCAGGAACACTTTGTTCTTGGTCTCGTAGCCCTGACCGGAGGTATACGGCAGCGGTCCCGGATTGGAGCCGTTGTTCTGATAGCCATACGGTGCGCCGCGCTGGACACTGAAGATAAACGACAGTCCCTGCTTGTCGTTCATCTTCCAGTCGACGCGATTCGTATTCGACCAGTGTGAAGTGAAGCTGGGAACCTGCCCGAGAAAGTTGTTTGTCAAGCTGGTGTTTGCCAGCGGTGCCTTGGACAGAAAGGACGCCATAAACTTCTCAGCGTTACCCATCAGCGATGGATTGATGTTGTTCGCAATCCCGTTGTAGTTGAATGGCACGCGTGTGCAGGTCCCGGCGGCCTGGCTGCCAATCGGGCAGCTGGATGGGTCGTAGACGCATCCCGCAACTCCGCTGGCCGCAGCGCAATTCGCAGCAGTCGTGCCCGCAGGCAGCAACTCGCTGAAGTTGCCTTGCCGCATCAGCATCGTCGGATACGTCGCATACGTCGGATTGTTGTCCTTGTGGTAATAAAAACCGTCATAGTTGCCGAAGTAGAAGAGCTTGTCCTTCTTGATCGGCCCGCTCAGATCCACGCCGTATTCGCTTTGGTGCTCGTTGGGCTTGATGGCGGTTCCGGTCGCCGGATTAATCGTCCACGGAGCGAAGAACCCCCATGTATCCAGCGCCGTCGTACGCATGTACTCAAAGACAGAGCCGTGGATCTGGTTCGCGCCGGACTTGATCACGTAGTTCTCGAGCCCGATCCCCTGGTACTGCGCTCCCTGGTTGCCGGTCACCACCTGGAACTGGTCAACCGCCTCCACCGAAATCATGTTCGAAACGTAGCGCGGGTCGCCCTGCTCATAAATCGAGGTCTGCGGGAAGCCATCGATATACACCTCGTCGACACGGCCAACGCTCCCCGTCCCGTTGAAGATGCCCGTCTGCACTGCAACGCCGCCATGGGAGACACCCGGCGTAAGGTAGACAAAGTTCGTAGGATTGCGAACGCCGCCGTTGATCTGCAGCGGCAGCTGCGTGTAATCTTCGTTCTCCATCGTGAAACCGGTCGTGGCATCACTCGTATCCAGCTGCGGAGGCGCGGCGCTCACCGTCACAGTCTCATTGCTCGACCCAACGCTCAGTTGAGCCTTCACGCTCACCTGCCCCAGCGCATCGACCGTCACATGCTCCTGCGTGTAGGTCTTGAATCCCTTGGCCGTGATCGTCACGGAGTAGTCCCCCGGCGTCAGTGGCGACAAGACATACGTACCGCTGTTGGAAGTGGTCTGCGTCGCCGTGACATTGGTCGCGGTATTCGCCGCGGTTACGGTCGCACCGCCAACCACTGCGCCAGTCGAGTCGGTCACGACTCCGTTAATCGACCCGGATCCGCCGAGCTGGGCCTGCAACGAGCCGGCCAGCGCAAAGAATCCCAGTGCGAGAACGGCTCCCCACATCTTGAAGGTCCGGCCACTCTCTCTCGCCAAGGCCAGCCACCGCTGTGCGTTGTTCCAGGTTGATGTTGTTGGCCGGCTGCTCTGTTCGATCGGCTCATGGGTGCGATTGCTGCTTCGACGCGTATGCATTTGGCCTCTCGCTTTCGTGAAACAAGGTTGACCTGTCGACAGTCCGATCGGGTACCGACCCAACTTCTACCTACCGCCCGATAGTTTTCTCAGTGACGGCTAGAATTCATAGTTGGTTCGACCACTCGTTGTCAACAGCAAATTTTCTTGGAATCCGTTCCCATTGCGAAAGGCAATAAACTGGGCCCGGAGCAGTCCCTCCTTTAAATTAGGCCAACAACTCATTGATTACATTGCCTTTGACTCGTGAGAGCCGCAAAGAAGACGAAACAATCCGGCAGCAATCACCGTCGCACCACCCACAGCCAGCAGCACCGGCGGGTAGCTGAACCGCGAATACGCCGCACCCGCCACCGCAGCCGAAACAGCCTGCGCCACCGAGATTGCCAGGAAGTACAGCGCCGATGCCCCACTCCGTTCATCGGCCTCAATCCGATCCATTAATAGACTCTGAAGCCCCGGATCGCACATATGTTGGGCCGCCATAAACCCGCAGTACAGCACCTCGGCGTGCAGCACTCCATGACTGACGGCCAGCAACGCGATCATTCCGCCCGCCGTCAGTTGCGCGGCCATGATCCCGGAAATCAGACCAGTTCGGCGCAACACAAACGGCATCGTCAACACAGCAGCGGCCTGCACCAGCTGAGCGATCGAAAAGAAGTTCCCCAAATGCGCCGTCGGGACTCCCAGGTATCGCGAAAAGAAGACATTCGTAAAGGGGTTGAATGCGCCCACCACAGCCGCCCACAGCGCGCTCGCCAGCAGGAATCGCAGCAGAAATGGGCTCGGCCGCTTGCCCCATCGCACCGACTCGGAAGCCGCGCCCCCTCTCAGATGCTGGATTGGCCAAGCGGCCATTCCGGTCAGAAGGCAGGCCAGCAGCAAAGTAAGCCTCTTGGCATCCACTCCAGACACGGCCACTCCCGCAAATCGTGTCCCCAGGCGATGGCACCACCCTGGCATATTGCCGCCTACAAATCCGCCCAGCGAGCCAGTCGCAACCGCCACTGCAAACAGCACACTGAACGCAAATGGCCGTTTGCGTTCCTCTACAACGTTCGCAACCGCTGGCGACAGTGCGACCACCCACCCGCACAGCACCACGCCGTCAAAGAACGCAAACGTCAGTTGCGCCGGGTACCAGAATAGGAAGACTCTGGCGACAAAACCGGCCGCCAGCAACACCAGGCAAACCATCAACACTCGCTTCAGTCCAAATCGCCGAGCGGCCAATCCCATCGGAATCGTGCCAGCCATGCTGCCGAAGGCGAGCGCACTGGCCAGAACCCCCAGCGACCTCTCGCGAAACCCGAGGTCGAGCATCAGCAGGTTATAGAGGAAGAAAAAAACAGACACCCCAAAGTTAAACAGGAATGCCGCCACCACCAGCGCCCAGAACTCACCGCTCGGCGCTCGGTCCGTCCACCAGCGGCCCAGCCGCGAAGGAATATCAATCTGTTGTGAGTCGTTCACGCGTGCATCGCCAGAACACGCTCCGCTGGCAATAAGGCCAACCCGACTCTAGAGGAAATCCGTGGCCAGATCAATCGCAGCTTCGGCACCCGCCCTACTTTGCCTTGACCGTCAGGGTGTATGAAGCCGAATGCACCAGGAATCCGTCCGTCGCGCTCACTTTGATGGTGTAACTTCCCGGGCCCGTGTACGACGCATTCTGCGTCGGCAGCTTACCTGAGCATCCGGTCACCGAGACGCTCATCGCGGCCAGCATCAGGATCATCAAGCTCACCCGCACCGCTGCGCCGGCGCGTCTTCGTGTGCGCCACAGCAGCAGTCCACTGCCCAGCGCAATCAGCCACAGATATCCTCGCCCTCCAGCACCGTAGCCGATCACCGTGAACTGCGACGTAGTGTTCAGGCTGATGACATCTGTCACCGTCGCCGTAGGAGTCAGCGTAGCCGTAGCAATGCCACAATTCGATGCCACCGCTCCACCCAGCGAGCACGATATCGTCAGCGGCGAAGCAAAGCCGGCCAGTGGCGACAGAGTCGATGTCGTGGTCGTTCCATCTCCCGCGATCACCGTCCCGGAAGTCGGGTTCAGGCTGATCGTAAAGTCAACGCCATTGCCAGTCATCGTCACATTCAGTCCGCTATACAGCAGGCTGGTCGAGTTCACCCCTACGGTTCCCGCTTGCGGCCCAATGACTGTCGGCAGGAAAGTTACCTTCACCTGGCATGTCGCCCCTGCAGCCAGCGTAGCTCCGCATGCCGCGGTGCTCACGGCATACTGTCCCGTTGTCACAAACGCCGGCACGGGCAGCGGTCCACCGGCCACACTGGTCAGCGTCAGATTCTGCGAAGCTGAGGCTCCAACATCCAGATTGCCGTAGGGCAACGTCGTCGGCGAAATCGTAAATCCAGGCGTCCCAATGCCGGTCAGAGAGGCCGTCTGCGTGCTCCCGGAGGACGCCACCGTGAGCACGCCCGTGCGCGCTCCCAATGCCGCCGGTGTGAACACAACCGTAATCTGGCAGCTTGCCCCGCCTGCGACCGATCCACAATTATTCGACGCAACCGCGAAATCCCCAGTCGCGACTGCAGCAGACACCTGCGACGTGAAGCTGGAGTTGTTCGTCCACGTGAAGGTTGCGGGCGCGCTCGAGTATCCAATCGCCTCCGAACCAAAATCCTTCGACAGGGGATCCAGCGAGGGCTGGCCTCCCTCGTCCGTCAGTTCGAACAGCATGTACTCCAGCAGCTTCTCCTGCGGATTCATCACCGCCGAATTGCACTCATTCGGATAATTTGTGATTGGGGATCCGCCACTGTTCTCCACGTGGTACTCGTTGAACAGGACGCGCCCGCACTGATTCTTCGCACCGATCGGAGTGTCCCAGACGAACTGCATCACCGGATTCGCGTCGCCGCCGGTTCCCGAGTTCAGCGTCAACCAGCTCTGCGTCGGCGAATTCACACCATTCACATCGTGCCGCAGCGTGGAGATCGCCATCTGCCCAGGGCTTACCGACGCGTTGATCACCGGCAATGCGAGCCATTGAGCGAGGGTTTGTCCCCCGGTAAAGCTCGTGTTCACAGTCGCGACACCATCCGGCAGCGTCGCATTGCCACCCAACCAGTTCGCAACCGTGTCGAACGGTGAATTCTGGTACATCCACGAGTAGCTGTAATGGCTGGCATAAACACGGCCGCCGGCGTTCGCGAAGTTCACCAGGTTCGCCAGTTCCTGGGCCGGCTTCGAGTAGTTGCCGCCTTCACACGGAAGCATCAGCACATCGTACTGATTCAGCGTTGAGCCATTCCCGCTCATCAATGACGCCTGGGTAGGCGTCGCCGAATCGATAACGACCCCAGACCCCAATGCACCACCCCCACCAAAGAGGTTGATGCGGCCCGATCCGGTCGGATCCGTGAACTCCGAATCCTTGATCCCCATCTTGTGCAACACGCATTCCACCGCGTCCGCAGATCCAGTCGCAATCGCAATCTTCGGAATGTCTCCCTGCGTGTGGTCTGCTGGCATGACCGCAAAGTTCGACTGCATGGGATTGCCGACACACGCCGTAATGCTCGGAATTGTGAGCTGTCTTCGCCACCTGCCCGACACAATCACCAGCGGAATATTGCTTCCCACCGGCACATCGATCAACGTGAAGTTGCCGTTCACATCCGTAACGGTACCCAGCAGTGGTGACCCCGACGGTGGAGCGCCTACCACCGGACAACTGACGCCAGGCGTAAACGCATCGACTGGCGCATTCGGAATATAGACCGTAACGTTGGGCAGCGGATCGGTCCCGTTCGGCGCGTACACCGTCCCTGTAATCGAGGTGGTCGTATTCCCGGTGCACTGCACCTGCTGCATGCACAGTCCCGTGCAGGATTGGCCAGACGCACTGGCGTCCAACCCAAGCAGCACACAAAGTCCAACAATCATCAGACCAGAGGAACCGCGCATAATGTACCAGCCAAGTGATACATGAGACTTATTACAAAGCGCAACAGTTTACTTGTGACCGTCAGCACAGCCGGTTTATTTTGCTGCCGACGCGTAAATCGGGTCCCGTTTCGATGACGAAGGTAATCGCACGGTAATCCTCGCATCGCCGAAAACGCCGGAAAATCACGAATTTCGCCGCCCCGAATGATACTCTGGCGCAGCCGTGTAAACGTGGACTTCAAGGCATCGTCTAATGCCATGCAGGAGAGAAGGATGAACGACTGCTCCCCAGGGGAAGAAACCCTTCTTCATCACCGCATTTCACGCCGCAACATGCGGCGTACCCGTGCCACATTGCTGTGCTGCTTCCTGATCCCCGCAAGCTTCGTTCCCTTCTGCGCGCCCTCCTCCGCACATGCGCAAGTCCGTGAAACAGCCAGCCGCGTAGGCGATCTCCAGATCGGTGGAGGCTTCGTCTACTCCACCTCCGACTACAACTTCACCCCGATCCACCTCATCGGTATCGCCGGCTACACCACCTTCGATAAGAGACATCACTGGGGCGGAGAATTCGACTTCCACCACAACCGCTCGTCCGCCGATTCCACCGTCTACGAACGAACCTACGAGATCGGCCCGCGCGTCTTCGTCGCTCGAGGCCCCTTCATTCCGTACGCCAAGGTGATGTACGGTCGCGGCGTCTACAACTTCCACAACAGCATCGCCAACGTGGCATACAACATCTACACGTTCGGCGGTGGCGCAGACTTTCAAGTCAGGCGTTCTCTCAACGTGCGCGCCGACTACGAGTATCAGAGCTGGATGAATTTCCCACTCGGCACCCTCCACCCGAACGTCATCACCATCGGCGTCGCCTACCACTTCCACGAATAGCCGAGCGCGACTCTACCCCTTCGTCACAAGACTTACCGCAGCCGCCTCCAGCCCCGGAGACGTCGCCGCAATCTTCACGCTTCCGACCTTCGCCGTCGCCTGCACCACCGCAAGACACAGGCCATGGAACGCCTTGCGCTGATTCACCTTGTAGCTGTCGTGGCTCTGCGGATCCCCATTGTCCACGCCAATCAGCCTGCCCTCGCCCTCCACCTTGAACGTCACTTCGTTCTCTGCCAGCGGCACCACGCGCCCTTGCGCATCCACCACCTCCACCACAAGATGCGTCACGTCCCGCCGGTCTGCGTTCATCGCCGTCCGATCCGCCGTCAGCCGAATCGCCGCCGGATCTCCCGTAGTCGCAACCTCCACCGTAACCACGGCGACTCCATCCTTCGTTCCCACAGCCTTCAGTGTCCCCGGTTCATACGGCACATCCCACGACAGGTGCAGATCCGCAGTCGTTCGCAAGGTCCTCTCGCGCGGCGCCAGATTTCCATATCGCTCCTGCATGCCGTACCGCGGAAACTCGTAACCGCGCACACCCACCGACCTGCCGTTGATGAACAGCTCCACCGTGTCGCAGTTCGTATAGCAGGTCACCGGAACAAACTGCCCCTCCCTGCCCTTCCAGTTCCAGTGCGGGAACAGGTGCACCATGGGCTTCGCGGTCCACTGGCTCTGGTAGAAATAGAACCCGTCCTTCTTGAACCCGCACGTATCGATCGCCCCCGCTGACGACGCCTTCGCCGGCCACATCGCCTCTCCCAGGTAATCGATGCCCGTCCACATAAAGTCGCCGGAGACGTAGTTGTACGCACCCACGAACTTCCATAGCTGCTCCGTATCGATGCCTCTGCCGGCACCGCCTCTCGGTCGTGCCGGAGCCGCCACGCCGTCCGCTGCCGCAGCAGGAAGCAGCCCGCGATACTCCCCGCGGACTCCGCCCATCCCACCGCTCTCCGTCCCAATCACTGGCCGCTGCGGATACGCATCATGGTCGATGCTGTAGTACAGCTGCGCGCGCTCCCGCCACCGATCCACATAGTTGTAGCCAACCACATCCAGTTGCGCCAGAAACTCCGGTCGCACCGCAGTCGGCTCTGAAGCAATGTGATCGCAAGCCACCGTCACCGGCCTCGTCGGATCCTCCGTATGAAACACCCGCAGCAGCTTCCGCAGCGTCTCCGGCCCTTCAGCGGCGTTCTGATCCGGAACCTCATTGCCCGCGCTCCACAGCACCACCGAAGGATGATTCCGATCGCGATGAATGAAGTCCGTCAGATCGCGCTCATACCACTCGTCGAAGTAGAGATGATAGCCATTCTTCATCTGCCCCTTCGGCGACTTCCACTCATCGAACGCCTCATTCATCACCAGGAAGCCCGTCCGGTCGCACAGATCCAGAAACTCCGCCGCATACGGATTGTGGCTCGTCCGAATCGCGTTGCATCCCATCTCCTTCAATAGTTCCAGCCGCCGGACCCACATCCGTTCCGGCACCGCCGACCCGACACACCCTGCCTCCTGGTGCAGGCACGCGCCATTCAACTTCACCCGCTCGCCATTCAGCAGGAACCCATGCTTCGCATCGAACACCGCATCGCGAATTCCAATGGGCGTCTCGTACACATCGCCCGTCGCCTGCGATTCCTGGCGCACCTCACTTCGAACCTGGTAGAGATACGGGTTTGCTGGTGACCATAGGCTCGGTTTCTCCACCGTGATCTGCTGAACAAACTCATATTCTCCGCCCGCAGCAATCGTCTGTGAAGCGTCCGCTCCGTGAACCGGTTTGCCCTCCGCGTCCCAGAGGGTCGTAGTCAGCTTGCACATCGCGCTCGTCTTCATGCCGTTCGCAACGCGCGTCTTCACCTCGACCACCGCCGCATCCTTGGTCACTCGCGGCGTCGTAACAAACGTGCCCCAATACGCAACCCGCAACTCATTCGTCTTCAGCAGCCACGTGTGCCGATAAATCCCCGACCCCGAATACCACCGGCAATTCGTCTGTCGCGAGTTATCGACCTTCACCGCCACCACATTCTCAGCGTCGTACTTCAGATGCGGCGTCAACTCATACGCGAACGGGACATACCCATACGGCCGCAGCCCCAGGTACTGCCCGTTGATCCATACCTCGCTGTTCTGATACACCCCATCGAACTCCAGCGTCACCACTCGCCCGCGATCCGCCCCAGCCACGTGGAACTTCTTGCGATACCATCCCACACCCGTCGGCAGATATCCCCCCGTCCCGCCACTCGGCTCGTTCTGCCCAAACGGTCCCTCGATGCTCCAGTCATGCGGCAGATCCACATCGCGCCAGCCTGCATCCATAAATCCGGGCATCTGAGCGCCCGCGGCATCGCCCTTCAGGAACTTCCAGCCGAAATCAAAACTCTCCCGCGACCGCACTTCGTTACTCTGCGCAACCAAAGCCTGTGCCCGCCCAACCAATGGGGACACAGCCACCGCCGCCGCCCCCAGAGCCGCGCCCTGCAACACATCCCGTCTCGTCATCCATCCCTTTGATCCTTCGCTACTTCCCGCCATCGATGTTCGCTCCTGCTTCGAAATACTATGGCCTCGCCATCGCCCTGTCATTTCCAGTTGTCCTCCCTCACAGTTCTTGCACCCTTTTGTCGAATTCAAACATATGTTTTATACTTCGGTTTGAATATGATGAGCACCCTCACCCGCCGAACCACCCAGCCGCCAAAACGGCGCCGCCGGCCCTCCGTCTCCGATCCCACCCGCGAAAAGCTCCTCGACGTAGCCGGTCGCATCTTCGCCGACCGCGGCTACCGCGCCACCACCATTCGCGAGATATCCATCGCCGCCGGCGCCAACGTAGCCGCCGTAAACTACCACTTCGGCGACAAGCTCGGCCTCTACACAGAAGCGGTTCAAACCTCGCTGCGCGCCGCGGAACTCGATGCGATTCAGAATGCCCTCAACCAGGCCGCACCGCCGCAGACCATCCTGCGCGCTGTCATCCGCGTTCGCCTTCACAGCATCTGCCGTACCGATCGTCCCGATTGGTACTTCCGCATTCTGGCTCACGAGCTCGCGGAACCCACGCCGGCACTGCGCCAACTCATCAACAAGGTTGGGCGTCCTATTTTCCAGCGCATGCTCGAACTGATCGGCGGAATGATTGGTTTGCCTGCCGAGGATGACAAGACCAAACTCTGCGCCGTCAGCGTGATGGGCCAGATTCTTGTCTACATCTTTGCGAGGCCACTTCTGGCCGGCGTTTGGCCCGACCTCAAGATGACGCCCGATCAGATCGATCGCATCGCCGACCACATCGGCGACTTTTCCCTCGCCTACATCGAGACCTTTCGCCCCGCGGCCCTCTCGCCGGGAACCAGTGGAACCAACCGAGCAACGCAACCGAGGCAACGCAAATGACCACATCGACTCCTCTCAATCTGCCCCAAACCGAGACTCACCCCCAGGCCGCTGGCAGCCCGCCTCCGCAATCTCCAGACACACCAACTCCCGCCTCGCCGCGACGCCGCATCCTTATCCCGATCGTGGGCGCCGTGGTTCTCATTGCCGCAGGCATTCTCGTCTGGCAGCTCTTCTTCGCCACTCCGTCTGTCCCTGCCGGCATCGTCGCCGTCAGCGGCCGTATGGAGGGCGACGACTCCGCGGTCGCATCGAAGACTACCGGCCGCATCCTCGAAGTCCGCGTACGCGAGGGTGACACCGTCAACGCTGGCGATCCCATCGCGATCCTCGACGACGCGCAGATCCGTGCCCGCGAAGACCAGGCCCGCGCCGCGCTGATCCAGGCCCAGGCAAAAGGAGAAGCCGCGCGCGAGCAGATCGCCGTCCTCCAGCAGCAGTTGCAGCAGAGCCGCCTCCAGGTAGGTCAGTCGAAGCTCGACACTGAAGGCAGCGTCAAGCAGGCCGAGGCGCAACTCGCCGCCGCTCAATCCGACCTCGCCCAGCAGCAGGCCGCCTACCAGATCGCCGCATTCGATAAGGACGCCTACACCCGCCTCGCGAAATCAGGAGCAGTCTCCGAGCGCCAGGGCCTGCAAGCCGCCACCACTGCCGACCAACAGGCCGCGGCAGTCACTGCGGCGCAGCGCCGTGTCGATGCCGCCCAGGCCGCGCTCACCTCGGCCCAATCCAACCTCGCCAACCCCAGCATCCGCGAGTCGCAGGTCGCCGTCGTGCGCAGCCAGATCGCAGCTCAGCAGGCTGAAGTCGCCAGCGCCACAGCGCAAACGCAGCAGGCTCAGGCTCAACTCGCCGAAGCGCAGGACAACCGCAACGACCTCACCGTGCGCGCACCCTTCTCCGGCACCGTCGTCACGCGCGCAGCCGAGCCCGGCGAAATGATCACCGCAGGCACCGCCATCATCACGCTGCTCGACCTCACCAAGGTCTACCTCCGCGGATTCGTCCCCGAAGGCGACATTGGCAAAGTCAAAGTCGGACAGCCGGCCCGCATCTATCTCGACTCAGACCCGCAGAAACCCTTCGCCGCCTACGTCTCCCGCATCGACCCGCAGGCCACCTTCACGCCCGAGAACACCTACTTCCGCGACGATCGCGTCAAGCAGGTCGTCGGCATCAAGCTGCAGCTCAAGGAAGGCTTCGGCCTCGCCAAGCCCGGCATGCCCGCCGATGGAGAAGTCCTCGTCCAGGGCGACACCTGGCCAAAGGCGACCCACAAGTGATCGCCGCAACCCCAACCCGGGAAGCCGTTCCACCCAACGGGACACAAGCCGCGTCCGCCATCGACGTGCGCGACCTGACGAAGCATTACGGCGAACTCGAAGCCGTCCGCTCCATCAGCTTTGAGGTCCAGCCCCGTGAAATCTTCGGCCTCATCGGTCCCGACGGCGCAGGCAAAACCTCCACCTTCCAAATTCTCGCCGGAGTCATGGAAGCAACCTCCGGCACCGCGAACATCTTCGGTAGTCCGGCCCGCGAAATGCGCTCACAGACCGGCTACCTCACTCAGACGTTCAGCCTCTACCCCGACCTCACCGTCGCCGAAAACATTCGCTACAGCGGCGACCTCCGCCGCATCTCGCCAGAGGACATCCTCGACCGCGGCAACCGCTATCTCCGCATGTTCGACATGGATCGCTTCGCCAATCGCCTCGCCGGCAAGCTCTCCGGCGGCATGAAGCAGAAGCTCTCCCTCGCCTGCGCACTCGTCCCGCAACCGCACGTCCTGCTGCTGGACGAGCCCACTACCGGCGTCGATCCCGTCTCCCGCCGCGAATTCTGGGACGCTCTCGCCCATCTCGCCGCAGAAGGCCTCACCATCCTCGTCGCCACGCCCTACCTCGACGAAGCCGAGCGCTGCCATCGCATCGCCTTCATGCATCAGGGCCGCTTCCTTGAGATCGGCACTCCGCGCGAGCTATGCACCGGCCTCGGCGCAAAACGCATCGAACTCCGCGCCACAGATCTGCGCAAGACCGAGACTGTTCTTTCCACGCTCACCGCATCGCACATTGATCTTCTCGACGTGCAACGCTTCGGCGATCGCCTCGACATTCTCACTCACGACGCGGAAGAGGTGCAGCCCGCCGTCCGCCACGGACTCGAAAGCGCCGGAATCACCGTCGATGAAATGCACGTCGATGATCCAACCCTCGAAAATGTCTTCGTTGCCAGGCTCCGTTCCCTTGGCCAACGCGCAATCACGACCGAATTCCCCGCACGGGAAGACCACGGCCACCTCCACGGACAAGTCGCCGTAGGGGCCACCAACCTGATCCGCCAATTCGGCGAGTTCACCGCGGTCAAAAACGTCAGCCTCCAGATTCGCAACGGCGAAGTCTACGGCCTGCTTGGAGCCAACGGCGCCGGCAAAACCACCACCATCCGCATGCTCTGCGGCCTGCTCGAGCCCACCAGCGGAACCATGCAGCTCGGCGGCGTTCAAGGCAACCTCCGTTCGGAAGCAGTCCGCAAGCGCATCGGGTACATGTCGCAGAAATTCTCCCTCTACGACGACCTCACCATCCGCGAGAACCTCAACTTCTTCGCCGGCGTCTATGGAGTTCCCGCAGCACAGCGCGAAGAAAAAATCCGCTGGGTCCTTTCTTTTTCCGGCCTCGACGGGAAAGAGAACCAGATCACTGGCAGCCTTCCCGGCGGCTGGAAGCAGCGCGTGGCCTTCGGCGCCGCCATCATGCACGAACCCGACATCCTTTTCCTCGACGAGCCCACCTCCGGCGTCGATCCCCTCGCGCGCCGCGCCTTTTGGACCATGATTAATCGCCTCGCCGACACCGGCTCAGCCATCCTCGTCACCACCCACTACCTCGAGGAAGCCGAGCAGTGCAATCGCCTCGGCATGATGGTCGCCGGCGAGCTCGTCGCCGAAGGCACTCCCACCGGCATCAAGGCCCGGCAGTCTGGACACCTCCTGCAATTCCTCGTCGACCAGCCTCAGCGCGCCGCCGACCTCCTCAAGAGCACCGGCGAAAGCTGGCGCGTCTCCCTCTTCGGCGAGCGGCTTCACCTCATCACGGACGACCCGCCAGACACCGCAATCCGGCAGACTACAAGACAACTCGAGGCCGCCGGCCTCCACGTCCTTAGCGCCCGCGAAGACCGCTTCTCCCTCGAAGATGTCTTCATCTCCACCGT
The DNA here is from genome assembly GCA_036498865.1 of Acidobacteriaceae bacterium. GTDB lineage: Bacteria > Acidobacteriota > Terriglobia > Terriglobales > Acidobacteriaceae > Edaphobacter. The sequence continues at coordinate 12,960 of DASYEU010000083.1, read as the reverse complement.
CGAACGAGCTCGCCATCAGGGCAAAACCGCAGTCGAGGCATAGGGAGATCAGCCATGAGACGAATCCTTGCGCAGGCACGAAAAGAGCTCATCCAGATCGTCCGCGACTGGCGCACGCTCGCCCTCGCGCTCGTCCTCCCGGTCGTGTTGCTTGTGCTCCTCAGCGCCGGGCTGTCCCTCACCGTCAATGAACTCCCCATCGCCGTGCAGGACTTCGATGGTTCCCAGGCCTCAACTCAATTCATCGACGCCTTCCGCGCCTCCATTACCTTCCACGTCGTCGCGTGGCCCGTCGAGAAATCCGCCGAGCAGGCCCTCGCCTCCAACGCCGCGCGCGCAGTTCTCATCATCCCCCCTCACTTCGGCCGCGACCTCACCCGCGGCACCAACACGCCAGTCCAGATCATCATGGACGCCTCCGACGCCAACACCGCCAAACTCGTCTCCGGAGACGCCACCCAGGTCGCCAGCGCCTTCAACACACAACTCTCCAACGCCGCCCAGGCCGCGCCAGTGCGAACGTCCATGCGCCTTTGGTTCAACCCCGGCCTCTCTTCCAAGAAGTTCTACGGCCCCGGAGTTTTTGTCCTCGGCATCTCCATGTTTCCGCCGCTGCTCGCCGCGCTTGCCATGGCTAAGGAGAGCGAGCAGAAGACCATCCTCCAGGTCTACGTCTCCAGCATCTCCGCCAGCGAGTTCCTCCTCGGCAAAATACTTGCCTTCACCGCCGTAGCGCTGGGCGAAGCCGTAGTCATGGTGGCGCTTCTCTTCACCTACTTTGGCCTCTCCTTCGCGGGAGATCCAACGCCCTTCTTCGTCGCCACCATCCTCTACACCTTCTGCGTTGCCTCGTTCGGCACCATGATCGGCTCCACCATCCCCAATCAAGCCGCAGCCATGCAGGCCGTCGCGCTCGGCGGATTCCTGCTTGTCTTCCTCCTCTCCGGCCTCATCTTTCCCGTCGAGAACATCCCCGCAGGCCTCCGCTGGATCTCCAACTTCGTCTGGGGTCGCTACTACATCGAGACGGTCCGTGATGCCTTTCTACAGGGCGGCGGCTGGCCCGCAGTCTGGTACAAAGTCCTCTTCATCGCAGTCATCGGAGCTATCTTCTACACGCTCGCCTGGCGCGGCATGAGAAAGATGCAGGTCAAAGCATGAACCTCCGTAACCTCATCAGCCGCCTCTTCAGCTACCGCATGCAGGCGCTCATCAAGAAGGAGTTCGATCAAATCGGCCGCGACCGCCGGCTACAGATCTCTCTCATCCTCCCGCCGGTCCTGCAGCTCACCCTTTTCGGCTTCGCGCTCAGCGCCTCCGTTTCCAACGTCCGCCTCGCCGTCGTCGACGACAGCCGTTCCCCCGAGAGCCGTGAGCTCATCTCCACCCTCACCGAAAGCAAGAGCTTCCGCCTCGCCGGCTACTACAGCTCCGTCAGCCAGCTCGGCGACGCCGTCAGCCGCGGCGACGCAGATGCCGGTGTCGTCGTCCCCTACGACTATGCCCGCGACCTCGCCCGTCGTCGCCCCACCACCGTCCAATTCCTCCTGAACGCAACCAACGCCAACACCGCCACCATCAGCCGCGGCTACGCCCAGGGCGTCATTCAGAGCTATAACGCCGGACTCGCTCAGCAGGGCATCCATGTTCAGGTCGCGCCAAGCGCTGTCTCAGACATCTCACGCCGCGGCCAGATTCAGCTCCAGCCCGACTTCCTCTTCAACCCCGGCCTCGTCGATTCCTGGTTCATCGTCACCGGCGTACTCGGCCTCTTGCTCATCCTCAACAGTTCGCTTGTCTCCTCCGCCGCCATGGTCCGCGAACGCGAAGCCGGAACTATCGAGCAACTTCTCATGTCCCCCGCCAGCACCACTGAAATCATCGTCGCCAAGATCGCCCCGCTCTTCCTTCTGCTCACCATGATGATGCTCGTCGCTGTCGCCGTCATCCGCTTCATCTTCAAAGTTCCGTTCCACGGCAGCGTCGGCCTTCTGCTCATCGCGGGATGCCTCTGCATCCTCTCCGGCATCAGCATCGGCACCGTCATCGCCACCTTCTCCAGGTCCGCGCAGCAAGCGCAGCTCACCAGCTTCTTCATCAATCCACCAATGTCCTCCCTCTCTGGCGCGCTCAATCCCATTGAAGCCATGCCGAAGTGGCTGCAGCCGCTCACCATGTTCAATCCGATCCACCACTTCGCCACCATCGTTCGCGGAACCATGCTCAAAGGCAGTGGATTCATGGCTGTCTGGCCGAACTTCCTCGCGCTGCTTCTCTTCACGCTCGTGCTGGTCTCGCTCAGCGTCTGGCGCTTCCGCAAGCAACTCAGTTAGGCACAAGGAATCAACCTCATGAATCACTTCACTCCGAAGCCCTTCCCGACCCGCTCTCTCCTCCTCGCCGCTGCTCTCACCGCGCTGGCCACTCCTGCGAACCTCCTTGCCCAGGGCCCGTCTCAGCCCGGTCAGCAGCACACGCTTGCGACGCCGCTCCCCCTCTCCGGACGTACCGGCGGAAACGCCTCCGTCACCGCCATCGAAGCGCCCATCGCGGGAACCACCAACAGCGTCACCACCATCAATCCCTCCGTCCAGGTCCAGGGCCCTTACGCCGGAAGCTCTCCCAGCGCCGCCGCCCGCCCCTTCTCCGGCAAGCTCTCGCTCCGGGACGCCATCGACCGCGGCCTCAGCTACAACCTCGGCACCAACAACCTCAACCACACCGTCCGTCAGGCCCAGGGCCAGAGCCAGATCGCCCGCAGCGCGCTCCTCCCCAACGTCAGTGGCTACCTCGCCGAAAACCTGCAGCAGACAAACCTCGCCGCCGAAGGTGTGCGCGTTCACATCCCCATTCCCGGATTCAACTTCCCCACCATCGTCGGCCCCTACAACAACATCGATCTTCGCGGCACCGTCAGCCAGTCCATCCTCGATCTCACCGCCTGGAACAACTACCGCTCTTCCACCGAAACGGTCCACGCCGCGCAATTCTCCGCCCGCGACGCCCGAGACGCCGTCGTCCTCGCCGTCTGCGGCACCTACCTCCAGATCATCGCCACCAACGAGCGCCTCAAGTCCGCCCACGCACAGCTCGACACCGCCACCGCCCTCTTCCAGCAGACCCAGCAGAAGCGCGGCGTCGGCCTCGTCGCCCAGATCGACGTCGACCGCAGCGAAGTCGAGCAGCTCACCCAGCAACAGCGAGTCATCTCTCTCGAAACCGAGCTCTCCAAACAAAAGATCTCTCTTGCGCGCATGATCGGCCTTCCACCCAACGACGCCTACGACCTCTCGAGCAACGTGCCCTTCGCCGCCGCTCCCGGCACCCTCCTCGACGACGCCATCCACCAGGCCCTCGATCACCGTGCCGACATTCAAGCCGCCCAGGCCCAGGTCCGCGCCGCCGGGCGCACCCTCGCCGCCGCCCACGACGAGCGCCTCCCCTCGCTCACCGTCAACGGCAACTACGGAGCCATCGGCACCAATCCCGCCCAGGCCAGCGCCACCTTCTCCGCCTCCGCCACCCTCAACATCCCCATCTGGCAGGGAGGCCGCACCGAAGGCGACATCAAACAGGCCCAGGCTGCTCTCGCACAGCGCCAGGCCGAGCTCGACGACCTCAAAGGCCAGGTCGAAAGTGACGTCCGCAACGCCTACCTCGACCTGCAAGCAGCCACCAATCAAGTCAAGGTCGCCCAGCGAAACCTTCAGGTCAACAAGGAAACTCTCGATCTCACCCGCCAGCGCTTCGATGCGGGCGTCACCGACAACGTCGAAGTGGTTCAAGCCCAGGAGTCCCTGACCTCAGCCGAGCTCGACCAGATCAACAGCCTGTTCGCCCACAACCTGGCCAAGTTATCGCTCGCACGCGCCACCGCCACAGCCGCCGACAACCTGCAGCAGTATTTAGATCTCCAATAAACACGCGCCGTTTTGTGCGCGGTTCATATTTGTAACTTATTTAGATATTGGCTGGAAACGTGCCGTTCGCCCTTCCGACATTGGCCTGCGCTCCGCTCCTCGCCGTGCCAAACTTCCCTTTCCGCCCAGGCGATCCACCTCACCCGCAAGACATTCCGTCTCGCCGCGAATTTTCGGCTGGCCCCACCAAAATCGTCTGTGACAGCGAACACAGACAACCGTAGGCCCTGAACGCCGATTGTAGTGGCGAAATAGGAATTGACGCGAGGCGCAATCCATTGTACGGATGACCCGCACGCACTCAGACTGCTGATTCCCGTTGAGCTGTATTTGAACCGTCTGAGTCAACGTACAGCCACCCTCAACCGAGACGCCTCAGCCAAACACTGTCGCACGGAGGAGTGGTCTCATGACGCAGCACGCAGCGCAAAAGTCCGTCGCAAAAACACAAACCCCAGCCTTCATCCCAACCAAGTACGTCTACTTCTTCGGCGGCGGCAAGGCAGAGGGAAATGGCCGCATGAAGGACGTGCTCGGCGGAAAGGGCGCAGGCCTCGCTGAGATGACCAACGCCGGCCTCCCCGTACCTCCCGGATTCACCATTCAAACCGAAGCCTGCCGCGAGTACATGCTCGGCACCTTCAGCCCCGAGATCGGCCGCGAGATGCTGAACGCACTCGAGCACCTCGAAGCTCTCATGGGCCAGAAGCTCGGCGCCCCCGAGAATCCCCTGCTCGTCTCCGTCCGCTCCGGCGCCAAGTTCTCCATGCCCGGCATGATGGACACAATCCTCAATCTCGGCCTCAACGATCGTTCCGTCGAAGGTCTCTCTGAACGCAGTGGCGATCCCCGTTTTGCCTATGACTCCTATCGCCGCCTCATCCAGATGTTCGGCTCGGTCGTCCTCAACATCAGCAAGAAGAAGTTTGAGCACATCTTCGACGGCATCAAGGAGCGCGAGCACATCAAGCTTGACTACGAACTCCAGGCCCCGGCCCTCAGGGAAGTCGTCGCCGAATACAAGAAGCTCATCAAGAAGGAAACCGGCAAAGACTTCCCGCAGGAGCCGCTCGAACAGCTCGTGCAGACTCGCGATGCCGTCTTCCGAAGCTGGAACGGCGACCGTGCCAAGACCTATCGCCGCATCAACCACATCGACGACTGGCTCGGCACAGCCGTCAACGTTCAGGCCATGGTCTTCGGCAACATGGGCGAAAGCTCCGGCACTGGCGTCGGTTTCACCCGCAACCCGGCCACCGGCGAAAAAATCTTCTTCGGCGAGTACCTGATGAATGCGCAGGGCGAAGACGTCGTCTCCGGCATCCGCACTCCGGTTCACATCAGCGAGCTCGAGAAGGCCATGCCGAAGGCCTACCAGCAGCTCCGCACCATCACCTGGAAGCTCGAAAAGCACTACCGCGACATGCAGGACTTCGAGTTCACCATCCAGGATGGCAAGCTCTACATGCTGCAGACCCGCAACGGCAAGCGCACCGGCCTCGCCGCCGTCCGCGTCGCCATCGACATGGTCCGCGAAGGCCTCATCACCCAGGAAGAAGCCGTCATGCGCGTCGAGCCCAACCAGCTCTACGACTTCCTCGTTCCGCGCCTCGACGAGCAAGGCGAAAGCATTGAAGTCCTCGCCACCGGCCTGCCGGCCTCGCCCGGCGCAGCCGTCGGCCAGATCGTCTTCAGTGCGGAAGACGCCGTCAAGTACTACGGCGAAGGCGTCTACAAAGACGTCATCCTCGTACGCGGCGAAACCACACCGGAAGACATCGCCGGCATGGAAGTAGCGGCCGGCATCCTTACCTCCCGCGGCGGCATGACCTCACACGCTGCCGTCGTCACCCGCGGCATGGGCAAATGCTGCGTAGCCGGAGCCGGCGAATGCGTTGTCGACGAAGCCCACAAGCAACTCCGCGTCAAGGGCCACACTCTCCGTCAGGGCGACTGGCTCTCCCTCGACGGAACCACCGGCCGCGTCATTCTCGGCCGTCTCAAGACCATCCCCGTCAAGCCGGACGACTCCGACCTCGTGAAGTTCATGAGCTGGGTCGACCCCGTCCGCAAGCTGAAGATCCGCGCCAACGCCGACATCCCTCGCGATGCCAAGCAGGCCCGTCTCTTCGGTGCCGAAGGCATCGGCCTCTGCCGCACCGAGCACATGTTCTTCGCCGAAGGCCGCATTGAGCACGTCCCCGCCATGATCCTCTCCGACAACGAGAAGGACCGTCGCGACGCCCTCAAGAAACTCCTGCCCATGCAACGCGCCGACTTCGCCGGCCTCTTCAAGACCATGGAGTCGCTGCCCGTCACCATCCGCCTGCTCGACCCGCCGCTGCATGAGTTCCTGCCGCAGCGCGAAGAGCTCCTCGTCGAGATCACCAAGCTCGAAGCGCTCAAGCCGCACTCGCCCAGGCTCAAGGAACTGCGCCCGCTGCTCGCGCGCGTTCAGGAGCTCCACGAGACCAACCCCATGCTCGGCCTGCGCGGCTGCCGCCTCGGCATCGCCTTCCCCGAGATCACCGAGATGCAGGCGCGTGCCATCTTCGAGGCCGCCGTCTCCATCAAGATGAAAGGCGGCGATCCGCACCTCGAAATCATGGTTCCGCTCATCACCTCCATCGAGGAGATGCGTAACCAGGCCACCATCATTCGCCGCGTCGCCGCACAGGTCTTCAAAGAGAAGGGCGCCGCCGTCGAGTTCATGGTCGGCACCATGATCGAGCTCCCGCGCGCGGCCCTCACCGCCGACGAAATCGCAGAAGAAGCCGAGTTCTTCAGCTTCGGCACCAACGACCTCACCCAGACCACCTTCGGCATCTCCAGGGACGACATCAACAAGTTCCTCCCTGCCTATGTGAAGAACAACATCTTCAAAGATGATCCCTTCGCCACACTCGATCAGAAGGGCGTCGGCCAACTCGTCCAGATAGCCACCACCAAGGGACGCAAAACCCGCGCCGAGATTAAGGTCGGCATCTGCGGCGAACATGGCGGCGATCCCGAATCCGTCAAGTTCTGCCACCGAATCGGCCTCAACTACGTTTCCTGCTCGCCCTTCCGCCTCTTGACGGCACGGCTGGCAGCTGCGCAGGCGGCACTCGAGGAGAAGAACTCGGGGCCAGACCTGCATGACCTGTTGCGGAACGGGGATTGGCTCACCACATAGTCGACCCATCCGCAGCAGGAAGTTGGAGTGCCCGGTGAAATTCGCGTCGGAAGGAAACTCTGGAGACACCGACACGAAGGGATCCGGGCATCCCTTTCTTTTTGGGGCACAACTCGACTGGACCGCCGGTTGCTCCCAGCCGCTAATTCACAACTGACTTAAAAACGCTTCCACCCGCCACTACTCCAGCAAACTGATCCGGGCGCTGTCCATCACGTGCAGCCGTTGCAGAATCTTGCGCGTCAGCCCCGTAATCGGGAGCCCGCCCAGCCGCGTGGTCCCCACCCAGTGCAACTCACTGGACCCTTTCTCAATCGCACGCCGTAGTTGAGGCGCAGGCGGCAGTTTGCGCCCGTTCGGCTCATTCCGCCCCGGAGCGAACACCTGGACGTAGTAGTTCGTGTTCGTAATCGCATGCCGAACGCGCAGCACCGGCTCGCGCCCCTCCACCGAGTCCAGCGGCAGCATGGGCAGCTCGAACATCGCCGGCATTACCGACGTCTGCGATCCTCGCAGCGACAGCAGCAACTCAGTCGCGGGTCCCCGTTTGCGCAGATCCAGCAGATACGCCACCGGCTTGCTCCGCTGCGGAGCGCGCCGCGATGTTCCATGCTCGCCACGCGTGCGGCACAGGGCATGCACCGGACATTGCAGGCAAAGCGGCGTGCGCGGCAAACAAACTGTCGCCCCCAGCTCCATCATCGCCTGGTTGTGGTCTCCCGCAGGATTCTTCATCGGCCGACCGGTCGAGTCACTCCCGCCCGCAGGATCGGTCGGATGGGCCAGCGCAGCCATGGCGATTCGTTCACTCGCATCCCACGCCCAAGTCCCGCGCGGCCTTGCAGCATGCTCATCGCCCGTATACAACTCGGCCTCCGGAACCAGAGATTGCGCCTGGGTTCGGATGAACGCCCGCGCCGCCGCGGTCGTCTCGTTCGCCCGCCCAGCCAACCGCAGCACCACACGCTCGACGTTCCCATCCACCACGGCCACCGGCTCGCCAAACGCGATGCTCGAAATCGCTGCCGCCGTGTACTCGCCAATCCCTGGCAGAGTCCGCAGTTCCGCTGCCGTCGCCGGCAAACGTCCCTCCCGCTCCAGAACTATGAACCGTGCAGCCTTGTGCAGCATCCGTGCCCGCCGATAGTAGCCCAGCCCGGACCACGCAGCCAGCACATCCGCTTCTTCCGCCAATGCCAGGGCCAGCAGCGTCGGAAATCGCCGCAGAAATTCGTTGTAATGCTCAATCACAGCAGCCACCCGGGTCTGCTGCAGCATGATCTCCGATACCCAGATTTGATACGGATCCGTCGTCCCGCGCCACGGCAGCGTCCGCGCTTCCGCGCGGTACCAGGCCATCAGACGCTCGCGAAAATCTCCCGCATCCATTGCAGGAGTACCCTCGTCTGCTCCCTTGGCTCTTGGATTCCCGGCTACCACGTCTTCCACGGAGCCGACCCGTCGCGCCACAGATCCTCCAGATGCATCTTGTCTCGCAGCGTGTCCATCGGCTGCCAGAAGCCCGAGTGCCGGTATGCCTTCAACTGGCCCTCACTCGCCAACCTCTCCAGCGGTTCACGCTCCCATGGAGTCCGGTCGCCATCGATATAGTCAATCACCTTCGGCGACAGCACAAAAAATCCTCCGTTGATCCACGTACTATCCCCAGGTGGCTTCTCGCGGAACGCCCGGATCGTATCGCCATCCATCTCAATTGCACCCCAGCGGGCCGTGGGCAGCACTGCGCTCATCGTCGCCAGCTTGCCATGCGACCGATGAAACTCCAGCGTCTTGCCAATGTCGATATCCGCGACGCCATCGCCGTAGGTCAGGCAGAAATGATCGTCGCCAGCCAGGTACTTCGACGCACGCTTCAACCGTCCCCCCGTCTGCGTCTCGTCCCCCGTGTCCACCAGCGTCACCCGCCACGGCTCGGTCTCGCTCCCCAGTACCTCCATCCGATTCTGATCCATGTGGAACGTTACATCCGACGTGTGCAGAAAATAGTTGGCGAAGAACTCCTTAATTACATAGCCCTTGTAGCCAAGGCAAATCACGAAATCGTTGATCCCGTAGTGCGAATAAATCTTCAGGATGTGCCACAAAATGGGCTTGCCCCCAATCTCGATCATCGGCTTCGGGCGCACGGACGTCTCTTCACTGATGCGGGTTCCCAGACCACCCGCCAGGATCACAGCCTTAGTCACTTGGTTCTCCTCAGCTCATTGTAAAGAGCCGCAATCGACTTGTCAGAATATCTCGCCTGAATCTCGCCTCACCCAGCCAAGGTCGTACACTGGTGCGCATGAACAAGACCTTGCTCCGCCGGGACTTCCTGAAACAAACTGCGCTCGCTGCCACCGCACTTCCGTTCGCCCGCTCCGCCTTCTTCGCCGACGCGCAGCAGCCCGCACCCTCCCCGGCTCCTCGCCCCCACTTCCCCACCTCCGACCCCGCCTGGGCCATCGCCTGGGACGCAGCCCTCGCCGTCCTTGCCGGCAACGTCCGCTCCATGCCTCGCTATGACCACCCCGTCCTCGTCGAAGGCAGCACCTACGCAGGCATCTGGCAGGAATGTGCGCCGCAGGAAGGCCAGGTCTACGGCACGCTGCAGAAGTACGTCGCCACGCTTCCCGGCCAACCCACGCCACTCGAGACCGCCCGCGCCAACCACATGGCCTTCTTTGCCCAGCAAAAAGAAGATGGCCAGCTCTCCGCCTCCATCAAACTAGCCGACAAAGTCGGCACCGGCGCAGGCTACGGCCAAATCCAGATGGTCGTCCCCATCGCTGCCACCGCCTGGGACATCTTCCAAATCACGCACGATCAGGAACTCCTCGAGACTGCCTACAAATCCTGCAGCCGCTGGGACGCCTGGCTCCGCCAGTATCGCGACACCCGCAAGACCGGCCTCGTCGAAGGCTTCTGCGTCTACGACACCGGCCACGACAACTCGCCCCGCTGGAAAGGCGTCCGCAACCAGTGCCCCGGCGCCGACGCCCGCGTCTGCCCGCCCGATCCCGGCGTGCCGCGCCTTTGCCCTGACCTCTCCGCCACCGTCTTCGGCGGCCGCATCGCCCTCGCCGCTATGGCCAAAGCCCTCAACAAGCACGACGACGAAGCCCGCTGGCTCGCCGACGCCGAGCACATCCGCCAACTCATCCTCACCAAGCTCTACAGCCCCGAGGACGCCGCCTTCTACGATCTCGATACCGACAACAAATTCGTCCGCGTCCGCGGCGACGTCATCACCCGCGTCCTCGGCGAGCACGTCGTCGACCGCCACAAAGACAAGGCCATCTTCGAAGCCGTCTGGACGCGCCAGCTTCACAACCCCAAAGCTTTCTGGGGCGCTTACCCCCTCGCCTCCATCGCCATGGACGACCCCACGTTCGTCCGCCCCATCCCCCGCAACTCCTGGGGCGGAGCCAGCCAGGCTCTCACCGCCCTCCGCGCCCCGCGCTGGATGGAGTACTACGGCAAGCAGGCCGAGCTGAAATACATGATGCAGCAATGGTGCTCCGCCATCATGCGCCACATGGGCGAGGCCCAGACCCCCGCCGACAAGAGCAAAATCTTCCGCCAGCAGATGGACCCTCTCACCGGAGAATTCACGGGCTACGAGCCACCCAACGCACCCCCAGGCGGCCCGCAGGATCCCGGCGGCTACTCTCCCTGCGCCCTCACCTTCCTCGACTTCGCGCTTCGCCTCAGCAAGGCCTAAGAAAACGACCTCAAGCGGTTTCCTCGGAGCTTTCACTAGCCAGCGCGACGCCTTTTCCATTCTGAACAACACATCCCCAACCGTCGTTGCGGCCGCCAAGTTCTTCTGCTACTACTTGGAGTTCATCTTCAAAATCAGTGATCTCTGCATACGATGGGAGCATGTGCTTGATCACTTTCACATCCCAAGGCAGCTCCTTTACACAACCACTATGATCAATAGATGCGGTCAGTCCGAGCTGCCTACAGAATCCGGAGAATTTGGAAGCGGCGTCTCCTGTCGGTAACACCACGACGAAGTCGATATCTCGCGCTTTAGTGAAATCGTCGCCGTCGCGTTGCATTCTGCGAAGTACGTCTCCATTTTCGTCGTCTGGAAAAACAATGGCGTCCTTGTCCATACCGAAGAATAACCGACCGCCCTTGCAACCGCCCACTCGTTCTTTTCCCACTAATTGACAGATGATCATCTGGAGGTCCAAATGACCACATGGCACGCAACCAAAGCCAAAGCCCAACTCGGCACAGTCATGGATCGCGCCGCATCTGAAGGCCCGCAGCGCATCACCCGGCGCGGTGCCGTCAGCTTCATTCTCGTCACTGAAGAGCAATGGAAGAGCCGCATTACGTCAAAGGAAAATCTCGCCGAGTTCCTGCTCAACTCTCCTCTGCGTGGCTCCGGCATCAAACTCGAGCGTATCAAAGGCGGCCTTCGTGAGGTCGACTTCGGGTGAGGCTCTCCTCAACTTCTATCTACACGCCCATATCCCGCGTCACGTAAACTTAATCCGACGCCTATATAAGAGTTCCGGCACAGCAAGGGATCAGCACACTCATGTCTACCATCCTCGAACATCTCCCCACCGGCCAAAAGGTCGGCATCGCCTTCTCTGGCGGCCTCGACACCTCCGCCGCCCTGCACTGGATGAAGCAGAAGGGCGCCATCCCCTACGCCTACACCGCCAACCTCGGCCAGCCCGACGAGTCCGACTACGAGGCCATCCCCCGCGCCGCCCTCGAGTACGGCGCCGCCAAGGCACGCCTCATCGACTGCCGCGCCCAGCTCGTCCGCGAAGGCCTCGCCGCGCTTCAGGCCGGAGCCTTCCACATCTCCACCGCCGGCGTCACCTACTTCAACACCACCCCCATCGGCCGCGCCGTCACCGGGACGATGCTGGTGACAGCAATGAAGGAAGACGACGTCTCCATCTGGGGCGACGGCAGCACCTACAAGGGCAACGACATCGAGCGCTTCTACCGTTACGGCCTGCTCGTCAATCCCGACCTCAAAATCTATAAGCCCTGGCTCGACGCCACCTTCATCGAAGAGCTAGGCGGCCGCGCCGAGATGTCCGCCTTCATGAGGAAGAGCGGCTTCGACTACAAAATGTCCGCCGAGAAGGCCTACTCCACCGATTCCAACATCCTCGGCGCCACCCACGAAGCCAAAGACCTCGAGCACCTCTCCACCAGCATGAAGATCGTCCTCCCCATCATGGGCGGCAAAGCCTTCTGGCGCGAAGATGTGTCGATCAAGTCCGAAGAGGTCACCATCCGCTTCCACGAGGGCTGGCCCGTCGCCCTCAACGGCACCGAAATCTCCGACCCGGTCGAACTCATGCTCGAAGCCAATCGCATCGGCGGACGCCACGGCCTCGGCATGTCCGACCAGATCGAGAACCGCATCATCGAAGCCAAGTCCCGCGGCATCTACGAAGCCCCCGGCCTCGCCCTCCTCTACATCGCCTACGAGCGTCTCATCACCGGCATCCACAACGAGGACACCATCGAGCAGTACCGCGAGAACGGCCGCAAGCTCGGCCGCCTCCTCTACCAGGGCCGCTGGTTCGACTCCCAGGCCCTCATGCTCCGCGAGGCCGCCCAGCGCTGGATCGCCAAGCCCGTCACCGGCGAGGTCACCCTCGAACTCCGCCGCGGCAACGACTACACCATCCTCTCGACGGACTCGCCCAACCTCACCTTCCATCCCGAGCGCCTCAGCATGGAGAAGACCGAGTCCGCCTTCTCCCCCCGCGATCGTATCGGCCAGCTCACCATGCGCAACCTCGACATCACCGACACCCGCGACAAGCTCCGCACCTACGCCGAGTCCGGCCTCATTAGCCTCGGCACCGGGGCCAC
>DASYEU010000082.1:0-26218 GCA_036498865.1 Acidobacteriaceae bacterium | reverse complement strand
TCCAGCGAGTCGAAGAGCTCTTCGCCGATGCGTGCTGCGATCTCCGCTCCGTAGCCCCAGCTGAGCATGTCCTCGTGGGCCACGATGACCTTGTTCGTCTTACGCACCGACGTGGCAATCGTCTCCCAGTCGTAGGGGCTCAGCGAGCGCAGGTCGACCAGTTCCACATCCACGCCGGTTTCGCGGAACAACTTCTCCGCTGCCTGCAAGCCGCGCGGCACGAGCGCGCCGTAGGTGAGCAGCGTAACATCCTTGCCTGGCCGCACCACCTTCGCCTTGCCGAAGGGGATGGCGTAGTCCGGCCCCGGATACACGCCGCGCCCGAAGGTCTCGCGGTAGAGACGCTTGTGCTCCAGGAAGAGCACGGGGTCGTCGCAGCGGATGGCCGTGCGTAGCATGCCGAGGGCATCGAGGGCATTGGATGGCATGACGACGCGCACGCCGGGAGTGTGGGTGAAGATGCTCTCGCCCGACTGCGAGTGATAGATGGAGCCGCCGGTGAGGTAGCCGCCGATGGGCACGCGAATGACCAGCGGGCAGCTCCAATCTCCGTGCGAACGCCACCGCACCAGCGAGAGTTCGTTGCGCATCTGGTGCACTGCCGGCCAGATGTAGTCGAAGAACTGAATCTCCACGACCGGCTTGAGCCCGCGCACTGCCATGCCGATGGCACGGCCGACAATATTCGCTTCGGCCAGAGGCGAGTTCCAGCAGCGATCGCTACCGAATTCCGTTTGCAGTCCGGCGGTGAGTTTGAAGACGCCGCCCTTGCCCTTGAGCTTGCCCGAGCGCAGCGCTTCGTCGCGGGTCGCATCGGCCACGTCTTCGCCGAACACGACGACGCGCTCATCGCGGCGCATCTCGTCCTTGAGGCAGAGGTTGATCAGCTCGGCCATGGTACGCTCGCCGGGGTCCGCTGTCGCCTGGGGCTGCGTGTCGAAGCGCGCGTCCGTGGGCGGTAGATTCTCCGAGTATTGGTGCAGCAGAATCGCCTCGCGCGTCGGCTCCGGAAGCACCGCCTGCATGGCGCGGTCCGCGGCGCGCTGCACCTCTTCGTCCACCTTCTGCTCCAGGCGGTTGATGCCTTCGGCGTCGAGGATTCCCTCGCGCAGCAGCCACATCTGCATCTTGGCGATGGGGTCGCGGGCAGTCTCCGCCTTCACTTCTTCATCGCTGCGATACTGCCGCTCGTCGTCGGACAGCGAGTGCGAGTAGGGGCGGACGACGTGTCCGTGGACCAGCGACGGGCCTTGTCCTGAGCGCGCATACGCTACCGCCCGCACCATTGCGGCGTAGCAGGCGATGGGGTCGGTGCCGTCGACTTCTTCGAAGTGGAAGTTGGGGAAGTTCGCAATTAGACGCGAGATGTTGCCGCCGGGCGTGTTCGCCTCTACCGGCGTGGAGATGGCGTACTCGTTGTCCTCCACCACGTACACGACGGGGAGCTTTCCGTTGCTGGCCGTATTCAGCGACTCCCAGAATTCGCCCTGGCTGGTCGATCCTTCGCCGATGGAGACATACACCACCTCGTCACCGTGGAACGACACGTCTTTGCAGTCGCGATAGTCGCCCCAGCCGCTCTCGGGTTTCGGCCCCGCAGCCTCGGGATGGTGCGAGTAGAAGCGCCCCGCCTCCGCACATCCCACGGCGTGCAGACACTGCGTCGCGGTGGCGGAGCTGGGGGTAACGATATGCAGCTTTGAGCTGGACCAGTGCGACGGCATCTGCCGGCCGCCGCTGGCGTGATCTTCCGCCGCTCCGACCGCCTGCAGCAACTGCTCTTCCACGGTGTTGCCCAGCGCCAGGCAGATCGCGCGGTCGCGATAGTAGGGGAAGAACCAGTCGTAGCCCGGTTTCAAGGCCAATCCAGCCGCGACCAGCAGGGCTTCATGCCCCGCGCACGAGATCTGGAAGAAGATCTTCTGCTGGCGCTTCAGCACAATCTCGCGGTCGTCGGTGCGCCGCGACAAGTACATCAGCCGGTAGAACTCCACCAACTGCTCGCGTGTCATGGTGCCCGATGGTGACGCCTTGCCTTCCACCAGCCCGGTCGCTCCATTCCCAGCCACAGCCAGCGGTTTCCGCACCTCAATACTCGATCCATTGCGCCGCGCCATACTCTTTAGTCCCTCGGCAGCTGTTTCGAGCCGCCGTCAAGATTCTACCTCTTCAACCGGCCCGAATGAAGGTTCATTTGCCGTGCGATCATCGCTCGTGCGACGCGTTTAACCCATGCGTTTTGATTGACAAGAGCCGCAGCGGCGGACCAGACTCAGGCAAGCCTCTTCCTGTCCTCCACCCGTTTTCAGGAGAATCCTCCGTGCCGCGTTGCGTTCGATCCTTCGTCCTCGTTGCCGCCATCTTTGCCATCTCAGATTCGATGCAGGCGCAGAAGCCTGCGCCCCCCGATCCGGCAGATAAGTACGTCTACCTGGAGGATGTCTCCAGTCCCGCGGCGCTGGCTTGGGTGAAGCAGGAAGACGACCGCACAGCCAAGGTGCTCGAAGCCGATCCGCACTTCGCTCCCTATGTGGCGGAGGCGCTGAAAGTTGCCGAAGACCCGCATCGGCTGGCGCTTCCCGAAATGCGTGGCGACGCGGTCTACAACCTGTGGCGCGATGCCGAGCATGTGCATGGCATCTATCGCAGGACGACGCTGGCCGATTATCTGAAGCCCGAACCCGCATGGCATACGGTCATCGACTACGACGCGCTGGCTGCGCAGGACAAGACGAGTTGGGTGGCGAAGGACCTGAACTGCCTCTACCCCGGCGAGCAGTTGTGCCTGGTTCCGCTCTCCGCAGGAGGAGAGGACGCCGAGACGCTGCGCGAGTTCGACCTGAAGACAGGCCAGTTTGTGCCGAATGGATTTGTGCTGCCCCACTCGAAGCAGGAGGTGACCTGGGTGGACGCGAACACGCTCTACGTCGCGCGCGACTGGGGTCCTGGCACAATGACGAAGTCCGGCTACCCCTTCGTGGTGAAGGAGTGGAAACGCGGCACTCCGCTCGACTCCGCTAAAGAGGTCTATCGCGGCAAAGAGACCGACATCGAAGCGGCCGCCGGGACACTGCACGACGCGCAGGGCGATTCGTTGACCGTGTTCGAACGCGCCATCGACTTCTTCTCGCGGGAACACCTCGTCCTGACACCTGCGGGTCCGAAGACGTTTGCTGTTCCGGGCAAGAGCCAGGTCTCCGGCGTTCTCAGTGGCCGGGTGCTGCTCGCGCTCTACGAGGACTGGACTCCGGCAGGACAGACGCGAACCTTCCGGCAAGGATCGCTGCTCTCGCTGAATCTGAAGGATGTTCTGCGCGATCCTGCACACCCGAAGCCGACGGTGGTCTTCGAGCCAACGCCGCAGGAGTTCATGATCAAGACTTCATCCGGGGGCGACGGCGTCGCGTTTACACGCGACCATCTGCTGCTGACCACTCTGAACCATGTGCAGGGCCGGGCTTACGTCTACACGCCGACGGCTTCGGGATGGACCAGGGTCGTGCTGCCGGTCCCCGAGAACGTTTCGGTCGATATCGCCGACGCAAGCGTCACCAGCGAAACTTTCTTCCTCACCATCGAAGGCTTCCTCACGCCGCCGTCGCTGTTCGCCGGCGACGCATCGACGGCAACACTGAAGCTTGCACACAGCCGCCCCGCGCTGTTCGACGCGTCGAACGAAGTCGTCGAACAACTGGAAGCCACTTCGAGCGACGGCACCAAGATTCCCTACTTTGTCGTTCACTCGAAATCGATCCAGTACGACGGCAGCAACCCGACACTACTGAATGCATACGGTGGATTCCAGGTGTCGGAGACGCCGGTGTATTCAGGCTTCCTGGGCAAGCTGTGGCTCGAGCACGGAGGCATCTACGTGCTGGCCAACATTCGGGGGGGCGGCGAGTTCGGTCCTGCGTGGCACGAGGCCGGGTTGAAGACGCATCGGCAGATTGTCTTTGACGACTTCGCCGCGGTGGGCAAAGACCTGATCGCACGGAAGATCACATCCAGCCAGCATCTCGGCATTCAGGGCGGCTCCAACGGCGGCCTGCTGATGGGCGTGGAGATGACACAGCATCCCGAGTTGTGGGGCGCAGTCGTGATCCAGGTGCCGCTGCTGGACATGCTGCGTTTCGAGCAGATCGCCGCGGGGGCTTCCTGGGTGGGTGAATACGGCTCCGTCTCCATTCCGGAGCAACGCGCGTTCCTGGCGGGGATCAGCCCGTACCAGCAACTGAAGTCTGGCGTGAAGTATCCCAGGCCGCTCATCTTCACCACGACGAAGGATGACCGCGTGGGTCCGCAGCACGCGCGCAAGTTCGCCGCGAAGATGGAGGAGTACCACGACCCGTTCTACTACGACGAGATCATCGAGGGCGGGCACGGGGCCGGCGCGAATTTGAAGGAAGAGGCGCGCACCCGGGCGGAGATGTACGTCTACCTGACGCGCGAGCTGATGGCTCCGTAGGCGGCAGCCACGTCAGCCTGCACCTGCTCGCGCAGGTCATCCGGCGAGAGAACTTCAACGCGCGGGCCGAATCCCAGCACACAGAAATGCGCCTCCGAACGGCTGTCGAAGTCCACACGATGGATTACCCAGTCCGCGGGAAGCTCGCGCCCGCGCTGCACGCCCTCCGCCGGCGACAGAGGTGACCAGCGTCGGAGCGAAGCCGCTGCTTCCGGAGCAAGCGCCAGAGTCGCTACATATTGCCCTCGCTGCGCGCTGAGTTCGCTGGTGGACGTCTTCCAGTACGTGGCAAGGTTGAACTTGGCTGGCCGCTTGAACGTGATGGCCAACGCCACTGCCTTGGCCATGCGCGAGATGCGATAACTCCGCATGCCCGCCGGCGCGCGGGCCACGAGGTACCAGATATTCTGCTTGCACACCACTCCGAAGGGATCGACCGTGCGCGGCGCTGTGTCGCCATCCGCACGCCGGTACATGAAGGTGAGCTTCACGTCGCGCGCAATCGCATCCTGCACCACCGGCAGCGTCGAGATGTCCTCCGACGACGGCCGCCAGCCTGTCGGGTCGACGTGCAACCGCGCGCGCATGGACTCGGCTTGATCGCGCATGTTTCCGGGTAACGCCGCCATCAGCTTGCCGAAAGCCCGCTCCGCCGCCGCCGCCAGCTTCGGATCGCCCAGAGCGCTCGGCTGCGCCATGAGGAGGCCGCGGAGCTCCGCCTCATCCAGCCCCGGGACTTTCGTGCGCCACCCCTTGGTCAGCTCCCAGCCGCCCTGTGCGCCGCGCAGTGCATAGACAGGCACACCCGCTTCGCTGAGCGCTTCCATGTCCCGATGCGCAGTGCGCTCGGAGATCTCCAGCTTCTCCGCCAGTTCGCGCGACGACAGGCGCCCGTGGGCCTGCAGCAGCATCAGGACAGAGAGTAGTCTCGTCGACTTCATGGGAACCCCCTCGCTAACTCTCCCTCAGCTTATTTTTCAATTATGACATTCCTTGTCATATATCCAAATCTAGACTTCTTTTTGTGAGACCCGAGGTCTCCCCGAGAGAGGTAGACGCCATGTTGCTGAAGAAGTTCTTCCTGGAGCAGTTGGAGCGCGAGGCCACCGCCTCTCGCAAAGTCATCGAGCGCCTTCCCGAGGGGCAGAACACATGGAAGCCGCACGAGCGCTCCATGGAGCTTGGCTACCTGGCGTCGCTGGTTGCCACCATGCCGGGCTGGCCGGCGTTCATGATCGAGCGCGATGAGCTCGACCTGAACGACGGGGCGTTCCGCACCAAAAATATCGAGAACCGCGACGAACTTCTTCGCCTGCTCGACGAAGGGGTGGCCGAGTCGCGTAAGGCGTTGGAGAACACCACGGAGCAACACATGATGAGCTGCTGGCGGCTGAAGGCAGGGGAACAGGTGCTGACGGAAGCCCCGCGCTACAGCATGATCGCCGACGGTGCGCTCGCCCACCTCGCGCACCATCGCGGACAACTGACCGTATACCTGCGGCTGAACGAGGCCAAGGTGCCGGCGATCTACGGGCCCAGTGCCGACGAGTGGCACTAGACCAGGACTTGAAGCTCAGGGTTCAGTCGCCGGGTGCATGCAATGCATCCGGCAGCTTCATCGCCGACGGTCATTCTTCTTCGAGGATTGACTCGACATCTCGCTTTCCATGGAGCACCCGGACGACGCGAACGGTCTCTTTCGCGACAAGATAGTACACGCGGATATCGGGAAATCCCTTCACATGCCAGGACCGCAAACCTGCCAGCCGAGCGTTCCCCAGGCTTTTGAGAGCACCGATCTCAGGGGTATTGCAGAGTTGCGCGACGGCGGCCTGGACTGCTGGGATAAACCTCTGCGCAGCCGGACCGGCGTCTTTTTCGATCAGGTAATACTCGTATTGCCTGAGAATGTCGTTGCGTGCAAGGGGCCGAATGACAAACTTCACTACGCAGCACGCTTTCTTCGTGAATTCTTCTTCCGAGCGAGAATTCGCGCTGCATCTGCCTTAAGTTCTTTCCAGAATTCCGGGGTCAACTTGAGGTCCTGGCTCGAAGTCAGTCCGTCCAGTAACAGCGCCTCCAAGCGGGCATCCGTTTCCTTTGCCTGTTGCGCACGCAGCAGGCCGCGGACGTACTCGCTGACGTTGCCGTAACCCTTGGTCCGCACCTCCGTGTCGATGAACTCCTTCAGCGATTCCGGCAAAGAGATAGTGACTGTCGTCATGAGAGGCCCTCCACGGACAGTATAGCAATTGTTCTTATCTAATAAGATGACGTGCGCTATTTTTTGATCACCTTCACGACGAGGTAGGTGATCTGCGTGCCCGGCGCGAGGAAAAACTGGTGCGGCACGCCTGCCGGAATTTCGATCACATCGCCCGGCCCGATCTCGTGCTTGACGCCGCCCTTGATCCCCGAACCCTGAATCTCATTTGGTCCGGTGTCCTTTGGATCGATGACCTCGCCGCCGGTCACGAGCGTCGCTGTCCCGGTCTGGATCACGATGACGTCGGCTTTCACCTTGTGCAACTCACACTTGCCATTCGTCTCGCGGTGCGAGATCTCCAGCAGGTGGTCGCCGAAGTCTTTCTTCTCTGTGATCCCGCCGGGCGGCATGCCCTTCGGCCAAACGGTAATGCCGCCGTCCTGCGCCAACGCCGCAGAACACCCAAACGCCAGCGCAAGAACCACTCCGCAAATCTTCATGCTCACTCTCCTGTGAAGCCTGTTAGCCCGTTACCACAGTGGCCTTCTTGATGAAGTCCGGGTCGATCTCGATGCCCAGCCCTGGTCCGCTTGGCACCTGGATGACGCCATTGGCGTCGCTGCGCAGCGTCGACGTTTCGCAGTGGTACGGCAGTTCGTTGTTGAACTCCTTGAACTCGTGATACGGCCCAGAGTTCGGAATCGCCGAGACGAAGTGCATCATGTACACGTACCCCAGCCCGGTGGATGAAATGTGCGGAATGCACTGCTTGCCGAACGCGTGCGCCATGCGCGCCACCTGCATGCAGCGCACCATGCCGCCGAAGTAGAACATGTCCTGCTGCACGATCGACAGCCCGCCATTCGCAATCAGCCAGCGGAAGTTGTGCGTGCTCGGTTCCTGTTCGCCGCCGGCGATTGGGATCTCCAGTGCGTCGGCAACGATCTTGTTCTCTTCGTACCAGTCGAACGGCACGGGCTCCTCGTAGAATGCGTACTTATGCTCCTGCATGAGCTTGCCGATGGGGATGGCCTGCGCTGCGGTGTACGACCCGTTTGAGTCGGCCGAGATCACCATGGCGTCGCCGAAGGTCTTGCGCACCAGGGGAATGAGCTTCTCGCTCCGCCCCACCGGGAACTCCGGGTGCGACATACGGCCGCCCACTTTGAACTTGATCGCCTTCGCGTGGGAAATGTCGACGTCACGCTTCAGGTGGTCGATTGTCTCCTCGGCGGTGATATCGCGCTCACCGTTCGCCTGGTACACCGAGATGCTCTTGTTGTAGATCTTGTCGGAGATGAGCAGCCCGATCGGCCGCTTGGCCATCTTGCCGAACATATCCAGGATCGCAAACTCGATGGTCGCGATGGGCACCCAGATGGCGAGACTCTGCGCCTTGTAGTTGCTCTCGTACACGGTGACTGCGGGAATCAGCTCTTCGATATCGCGCGCGTCCTTGCCGATAAAAAACGGCGCGATGCGCTTGGTGAACAAGGGATACAGCGCGGTCATCTGCTGCGCATTGGAGACGGAGATTCCCTCGTGCCCGTCCTTGGAGCGAACCCGGCACAGATATTCCTTCTTGTTCTTCAGCAGTTCGACGGACTCGATGATTACGGGGTCCGGAAACAGCTCCCGCTTGAATACTGGCTGCTTCAGAATCGCATCGAGCTTTGCGTAACGCTCCTGCAACGTTCCCGGCAGCCCGTGCCGCGGCGCATTCAGAAACTGCGCACCCGCGGTTGCAGGCAGAGCTGCCGCAACCGCACCACTCGACAAAACATTCGCAATAAACTTCCGACGACTCGCCTTCATCACTCAGACTCTCCACGCCCCGGTTTCCAGGTGCGCAGCAAGTCTAATCGAATCGTGGCCTCCAGGTCGCGCCCCCCTCGCGACGCTGGGTCTTCGAGTGAATCGTGCCGATGTTTCTAGGTGCCCTTCATCTTTTCTTTCACGCTGTGGGCCAGCTTCTCAATCTCATCCGCTTTCCGAATCACATCGAGCGACATCGTATCCTTATTCGACTTATCGACGTCGGCTTTCAGTTCATTGGCCAGGCTCACGAGTTTCGCGGTATCGTCCACCAGCTTCTTCTGCCGGTCGAGGTTGCGCATCTTGGCCTGGTCCTGCTCCAGCCGCGAATCCAGTGGACTCTCCGGCGCAGTCACATTCGGCGAGACCTGAGTCTGACTTCCGCTCTGCCGTCCGCTCCCCGGCGACTGAATGGTCGTCGCGGTGCAATTCGATCCGGCGGTGCAGTTGATCTGCTGACTCCACCCTCCGTTGCCGCCAACCAGCACCAGCAAGCCGGCCAATGCCAAAAATTCCACTGTCCTCAGAGCTCTCATTCGCTTTTCCTCCTTAGCCGCCTGGTGCCCCCGCCTGCCAGCCTGTCAAATCGACCACTCTACCCGGAAATCCCTACCGTTGCGCCCGCTTCTCTGTGGAAGCTGTCCCGCATTTCGTCCAAATTCTCCGCATCCAACTATCTGGCCACGCAATACTGGTATCAGGGGCCAGACCAGGGTCCGCTGAAAACTATCGGAGACGTCACCATCATGTTCCTTTTCCTACTCGAAGCGCAAGGCGATTCCAACCTCGGCGACACCAACTTCGCCGACGTAATCCGGCACTGGCACAGTGACGGCCTCGCCTTCGTTGAACAGGATCTGCCCAAGCTGCTGTTCTTTCTGGGCGTGGCGTTTCTGTTCATGCGGATCGTCAGCTTCTTCGTCAAGCGCATGCGGCGGCTCGCAGACAAGCACATCGCCAACCCCCAGCGCGCCTCCGAACTGCGCACGCTCGCGGCCATTCTCCGGGCTACTGCGTACAGCATTATCGGCTTCATCGTGCTGCTGCACGTCCTCTCGGTTTTCAACATCAACCTGACCCCGCTGCTGGCATCTGCGGGTGTGGTCGGCGTCGGCATCGGCCTGGGGGCGCAGTCTCTTTTCAAGGACATGCTCAACGGCATCTTCATCCTGATTGAAAATCAGTTCAACGTGGGGGATACGGTGAAGCTCGCCTCGCTTACGGGGACGGTCGAAGACCTCACCCTGCGCCTTACCACCCTGCGCGACGGCGACGGCACGCTCTACTTCATCCCTAACTCGCAGATCGCCACGGTCTCCAACTTGTCGCGGGACTTTGCCGTCGCCTCGCTCGCGGTTACCGTGGACGCGACCGCAGACCCTGACAAGGTTCTCCGCGTGCTGCGCTCCACCGCACTCGCGGTTCGCAACGATCCCGCCTTCAGGGACGATGCCGTCGCCGACCCGGACGTCCCGGGTGTGGACGCGATCTCCGGACGCGTCGTCAGCTATCCCGTGACGTTGCGCGTCCGCATCAACCGGAAGGACCCTATCCTGCGCGAGCTTCGCCGCCGCGTCCTACAGGCCTTCGAGCAGAATGCAATTCCGCTTGGCACCGATCCTGCCAATATGTTGGTGATGCACCACACGGACCCGACCGCGCCACCTGCGCAACAGCCGCTGGCAGGCAACTGAATCAAGAGTCGTTACAGACTACGTCCCAGCATCTCGGTCAGTTCTTCTGTGGTCTTTACCGGAGGCTGGCACGTGTGCCCACTGCACACCACGGCGAAGCTTCCTTTGATCTTTGGAAGCTTTGGCAGCGTCTCTTCCAATACTGGAGGTAGCGCACCAAGCTCCACGTGCCGTAGCCGGATCACGCTCTTGTTCGCTGCAAAACGGCTCAGCGCCGCCTTCTCCAGAGCTGCCGCTTGGTCATCCTCTCCGATGACGCATACCTGCACCGGCTCGCGCACGATTCGCTGCAGCGCCAACGCGTAGGTCGCCGCATACAGCCCAAAGTGCTCGACTACGCCTGCGAAGGTCTCCAGCGTCTCCTGCGCCTTCTCCAGATAGTCCAGCCGCCCGCTCAGTTCGCCCATGCGCATCAGCAGCAGCGCGCCAGAGGGATTCCCTGCGGGAGTCGGCGAGTCCTGCAGCGGCTTTCTCCGCGTCACCAGGGCGCCCAGCCTGCGCTCGCCCTCCGAGACTTTCTCTGTATCAAAGAAACCGCCGCCGGTCGCATCGTAGAACTGCTCCACCGCGGTCTCAGTCAACTCCACCGCCGCCTCGTAATAGCGGAGGTCTCCGGTCGCTTCCCAGGCGTCCAGCGCTGCGTGACCGAGGAAGATGTAGTCGTCCAGCACACCTGACACGCGCTCCACTGTTACGCCCGGCTCACCATAGGCCACGACATGCGCCAGCGAGCGGCCGTCCCACGCCTCGGTCAGCGCGCGGTCCAGGGTCCGCAGCGCAAATACGCGCGCCTGCGGCAGTCCGAGCACCCGTCCGGCCTCAAGGTACGCCGAGATGCAAAGCGCGTTCCACGCCACATACATCGTCTTGTCAACGAACGGCGTTGGCCTTGCCCGCCGCGCTGCATACAGCTTCGTCTTCGCGGATTCAAGCAGCGTGCTCGCGGCGTCCATATCCACGCCAGCCTTCCTCGCCACCCAATCCAGCCCACGCTTCACGTGCAGCACGTTCTTCGCGACGTTGTGCTGCATGTCGCCGATCTCGCCGATGTCGTAGTATGCCGACGCAACGCTCAGTTCCTCGGGCGTCAGCGCTTCGGCTGCTTCGTCACGAGTCCAGGTAAAGTAGTCGCCATCGTCGTCCAGCGAAAAGTCGGCATCCTGCGACGCATAGAAGCCGCCGCGCTCGCGGTCGCTGAGCCACTCATCCATCCAGCGAACGATATCCCGGGCCACGCGAGCGAATTCCTCGTCGCCGAAGGTCTGGTAGGCGTGAATATAGTTCTTCAGCAACTCGCTGTTGTCGTACGCCATCTTTTCGAAGTGCGGCACAACCCAGTGCTCGTCCACCGAGTAGCGATGAAAGCCACCGGCCAGGTGGTCGTAGATTCCGCCCTTCGCCATCTTGTCCAGCGTGGTCAACACTCCGCGCCGGGCCGCCTCAGGCACGGTCAACGCACCCTGCCCGTTCAGTTTCACCGTCGTTGTCGCGGCGCGCGAAGCCACATCGATGAGCAGGTCCACCGCGCTGGAATGCGGGAACTTCGGCTGCCCGCCGAATCCTCCGTGACGCAGGTCCACGCTCTTCAGCGCGCCCAGCACCATCTTCTCCACCAGCTCCGGCCCAGGATTTCCGGCACGGCCAGAGAACGACTCGTTCAGTTCGATCGCGTCCATCACGCTGGCAGCAGACTCATCCACCTCCGTGCGCCGGTTCTCAAACGCCTCGGCCATGGTCAGCAGGACGCGCTGAAAGCTCGGCCGCCCATGCCGGTCCTCCGGCGGGAAATATGTCCCGCCAAAGTAGGGCTTGCCCTCCGGAGTAAGAAAGGCTGTCAGGGGCCATCCGCCCTGCCCGCTGATGGCCGATACGGCGGCCTGGTAGCGGGTATCCACATCTGGACGCTCGTCGCGATCCACCTTTACCGCAACAAAATGTTCATTGATGATTTCGGCGGTCGTGCCGTCTTCATACGACTCGCGGTCCATGACGTGGCACCAGTGGCACCACACCGCCCCAATATCCAGCAGGATCGGCTTGTCTTCCTCCGCTGCCCGGTCGAACGCCGCCTGACCCCACTCCATCCAGCCGACGGGTTGGTTCATCGCCGAGCGCAGGTACGCCGACGCTGCTCCCACAAGCGAGTTCGTCCCGCCACCCGCTACCTCGCCTTCCACAACACTCTCCTGCTCCACGCTCGCCGTTAGGTTACTGCTCAGCAATTCGTCCATACGATTCGCGGTCCCCGGGGTCTCCTGCTCGTACCTGCTGCAAAAGTTTGCAGACTTACCCCGAGTCTAGACCTTGCCGCAAATTCGCCAATACCACGCAAGTTCCATGAAGAACTCCGCGTGGGTCACCCTCGCTTACCGGATGTGATTGCCGTCACACAAGTTACCGGCGCTTTCCTGGGAACGAGGCACCCACGCCCGATAATCTGATACGCCACCGCAATTTCCTTGCGAGTTCCGATTCCCTCTACGCACTCGAAGGCTCGTTTCCGCCGGCTATTGCCCCGGACCCGGCGTCACCGAGATCGGCTTTGGCGGAGCAGGTGCAGTCGGAGCCGTCAGACCCGGAATCACCGGCGCGGTCGTCATCGAACCGGCCGCAGCGTCCGAAATGTTGATTCCGTACCGGTCCAGCGTCTTCGACAGCAACTGCAGCAGCGCCGCGCGGTCCTTCGCATAGGCTGCCGTGGCCGAAATCACTGTGTTCTCGGCATTCGCCAGGTTCCGCTGCTGTTGCAGCACCAGCGCCGTGGTGGATGCCCCGAGCCTGTACTTCTTCTGCTCCGCGTCCAGCGACTGCGCCGCGTAATCGCGGCCTGCCTGCGCCGCGCTCACCTGAGCCCGGTCGTTGGTCAACGCGAACTGCGCATTGACCACCTGGATCCGGATCTGCGTGTACAGCTGTTGCAACCGCATCTGCACCTGGCGGTATTCCATCTGCGAACGAGCCTGGTCGGCCTGGGCTACGCGGTTGCGCAGCGGAATTGTGATGTTCACGCCGACGCCCTTATCCGGCGCCGTGCTGTTGAACAGATTGCCCACCGCGGTACCGTAGCCTATCGAAGGAAATGTTCCGGCGGGATATGCTGTCCCTGTGCTGAAGTTGAGCGCATTCGGATTCTGTGCGCCCGCCAGTTGGCTGGCGCCATAAAACGCGTAAGCGTCCACGACCGGCAGCAGCCCGTTCTTCTCTGCCTTGATCGTGATTTCGTTGTTCTTCATGTTGAGCGTTGCCTGCTCGATTTGCGGATTGTTCACATACGCCAGCTGCACCAGGTCGTTCTGCGACATGTCTTCTTCCGGCAGGCGGTCCAGCGCAATGCGGTCGGTCGGGATCACCGGCGCGGAGGTAAGCGCGGGATCCTCGAGATTGCGGGCAATCGCCTGCTTGATGATGAGCTGCTGATACTCCAGGTTCGACTTCGATGCCACCAGTGCCTGCTCGTCTGTGGCCTTAGCCGATTCGGAGTTCACGACATCCAAGGGCGCCAGCGTTCCGATCTGCAGCTGCCGCTTGTTGTCCTCGTTCAGTTGCGTCGACTGGGCCAGCGCGCGCTCCTTGGCTTGTTCGTCCTCGTACGCGCTCACCAGGCCCCAGTAGATGTTTTCAACCTGGTTTACGGTGTACAGCAACTGCTGCCGGAACGCCGAGTCAGTAATCCGCCGATTGTTCTTGGCCTGCACGATGAATCGCCCGTTGATTCCCCAACCGAATCCTTGCAGCAGATGCTGGGTCGCGGTGGCACGGAACGAGGTCGTGATGTTGGGGCTGTAGTCGGTGAATGGATTGTCGGAACTCACCCGGCTGTTGTTGAAGGTCACCCCGAGTTGCGTGCCCGTCAAAAACCCCTGCTGATAGCCGAAGTTATAGGTTGAGGTGTCCGTCGTCAGAACCGGCTTGCCGCCGCTGAACAACAGGTTGGACTGCTGCTGGTTCAGCGCTTCATACTGCAGCGTGCCCGTCAGCACGGGGTCCAGGTTCTCCGGCTGCGGTCCGCCGCCATTGGTGCTGAGCACCAGGCCGTTGCCGCCCGTCGCGCCACCGCCGGCTCCGCTGGATGTTCCCCCCGGGCCGCCTCCGCCGGTTACAGTGCTTCCGGAACTGCCGAGCGTACCGGCGACCAGCCCGGTTGAGACGCCGCGCAATCCTGAGCCCGCCTTGGCCCGCAGAATGTCGGTATCCGCAATGTCGAGGTTGATACGGGCGATCGCAATGTCGAAGTTATTCTCCAGCGCCAGCAATACGGCATCCGACAGGCTCAAATAGATCTTCCCGTCGCGCAGCAGTGAATCCAGCCGCGGCGTATTCCCCAACCGCGGCGCCGGCAGCGTGATGGGGGTATACAGCTTCAGCGGATTCGGGAACGTCGAATGCTGCCGCGTATAGTCGGTCCCGGTGTCGCGCAGATACAGCGGCTCGGTCAGCTTGGGCGTCGGCGTCGGTGGCAGGTTGTTCTGGTCTGCTCCGGTGGCGGGTTGCGTGGTCGGCGCGGTTGGATTCGTCTGCTGTGCTGCTCCCTGCGCCAGTACCGGCTGCGTGTTCACGCCCATCAACAGCAGCGCAATCGCCGCCGTAGCCTGCAAATCCCGTAATTTCACGTTTGTAGTCTCCAACTCCGGTTCGCGAGCCCACCGATACAGGGTGGTCCCGATCTGTCTAGTCCAATCCAATCACACACTCGCCCCCGCACGGCGCGGGGCACACGCATCCACTGGGCGGATTCTGTTAAGACGTGCTCCGCCGACGGTGCGATTCTTAAAACACGGAGGAAGAGGTCCTCAAAAACAACACCGCCCTCGATTCCAAAGCTGTGCGAACGACCGTACCGCCTGCACACTGTTCTACGAAGCCGGGTGCATCCCGGTTCCAATGGCCCACGGTCCGTTCAGCATCGCTCTCCGAACGCCCAAGTATATCAACCTAAATGGCCGAATCCAGCGGATAGGCAATCCGTTTTCCATTGGCGAGCGTGTTACCGTGCATAAGCAGCAGATGACGCACTGGAAGCTCACTCTCGCCTACGACGGCTCACCCTACCACGGCTGGCAGATCCAACCCGACCTGTCCACCATACAGGGCTGCCTTTCCGACGCCATCCACCGCGTCGTCGGCGAGCGAGTCCTCCCACAAGGCTCCGGCCGCACCGATACCGGGGTCCACGCGCTCGCGCAGGTCTCTTCCTTCTCGCTGCAGGCCCCCATTCCGGCAGCCAACCTTCACCGGGCGCTCAACCGCACACTGCCTCCCAGCATTCGCATCCTCTCCGCCGAGCCGGTCCCGATTACTTTCCATGCCCGGCACAGCGCGCTCCGCAAAACCTACGAGTACCGCATCTTCCCGTTGCGCCCTCCCTCGCTCGAACCGCAAATCGCGAGCTTTGAGTCTGCAGAGGAACAGATCTGCCCTCCTACGCTGGCTCCTTTTGTCTGGCCCTGCCCCTGGTCCCTCGATCTCGCCGCTCTCAACGCAGCTTGTGCCCACGTCGTCGGTACCCACGATTTCACCACCTTCGCCGCCACCGATCCTGACCTCACGGCCCGCACAGGCGAGTCCGAAGCGCCGTCTCCGAAAACAGCCATCCGCACCATCGGCCACTCGCTCTGGCACGCAGAAGGAGCGCTGCTCGTCTACCGCGTCACCGCCACCGGCTTCCTGCACCACATGGTGCGCAACCTGGTCGGGACGTTCGTACTCGCTGGTTCGCGGCGGCTCTCGCCGGATTCGATCCCGGCCATCCTGGCCGCACGCAACCGCTCCGCCGCCGGCCCGACTGCCCCGCCCCACGGCCTCTTCCTTCTCCAGGTCGAATACCCTGCCCTCGAACCCGCGAACCTCGAGCCGGACCTATGAACGCCCAGGTCCGCATCGCGCGCCTCGCCGCCAACCGCTCGGTGCATCGCGCCTTCCACTGGCTGCATCTGCACCAGCCGCAGGTTCGCAAGTGGCACCTCGAAATCCTCCGCATCCCCGCGCCGCCCTTCGGCGAGCAGGCCCGCGCCGCCTGGTTCCTCGAGCGCTTCATCCAACTCGGCCTCGCCAATGCCCACATCGATGCCGCGGGCAACGCCCTCGCGGAGCTGCCTGCGTCTGAATCTCGAACTTCTCCGGTCATCCTCCTCTCCGCTCACCTCGATACGGTATTCCCCGCATCCACCCCCTCGGACCCGGTCGAACTCGACACTCGCATCGCTGCTCCCGGCGCCTGCGACAACGCGGCAGGGCTGTCCGGGCTTCTCGCCCTGGCCGCCGCACTCCGCCACGCCGAACTCGTCCCGCCGGTCACCATCCTGTTCGCCGCCAACGTTGGAGAGGAGGGCGAAGGCGATCTCCGCGGCATGCGTCATCTCTTCGATCCCGAGGCCAGCCCCTACGCGAGCCGTATCGCGGGCTCGATCGTTCTCGAAGGCGGCGGCTCGCACGCTGTGGTCACCCGAGCGCTCGCGAGCCGCCGCTTCCGCGTTACCGTCACCGGCCCGGGCGGCCACTCCTGGACCGATGCGGGCGCGCCCAACCCCATCCTGCAGCTTGCCCGCGCTCTGCTGTCTCTCGAGGCCATCGGCCAGACGACGCTCGACCGCTCCCCCCTCGGCGACGAGGTCTCTCCGCACCGCGCAACTCACCGCACCACGCTCAACATCGGGCAAATTGCCGGCGGCACTGCCGTCAATTCCATCCCTGCCTCTGCCTCGGCCTGGTTGGACCTCCGCTCTACCGACCAGGACCAACTCCGCGCCGCCGAACTCGCCATACGCCAGTCTCTCGACCAGTGGGCCACTCTCTCACCGGCCGGCGCCGCGAATCAGCCGCACACCCCCAACCTGACCATCGAGATCATCGGCGACCGTCCTGGCGGAGCCCTTCCCAGCGATTCCCCCCTGCTCGCCACCCTGCGCGCCGTGGACCGCCACTTGAACCTGCGCACTGAACCCGGCCTCGGCTCAACCGACGCCAACATCCCTCTCTCCCGCAACATCCCCGCAATTGCAATTGGAGCCGGTGGCAGCGGCGGCGGAATCCACACCCTGCAGGAGTGGTACGACCCCACCGGCCGCAACGCCGCCCTCCGGCGCATCCTGCTCACCCTGCTGGACACTGCCCACCTGGCCGCCCAACCTTAAAGTTGCGCCTTCTGCCCGAATCCTGCGTCTAACGAATGAATTAGTTGTTGCGCTCAGCGCACAACCCAACGGACTATACTCAGAGCCAACCGACTTTTACTCAAACTAAACTTCGAATCAGCGAAGAAACGTACCATGACTGGCCTGGTACGCATGAGGATCGAGCTACGATGGACACACCTACCCAAGCCACCCCCAATCTTGTCGACCGGATCCGCAAACACCGCCTTACCGCGACCTTCGCGCTGCTGGGCACCCTGTCTGCGGGGATCATCGCCGGGTCGATCCTAACCCGCTCCGTCAGCGGCAAGGAGCAGACCGTCGACTCCTCCGATGCACGTCCTCTTACCATTCCTGCCCCGGTGATGCTTTCGAACGACTTCGCCCGCATTGCCAAGCAGGTGGGTCCGGCTGTGGTGAACATCAACACCATCACCCTGCCCAAGCAGTCCACCAACCGGCGCCCCGGACGAGGTGCCCAGCGTAGCCCCCTCCCGCCCGATCCCAATGGCGACGGCAACCAGGGCGACATGCAGGACTTCTTCAACCGCTTCTTCGGCGGACAAGGCGGAGATGACGGCACCGGTCCGGGCAACACCGGTGAGCGCGAAGCCCTCGGCTCCGGCTTCGTGGTCGACTCCCGTGGCTACATCATTACCAACAACCATGTCGTCGACAAAGCCGACAAAATCTACGTGAAGCTCGGCACCGATCCCGAAAATGAGACTGAACACGGCCGTCCCGCGCACGTCGTCGGTGTCGACCCTGAGACCGACATCGCTGTGATCAAGATCGACGCGCCCGAACCGTTGCCCACCGTCAAGCTCGGCAACTCGGATGGAGCCCAGGTCGGCGACTGGGTCCTCGCCATCGGCAGCCCGTTCTCGCTTTCCGAGACCGTTACAGCCGGCATCGTCTCCGCCAAAAACCGCTCCATCGACGAGCCCGGGCCCAACGGCACCGCGAATCAGTTCCAGAAGTTTATCCAGACCGACGCCGCCATTAACCCCGGCAACTCCGGCGGCCCGCTGGTCGATATGGCTGGCCAGGTCATCGGCATGAACACCGCCATCTACACCCAGTCCATGGGCTCGCAGGGCGTCGGCTTCGCCATGCCGTCCAACATCATTGCCAACGTCTACAACATGCTCATCAGCCCGGATCATAAGGTCGTCCGTGGCTCCATCGGTATTAGCTTCCAGGGCGCGGAGTCCTCTGCCGTCAGCCGCGTTTATGGCTTCTCCAATGGCGGCGTTCTCGTTGCCACAGTCACTCCCAACGGCCCCGCCGCCAAGGGTGGCGTCAAAGCCGGGGACGTCATTGTCGCCATCGACGGCAAGCCCATCAAGGACGGCGATGCTCTCGTTGCCGACATCTCTGCCCGCAAGGTCGGCTCCTCCGTTCAACTCGGGCTGCTCCGCAATGGCGCGAAAGAGTCCGTGAGCGTCGCCATCGCTGACCGCGCCAAGTTGTTCGCCGACGTCGGCAACCAGAACGACGACAATGCAGCTCCGACCGAGTCCGATGCAGGCGAAGGCAAGCTCGGCATTACCGTTACTGCGCTGCCGTCTTCGGTCTCATCGAAGCTCGGGATCAAAGGCGGGGTCATCGTCTCCAGCGTTCGGCCAGGCTCTTTCGCCGACGAACTCAACCTCACCAAGGGCACAGTCATCGTGGAGATCAATAAACGTCCCATCACCGACGAGGCCTCGTATCGCGCCATCGTTTCCGGCCTCAAGTCCGGCGACGACGTCGTGTTCGCTGTCCGCAGCACCAATGCGCCAGCCAACTCCGGCAATACGCTGGTCGGCGACCGCCTGCCGTAAGTCAGGCCCAAACACTCGGGACCCCACGTCAGTCGCTGGCGTGGGGTTCCTGCTTAACCTGGAAATGCATACAAAGGAGGCTCCGCCGAAATGTGCAGAAACATTAAAATGCTCTTTAATTTCGAGCCGCCAGTTACCCCCGACGAGGTGCGCGCGGCCTCCATCCAGTTTGTCCGTAAAATCAGCGGTTTCAACAAGCCCTCCAAGGCCAACGAGCCCGCCTTCAACGCCGCCATCGAATCCATAACCCAGATCTCGATGCAGCTTCTTTCCTCGCTCGAGACTAATGCTCCGCCGCGCAACCGCGAAGAGGAAGCCGCTAAAGCCCGTGCTCGCAACGCCGAGCGCTTCCCCGTCCAGCCCTGACAAGGGGAGGCCGTATCCCTCAAAAGCGTCAAGAAAAAATCTCCGGGCCATGTTGCGGCCAGATGAACAGGGGGTATACGCTTATCAAATCGACACGGAAGTCGCTCCGGCAGCCTAACCGGTCCGACCTCCCGTCTAAACCAGATATGAGGTCCCACCACTCGATGCGGTTTCACCAACTCACACTCTGGTCCGCCCTCGCTCTCACGCTGACAATTCCGTCTCTCGCTTCCGCCCGTACCCGCCGCGGACCCGGCGCGCCCAAGCCTTCCGCGAAGCGCTCCACCAAGACCAAGACTGTGGGCCAGCGCGCCATCGACGACGAACGCGCCACCCAGATTCAGGAAGCGCTCATCAAGGCCGGCTATCTTACAGGCACCCCCAGCGGACACTGGGACACGACCACCGAAGCCGCTATGACCAAAGTTCAGGCAGACAACGGATGGCAGACGAAGCTGGTGCCGGACTCCCGCGCCCTGATCAAACTCGGCCTGGGGCCCATCAACACCGCCGCCATCCCGAACCCCGAGCCTGAGACGATCGCCGAAGTCCACTAGGGCAATACCAGCGTCCTCTGATTTCTTGCCAAAGGGCGCTGCCAACAACCTTCTAAAAACTACGCAACCAGCCTTGCTGAAGCTCGCATGGGTGGCTTCTTGCCTGTCGGAGCAAAATCACCGGCCCGTAGACCCGTCAGCATCGCGCGCATCCGCGCCACTGCCGACGAGTGGATTTGCGACACACGCGACTCCACGACGCCCAGCGTCAAGCCAATCTCCTTCATCGTCAGCTCTTCGTAGTAATACAGCCGCTGCACCATGCGCTCCTTCTCCGGTAACGCCTCAATCGCGTCCGTCAGGCGCTGCTTCAACTCACCCTGCAAGCAGCGGTTGAGCGGATTGTCCTCGGCTGGCGCGGGCAGATGCGCGAGTTCCTCATCGCCCGAGTCCTCGGTCCGCTCTATATGCAGACTGCCGATCTCCAGCCCCTTCAGCTCGCCCACCAGGCGCTGATACTCGCTCAGGCTTATCCCCATCTCGCGGGCGATCTCCGGCTCCGTAGCCGCGCGGCCCAGCCGCTGCGTCGCCGTCCGCACTGCCTCCTCCACTGCCCGGCCCTTGCGCCGCAGTTCCCGCGGACTCCAGTCCAAGGTGCGCAGCGAGTCAAGAATCGCGCCGCGAATGCGGAATTGCGCGTAGCTCTTGAATTGCACCTTCTTCGTGCTATCGAACTTGGAAAACGCATCGATCAACCCGACCACCCCGGCTGAGATCAGATCGTCGAGCTCCACATGCTGCGGCAGCCGCTCATGAATCCGCCGCGCCACATACCGCACTGTCGACAGATGCTCCAGCAGCAAACGTTCGCGGTCCGAGGCCAGTGCACCCACGGGGACGTTCCGCCGATGGGTGCGCTGAGCGGTTGCCTCGCCTCGAATCGATACAGCGCTCTTCGTCCCGAAGCCACCAAACCCAAACGGTATCCCAACCGGTTCCGCTGCAATCGCTAAACTGCCCATTCGGTTCCTGCCTTCCGTGCACCACAGACTGTTCGGCGTGCACGTGCAGGAAAGAAGCAAGAGCGTGGCCAGAAATACACCACGTTGGATTAGGAAAATCTCAAGATTGTTTAGAGCCCGTCGCGATAGCCCGCGCCCCATGGCCCGGGAAGGGCTTCGATGGTCGCTGTCCTGGCTTCTGCCTCGTGGACCGCGTGCAGAATCTCGCGCATCGATTCCACCCTCTCCACCAGCCGCGAGCACTGCTCCAACCCTGCAGCTACAGCTTCGCGATACGACTCAATCGTGCCGACGAAGGTGCTCAGCTCCAGCCGGCACTGCAGCGTCGTCAATGGCTGGCACAGCTCGTGCAACTGCCGGCCGATCTCTTCCAGTGCGATATTCGCCGAGGTCACCTCCTGCACACACGCTCCGTTATCCATGCTGTAGACACTCCTTCCGGCCGAACCGCAACCGTCTCAATGTCTCTATCGGCTCCAGTCGCGGAACCATCTGCCGCTGTGTCAAACTCAGCCGGGTGTCCCATCCTGGTGCGGCCGGAATTGTCATCTCGCTCCGAGACGAATACCATGCAGAAGGTGTCGAACGAGAGTGCACGGACGCGCTGAAATGCATCCCTTCCGTGTGACCATGCTCCCGCCCGTGACACCCGTCCTCAACGTCCGACGGTAGGCGGCCTACACGTCGTATTCGCGCACGGCCGCCGGAGTTTTATCCATGTCCAGTAACACCGCCAGCATCACCCCACCGGGCGTCACCACCTCAGCCCCGGACAGCTCGAACATCCGTTGGTTCGTCTGCGCCCTGCTGTTCGCCGCCACGACCATCAACTACATGGACCGCTCGGTCTTCTCCTTCATCGAGCCGCTCCTGCACAATGTGCCCTTCATGGGCTGGGACTTCAGCACTGACCGCTTCCACCAGTCGCTGTTCGACAACAATTACGGCAACGTCATCATCTGCTTCCAGATTGCCTACGGTGTCGGCTTCCTGATCGCCGGCCGCGTCATCGACAAGCTCGGGACGAAAACGGGCTACGCCGTCGCCATCTGTATCTGGGCGATCTCCTCGATGAGCCATTCGCTGGTCACCTCGGTGGTCGGCTTCTGCATTGCGCGCATCTTCCTCGGGATCGGCGAGTCTGGCAACTTCCCCGCCGCCATCAAGGCCACCACGGAGTGGTTCCCCACCGAGGAGCGGGGCAAGGCAGTCGGCATCTTCAACTCCGGCACCTGCGCCTCCTTCTTCCTCGCGCCGCTTCTAATCGGTTTCGCCACAACCCACTATGGCTGGCGCGCCGCCTTCCTCGCCACGGGTTCGCTGGGCGTGTGCTGGCTGGTGCTCTGGATGCTGTTCCCCTACAACCGCCTGCGTCGCGGTTCTACCCAGACCCAGATCAACCTGCAGGCCGACTTCGCCTCTCAGTCCCAGTATGGCGGCAATATCCCGCTCTCTGTCCTGCTGCAGCGGCCCGGCACCTATGCCTTCGCCATCGGCAAGGGGCTCACGGACGGCGTCTGGTGGTTCTACCTCTTCTATCTCCCCCAGTTCCTGAACCGCAACTACGGCCTCGACCTGCAGGGAGCGTACTGGTACATCGTTACGGTGTACGTCGTGTCGACCATCGGCTCCATCTTCGGCGGCACCCTCTCCGGCGCGCTGATGAAGCGCGGCTACTCAGTCAACGGCGGACGCAAGCTGGCCATGCTCTCGATGGCGGTCCTGGTTCTGCCGCTGATGCTGGTGCCGCACATGGGCGTCCTGTTCCCGCACAATCCGTGGCCGGCGACCCTGATCATTGCGCTCGCAACCGCCGCGCATCAGGGCTGGTCCGCCAACCTCTTCTCCACCCCCGGCGACATGTTCCCCTCCACCGCGGTTTCGACCGTGGTCGGCATCGGCGGCGCAGCCGGCGCGGTCGGCGGAGCCTGCTTCACGTGGATCGTCAAGCGCAACCTCTCGCTGCACCCGCTGATCGTCTTCACGGTTGCGGCCGCAGCCTATCTGATCTCGCTGGCGCTCTTCCAACTGCTGGTGCCGCGCCTGGGAGCCGCCCGTAGCGAACCAAGTGCCCCCTAAGGTGCAACGAATGGTGAACGTGATACCCTTCCTCTCGAATCGTTGATGCACTGCTGCACCCAACGTTGAAGGATGGGACACGAAATGCCACGGCGGACAAAGAAGCAAGCCAGCGAAGATCCAGGCGGACACAGTCAGCTCACCCTGCAGGTCGTCGATCACGTGCGCGGCCTCATCTCAAGCGGGGCGCTACGCCCCGGCGACCGCCTTCCGCCTGAGCGCGAGCTGGCCCGCGAACTCAAGATCAGCCGCTCGTCGCTGCGCGCCGGTATCGGCTTCCTCTCGGCCATGGGAGTGCTTAAGAGCCGCCATGGAGCCGGCACCTTCGTGTCCTCTGGCCCGCCCGCGCTCGACTCCAGCTCTTTGACCGTGCTGGGCGCGCTGCACGGCTTCCTGCCCTGGCAGATGTTTGAAGCCCGCCTCGTGATCGAGGCCTCCGTCGCCTCGCTCGCCGCCGAGCGGGCCAACGACGAGCACATCGCCGAGCTCGCCGAAGAGGTCGCCGAAATGTACGCCGCGCTCGCCGATCCGCATGAGTACCTGATCCACGACGTGCGCTTTCATCGCACCATCGCCCGCGCCTCCGGCAACCCCATCCTCGCCGCGCTGATGGAGACGATCACCGCCAACCTCTACGACGGCCGCCGCCTTACTGTCGAGAACTCCCAGGATCTGAAGCAGTCGGCGGAAATGCACCGCGAGATCTACCGCGCTATCCGCTCGCACAATCCGCCGCAGGCCAAGCGCAGCATGGAAGAGCACCTGAACCTCGCCCGCATGGCCCAGGCCGCCGAAGCCAACACGCCCCAGACAGCGACCCACACGCCCGCCGACCCAGCCGTGAAGTTGTAGAGTCTCGCACGAGAGGAGGCAAGCCACGGTGTTCTCCAACTGGCCCACTCAACTCGTTCCCGCCGTCTGGGGCGGACTCACGTTCGTCGCGGGAATTCTGTGCAAAAACCTCCTCGACTCCTACTTCAATCGCCAGGAAGAAGCGCGCAAGTTCCTGCTCGATAAGCGGACCCAGCTTCTGGAGCAGCAGCTCTCCCGCTTTTTCTGGCCGCTCTATATGCAGCTGCAAAAGGACAACCTCATCTGGGAACGCCTGATGGAACGCAATGAGGATCCCAAAAGTCCTCAGTCCAAACTGAGCATGCAGATCGAGTCCGGCGCGATCCTCCCCACCCACGAGGAGGCGCTAGGCGTCATCGAAGCCAACATTCACCTGGCGGGAGACAAGGAGACCTGCGATGCGGTGTTGCACTACGTGCGCCACGTGAAGGTCTACCAGATGCTCCGCGCCGCCGGCCTCAAGGACGATCCGGTCTCCCACGGCGAGCCCTACCCCCGGGATATCTATAAGCTCATAGAACAACGCGTCTTCGCGCTTCAGGCTGAATACGACCGGCTCATCGCCTGACCTGCGAACCCTGCGGGCCTCCTCCTGCTAAACTGGCCTTTCAGCCGATGCCAGAGACCCCGCCAAAGTTTTATCTCACCACGCCGATCTACTACGTCAACGCGCGCCCGCACATCGGCCACGCTTACTCCACCATTGCGGCCGACGTCATCGCGCGACGCCACCGCCTTCTGGGCGACGATACCTTCTTCCTGACCGGCACCGATGAGCACGGCCAGAAGGTCCAGCGCAGCGCCGAAGCTGCCGGCATCCCGCCGCAGCAGTTTACTGACGAGGTATCCGCCACCTTCCAGAACCTCTGGAAGCGCATGGCCATCACCAACGACGACTACATCCGCACCACCGACGAGCGCCACAAGCGCGGCGTACAAAAACTCTGGAGCGTCCTCGAAGCCAGCGGAGACATTTATCTCGACAGCTACACCGGCGCCTACTGCGTCTCGGACGAAGCCTTCGTCGATTTGCCCGCTGGCACGCCCTGCCCCGACTGCGGCCGCCTGCTCGAGATCGTCACAGAGGAGAATTACTTCTTCAAACTCTCCGCCTACCAGGACAAGATCATCGAGCTGATCGAGTCAGGCAAACTCCAGGTACAGCCGGAGACGGTCCGCAACGAGGTCCTGAGCTTTGTGCGCGGCGGGCTGAAGGATCTCTCCATCTCGCGCACCACGTTCGACTGGGGCATCAAGGTTCCCGGCAACGAGAAGCATGTCGTCTACGTCTGGCTGGATGCATTGGCCAACTACATGACCGCCGTGGGCTACGGGTCGGACGATCCTGCCGATCAGGCGAAGTTCGCGCGCTACTGGCCCGCCGATCTGCACCTCGTGGGCAAAGAGATTACGCGCTTCCACTGCGTCTACTGGCCCGCGTTCCTGATGGCTGCCGGCATTGCGTTGCCCAAGTCCGTCGTCGCCAACGGCTGGCTGCTGTTTGAAGAGTCGAAGATGTCGAAGTCGCGCGGCAACGTCGTCCGCACCGAGACCATCCTCGACGCCTTCGGCCCCCTGTGCCCTTTCGTGCCAGTTTCCGGGAGTAGCAGCGGGCTTCAGCCCGCGGAAAAGACACCCGTGTCAGAAGGGGCTTTAGCCCCGGGCCTTGCGGCTCCTACCAAAGCCCAGCAGGACCTCTTCGCCTCCGACGTGATCCGCTACTTCCTCCTGCGCGAGATCCCCTTCGGTCAGGACGGCAGCTTCAGCTTCGACGCCCTCATCACTCGGTACAACGCCGACCTCGCGAACGGCTACGGCAACCTCGTCAGCCGCACTCTGAGCATGATCGAAAAATACTTCGGCGGTGTCATCCCGACGCCTTCGACAGTGGACCGCGAGCGTTTCCAAGGGATCGTAGCAGGAGTCGTGGCACACGACAGCAATCCGCTTAACTCTTTCGACTTCGCGGATCTTCTGGAAGCCATTTGGGGAATGCTGGCGAGCACTGACGGGTACATCACTCGATTGGCTCCTTGGAAGCTTGCGGCCAGTCCTGAGAAGATAGCCGAACTCGCGGATGTTCTGTACAACGCTGCGGAGTTCATCCGGGTTTACACCGCCTTGATTTATCCCTATATGCCCTACGCCACCGCCTCCGTCTGGCGCCAGCTAGGCCTGGGAAGCATCGAAGAAGCAGCACGGAACGGCGAACTGAAGAACCTCCAATGGGGCGGCCTGAAGCCCGGCACGAAACTCGGCCCGCTCG
>DASYEU010000081.1:0-46652 GCA_036498865.1 Acidobacteriaceae bacterium | reverse complement strand
CTGCTGCTGCGCGGCATTGCGAAGGAAGATGTGGAGCGCGGCATGGTGTTGGCCAAGCCGGGTTCGATCACGCCGCACACCGAGTTCAAGGGCGAGGTTTACGTTCTGAGCAAGGAAGAAGGCGGACGTCACACTCCGTTCTTCAACGGCTACCGTCCGCAGTTCTACTTCCGCACCACCGACGTGACGGGTTCGGCGAAGCTGCCGGCTGGCACCGAGATGGTGATGCCGGGCGACAACGTTTCGCTCGAGATCACGCTGCACACCCCGGTTGCGATGGAGAAGGGACTGCGCTTCGCCATCCGCGAAGGCGGTCGGACCGTCGGCGCCGGAGCCATCAGCGAAATCATCAAGTAGGTCGAGGCAATGATCGAATGGTGGCGAGCTTCGGCTCGCCACTATTGTTTTAAATACCGGGTGCAACCGAGGATTCTAGAACTGATGGCCACCGATGGTAATGTGCGGTCCGACGATGCCCAGGAGCAAAAGGCCTGCCAAGACACTGGCCGCAGTTGCGGTGTTCTTCGCGCGGCTGAAGTCGGGGTCATCGGTCTGGATTCGGCCGAACTTGATCCACCAGCGAATGGACATGAAGGGAAGGGCGAAGCGAAGGAACCAGAGGCCGAAGAACCCAGCAAAGCCCAGGAGCGGGAGGAACATGATGAGAAAGAACGATCCGGCGGCCCAGCACATGATATTGAGGTAGCTAGCGTCGCTACAGGCCTGGCTGACGCGAGTAGTGGCAGTTCCTGCGGCTGCCGCAGCGACCGGATCGATGGGGGTGGAGCAGTGAGGGCACTGCCGGTCGGAGGTGTTGATCGTCTCGTGGCAGCTTGGACAGGGGAAGACTTCGACCGTGGAAGAGAGGCTCAGCGGTCCGGCCATGTTTTTTTGCTCCTGTAAGTGCGGGATCAGGCTAGCACGGGTGCCGAAGGACCCCACTCACAGACGTGACCCAGATCACATCTTTCCGCCCGCGCCACCCATATACTCAGGTTTAAGGTAGAGACAGAATCCACCTGCCGCAGGCTTGTGTCTCCCTCGCTAAACCAGAACAAGTTCCAAAGATGGGAGTATCCGTGGGGGGATAACCATGACCTGGCAAGAACCGAACAGCACCCGAACACCATTCTGCTCCAGATCACTTCCGCACTCAGTCCGGACTTTTCAGACTTCTCCGGACTACGCAACGGACCTGGTCCCCACACAACCCCACTGGCTCGAAGACTTTAGTACCAAAAGTAGGGGGGAGGCCCCCCCTCCCCTCCCCCACCACTTTCCCCCCATTCGAACCCTTCCACTTTCCGCCGTTTTGTTGGATAATAAACGAGGATGTGCGTGGCCTGACCGCACCTCTTTCCGCAAGAAAATTCAGGATGGGCAGCAGGGGCCTTCAGCCCTGTGTCGCGGCGTGTCAGGTGGGTGGGTATCGATTTCCTTCCATATCTGCCAAGCTGCTTGCCAGCCGAGGTGGCTGGCCAATTCCGAAGTATAGGAGAACTACCCAATGCGCGAAATTATCACCTTGCAATGCCCCACCTGCAAGAACCGGAACTACTCCACCACGAAGAACAAGAAGACGACCACTGGCCGGCTTGAGTTCTCAAAGTTCTGCAACACCTGCCGCAAGCACACGGCGCACAAAGAGACGAAGTAACGAGCGTCCCTTGGCATTCAGCCGTCAGCAACGAGCTAGAAGCTGACAGCTCCTCGGGGGAGTAAGCTCAACGGTTAAACTGTCGGTCTCCAAAACCGAACTTCTCGGTTCGAATCCGAGCTCCCCCGCCAGTTTTCCCGCCCT
Organism: Acidobacteriaceae bacterium; assembly: GCA_036498865.1. Lineage (GTDB taxonomy): Bacteria > Acidobacteriota > Terriglobia > Terriglobales > Acidobacteriaceae > Edaphobacter. The sequence goes on along the minus strand of DASYEU010000081.1, from coordinate 44,851 downwards.
GATCTCTCCTGCCGATGGCGGAGCTCGGCGGATGAAAACACGGCGAACGATTCAGCAGTAGAAAGATTTTCGAGGCAACACGATGGCGAAGGCGGTTGCAGTGGAAGACCAGCAAAGCAACAGCGGGTTAGAGCGGATCAAGGCGCAGCCCCGGCAATTGGCGGAGTTCCTGAAAGACGTGCGCAGCGAGATGCGCAAGGTAGTGACTCCCACGCGCACCGAAGTCGTGTCGACCACTTCCGTGGTGCTGGCCACTGTGGCCATTTTTGCCGCCTACTTTTTTATGACTGACTTTGTCTTCGGGCAAGGCATCACGCAGTTGATTCAGCATCTAACCAAGCGCTAAGGTTTTGAGTTTCGCAGCACTCAGGCTCACGACACAGATTCAGACACGATGCACGAAGAAGGCACACCAACCATGGCGGTAGACGAGCAGATTCCGGGAGCGCAAGACCCAGGCGGCGAACAGCCGACCGAGCAGCTTGCCCCGCCGGTCAACGAAAGTTTCAAGTGGTACATCATCCACGCCTATTCAGGCTTTGAGCGCAAGGTGCGCGAGTCGCTGGAGAGCCGCATTCAGGCCTTCGGTCTGCAGAATCGCATTGGCCGGATCATGATCCCCACCGAGCCCGTGACCGAACTGCGCAACGGCAAGAAGTACACCATTGAACGCGTCTTCCTGCCCGGCTACGTGCTGGTGGAGATGGACCTCGATAACGACCTGTGGCACGTCATCAAGAACACGCCGCGGGTCACCGGCTTCCTGGGGACTGGAGATAAACCGGTCGCGCTCTCCGAAGCTGAAGTCAGCTCCATCCTCTTCCGCTCCGAGACCTCGAAGGACAAGCCTTCTATGAAGGTGAAGTTCGAGAAGGGTGAGCAGGTCCGCATCAACGAAGGGCCCTTCGCCAACTTCAACGGCACGGTCGACGATGTCAACGAAGATCGCCAGACGCTCAAGGTCATGGTCTCGATCTTCGGGCGCTCCACGCCGGTCGAGATTGAGTTCGCGAAGGTCGACAAGATGGAAGCCTAGCTTCCGTCGCCCCGCCTGGAATTGCAGGCAAGAATTTTGTAGGACAAAATCGGCTGACGGCATGCCGCGGCCAGAAGAAGATAGAGGATTCCCCCAATGGCACCGAAGAAGATTACTGGTTACGTCAAGCTTCAGATCACCGGCGGCAAGGCCACGCCCGCACCGCCCGTAGGCCCCGCACTCGGCCAGGCACAGGTCAACATCATGGAGTTCTGCAAGCAGTTCAACGCTCGCACCTCCACGCCGGAGATGACCGGCATGACCATTCCGGTCGTCATCACCGTGTATGCGGACCGTACCTTCAGCTTTATCACCAAGACGCCGCCCGCGGCTGTCCTGCTGCTGAAGGCTGCCGGCATTGAGAAGGGCTCGGGCACTCCGAACAAGGAGAAGAAGGGCAAGGTCACCGAGAAACAGATCATGCAGATCGCGACCCAGAAGATGCCTGACCTGAACGCGATCACCGTGGAGAAGGCTGCCAACAGCATTCGCGGCACTGCCCGTTCGATGGGCATCGAAGTCGTCGGCTAGAATTTCGGCAAGTTAGCACGAAGCGCGGAGCCACTGGTTCCGCGCTTTCTGTTGCGCTCTGCCCTGAACGATGCTAACGTTCGCGTCTGCGGGTTATTCGCGCAGGAGGCTAGAGATTGGCAACTCCGAAGCGCAACCCGTATCGCCAATCCCGGCTTGTGTGTGGCCTTGCGATCTTGGTCTTCGCGGTGGCGGGCCGATGCGCCGCTCAGCAGCCTGCCCCAACGACGAATCCAGGCGGCGATGCCCCGTCTGCAACGGCCCAGACTCCTGCCTCCGGAAGTGTGACCGGGACGATTGCGGATACCGATCGAGCTGCCGTTCCCGGAGCACACATTACGCTCCAGGATGTCGAGTCTAAAACGACGCTGACAGCGACGTCGGACGGGCTGGGCGCGTTTGACTTCTTCCCTGTCCCTGCCGGGCGGTACATGGTCACGGTTCACGCGGCAGGATTCTCTTCCTGGAAGATCAAGGACATTATTCTGCTGCATGAGGGCGAGAACTTCGTTGTGCCTGAAGTCCAGCTGGGCGTCGAAGAGATCACAACCTCAGTCAACGCGATCACGATGGAGGACCTTGCGGAGCGGCAGATCACGGCCGAGGTGCATCAGCGGATCCTGGGCGTCGTGCCGAACTTCTACGTGAGCTACCTGCCGGACGCGGCTCCGCTGACGCGAAAGCAGAAGTTCAAGCTGGCGCTGCACGTTTCCGTCGATCCGGTGACGTATTTCACCACAGGGGTTACAGCCGGAATCGAGCAGTGGCAAGGCGATTTCGGCGGCTATGGGCAGGAGTTCTCTGGTTATGCAAAGCGCTACGGCGCTACTTACGCAGACCGGCTCGATTCGACGTTGCTGGGGGCAGCGGTGCTGCCTTCGCTGCTGCACCAGGACCCGCGCTACTTCTACCGCGGACACGGGCCTGTCGTTGTGCGTGCGCTGTACGCCATCTCCACCGTGGCGGTGTGCAAAGGCGACAACGGACACTGGCAGCCGAACTACTCGAACATCCTCGGCAACCTGGGAGCAGCCGGCATCTCCGCGCTGTACTATCCGGAGAGCGATCGGCACAGCGTGCAGGTCACGGTGGACACGACGCTGCTCGGAGTCGCCGAGGGCGCATTCGGGACGCTGTTCCAGGAGTTCCTGCTGCGCCACCTGACACACGGCGTGCCGGATAAATCGGCGACAAATCCGTAAGGATTGCCTCACCGCATCAAGCGAAGAGCCGTTGTTGCTCCTCTGGCATGCTTTTCTGCGGAGGCCGCCGCATCAACTCCTGGACGCCTTCCCAGCCTGATTTGCTGGTCAGCACGTCGTCGCTCGACCTGGGGCGGAGGCCATGCTTCTCGCAGGCGCGGGCGACGATGCTTGCCAGATTGCGGCGGTAGGTCTGCGAAGCGAAATCGGCGGAGCCGAACCGCGTTTTATAGTCGTCCAGAAGCGATGGGTAATGGTCGCGCAGGAATTGGACATACGTGGGGCGTGAGCAGGGCTTCAGAAACAGCGGATTCGCGGCGAGAAAGCTGGCTCCCGCGGCGGCCGCACGGCGTGCCATGCTGTCGATGGCTTTCTCCGAGTCGGTAATCCCCGGCAGCAAAGGGCAGCACAGGATTCCTGTGGTGAGCCCCGCCTCGCGGAGTTTGCGCACGGCGTCGAAACGCAGATCGGGACGTGGCGCGCGTGGTTCCAGCTTTCGTGCCAGTTGCGCGTTGGGCGTCGTGATGGTGATGTGGATGGTCAGAGTGTTCCTGCGCGAGATCTCTGCGAGCAGATCGATATCGCGCTCGATCAGGTTCGACTTGGTCACGATTCCGAGCCGGTAGCCTTGCTTGCGCGCGAAGACCTCCAACAGGCTGCGTGTGATCTTCACCCTGCGCTCGATCGGCTGATAGGGATCTGTCGCCGTGCCGATGGCAATTTGTCGCGCCGGGTCGACCCGCTTCAGGTCCTGCTCCAACAGCCAGACTGCATTCTGCTTCAGGAAGATCACTCGTTCAAAGGCTTCGGGGTCCAGGAAGTTGGTGGGAGTTCCCTTCCCTGCCTCGCCGTTCGATTCGGGGCTCTGGATCTGCTCCGGCTTCGGCGCCAGGAACTCGTGGGTATAGCGCGCATAGCAGTATCGACAACCGAACTCGCATCCGCGGTAGGGATTGATGCTGTAGTCGAGCCAGAGCTGCCGCTTGGAAATCGACCGGTTGAGGATGCTGCGCACTTCGATCGACCGGAACTCGACGAGGTGGCCGTCGTCGGCGTGCCTCGCGCCGGCAGCCAGTTTGGCGAGCCCGGTGAGACCGGTGGGCAGGATGGGGAAGAGCGAGTCCCCAAAGGCGGCGTTGTGTTTGTTTGGCGTCCTCATTTTTTCGCTTTTTGTTCGCCTCACTGCGACGACACTAGCGCAGGGGGATGTGCGCCGTCAAGAGCCAGGAAAACCGATTCCTGCTACCTGACGGTCAACTCCTCTGTCTTCTTGGACATGGTTGCGGTTCGGTCCAGTTTGTCCCAGTTGAACGGCTTGCCGTCGATCGCACGCTTCAGCGTCTTGAGCAGCACAATGGAGAACACCTGGCGGTAGGTGAAGCGCTGGATCCAGATGTGGAACAAGAGCCAGGCATCGCCCTTGCTGGCCGGGTGCTTTCGTTCCAGCGAAAACGCGAGCGCGGAGGCGATGAAATCGATGATGAGGAACCCGAGGAAGAAGGCCAGCAGTTTCTCAAAGCTGGCCGACGAAGCCGCCTCCGGATGGAAGTGCTTATCGAGGAAGTAGTTGACGACGCCCGCGAGGAACATGAGGTCGATAAAGGGTGAGAACAGAGGCAGCAGAATCTGGAAGACGAGCGTGTTCGGCAGTGCAAACAAGCCCATCGCACGGCGCTTTGCGACCGCTCCGCGATGTTTGAAGATCGCCTGCAGGATGCCAAACGACCAGCGGAAGCGCTGTCGCATCAGCCCGTCCATATTGACAGGGGCCTCCGTAAAGGCGAGGGCACGATCTTCGTAGATCACGGAGTAACCTTGCTCGAGCAGGTTCATGGTGAGGTCCGCGTCTTCGGCGACGGTGTTGGTGTGATAGCCTCCGCCATCCTTCACCGCGGACGTTCGCCACGCGCCGATCGCGCCCGGAACGACCATGACGACATCGAACAGGTCGAGCGCGCGGCGTTCGAAGTTCTGGCTGGTGATGTACTCCAGCGCCTGCCAGCGCGTCCACAAATTGATGCGATTGCCGACTTTTGCGTTTCCGGCGACTGCGCCGATCTTTGGATTCGCGAAGTGGGAGACGAGGTTGGCAATGGCATCGTGCGCGATCACGCCGTCCGCATCAATGCCGACGTAGACGTCCTCAGTCGTCCGTTCCAGGGCATAGTTCAACGCATCCGCCTTGCCACCGTTCGGCTTGGTGAGAACCGTCAGCCGCCCCGATGCGATGTCTGCCGGATAGGCATCGACCGCGACCCGATAGGTGTTGTCCCTCGAGCCGTCGTCGATCACGATGACGCGGATGTTCTTGTAGTTCGACATCATCACCGAGCGAATGGTCCGTACGATGACCTTCTCCTCGTTGTACGCGGGAATCAGCACCGCGACGCGGGGAGCGTAATCCGGACCGGCATAGTCCCGCCGCCGGCGGAAGCGATCAATTACAGCGAAGACACCGATGATGATCAGCCGTGCGCTCATCAGGATGTCGCCGATGAAGAAGACCGCGATGACGAAATGGTTGAAGAAACCCCATACGAAGAAGGCGATCGAATCCACCCGCGCTTCCCACACCTGGTGAGGGTTCAGCGGAGGCATTACCTCAGCCCTGGTTTTGCCCATCAATGCGGAGACCGGAACGATCTTGTAGCCGTGGTCGCGCAGCGCCTTGATGAGCGTTGGCAACGCATTCACGGTTGCCGAGCGGTCGCCTCCGCCATCGTGCAGCAGGATAATCGAACCGCGCATCCAGGATCTCGACTTCATGTCTTCCATCTGCTGGAAGACGCTGTCCGTGATTTCCTGGGGGCTTTTGCGAGGATGCTCGTCCCAGTCGTCGGTGTCGATCTTGTCGCCGACGATTACATAGCCGTGACTCTGGATTCGCTCCGCTGGTTCCGCCTGGTCGTTGGTGTCCGGCTCCTGGTCGATTGAGTATGGCGGCCGAAAGTAGAGCGGCTGCACGCCGAGTTCCGACGCGAACAAACGCTCGGTCAGGTTCAGTTCCAGATCGACGCTGGCGGTCGAGATTTCGCTGATGTCGGGATGAAACCAGGTGTGGTTCCCGATTTCGTGGCCCTCGCGGTAGACCTGCTTCATGACGCCGACGTTGTTCTGGGCCTCGGAGCCGATCATGAAAAAGGTGCCGACCACGTGGTACTCCTTCAGAATCTTGAGAATCCTGGGAGTCCAGACCGGGTCCGGCCCATCGTCGAAACTGAGAGCCACTTCATCCGGGTGATAGCCCGTCTGCTCCACGTTATAGGAGAGCGGATAGGAGGTCATCGACTCGTCGGTGATGGAGCGATAGCCGACTCGCACCGCACCATCGTCGTCCATCGTGACTACGCGATTGCCGGTCTGGGTCTTGCTGGTGACGCGCAGGATGTCCCCATCGCCCTCGGTGTGGACGTCGTACCCGGGTTCAACTTCGGCGAGATCCTTGACCGGGTCGGCGCGGATCGGAGTATCCCATATCTTCCAAAGCGAGTTGTCTTCCGAGCCCAGCCGCCAGAGTGCGTAGGTCTGAATGCCCAAAGCGCGCGCCGCCCGCATCTCGTTCAGCACGGTGACTGCATCGAGAAACCACACCTGGTGCCGCACGTGCGCAGTGTCGTCGTCGTACGCGAAGTGAACGTTGAGCGAGTCGCTATCCAGTTCGATCTCTGCGTCGGCATCCTGTGCGGCCTGCCAGGCGTCCTGGGTCGACATCTCTTCGGTGTTCAGCACCTTCGGCACAAACGATTTTGCAGACTTCGCCTTGTGCTTGTCCTCCACCGGCGGCAGCGACATCGTCCAGTCGTAGCCGTAGCTCCCAATGGAACAGATGATCTTTTCCTTGGGCACAACCTTCAGCGCGTTCTGCAGGTTCTCGACGAACCAGTCCTGGGAGGCGATGGGGCCGGGACCGGTCCCGATGAGATGCTGCTCATAGTTCATCAGCAGCAGGCCGTCCGAATGGTCGGCCATGTACTTCATATCCAGTTCGTCGTTCTGCACGGGCGTGTTGACGAACAGCTTGTAGTGGCGAGGCTGGAAGTCCTGGTACAGGGCGGCGAGCAGGGCCATGTAGCCCGTTTGTGCCTCGTCCGGTATCTCCTGGAAGTTGAGCACAAGGCCGCGATACGTTGGGTTGGCGGCGAGAAACTGGTCAGCCTGGCGAATGAACGTCGCGCGAGAATCGGCATTTGAGAGGAATCCGCCGACGGTGGGCATAAACATCTGCTTGACCGGATCGTAGTTGCTGACGAGCGGAAAGACTTCGGTTGGCGACACATCGTCGCCCGCCGTCGCGATGGTGTGAGCTACCCGCTGCTCGTGATCGACTCCGTGGACGCCCTTGGCGTCGACTACGTCGAAACGGCGATTATCCATGCTGAACGAGCTGAGTGTGCCATCGGTCGTCAGGACATGGATCCAGTCGGGGAAAAGAAGATCGATCTGGCGGATGTGCTGCCTAAGCGACGAATAGCTGGCGGGGTCGTCCTCGACATAGTACGCGGCGCGCAGGCCCTCACCGGAGTTCAGGGTAATGTCGGACGGGTTCAGGTCGGTCTTGCGGTGGGCGGAGCGACGCGGTTTTTGGCCGCCTCGCGGCGCCCGAGTCGCCTCAAGCTGCAAGGGGCTGAGATGGGGCTTCTGGGAGGCCAGGAACAGCTCCGGCAGAGGCGTCATTCGAAGCAGGCCGATCACAAACAACACTCCGACTACAACGCCAGCCACGGCCACGATATCGAAGATTCGCCGCAGCCGCTTCCACCGCTTACGTTGGGGATCGAAGAATACCTGTTTGGTCATGGTTCCCTGTTGCCAGAACTCCCTGAAAGTTGTTGAATTGCCTGCGTTTGACCGTGAATTTCGCACCCCGGCGCCGAGTTATGCGCACCGCATCACCGTTGGGGCTAAGGTTAGTAGGCCGCATCCTCAAGCGCGACTCAAGAGCCGCTGCAAAATACGCCCCTGCGCAATCGTATGCAGCCGTCCCAACATAGTCAACGAGCGGGCATACCCCAGAGCTAACCCAGTATGATGCTGCTAGATGGATAGGACGAAACGGACGTTCTGGCTTTGGGCGGGCGCCGGACTGTGTGCCGGCCTGCTCCTGCGCCTGTGGTTCGTGGTCCACTTGCCTCTGATCGATGGCGACAGTCTGATTTACGGCGGCATCGCCAGGAATTGGCTGCAGCGTGGAGTCTATGGCTTCAGTCCCGGGCACGCCCCCGGCTCTATTGATCCCACTCTCATCCGGCTGCCGGGCTACCCGCTCTTTCTCGCTGCATGCTTCTTCCTCTTTGGCATGGAACACTACCACGCCGTGATGTTCGTCCAGGTTGGGGCGGACCTTGCGACGTGCTGGCTGGCCAGCGCCCTGGCTGGACGCCTCTTCGGCCGGCGTGCGGCTCTGGTGGTGTTGTGGCTTGCGGCTCTCTGCCCCTTTACCGCCAGCTACACGGCAGTACCGCTGACCGAAACGCTGGTGCTAACCACCATCGCGCTGGCGTTCTACGGCTTTCTGCGCTGGCAGGAGGCTGGCCAGGGCATCAGCCGGTGGCTGGGTGTGATCGCTGCCGCGGCCGCAGGATCGTTGCTGCTGCGGCCAGAGCAGGGACTGCTGGCGGCAGCCGTGGTGCCGGCGATGGCGTGGCGATCGCTGAGCTCTCCGAAAGGCAGGCGCGATCCTTGGCGCTCGGGAGTGCCTGCCGCGGTGGCGGCACTCCTGATTGTGCTGCCGCTGGTTCCGTGGACCGTGCGCAACTGGAATACTTTTCACGTCGTCCAGCCGCTGGTTCCGAAATACGCGACCGATCCTGGCGAGGTCTCGCCGGCCGGCTTTGGCCGCTGGTATCGCACGTGGGGCATCGAATTCGCCTCGACAGAGGACTTCTACTGGAACTACGACGGCAACCGCATGGACTTCGCCGGCCTGCCACCGCGTGCGTATGACGATGGATCGCCGGCGAACTCCGGTGCGAACAGCCTGCGTAGCCGCACCGCTTCCCTCTTCGAGGACTACAACGTGAGGACTCATGCGACTCGGCCCATCGACAGCCGTTTTGCGGCGCTCGCCGAGGAGCGCGTCCACGCCCACCCCGTTCTCTACTATGTTGGGCTGCCCGTTGCGCGACTGCTAAATATGACTCTGCGCCCGCGCACCGAGATGATGGATGTCCCTCTCGACTGGTGGCGATGGCAGGAGTACGGCGCGAAGACTGCGTTCGCGGCGGCCTACGCGGCGCTGAATCTTGCGTACCTTGGCATTGGCCTGGCAGGTTTCCTCCGCTGGAGGCGCCAGAGGTGGCTCTCTGCCAGCGACCAGCAACCCTTCCGCGAGCTTGCCTTTGCCATGGCTGCCACGATCATCCTGCGCTGCGCGTTGCTGCTTACGCTGGACAACTCAGAACCTCGCTACACCCTCGAGTTCTTCCCGGTGCTCTTCGTCTGGGCAGGCGCGCTGTTCGCCTCACCCGCACCCGCTGCCTCCGCGGACGAAGCCGCCGGGAGATAATGGGGGATGGCATTTCGCTCAGGATTCGTCTCCATCATTGGCCGGCCCAACGCGGGCAAGTCCACGCTGCTGAACGCGCTGCTCGGACAGAAGCTCGCGATTGTGACGCACAAGCCGCAGACCACACGGACGCGCATCCACGGCGTGCTCGAAGTTCCGTTGAAGAAAAAGGCGAAGGGCGAGCCTGGGCACCCGGCGGCGCAGGTAGTTCTGGTGGACACGCCGGGCGTCCACAAGCCCGAGACGCAGTTGGACCGGCGCATGATGCAGGAGGTCCAGGATGCGCTCGAATCGCGCGACGCTGTGCTGTTCCTCGTCGACGTGACTCACCGCCTGGCGAAGGCAGAGACGCCCGGCGAGAAGGTGAAGGCCACGGGCCGTATGGCGTTGAGCGCCGCTGAGGACGACTTCGCGCTGTCGCTGGTCAAGCGGCTCGACTGCCCCGTGATCCTGGTGCTGAACAAGATCGACGCCGTGCGCAAGATCGATCTGCTGCCACTGATCGCCCACTGGAGCGCTCAACATACGTTCGCCGATGTGGTTCCGATCTCGGCCCGCAAGAAGGAAGGGCTGGACCTGCTGCTGGATAAGATCGTCGCCGTGCTGCCGGAGGGGCAACGGTACTTCCCGCGCGACCAGGTGACCGACCAACCTGAGCGGTTCCTGGTAGCCGAGCTGATTCGCGAGAAGATTCTGATGCTGACCGGTGAAGAGGTGCCGTACGCGACGGCTGTCGTGATCGAGCGATTCGAGGAACCCGCCCCGCTGAAGAAGATGAAGGATGGCCGCCTGCCGGTAACGAAGATCGCCGCCGCCATCTATTGTGAGCGCACGGGGCAGAAAGCGATCCTGATCGGCAAGCAAGGCGCGATGCTGAAGCAGATCGGCACCGCTGCGCGAAAAGAAGTCGAGAGCCTACTGGGCACGCGCGTATTCCTCGAACTCTTCGTGAAGGTCCAGGAGGAGTGGCGCTCCAGCCGCGGCTTTGTTGAGGAACTGGACTGGCGGCGCCAGCTTGAGCAGATCGCGGCTAAGCAACAGCGGGAAGAATCGTAGCCTGATGTTGCTCAGCGGGCCTTCTTGTCCGACGGGGCAAGCAGCAAGGGTTGCGTAGGATCGATGACGGCCCATGCCACCGCGCCGATCACAACCAAAACTGATGCCGTGAGGAACGACATGCCCCAGCCAAAGTGGGCCGCAATGAGTGGAGTGAGCGATGCGGTGCAAGCGCCACCGATCTGCCCGCCCATGTTCATCATGCCGGAGACGACGCCGGTAAACTCACCCGCGATATCCGCCGACACCGCCCAGAATGCGCTCTGCGCCAGGTAGAGCGCGCCCGCTCCACCCGCAAGGATGAGCGCCGCTGTTTGCGCCTCGTGTGCTGCTGAGCCGAGCAGCAGAAGCACTGCGGTCAGCGCCAATGCCACTCCCGGCAACAGGCAGCGTCCCATGCGCAGTCCGAATCGTGCCGTTATCCAGTCGCTGACAATGCCCCCGACCAGGCACCCGATCGTCATCGCGACGAACGGAAACATCGAGTAGATTGCACTGGTCTTGAGGTTCACTCCGCGGACCTGCGCCATGTAGATGTACATCCACGCGAAGAACATCCACGCCACATAGCCAAACGAGAAGTAGCTGATGGTGAGCGCGTAGATCGACTTGCTGCCGAAGATCTTGGCCCATGGGATTGCACGCTTGCCGTAGCGCGAAAGCTCCTCTTCAGTTGTGTCAACTTTGGCGATGGATCGTTCGCGGACGATCAACTCTCGCTCGGCATCGCCCACCCAGGCGTGTGCCTCAGGAGCATCGCGCGCCGTAACGTACCACAGCAGTCCTGCCACGATCCCGACGCACGCGCTGAACCAGAAGGATGCGTGCCAGCCAAACCGCAGGATGATTGCAGTCACCAGCGGCGGCGTCAGGCCGGAGCCGATTCCCACACCAGCGAAGATGATCCCGTTTGCCTTGCCCCGTTCCTTCACGGGAAACCAGCGCTCGACGAACTGGCTTGTCGCGGGGTACATCGTCGCCTCGCCTGCGCCGAGGGCGAATCGCACTACGATGAGGATCACGACCGCGCCACTGACGCTCGGAGGAACCAGCGCGGTGAGTGCTGTAAATGCTCCCCACCATAGGCCGCCAACGGTCAGGACAAGACGCGGGCCATACCGCCGCACGACCAGTCCGGCTGGAATTTGAAAGCTCGCGTAGCCGATGAGAAATGCGCTGAATACCCAGCCCAGGCGTGTATTGCTAATTGCAAACTCGCGGCCGATCTGCAGCCCGGCTACTGAAATATTCGTCCGGTCCAGAAACGCTACCGCACTCAACACGCCCAGCAACACCACCAGCAGGTAGCGTATCGGTACACGCGTTTCCAGCTTCTTACTTTGATTTTGCATCAAGCTCCGATGGACTCATCCTCGTACATGAACATCCCACACCTTGGCCATGCGCGAGGTTCCGCCCGGTCCGGTGATGGTTAGGATCACGGTGTAGATTCCTTCTCTGCCAGGGCGGTCTTTGTACTGGTGCGTGGGGCTCTGTTCTGTCGAAGTCGTCCCATCGCCGAAGTCCCATTTCCACGCGGTGACCTCTCCCTGCGACTGATCCTTGAAGGCGACAATCCGCTGGTCCGTATCGATGACCTTGAACGACCAGTGCGCATCAATCGACTTGCGGAACTGCGGTTCCAGCGGCATCAAGCGGAATCCCACCAGCTGGGACGCATTGCCGAAGAACGTCTGCTTATGCGAGAGGTTCCAGAATTTCCGCTGGTTCGAGTTCACATCGTCGTAGTCGATTACGGCCCAGGACAGCCCGATCAGTTTGTTCTCTGTGAGCACGCTCTCAATCGCACGCTCCGGCCCTTCGCATCCTGCGTAGTCAAACGGCGTGATCCAGAACTCGAGCACCAGTTTGCCGGGCTCCCCTGGTTTGAAGTTGTAGTGGATCGCGTGATTCGCGTACGGAAGTTCCTTGGTGTATTGCGCGCATCCCCAATCCATCGTCCAGTCTTTGCCCTCGGCCGGCGTGAAGATGTGGTAGTTCTGCGCGTGGGCGCCTTGCTGCGCAAAGTAGGCGTCGGAACTGCTGAAGCGCGGATCGAGAGTCGACATCTGCCCCACCGCGTCAGGCGTCCACACATCGCGGTGGTACATGTCGATCAACGGGCCGCCGGAGAGATCGCCATCCACGACGACTTCGAAGATGTCGTTGTGCAGGTCGGGCCGCGAGAAATCCCAATAGTTGTCGTAGGCCTCATAGAGGAAATACAGCCGGTTCATCCCCTTCACCCAGCCGACTTTTACTTTGACGTCCAGGTCCTTCGGGTCGCGATTGGTTCCATGCCCCCCCGGAACCTCCGTGTTCTCCAACTGGTCCATACCGATCGCGTAGCTCTCCGGGACCATCGCCCAATCGTCGTCGTTGCCGTCGATGCGTGGGATTATGTTCGGAGGAAACTGGAATACCTTGAACGTGATCTCCGGTCTCTCCAACGCGCTCGCAGGAAAGATCGCCAACAGCAGGACGCACAGAATCAAGCGGGTTCGAAACATCGCGCTCCTCCCATAGACACGAGCACGGCAATCAGCGATCAATTCGCTTCGTCACCTTGTCCAGCGCATCGCGGTCGATCGGATAACCCAGTCCCGGCGCGGTCGGCGCCAGCACGTAGCCTTCGGCATTGATGCGGAACGTGTCCTTGTACTCGGGGCGGTCCGCGTACTCCGGCGGGAACGGCATCTCGAACCACCACGAGTTTGGCAGCGCCAACTCGACGTGGAAGTGCAGCGCCATGTCCGGCACGTTACCCCAGTTATGCGGAGTGCACTCCAGTCCGTGCGCGTCTGCCAATAGCCCCACACGCATTGCGCCAGAGATTCCGCCGACGTTGTCCGCAATCAGACGAACCACATCCAGCGCATCGTGCTTGATGTAGTCGGCAAAGTCCGCGATGGAGTAGATGAATTCGCCAACGTGAATGGGCAGGTTCAGCGCCGCGCACAGCTGGGTCAGGCCTTCCTGGTCCGTTGTGCGAATGGGATCCTCGAACCACGCATAGTTCAGCTCATCCAGCAGGCGGCCGACCGTCATGGCCTCAGAACGGTTGTAGCGCTGCACCGGATCGTGCATCAGCACAAACTCATCGCCTACAGCTTTGCGCACTTCGCGAATCTCTTCCATGTGGCCGATGTAACTCGGAATCGCGGGGCCGGTGGCATGCTGACCTCCGCCCGGATGGATCTTGTACGCCCTGAATCCCTGCGCCTTCGCCTTCAAAACATCCGGGACATAGTCTTCGACCGTGGGCAGATGCTGCGAGCTCGCGTACGCCATCAGCCGATCCTTGGTCGGCATTCCGCCGGAAAGAATCTTGTAGATCGGCCGATTGACCGCCTTGCCCAGGATGTCCCACAGGCACACGTCTGCGGCCGCCGTGTAGTAGTTCGGCCAGGTGCCGCCACCGCGCGTCGACAACCCCGAACCCTGCAGCGCCGCGCCTTCGAAAGCCGAATGCGATCCGGCGCCGGCAGCCACTGCACCAAACCCCGGCGCGACGAACCCACCGCCTCCCCCGCCGCGCCTCGCTGGCGCACCATCGAAACCTCCCTGCCCCTTCATTCCAGATGTTGAAGTCAGTGTTGGAAGAACGTCCATGATGTTCTTGCCAACCAGCGTCGGCTTAGCCCACTCCAGCCAGCCAGGGGTCGCATTGCGATCGCCGATCGTGTAGTTCCCCTCGATGCCGCTATTTGTAACCACGGAGAGCAACTCGCCCGTCTCAGGACTGTTCAGCTTATGAACGTTGCTGATGTCCGTGACGTAGACCTTCACCTCTTTGATGGTCAGGTCCGGAAGGTCACCCGGCTTCACGCCCACCGACTGTGCGGCCGCCGCAATCGGATTGGCAATCGCACCCAACCCTGCAGCGGCAAAACCAGCGGAACTACCGAGAAAATTGCGGCGCGACACCTTCTGCTTCATAGCCTTCTCCTTCGGTTCTTACTCGCCTTCGGGTAGTGCAAACGACAGAACATTCGCCCCCGATGCGATCGCGATATACTGCCTTCCGTTCACTTCGTAGGTCATGGGCGAGGCCTTCATCGCGTGATTCGTCTCAAAGTGCCAAAGATACTTGCCGGTGGCCGCATCGACGGCGGCAAAACCGCCGCTGCTCTCTCCGAAGAACACCAGCCCGCCGGCGGTCGACAGCACTCCGGAGTAATTCGACTGCACCGGCCCCGGCAGGTTGATCTGCCACATCACTTTACCGGTTTCGATATTGAAGGCGCGGAGTATCTTCTGCGCCGGGTGGGCTGGGTCTTGATAACGGCCATATCCCCCGTCCTCGGCCTTGCGATAGACTGTGCAGTCTTCCACCGTCATTACGTAGTACAGCCTGGTCGCAGGACTGTACGCGGTCGAATACCAGTTTGTGGCGCCACGCACCGCGGGACATCCCACGGTCCCCTGCAGCGTCGTCTCGTTCGCCGGAAGCAGCTCCGGCCTCCACGTCTTTGGATCGATGCCGCTGGCCCAGTTCAACGTGTCCACCATCTTGCTCGCCATCAGCGGCGCGCCTGTGGTGCGGTCCAGGACATATAGAAAGCCGTTGCGATTTGCGTGCAGCAGCAGCCTGCGATCCTGCCCCTTCCACTTGTCGTTCACCAGTACAATCGGCTGATTCGCATCCCAGTCATGCAGATCGTGCGGCGTGAATTGAAAGTGCCATAGCAGCTTGCCGGTCTTGGCATCCAGTGCGAGGTCGCTGTTTGTGTACAAGTTGTCCCCAGCGCGCTCATCTCCATCCGTATCCGGATGCGGATTGCCGACTGGCCAGTAGACCACGCCCGCATCCACATCAGCGCTTCCCGTCGTCCACGTTGCTCCTCCGCCCAGTCCCAGTGCAGATCCTTTCCACGTGTCTGCGATCGGCCCCGTGTCCCCAGGCTTGGGAATGGTCATAAACTTCCACGCGAGCTCGCCGGTCGTCGCCTTATACGCAGCGATGAAGCCACGAATTCCGTTGTCGCCGCCGCTCACTCCGGTCAGCACAAGATCGCCCACGACTAGGGGGGCAGCCGTCCCGCCAAACTGCCCCGGCGCACCCTCCGGCGTATCGATATCCCACAGCAGCGCGCCCGTCAAACGATCGAGCGCGATGAGGTGTGCGTTGTCGGTCAGGTAGAAAACCCGGCCACCCAATACCGCTACGCCGCGATTCACACCAATCGCCGCATCTCCGGAGATCGCCGCTCCCAGGCTCTTCGGGCGCTCGTACCGCCAGATCTCCCGCCCAGTGCTGCCGCTGAGCGCAAATACCTGGTTGTTCCCGGTCACATACATCACGCCGTCCACAACCACCGGCGTCGTTTCCAGCCCGAAGAAGTTGATTGAATATGTCCACTGCAATTGAAGCTTCGATACATTCTTTGCATTGATCTGGCTGAGGGCACTATTCCGATTCCCGTCCAGAGTGCCGTTGTAGTTCGGCCAGTTCCCTTGCGCAGGATGCTCCACGGCTGCGACGTCTGGAACTGGCACCGCAGCCTGCGCCTGCTGCAACGCTCCCACTCCAACGCCATTCAGCGTCGCAAGGTATGCGAGCAGATTGCGCTGCTCGTCGGCCGTCCCCTGAAACGCGGGCATCGCGGCATTCGCCTCGATCATGACCCCGCGGTACTCGCTGTCGTCCAGCAAATGCAACTTGCCGTCCGCAGTCTGCAGCACCACATCGTGGCTGCCTTGAGCGCGCAGGAATCCGCGCAGCGGCGTGCCCACGCTCATGTCCACGGATGCCATGGCGTACCCGGCCGTCACGTTCGCGTTCGGATTCACCAATGCCTGCTGCATGTTCCCGAGCCTCATCCGGCTAGCGATATTTGAGAGGTCGGGCCCATTCGACACGCCCCGCCCCCGCGCCACATGGCAGGTCGAACACTTTCCACTTCCGAAGAACACCGCCTCGCCCGCCTTCGCATCTCCAGGAACGGAGGTACCAGACGCAGCCGCATTGAGCGATCGAACATAGTGAACCAAACGGTCGATGTCCGCCGCCGGCAGCGGAAACGCCGGCATGCGATTCCTGCCCTTTTGAATAACCGTCGCAATGTCTGCGTCGGACATGCTCTGGAGATGCGCAGAGTTCACCATGGTTGGCGCGCGGTCCGTGCCCTTGCCGTCGTTCCCATGGCACAACGCGCAGGTCCGAAGAAACTGGGGCGGAGGAGTCTGACCTTGTCCGTTCACGCCCTGCGCCCACGCCACACCGCCAGGCGTTCCCAGGAGTGCGCAGAGCGCGACAGCAAGAATTGGCTTCTCGAAAAAGAACATGCGGAGTTGGGAACCCAGTGTGGAACTCATCCTTTCAACTCTGGCGGTGCGCGGGAACCAGATCATCCGCGCAGATACGGTTTTAGGTAGGTAGTAAGCGCATCGCGAACCACCTTCTTGTCATTCTCGGTAAGCGGGGTCTGCGATCCGCCCCCATTTCCCATCCCCGGCGTGGGCCGCGATTTTGTGTCCTCTTTGAAGATGCCCCGCGCCACCATGAGGTAACGGTCTGCGTTCAGGATGGTCGAGAAAGCCTGGATCCTGGCGAACATATCGAACGACTCACGAACCTTTCCCGCTTCGTACAACTCCCACGCCTGTTGAAACACGTCGGACAGCCCCATGACCGGGCAGAACCCCGTAAACCCGAGCCGCATCTCGTCCATCATCTGGCGAACTCCCTTGCCCGCGAACACGGCCAGCTTGCCCTCCGTCTTCGCGCGCAGCTCCGTCACGCGTGCCAGCGGATCGCCTGCCTCGTCCTTTACCACCTTGACGGTCGGGATCGACTTGAACATTTCGACGATCAGGTCGACGGGCATCTCGCCACTGCTCTGCACAAACAGCGGAAGATCTGTCGCACCGCCGATGGTTTTGTAATACTCGAGCACGGCCGCATTGTCGCCCTCGGGCGGCAAGGAACAGATCGCGTCCGCGCCATTCTTCGCTGCGTGTTTCGCATAGGCGATTGCGCCTGGCAGATCCTTCCCCTGCGTCTGCACGCCGATCACAACCGCGGTCTTCCCGCCCTTGCCGGCGGCCAGCATCGACTCCGCACCGGCAAAGCGCTCGCCGGAGGACAGGGTCGTCCACCCGCTCGCAATCTGCGGCCAGATGACCCCAGGAACCCCTCCGCGATTGCAGAACTTTACCTCGTTTGCCAGGCAGTCGAGGTCTAGTTTGTTATCCGTGGTAAACGGGCTCGCGGCGATGGGGTACAACCCGCTAAACCGTTTCGTTGTACCACCCTGCGGAACTGCGGCGATTCCGAACCTTGAGAACGCAGCGCCAGCCGCAGCCGATCCAATTGTCTTCAGCAGAGTTCTGCGATCTATCGGGGAATATGCCATGATCTACCTCGCGGGGGTCGCGTACTTTGATACACGTCGCGAGTTTCAAATGTCAAACAAGTTGCGGATTGATTTTCCAGTTCCCTGTAATGTTGAGGGAAGAGGGCTCATGAACCGTCGTTCGTTTCTCCTGTCTGCCAGCGGAATCGTGGCACATCCGCTCCTGAATTCGCTTGTTCCGGCCTCGTCCGGATTACTGCAAGCCCAGCAAACCCCCGCGAAATCTACCCGATCCAAAACGCCGATGCAGGCCGCTGACCACTCCCTGGTCATCAAGCCCTGCACGCTGGAGATTTCTCCGGGTGTCACGATCAAGACCATTGGCTACAACGGCCAGGTTCCCGGCCCCCTGCTGCGCCTGCGCCAGGGCAAGCCCGTCACCATCGATGTGACCAACACAACCGAAAATCCGGAGATCGTGCATTGGCACGGCTTGACCACCGACTCCTTGAACGACGGCGCGATGGAAGAAGGCTCGCCCATGATTCCTCCGGGCGGACACCTGCGCTACAACCTCACGCCGGATCCACTCGGGCTGCGCTGGTATCACACCCACACCAGTGCGGGCGCGAACCTGGCAACGGCAGGCTACACCGGGCAGTTCGGCTTTCTGCTGGTCGAGGGCGCGAGTAACCCCGCCCACTACGATCAGGAGGTTTTCCTCGCCATCCATCACTGGGAACCTTCTTTTGTGCCCATGGTTGAAATGATGCAGGCTCAATCGGCCAACCACCCGCAGACCGCAGGCTCCGATGTTGGTTACAAATACGCGACCATCAATCAACATCGCCTGGGGGCAGGCGAACCGCTGCGCGTCAAACAAGGCCAGAAGGTGCTTCTCCGCCTGCTCAACGCCAGTGCGACGGAGAACGCTGTCCTCGCCCTTCCCGGCCACACCTTCCGCGTCATCGCGATGGATGGCAACCCCGTCCCCAATCCCAAAGAGGTCGAAGTCATCTCGCTGGCTGTGGCCGAACGAGTGGACGCGATCGTCGAAATGAAGTCGCCCGGAGTTTGGGTGCTGGGTTCAACTCTTGAAAAGAGCCGGCAAATGGGCCTCGGCATCGTCGTGGAATACGCCGGAAAATCCGGCCCGCCGGTCTGGAAAGACCCACAGAATACCACGTGGGATTACATGCAGTTCGCGAACACAACGGCGGCTCCGGCACCGGACGAAACCGTCACGCTCGCCCTGATGGACCTTGGCCCGCAGAAGGACGCTAAGTTCGACACGTGGGCCATCAACGGCCTCTCGTGGCCCGATATCGAGCCGCTCAAAGTGCAAAAGGGGAAGCGCTACCGTCTGGTCTTCCAGAATGCCTCGGGCGACCAGCACCCTATGCATCTGCATCGGCACAGCTTCGAAGTCACCGCGATTGGCAGCAAGAACCTGAGTGGCCTCAAGAAAGATGTCGTCAACGTGATGCCGCTCGACACCGTTGCGGTCGACTTCGTCGCGGACAATCCGGGCGATACACTGCTGCATTGTCACATGCAGTTGCACATGGACTTCGGATTCATGCAACTGATCAAGTACGTCTAAGTTACCGGCGATGGGTTGAACAGCGCCAGGTCGTTGTGCAAACCCCAGCGATCTGCCCACGTCTGCTCGCGGCCGCTGGCAATGTCCAGCACCATTTGGAAGAGCTGCGTGCCTACTTCCTCGATCGTTGCCTCTCCGGTCGCAATCGTGCCCGCATCCAGATCGATCAGATCGCTCCACCGCTCCGCAAGCGACGAACGCGATGCAACTTTGATCACCGGGACCATAGCCAACCCATACGGCGTGCCGCGTCCCGTGGTGAAGATGTGCATGTTCATCGACGCGGCCAATTGCAACGTTCCGCAGATGAAATCGCCCGCCGGCGTTGCTGCAAAGATCAGGCCCTTGGTTGTAACTCGCTCTCCCGGTCCGGTGACTCCGGCAATCGCGCTGGTTCCAGCCTTCGCAACAGAGCCCAGAGCTTTCTCCACAATGTTGGTGAGTCCACCACGCTTGTTGCCCGGGCTCGGATTTGCGCTGCGGTCCACGCCGCCACGATCCAGATATGCGTCGTACCAGGCCATCTCCCGGATCAGGTCGCGCGCAACCTGCTCGTTCGCAGCCCTCGCGGTCAGCAAGTGGATCGCATCGCGCACCTCGGTCACCTCGGAGAACATCACCGTTGCACCCGCGCGAACCAACATATCCGACGCATAGCCCACCGCTGGATTCGCAGTTACGCCGGAGAAGGCATCGCTGCCGCCGCACTGAACGCCGACCACCAGATCGGACGCAGGGCGCGTTGAACGCCGCCGCGCATTCAACTGCTCCAGGCGCTTCTCCGCAAGCTCCATAATCGCAGCGACAATCTCGCCGAAGCTGTGGTGCTGCTCATCCTGCATGCGAACCACGTAGGGTGCAGCGGAGAGAATCGGCAACGAACTCACCGGTAGTAGCCGCACCGGCTGCAGCTTCTCGCAGCCCAGGCTCACCACCATCGGTGCGCCGCCCAGGTTCGGATTAAGACTCAGGTTGCGCAGCGTTCGAATCGGAATCTCCGCATCCGGCGCGTCAATCGCGACTCCACAGCCGTAGTTGTGCGTCAGCGCAATCACATCGTCTACGTTCGGATAGCGCGGCAGAATTTCCGCCTTGATGCGCTTTACTGCGTAATCTACGGTCGCGGCCACGCACTGTACCGTCGTTGTGATGCCGAGAATATTCTTGGTCCCCACCGTTCCGTCGTCGTTGACGAAGCCCTCGAAGGTGAACCCTTCCAGTGGCTCCATCGCAGCCGGTACCGCGGTCGCGAGCGGAAGGTTGTCCAGCGGCGGCGCCACCGGCATTCGCATCCGCTCCTCGTGCACCCAGCTGCCCTTTCCAATCGGGCCCTTGGCGTAGCCAATCACCGATCCGTAGCGCACGATCGGCGCTCCGTCCTCAATGTCGACCAGCGCAACTTTATGCGCCTCGGGCACATCCTCGACCAGCGTCAGGCCTGAATCGAAGCGCGTGCCCGCCGGCAGTCCGCCCTCGTTGACGAGGATCGCCACCGTATCCTGCGGGTGCACCTGCACGTACAGCGGACGCAACTTTGTTTCGGTCGGCATTCGGCATTCCCGGTGGAAATTGGAAAATCTATTGCTGCTGCAACTTCCCTTCAATCAGCCGCCACAGATGCAGCGGATTTCCTTCTTGTAACGATTCCGGTAACAAGGCAGCTGGAAAATCCTGGTAGCACACCGGCCGCAGGAACCGCTCGATCGACATGGCACCGACCGACGTAACCCGGTTGTCTGAAGTCGCCGGTGACGGCCCACCATGCACCATGGCATAGCAAACCTCGACCCCAGTCGGGAATCCGTTCACCAGGATCCTCCCCGCTTTGCGCTCCAGCAGCGGCACCAATTCTCGAGCGAATTCCACATCCTTTTCCGTCAGATGCAGCGTCGCCGTCAATTGCCCCTCAAGATACCGGGCGACCGCAAGCATGTCGTCCGTTCCGGTGCACTCAATCAATAGAGTCGCCGGCCCAAACACCTCTTCCATCAAATTCGGCGCATTCAGGAAGTGCTTTGCAGTCGTGGCAAACAGCTGCGGCTGCCCCGCATACCCAACACTCGGGGGCGCGCCACCGGCAGACAAGGTACGAACACCGCCATCCTTCGCCCAGTTGACTGCACCCTCGCAATACGCGCGATGAATACCGGAGTTCAGCATCGTCGTCGCGGCCTTCGCAACCACGCTGGCTTCGGCGGCCGCGACAAAGCGATCGAAGTCCGGTCCCTTGAAGCCCATCACGATGCCAGGCTTGGTGCAGAACTGCCCCGTCCCCAGCGTGACCGAATCGATCAATCCCTGCGCAATCTTCTCCGCCCGCTCCGCCAGGGCTCCGGGTAACAGGAACACCGGATTGATGCTGCTCATTTCCGCATACACTGGAATCGGCACTTCGCGCGCGGCAGCCAGAGAAACAAGCCTGCGGCCAACCCGTCGCGAACCCGTGAAGCCGACCGCCTGAATTGCAGGATGCTGCACCAGCGCCTCGCCTACTGTGCTCCCTCCGCCAACAAGGAGCGAGAAGGTGCCTTCGGGCAATCCGGAATCGGCCACGGCCTTCTGAATCACGCGCCCAACCAGCTCTGATGTTCCGAGGTGCGACGAATGCGCCTTCGCCACCACCGGGCAACCCGCCGCAAACGCTGCCGCCGTATCTCCGCCTGCAACGGAAAACGCCAGAGGAAAGTTGCTCGCGCTGAACACTGCGACCGGGCCCACCGGAATCTTCTGCATCCGCAGGTCCGCACGCGGCAATGGTTTTCGATCGGGCATCGCGCGATCCAGCGTGGCACTCAGCCATCGCCCTTCGCGCGCAAGCGAAGCAAATAGCCGCAACTGTCCAACGGTGCGACCGCGTTCGCCTTCCACACGTGGCCGCGGGAGTCCAGACTCGCTCATCACGCGTTCCACCAGGATGTCGCCCAGGTCGAGGATTCCCTGCGCGATCGCTTCAAGAAACTTCGCGCGCTTCTCCAGGCTCACGGCGCGGAACGGATCGAACGCCGCCTCGGCCAATTCGCAGGCCGCATCTACGTTCGCCTCGGTGCCTCCACCAAAGGCCGGCTCCAACTCTGCACCGGTAGCCGGGTTGACCGCATGTGTAACGCCCTCAGTACCTCTGACCGCGCGGCCGCCAATCAGCATCTCGCCCGTCAACGTCATCTCGGCAACTGTCATCTGAATCCCCTCTTCCATGGTACGGCCCCCACCCCTCGCCACACAAACTACGCCACCAGGCACGGCCTCTTGGGGTTGAACTTCCACCCCGGCGCCAGAAACTGCATTGCCATTGCATCGTCACGTGCGCCGAGCCCCATGCGGGTGTAGAGCGCATGTGCCTGCTCGATCTGCACCATGTCGACCTCCACCCCCAGCCCCGCACGCTCCGGCACGGCGATTCTGCCGCCCTCAATCCGCAATGGCTCTTTGGTCAATCGCTGCCCGTCCTGCCAGATCCAATGGGTATCAATCGCGGTAGTCCGTCCCGGAGCCGCCGCGGCCACATGCGTGAACATTGCCAGTGAAATGTCGAAGTGGTTGTTCGAGTGCGAGCCCCATGTCAGACCCCACTCCCGGCACATCTGTGCCACACGCACCGAACCCTGCATTGTCCAAAAGTGTGGATCGGCCAGCGGAATATCGATCGCGTTTAACTGGACCGCGTGTTTCAACTCGCGCCAGTCCGTTGCAATCATGTTCGTCGCGGTAGGCAGGCCGGTGGCACGCCGAAACTCCGACATCACCTCGCGGCCGGAAAATCCGTGCTCCGCCCCGCATGGGTCTTCGGCATACGCCAGAACGTTCCGCTTGCCGGTGCACAACCGAACAGCTTCGTCCAGCGACCACGCGCCGTTCGGGTCGAGCGTAATCCGCGCGTTTGGAAAACGTTCCGCCAGCGCCGCTACAGTTTCCATCTCCTGCTCGCCCGCCAGCACGCCGCCCTTCAGCTTGAAGTCATTGAACCCATACCGCCCCTGCGCGGCCTCAGCAAGCCGCAGAACGGTATTGGTGGTCAACGCCTCCTCATGCCGCAGCCGCAGCCATGCATCGCTTGCTTCGGGCTCACTGCGATAGGGCAGGTCCGTCTTGTTTCGGTCGCCGACAAAAAACAAGTACCCCAGCACCTCGACGCTCGAGCGTTGCTGTCCTTCGCCGAGCAAGGCCGCAACCGGCAGGCCCAGGAACTGCCCCAGCAGATCCAGCAGCGCCGACTCAATCGCGGTCACCACATGCACGGTCGTACGCAGATCGAACGTTTGCAGTCCTCGTCCTTCCTGATCAAACTCTGCAAACCGCCCGCGCACCGCGTTCAAAATCGCGTTGTGCGCTCCCACGGGCTGCCCGACCACAAGCGTCTTAGACTCCTCCAGCACACGGCGAATCTTCTCTCCACCCGGAACTTCGCCTACGCCGGTATGACCCGCGTCGTCTGCGAGGATCACCACGTTGCGCGTGAAAAACGGCCCATGCGCGCCGCTCAGATTCAGCAGCATGCTGTCGTGTCCCGCAACCGGAATCACCCGCATGCTCGTAACCCGCGGCGTTTGCATTCCCTGGGCTTGGTTCAACGCGCAGCTCCCGCCGGCTCTGCATGAAAATCGAGCCGCTTAATTTCGCCCACGATCACCAGGTAGCTGAAGATTGCGACCAGTGCGGTGAGTCCAACGAAGATGAGCGCGCTATTGAAGGAACCCTTCTTGTTCACCAGGTAGCCAATCACAATCGGCGTTGTGATCGTCGAAAGATTGCCGAACAGATTGAACACTCCGCCGTTCACACCTACCAGTTGCTTTGGCGAGGTGTCCGCAATTACCGTCCAGCCCAGCGCGCCGAACCCCTTGCCGAAGAACGCCAGCGACATCAGCAGCATCACCAGGGTCTGCGCGTTCGTGTAGTTGCATCCGATGATCGTCACGGACAACAGCATCCCCGCAATAATCGGCGCCTTGCGCGCAAACGTCAGCGAATAGCCAAGGCGGAGCAGCCAGTCGGAGCACACGCCGCCGAGAATCCCCCCGACAAATCCGCACAGTGCCGGAAGAGCCGCGGCAAAGCCCGCCTGCAGAATGCTCATGTGGCGTTGCTTCACAAGGTAGGTCGGAAACCACGTCAGGAAGAACGTGGTGAGAGTGTTGATGCAGAACTGGCCGATGTAAATCCCCACCAGCATGCGTTGACTCAACAACCGCTTGAACATGGCCCACGTCAGCGGAGTGCGGCGCGAGCCCGTCTGGTCCAGGTGCACCAGGCCGCCACCTCGCTCGATGCAATCGATCTCCGGCTTCGAAATCATGGGGTGCTCGGTTACGTTGAACACCAGCTTCCACCACCCGAACGCCAGCGCCATGCCGAACAGCCCCATGAAATAGAAGCAGCTCTGCCACCCGTAGCGGGTTGTCAGTAACCCGAACAACGGCCCGAACGCCACTAGTGAGAAATATTGGGACGCATTGAAGATCGCCGACGCGCGGCCGCGTTCCGCCGTCGGAAACCACGCAGCAACCACGCGCCCATTACCCGGGAACACCGGCGACTGCACGAGTCCGGAGAGCAGGCGTATCGCAAAGATGATGCTGAACACCCAAGCCGCAGGCGCATATCCGGCCAACCCGATTCCAAGCGCGGACACGGACCAGGCAACGATGCTGATGCCGTACACACGCTTCGATCCGAACCGGTCCAGCAGCCCGCCCGACGGCAACTGCCCGCATACATAGGCCCAACCAAAGCCCGAGAGCAGCAGTCCCATCTTGATCGGGTCCAGCGCCAGCGTCTTCTGCATGGCGACGCCTGCCACAGCCAGCGCAGCGCGATCGCCGTAACTGGTGCAGCTCGCGACGAAGAGCATCGCAATGATCAGATACCGAATGTGCGTTTCGCGCTCTTCCGCCAAGGCCGGATTGAGGCGCTTCACGAACGTCCTGCGATCAGCTTCATTAGCGCATCCAGTTCGCTCGCGTCCAGATCCGTCAATGGCGTCCGCACCGGACCCGCAGGCCTCCCAATCGCGCGCATGCCAGCCTTCACAATCGACACAGCGTACCCTTTGCGACGGTTGCGAATGTCAATGTAGGGCAGCACGAAATCTCGCAGCTCCTTGTACACCACAGCATGGTCGCGGCGCCGCACCGCCGCATAGAAGTTCTGCGCGAACTTCGGCAGAAAATTGAAAATCGCCGACGAGTAGGTCGTTACACCCATCTCCAGGTACGGAAGCGCAAATGTCTCCGCCGTAGGCAGCCCGCCAACGTACACCAATCGGTCGCCCATCCGCGCGTAGATGCGTGTCATCAGTTCGATATCGCCATAGCCGTCCTTGAAGCCCACCAGGTTCGGACAGCGATCACACAGCTTCTCCAGCCAGACGTCGTTCAGAATCGCGTTGTCGCGGTTGTAGAAAATGACGCCCAGCTTGGTCGTTGCGCACACTGCTTCCACATGCGCCACCAGCCCCGCGGGGTCCGAGTTCAGCAGATACGGGGGCAGCAGCAGAATCCCGTCCGCCCCTGCAGCCTCGCCCGCCCGCGCAAACTGCTTCGCCATCGCGGTCCCATATCCGCAGCCCGCGACCACCGGCACGCGATGGTTCGTTTGCTGCACCGCTGCCGATACGACCGCGGAAAATTCCTCCAGCGTCAGCGAGAAGAACTCGCCGGTGCCTCCCGCGGCGAACAGCCCCGCAGGCTTATGCTCCAGCAGCCACTCCAGGTGCTGGCGGTAGGGGCCCTCGTCGAATGCACTCGCATCCGCGTTGAAATGGGTGACGGGAAACGAGAGCAGTCCCGCTCCGATCTTCTTTGCAAACTCTTCCGGGGACATCCCGCTCATGGTCTTCCTTCACTGGAAATCTTGTAAGGGTTCTCCGCAAACTATAAAGAACCGGACAAGCACCGCACAAGGGATCCGCATTTTTTCATTTGCAGAGAACTGATTTCACACATGAAAATAGACTACTGCCCCGATAGTTCGAAATGTCCCGCGTGGTTCAGCGTCACCACCGCCCGCGTTCCATTCTCCGCCGAAGTAGTCGCTACCGAGCTTCCATTGACTGCGACCTTCGCAGTGCCTGAGGCCACCGGCACTGAAACGTGGGCCATCACGCCCTCGGGCACATCCACTACAACGGCCGTCGCGCTCCCGTTCTTGCGCACGTCCACCTTCAGCGGTCCGTGCGGCGTCGGTTCCCCGCCCCTGGCCCAATCCAGACCAACCAGGTCGGGCCGAATTTCCACCGTGCTGAATCCCGCCCCCGTCGGCTGAATCCCCAGCACTTGCTCCATCAGCCACGCTGTGGGGCCGGAGGACCATCCATGCGCCAGGCTCACAAAATATCCCGACCGATTATCCGACTGCAGCGACGAGTGAAAGTCCTCGTGATACCAACTCGGGTCGTATGCCTCCCAGAAGCTGGTCGCGCCCTCATCCACCATGCCGCCCCAGTACTGCCGAATCCACTTCAGCGCCTGCTCGCGGTGACCCATCTGGGCCATCGCCCGAATCACGTAGTAGTTGTAATACGGCGAGAGAATCAGGCTATTCGTCCCGCGTTCGCCTACCTGCGACAGGACATTCTTCCAGATCGCATCGTACTGATCCGGCCGCGCCGCGCCGCCAATCACTGCCGCGGCATTCGTCTGCCACCGCGGCCCGAACGTCCCGCTGCCCGCGTCCAGAAGCACCTTCTGCGCGCCTGCCTGAATCTCCGCGGCCCGCCGCTCATACTTGGCTGCATTGGCTGTATCGCCCAGTTCGCGCAGCATCCACACCGCATCGCGGTAGGCGCGGTAGAACTCCAGGGTCGTCGCCCGCCGCGTCTCCGGAGTATCTCCATTCAGTTCCGGCGACCAGTCGACGTATAGCCACACCTTCGTCTTGTTCGCATATACATTCCGCTCATCGAATTCTTTGTCCACGTACTCCAGCAACTGCACCATACGCGCATGCTCGCGCTCCAGGAACGCTTTATCGCCCGTGTGGCGGTAGTAGTCCGCCACGCCGGTAAACCAGAAGGACGAATAGCCGGGAATCCCGTTCACATGCTGATCTACGGGCGCAGGTCCCATCAGCCGATCCAGGGTGTCCTCCATTAGCGGCCGCTCGCCGAACACATCTTCAATCACGCGCCCGCTTACATCCGTGTCGCCCATCCAGCGCCCGCGATCGCGCTTGCTCGCGTCCCACACGCCGTCCTGCATGCAAAGGTGCGCCGTGTACGCGCCAATCTCCCAGATGCGGTTCAGCAGCGGGTCGGACGACTCGAACGACCCCTCGTACTTTACCGGGTAATAAATGTGGTCCACGCGAATTGCCTTGAACCGCAGCTCCGGGCCACCATCCACAAAGCGAATCTTCGCGTACCGAAACGCAGTCTTGGGTCCGTGCCCTGTTCCATGCGGCGCAATTGTAAGCAGATTGGTACCAAGATAGGGAGCCTTCATCACCTCGGAATCCGACTCTCCCATCTGCACCGTCACCGTCATCGGTGTGTCGCTGTCCGAAACCAATTCGACTCTTCCGGTCAGCTCACGTCCAAAGTCGAGCACCACACTGGGCGCCTCTTCATCTGCCAGCCTCGCGACCGGCAAGCGCACCTGGAACTCGCCCGTACCACCCGTCAGGCTCTCGATGTGGTCGAAATTTCCCCGGCCGGCATACCGGGCCAGAATTCCGCTGGCTGGAATGGGCGTATGCGCCAGGTATCCCGAGATTCCGTCGTAGCCGGGCCAGTCGTACAGCCCCGCATCCGCGTTCCACTGGAACAACTCCACCGAACTCTCAATCGACCCAATGCTCTGCACCGGAGCCCACTTCGCATCGTCGAACGCAGGCCGCGACCAGCCCTCCGGAGCGGCTACCGCGCTCTTCCATTGCCTGTCGCTGATCAGCAGCGACGGCCCATCCACACTCGGAGCGGCAGCGAGCAACTTCGCCACCAACACCTGTCCAAACGTCTGCTGCCGTACCAGTGCGCTGTTCGCAAAGCCCGTCACTCCGCGCCCGCGTACCGCTTCAATCGCGATTGTGTTCGCGCCCGGCTGCAGATACTTCGCCACATTCGTTGCAAATACGTGCATGCCCAGCGGAGACGTCACGTCGCTCTCTACGTGCTCCACCAGCATGCCATTCAGCCACACGTCGACACTGCGCGGCCCGGCAACATACAGCGTCGCCTCGCGCGGAACGGCCGACACCGTGAAGCCCCGACGGAAGAAATGCGGCTCAATCCGCTCATTGGCCGCGGGCCGCGTGTACAAAACTTTGTCGTTCGCATTCGCGTCGTTCGCCGTCCAGATGTACTCCTCTTTCAACGGCGTGTGCATACTGCTCTCCATCGCCGGCGCTCCCAGACTCTTCGTCGGGTCCAGTGGCGAGACCTTACTCGGAGTCAGTATCTGCGTCAACGGCAGATCCTGAGCCTGCACTCCACCCGCTCCCAACAGCACTGCAACACCCAAACCGATTCGTCCAACTACATTCATCTTCATCACCCGCACTCCATCGAATGGAAACAGTCACCTTATACGCAAGCTACTCGCGCTTGGCAATCGCGTTCGCTGCACCTTACTCCGCCTCGCGAAAATGGTAGAGGCCCGCCGTCGCCCGGTACACCACGACCGCGTTGTCGCGCCGCACCTCTGTGAGCCGGGGCTGGCCAGCCTTGCCCGAGTCTAGGTCCGAGATATCCGCCACCATCTTCACCGGCAGAATCAGCGTGCCCGTTGCCCCGGGAGGAATCCCCACATCAATCGACGTCGTCTTATCCTCCTGCTTCCACTCGCAGCGGACCTCGCCCAGCACGGACTTGTAGCTGCTCTTCACCCACGTTAGTCCGCCCACAATCGCCGGCCGAATCGTAATCCGCTCATCGGTAGCTCGCGACATGTCGAAGTCGATTCCGCCCAGGCCGCGATAGAACCACTCCTCCGCGCCGCCCAGCATCAGGTGGTCCTGGCTGTTCCGCGGATTCGCATCCCATGCTTCGGTCAGTGCCGTCGCACCTGCCGCCAGTTGCGATCCGTAACTTGGCAGATCCTTGCGCAGCATCATCATCAGCACCAGGTCATTGCGCCCTGCGTCCATCAACGTGCGCAGCAGGTACGGATATCCCACCTCGCCCGTGGTGATGTGGTAGTTGTGCGACTCGATATCGTTCACCACATGCTCCAGCACCTTAGCGCGCCGCTCCTCCGGGACGATCCCCAGCGCCAGCGGCATCGCATTCGCCGTCTGGCTGCCGGTGTCGTACCAACCCTTCGCCTCGTCCCAGAACCTGCGGTTGAACACATTCGCCTCTCGCTGCGCCAACGCTTCGTACGCGCCCGCATCCTCCACATGGCCCAGCAATGCCGCGATCTTGCCCAGCGCGGCTGCGTCCTCATACAGCATCAGCGTCCCCGTTACGCCAAGCGACGTATTCTGCGAGACGCCCGGCGGCTTCGGCCCAATGTCGTACCAGTCCCCCAGCCCGTAGGCCACAATCCCATCCGCAGCCTTGCCCTCCAGAAACTTCACGTACCGCTGCATCACCGGATAGTCTCGCTCCAACTCCCTCTTATCCCCATAGAACCGGTATGCCGCCCAGACCCCGAGCACGCTCGCAGAACCCCACTCCGGCGAATCGTCAAACATGGCCCAGCGCGGGTCTGTCCCAAACCTCGTGTACTGCGGCGCAATCGTCGGCACCCCGCCATCCGCATGCTGAGCGTCGGCAATGTTCTTCGCTGTCGCCGCATAGAGTCCGCGCAGATCGTTGTTGAACATCAACCCCAGCGCCACCAGGTGAGTCTCCTCCAGCCATCCCAGCTTTTCCCGGTGCGGACAGTCCGTAAACAGGCTCGCTTCGTTGTTGTGCATCGCGTTCACGATCAGCGCGTGAATCGCATTCAACGTCTCGTCCGAGCTTTCAAAGCTCCCCGTCACGGGCGAAGCCGAATGCCACTCCACGCCCGCGATCGACTCAATCTTGCCTGCCGCCGAGGCCGTGCCCTCGCTCGCCTTGCCCCACTCCGCCTGCAGATAGCGGAATCCGTAGTATCCGAACCGCGGCAACCAGCTCTCCTCATCTCCATCCTGACGGACCGTGTACGTCCACCACATAGGACCGCCGCTGCTTGCCTGCGAGACCGTCCCGTCCGGCTTCAGCAACTCACCGGGAGTCATCTTCAACACCGCTCCCTCCGGCCCTCGCACACGTATCGCGGGCACTCCGGCAAAGTTCACGCCCAGGTCATAGACCACGACACCTGGCCGCACCTCAGTGGTCTTCACCGGAAGATGAGTAGCTCCTTCCCGCACGTCCGGCGCGATCGCTTTCGTCAACGCGCCACCCGGCCCATCGGCCTCCATTACTGGAGACCACTCCGCGTCGTTGAATCCGGACTCGTCCCATCCGTCCAACTCTTCGCGCGCGTCGTAGTCCTCGCCTCCGTACGTCGAGCTGAACTTCACCGGCCCCTTCGCCGCTCTCCACTTCTCATCGGTGCCAATCGTCTCCGACTTCCCATCCACATACCGCACCTGCAACTCTGCGATCAGCTTTGGCCCCCCAAAGCTGCCATCGAACTTTGTGTAGCGTCCTTTCGTCTTCTGCACGTTGTACATCCCGTTGCCCAGCATCACCCCAAGCACGTGCTGCCCCGGCGTCAGCAGCTTCGTGACGTCGTAGGTATCGAAGGTCACTGTCTTCTTGTAGTCCGTCCACGCCTGGTGCAGCCCCCGCGGAGCCACCAGCCGCATCTCGCCCCTGCTCCCAATCCGCGCCTCATACTGCCCCAGACCCGCAATCCGCAGCGTCGCCCTGGCCACCTTCTGCCGAACCAGGAACTCCCGCCGAAAGACTGGCATGGGGCGGCTTCCATCGAGTTCCGCGCCATCCCGCTCCGTGCTCCAGGGAGCCTGAATCCACCTTGCATTCCACGCGGCATCCGCAGTGTTCTGCGCATGCGCCGTCACCGTCGCAGTGATTGCCGCAACCAGCAGCACCACCGTTATCTTGTTCCATGCATGGTTCATGCGCCCTGGCACCACCCGCTTTGCCTACCAAAGTACCGCATTCCCGCCAAATTGGTAGAATGGAAGGGACGCGCACGACGCACAAGGAGCTTCTATGGCAACTTTTCTCGACCAACTTCGCAGCATGACCACCGTTGTTTCCGACTCCGGCGATATTAACGCCATTGAGCAGTTCAAACCACAGGATTCGACCACGAATCCCTCACTCATCGCGGCCGCAGCAGCCATGCCCGCCTATGCCCCCATTGTCGATGGCGTTCTGATGCAGGCCCGTGAACAAGCCGGCCCCGCCGCTACCGACAAGCAGGTCGCTGCTCTCGCATTCAAGGAACTCGCCGTCGCCTTTGGCCGCAAGATTCTCGAAATCATCCCCGGCCGCGTGTCCACCGAAGTCGACGCCCGCCTCTCCTACGACACCGAGAAATCCGTCGTGACCGCTCGCGACATCATTGCGCAGTATGAAAAGGCCGGAATCTCCCGCGAGCGCGTCCTCATCAAGCTTGCCTCCACCTGGGAGGGCATTCAGGCTGCGGAGATTCTGGAGAAGGAAGGCATCCACTGCAACATGACGCTGCTGTTCGGCCTCCACCAGGCCATCGCCAGCGCGGAAGCCAAGGTGACACTGATCAGCCCGTTCGTCGGCCGCATCCTCGACTGGTACAAGAAGGACACCGGCAAGGACTACGTCGGCGCAGACGATCCCGGCGTCCAATCCGTCACCATCATTTACAACTACTACAAGCATTTCGGCTATAAGACAGTTGTCATGGGAGCCAGCTTCCGCAACATCGGCGAGATTATCGAGCTCGCGGGCTGCGACCTGCTTACGATCGCGCCCAAGCTTCTCGCCGAACTCGAAGCCAAGCAGGGCGATCTGCCCCGCAAGCTCGATCCCGCGAAGGCCGCAGGCATGAAGATTGAGAAAATCCCCATGGATAAGGCCTCCTTCGACAAGATGCACGCCGCCGACCGCATGGCCAGCGACAAGCTGAAGGAAGGCATCGAGGGCTTCTCCAAGGCGCTCGAAGGCCTCGAGAGCCTACTCGAAAAGCGGCTCAGCGAAATCAGCCAAAAGCAAACCGTGGGCGCGCACTAAGCATCCGAACAGTAGCCCGATGGAAGCGGCGATCCTCCAGGGGTCGCCGCTTTTCCAGCTGTCCATCCAGCCTACCCCGCCGAGTTACGCCGGAAGCGCAATCGCACCCTACCCCCCATGGCACGCGCCGACCAGTCCGCGCATCCACTCAAGACTCTCCGCGAGTACACCACAGCCCTTGAAGCCTCCATCCTGGTGTGCCTCGCGAAGCCGGAGAAGAAAGCGGTCCACAAGCTCCGCACTTCAACTCGCCGCATCGAAGCTCAGCTCGAGTTGCTCTCTCTGCTCCCCGAACTTCCACCGCACGAAAAGCAACAGCGCCGCGTTCGCCGGATACTCCGCAAGATTCGCAGAGCCGCCGGACAAGTGCGAGATCTGGATGTGCAGCGCGATCTTGTCGCCGACGAAGTCGCCGGCAGGAACGGAGGTGCGCGCCCGACTCCTGCACTCCGCCAGGAGGCGAGCCAGCTCCGCAGCGACCTGAAGCGGCGCCGCGATGCCCACGCGGAGGAGTTGATGAATCTCCTCCGGAAGCACCGCTCCAAACTGCCCCTCCTCTTCGAGAAGTTCTTCGACGCACTCAAGCCCGCGGGCCTCGTCACCCTCACCGAGGCGCAGCTCATCGCACTGGTCGATCAGTGGTACATTCGGCACGCGTCGCCTGTCTCCCCCTCAACGTTGGAGAGCCGCGATCAGCTTCACGACATCCGCAAGCGCGCCAAACTTGCCCGCTACCTCGCCGAGTCCGCTCCGCGGTCTGCCACGGCGGCCCACCTGCTCGCCGCGCGCTTCGAAGACCTCCAACAGGCTGGAGGCAAGTGGCACGATTGGCTGTTGATCCACGAGCTAGCGGCAAAGGAACTTGGCCAAGCCGCCAAGCTGCCGCAGCGCTTCTGCATCCACGCAGAAAACTCACTGGGCGCCTTCAAACGCCGCCTTGCGAGAAGTTCAACTCCGGGCAAGCCGGCAAAAGCCGCCTGACGCCAATAGAAAACGCGGCCAGCAAAGGCCGCGTTTCCGTCCGGCACCGCAGAAGTTACAAAATGTAGCGGCTTAGATCCTGGTCCTTCACAATGCTCGCAACCTGCTGCTTCACATACTCCGGGTCGACCACGATCACCTTCTCTGTCGTCCCATCGTCCTTCTTCCGCTCGATCACCGGCAGTGGCGGCGCAGCCTTCGCCGGCTCGTTCCCCAGTGGCGCCGAAGCTCCCACCTCGGCCACGACACCTTCCTGCGTCGCTTCGGCCCGCGGGCTCTTGAACAAATCAGGCGCTTGAAAGCTGATCTCGTCCAGCACGCGTTCCATGATGGTATGCAGCCGCCGCGCGCCGATGTTCTCCGTCGTCTCGTTCACCTTGAACGCGAACTGCGCCATCTCCGCCAGCGCCTCCGGCGTAAACTCCAGCTTCAGCCCCTCCGTCTCCAGCAGCGCCGTCGACTGCTTCACCAGCGATGACTTCGGTTCCGTCAGAATCCGGATAAAGTCTTCCACCGTCAGCGACTTCAGCTCCACGCGAATAGGGAACCGTCCCTGTAGCTCCGGAATCAGATCGCTCGGCTTCGACACGTGGAACGCACCCGCCGCGATGAACAGAATGTGGTCGGTCGACACCATGCCGTACTTCGTGTTCACGGTCGTACCTTCCACAATCGGCAGAATGTCCCGCTGCACGCCTTCGCGGCTTACATCCGGCCCATGCCCGCCTTCGCGCCCGGCAATCTTGTCGATCTCGTCCAGGAACACCATCCCCGAATCTTCTACGCGTTCCACCGCCAGCCGGGTCACCTGGTCCATGTCGATCAGCCGCTGCTCTTCCTCCTGCACCAGGTAGTCGAACGCCTCCACCACCTTCATCTTCCGCTTCTTTGTCCGCTGTCCAAACAGCCCGGGCAACATGTCCTTGATGTTCATGTCCATGTCTTCCTGCCCCTGCGCGGAGAGGAACTCGAAGCTTGGCTGGTTGCGATCGCGCACATCGATCTCCACCATCCGCTCATCCAGCCGTCCTTCGCGGAACTGCTGCCTCAGCTTCTCACGCGTCCGCTCGTAGCTCGAGTGCGCAGCCGCATCTTCGGCCTTCGCCTCCTCCGGCTTCTCGGCGTTCCCATCGATCGTTGCCCCGTCGGTCGGTGCGGGCGACGTCACCTGCATCACCTGCATCGCCCTCACGCCCGCCGGAGTCATCACCACCGTGGCCGGCCCCGTCGTCTTTGCTTGAGCAGCAGCCTGCGAAGGCGCCGGAGGTAGCAGCAGATCCAGCAGGCGATCTTCCGCGTTCAACTCGGCCTTGTCCTCCACGTCTTCCATCTTCTCTTCGCGCACCATGTCGATTGCGATCTCCACCAGATCGCGCACAATCGACTCCACATCGCGCCCCACGTACCCCACCTCGGTAAATTTGGAGGCCTCCACCTTCAGAAACGGCGAGTTCGTCAGCTTTGCCAGCCGCCGCGCGATCTCCGTTTTGCCCACGCCGGTCGGCCCAATCATGATGATGTTCTTCGGCATGATATCGTCCGCCAGCTCGGGCGATAGCTTCTGCCGCCGCATCCGGTTGCGCAGCGCAATCGCCACCGCGCGCTTCGCCGCATGTTGTCCCACCACGTACTTGTCCAGCTCCGCAACAATCTCGCGCGGAGTCATCTCATCCAGCGCCAATGCCTGGTCTTCTGCCGTTCCCGGTAAATAAATCGCCATATCCCTATTCCTTTTGTCCTGCCCCACAGCACACCCAACTAGCACCCAGTGTCTGGTACCACTACGCCTTCTTCAACTCTTCCACGGTCAACTGATCATTCGTATAGATACAAATCTGTCCCGCGATCTTCAAACTTTTTTCTGCGATATCTCGCGCGTTCAGATCCGTGTTCTCCATTAACGCGCGCGCGCTCGCCAGCGCATAACTCCCTCCTGACCCGATCGCCACGATCCCTTCATCCGGTTCGATCACGTCGCCGTTTCCGCTCAGCACAAAGGTCGCCGTCGTGTCGCACACAATCAGCAGCGCCTCCAGGTGTCGCAGCATGCGGTCCGTCCGCCAGTCCTTCGCCAGTTCCACCGCAGAGCGGCCCAGGTTCCCCGCATATTGCTCCAGCTTCGTCTCGAAGCGCCCAAACAGCGAAAACGCATCGGCCGTCGAACCCGCAAATCCCGCCAACACCTTGTCCTGATACAGCCGGCGAATCTTCTTCGCAGAGGCCTTCATCACGTTCGTGCCCAGCGTCACCTGTCCATCGGCCGCCATCACGACGCTATCGCCCCGCCGCACGCACAGTACGGTTGTCGAGCGCACTCGCCGCCGCTTCCCCGTCTCGTCCCGCCCCAAATCCAGCGGATGGGCGTCTGTTCCAGCGTTGTTTTTTTTCAGCAAGATGTCGGCGGAGTCGGAAAAGGTCGATTTCATGAGCAATTTCCAGTATATCGCCCAAACGCTTGGATAGAAGGTGCTGGCAACCGCGCACTCGGGTTGAATGCCCCCAAACACCTCCCCCTGGTACTTGGCGTCTGGTCCACGGATACCCTCCCCCCGTATACTGGGGAGGATGCATATGGTCGCGACAAACTCGGGCAAAATGCAACGAGTTCTGACCATATCCCTCTGCGCCACAGGGCTCTACGTCGCGGCTACCTTCTACTTCGGCCTCCGCGCCCACTCCCTCGCCCTCATCTCCGAGGCTGGTCACAACGTCTCCGACGCGCTTGCCATCGCGCTCTCATACGTGGCCGTTTACTTCCAACGCCGTCCCGCCACCGACCAGAAAACCTTCGGCTATCAGCGCGCCGGGGTTCTCGCCGCCTTCGTCAACGCCCTCACCCTCATCATCCTGGCTGCCTGGATCGCCTTCTCCGCGATCCAACGCCTGTACACCCCGGTCACGGTCCAGCCCCACATCATGATGTACGTCGCTGCGGCCGGAGTGCTCATGAATGGGGCTATCGCAGGCCTCCTGTGGAAGTTCTCCGGCGACGTCAACATTCGTTCCGTCTTCCTCCACATGCTCGGCGACACGCTCTCCACCGCGGCGGTCATCGCGGGCGGCACCGCCATTCTCTTCACCGGCATCATGTGGATCGATCCCGTCCTATCGCTGCTCATTGCCGGAATGATCGTCTGGTCATCCGCCACCATCGTCCGCGAGACCCTCAACATTCTTCTCGAAGGCACACCCACTGCGGTTGAGCTTGCCGAGGTTCGCGCAGCCATCGAAAGTGTTCCCGGCGTTCTCGACGTGCACGACCTGCACGTCTGGTCTCTTGGCTCCGCCTCCCACGCCCTTGCCAGCCACGTCCTCATTCCGGAGATGCCCCTCTCCGAGTGCAGCTCCATCCTCGACGCCATCAACTGCGCGCTGCGCGACGGCTTCCACATCAGCCACACCACCATCCAGTTTGAGATCCACGGCTGCGAAACCACCCACGGCTGCTCCGCCCCCCCCTTGGAAGCAGCCACCCACGGCCACCATCACCACCACGGCCATGCGCACTAGCGGCGGCACGATCGCGTTCCATTCAACTTGGAAGCTTGCGCCCGCTCCCTGACTTCACCCCATCTTTGCAGGTTCCATCCTCGGCGAAATCGCATGCAAAATCGCCAACGCAAGCAGATACGCGCCGCAAGCCAGGGCAAACATCGGCACGTAGCTGTGCGTCACCTGCACAATCACGCCCGTCGCAAATTGCAGTAGCACGCCGCCCAGCGCGCCGAACATCCCGCCAACGCCACTCGCGCTGCCCACCGCCGCCTTCGGAAACACATCCGAAGGAAACGTCAGTAGGGTCGCCGACCAGCCCTGGTGCGCCGCCGCGGCCAGTCCCACCAGGCCCACCACCATCCACAGGTGATGCACAAATGGAGCTGCAAACACAGGCGTCACCGCCACTGCGCAGATTGCCATCGCCGTCTTGCGCGCCCGGTTCGTCATCATGCCCCGGTTCATCAGCGCGGACGATAGCCACCCGCCTCCCACACTGCCCACAATCGATATGCTGTACACCACCACCACTGGCACCCGGTTGGTCGCCAGGCTCAGATGGAACGTTGACTGGAGATACCGCGGCAGCCAGAACAGGTAAAACCACCAGATCGGGTCCGTCAGAAACTTCGCAATCGCGTACGCCCACGTCTCCTTGTGCGGAAACACCTTCGCCCACGGAACGCTCTGCACCTTCTCCACCGGATCGCTCAGAATCAGCGCCAGTTCCTCCGGCGACACCGTGGGGTGCTTCTCCGGCGGACGATAGTACGCCAGCCACACTGCCAGCCACATCAACCCCATCACTCCGGCTACCACAAACGAGCCGCGCCACGTAAACCACACCACCAGCGTTGGAACGATCAGCGGTACCAGGATGTTTCCTACGTTCGCCCCGGAGTTGAAGATCCCCGTCGCCAACGCCCGCTCCCGCTTCGGAAACCACTCCGCCACCGTCTTGATGCACACCGGAAAAAGGGCAGCCTCGCCCAATCCCAGGATCGCCATTCCGATCCCCAGCGTCAGCACAGAGAAAGCCGCGCCCGGCAGCATCGCAGCCAGGCTCCACACCCCAATCGCCAGCGCAAAGGCCTTCCGTGTCCCCAGTCGATCCGCCACGCCACCGGCAAAGAACATCCCTGTCGCATAGGCCAGTTGGAAGGCCGCCAGGATCGTGCCGTACTTTACGCTGTTCAGCCCCGGAATGATGCCCTCAAGAAAGCTCTCAAGGTACGCAATCACCCCGCGGTCCAGGTACGCAATCACCGTCGCGAGAAACAACAGCGAGCAAACCACCCAGCGTTGGTGTGTCACGCCACGGGAGGATCGAACCCCTCCGGGAGAGGACGTCGTGCCTGTTTCCGACAACATAGAACTCCTTATTTTGGATCGCTGCGAATTATAGAGGCCCGCATCTTGCTTTAAAATCAACACTTTGAAAGAGAAAAGGGAAAACCCCGGGCATCGGCCCGGGGTCTCTTTCTTCCTATCGCGCCCGCGTCTTAGAGTAGCGTCGCATCCAGCGAAATCTCCGCCGCCGGAGCCAGCAGCCGCGAGATGGGGCAGCCCGCCTTCGCGCCGGCCGCGATCTCGTCGAACTTCGCCTTATCGATTCCTGGAATCTTCGCCTTCGTGATCAGGTGGCTCTTGGTCACGGTCGGCTTGTCGTGCATATCCAGCGTCACCACCGCGGTCGTCTCAATGGAGTCCGGGGTAAAGCCTGCCTTTCCCAGCTCCGCGCTCAGCGCCATCGAGAAGCAGCCGGCATGCGAAGCGGCGATCAACTCCTCGGGATTCGTCCCCACGCCCTCGGCGAACCGCGATCCAAAGCTGTACTGCATCGCCTTCAACGCGCCGCTCTGGCTGGAAATCGCGCCTTTGCCTTCCTTCAAACTGCCATTCCAAACTGCACTCGCACTGCGTTCCATATTCTCTCTCCTAAAGAATTCAAATCGTTGGCTATCAAGATTGTCCCACACAAGACCGTACCCCATTCGATGCTCCCAATTGGCGCGGAGCGAAGAAAGATGGATGAAAATCGGGCCTCCGTACGGTACGCTGTCCCTCATGCAGACGGAACAGCCTCAACCCGGCGCTTCACAGACCCAGGAAACCTGTCCAATCGGAATCGACCAGCCCGAGCACCACTCCGTCTTCTGCCCCACCTGCTCCTCGCGCCTCTCCGAAAGCCGCTGCAAGCTCATCTGCCGGAACTGCGGCTACTTCCTCAGTTGCGCCGACTTCTACTAGGGTTCCAGCGTTGCGATTTCACCGGATCCGTCACCAGGTGGCCCCGCAACCTGCATCCAACCTTGCAGCTACACCGTTGTTCCGCACTGTTCTTTCAAGGATTTCTCCATGCCTGCACGACCGAACTCCACCGCGTTGCTCGCCGCCGCACTCCTCCTGCTGCCGCTCATCGCCTGCGACTCCAAGTCCAAGCCCACTACGGAGAACTTCGTTGCCGGACTCAACGCCCACTTCGCTGACCACCCCGACTGCCTCTTTCCCACCCCGCCCAGCTTCCCCTACGAGACCACTGATCCGGTCATGACCAAGCAGATGAACACCCTCGTCGCCGCGCAACTGCTCAAAGTCTCCGTCGAGCGCGACATCCACGCCAGCCGCTACACCACCACCGACGCTGGAGCCCGCGTCGCTCCTCGCTTCTGCTACGGCCACCGCAACATCACCAGCATCGACAGCTTCACGCCGCCGGCCCCCGCCAACGGCTTCCCCGAGACCCAGGTTCTCTATCACTACACCATGCAGGATGTGCCCGTCTGGGCCAAGTCCACCGATGTCGTCGCAGCCTTCCCGGACATGGCCCACAAGACCAGCGGCGCCGCCACCGACAAAGCCACGCTCGCAGGCACAATTGCCGGCTGGAGCGTCCCCGACTAGACCTTACGCCGCCGCGGTCTCCGCCTTCAGCTTCTCGGC
Source organism: Acidobacteriaceae bacterium (assembly GCA_036498865.1). Taxonomy (GTDB): domain Bacteria; phylum Acidobacteriota; class Terriglobia; order Terriglobales; family Acidobacteriaceae; genus Edaphobacter. The sequence goes on along the minus strand of DASYEU010000081.1, from coordinate 5,093 downwards.
CGTGTAATACGCAATCAGCGCATCGATCGTCGGCTGCAACTGACCTTCCATCACCGTCGCGAGCTGGTGATTGGTCAGCCCGATGCGGTGGTCCGTCATGCGGTTCTGCGGGAAGTTATACGTGCGGATCTTCTCGCTGCGGTCGCCCGACCCAATCTGCGCCTTGCGATCCTTCGCCTGAAGCTGATGGATACGCTCCGCCTCCACCTCGTACAGCCGGGCGCGCAGCACGCGCATGCCCTTCTCCCGGTTCTTGATCTGCGACTTCTCGTCCTGGCAGCTCACCACCGTATTCGTCGGCAGATGCGTAATCCGCACCGCCGAGTAGGTCGTGTTTACACTCTGCCCACCCGGACCCGACGAGCAGAACGTATCGATCCGCAGGTCTTTCGCCTCGATCTTGATATCGACCTCTTCGGCCTCCGGCAGCACCGCCACCGTAATCGCCGAAGTATGCACCCGCCCCTGGGTCTCGGTCGCCGGCACGCGCTGCACGCGGTGTACGCCAGACTCGTACTTCAACTGGGAGTACACATGATCGCCTTCGATAATCGCGGTCACGTCCTTCAGCCCATGCCCAATGCCCGACTCGGTCTGCGACAGCACCTCCACCTTCCAACGGTGCTGCTCGGCAAAGCGCATGTACATGCGGAACACCTCCGCCACGAACAGCGCAGCCTCGTCGCCGCCCGTACCCGCGCGCAGTTCCAGGATCACGTTCTTCTCATCGTTCGGATCCTTCGGTAGCAGCAGAACCTTCAGCGCCTCTTCCACGGGAACCAGCTGCGGCTCCAGCGAGTCCAGCTCTTCCTGGGCCATCGCCTTCAGGTCTGGGTCGGAGTCGCCCAGCATCGCCTTCGCTTCGGCGATGCCGTCCTTGATCTTCCGGTACTCGCGAAATTTCTCGACGGTCGGCTCCAGGTCGCGGTGCGCCTTGGATACCTTACGGTAGTTGTCCTGATCGTTGACGATCGTCGGGTCCGAGAGTTGGCGGCCAAGGTCTTCGTACCGTTCTTCCAACTGGTCTAAGCGGTCAAACATGGGAATTCTCCTGAGGGGGGCAGCACCTGAATTCTGAGGGATCGGCAGGACGCGCGGGCAGGCGCATCCGAAAAAGGATGATTGGGCGCAGCTAGTGCTGGTCGCGACGCAGGGGCGTCACGCGGGAGGAGTTCACCGGAATGGCACGGGCACACATCATGTCTCTTAAGATGATACCGCGCCCATAAAGGACGCGGCTGGGAAATTCGAGGTTGGGAAACCGCTTCAGAACAAGCTGCGCGTATTCGCCGACGAGGGAATATCGCCCGAAGTGGCTGGGCCTATGGTGGGCATCTGCGCCTTGTGGCTTGCCATGAACTCCTGGGCCGACTCGGTGCCGACTTCACCCCGGTTCCTGAAAAACACAAACGACTTCTCCGACACCATAAAACTGCAATCGTGGAATTGGTCCGCCTTCGCGCCAATCTCACCGAACACGACCTCGAGCTCACGGCCAGGCTTCTTCCACTTTGCCGGATACGCCTCGTTCGCATTCGACGCCATCAGGTGGTCGTCGCAATCGTAGGTGAACTCCACCCCGTGCGGTGTCCCCTGATCGTCGAACAGGTTCGCCCGCCCGAACGCGTGATATCCGGTGCGACTGTGGTTCCAGTGGGTCTCGTAAATGTGAACGCGCATTGTGTAATCGGAGATCAACCGCTTCGCCTCCAGCATGGACGGAGCGCAGAGGAAGACCAAGGCAAATGCGGCCAGCGATACCACCAACGGTTGGCGATTCATGGCGGAATCTTACCTGTGACGTATGAACATGTACAGAAAAATCATAGGCCAATCGACCTCAATCTCAAGGAGTTGTCGTCGGCATCGGCGGTGGTGGCGCAGGGGGTGGCGTCGAGTCCATCGGCGTGGGAGACGGCGAATTGTCAACCGGAGCCGACGGTGTTGGCGGCGCAGGAAACTGAGCTTGCCCCATGGCCGTCACCTGGTACGTTCGTGTTTTACCGTCCGGCATCAGGAACCCGTAGCCTTTGTAGATGTCGTAGGTATTTGGGTTCTTTGGGACGCGCGTTATGAGTTTGGTCGCGGCGCGCGCCGAGTAATCCCCGAGCGCCAGTACGCCAAAACTCTCTCCGGTCAGTTCCACCCGCACTCCATCAATCAACGCCTCGATCTGCTGGTATTGGCCGGCGGTCATCACGTAACGCGAAAACACGACATGAACCTTGACTGGAAAATCCGCTGGATTCGGCTTATCTCCAGCGGCGAGCAGTAAGGTTGTTTGCAGCAAAACAGACAGCAGAATGACTTTTTTCATTGAAGGAACTCCGGGGGAAACAACGCTGCGCATCAACATAGTCCCGGAGCCGCCGTCTGCAACACTTTGAATTGCGCGAAAAACATAACCGCGCCCGCCTCGGTGCGGAAGACTAGTGGGGCGGGGGTGTATCGGCCGGGTCTACCCGCGTCGGTGGACCAATCGTCACACTTACTGAAAACAGCTTGCACTCCGAATACGTCGCCTCGAACCGCCCCACCGAATCGCCCTGGGGATACTCCGACACCAGGTGGTGTGTGAGCCGGAAGACCTGGCCGTTCAACTCGACCGGAGCGAAATCGATGGCCGCAAATGGCACCAGGCGAAAATTTTCGCTTGCATCCGCCGAAATCGTTCGCTCCGTGTGGGTCACGTTGCCGTCCGCGTCCAGCAGCGCAAAGCCGTGCAGTCCGTCGTCGCGGCATTGCGGATGCGATGTCGCGTCGGGCGCCGTTTCAAAGTCGAGCCGCCTACCCGAAAGCGAGAAGCGATAGCACGCCTGGTGCGCGGGAACGAAGTACACCATCGCCGAATCGAACGCGCCCGCCGTGTAATACGGATACCGCGCCGCTTTGCGGGACGGTGGCTTGCCGTTGACTGTCGTTACCGTGAACGACTCGTGCAGCGGCCCGCCCGGAGTACGGACCGCGCGCATGCTCGCCGTAAACGCCACATGCTGCTTCACCTTGCCGCGGACAATCCGCTCGCTCACCGCTGTTTCCTGGCACGTCAGGCTGGGAAGCGCTTGATTCAGCGATTCCGCCACCTCGCCCAGTTGGTGCAATTCCCGCTTTAGCGCCTCATCGTCACCGCCCTGTTGCCCCAGGATCGGCCTGCCCAGCCACAGCGCCGCGCCCAGCAGAAGCGCAATCGGAATTGCATTTCCAGTCACAGCAGGCATCGTATAAGAGAAACTTGACCCAGGAATAGCGTGGCCACCTTCGCCCATCTCGCCGCGGTTCTCGAATCCCTGGCAGGCGAGAGCAGCCGCCTGAAAAAGCGCGCCACGATCGCCGCAGCCATCGCCAAGGTCCACGCCGCCGCACCCGCCACCGAAGACGCCGCGCTCTTCGCCCTCTACCTCGCCGGCACGCCCTTTGCCGAGTCCGATCCACGCAAGCTGAACGCCGGCGGCGCGCTGCTGACCCGGGCCATTCTGGCCGTCTCCGGCGCCACTGATGCCGCGCTCACCGCCGCCTACCGCCGCCACGGAGATCTGGGCGCCGCAGCCTTCGACCTCTTCACATCGCTGCCGGAAAAGCCCGCAACCCTCACCCTCGCCGCTGTTGCCGAAGCCTTCGCCGCCATGGCCGCGGCCCGCACCACCGCTGCCCGAGCCGCGCTGGTCGAAGATCTCCTTCGCCGCGCCACCCCGCTCGAAGCTAAGTACCTGCTCAAGCTGATGCTCGGCGACATGCGGATTGGCGTAAAGCAAGCCCTCGTCGAAGAAGCCATCGCGGCTGCAGCCAACACATCGGTTGCCCCATCTCAGACAGCTTCATCGTCTGAGATGGGAACTTCACGCCCCAACGCTGCCATCACTCCCGCCCAGGTCCGCCACGCCGTCATGCTCGAGGCCGATCTCGGCGGAGCGGTCCAACGCGCCTTCGCCGGAACCCTCTCCGAAGCGCGCATGCGCCTCTTCCATCCGCTCGGCTTCATGCTCGCTTCGCCCGTCGCGACGCCGGAAGAAGCCATCGAACGCTTCACCGCCGACGAACAGCCGGCGACCGACAACCAGCAACCGCCTACCGTACTCGCCTTTCTGGAAGACAAGTACGACGGCATGCGCGCGCAACTCCACTGCGGCGATCCCAGCCAGCCCGGCCGCGTCGCCCTCTACTCGCGCAATCGCGACGACGTCACCGGCAGCTTCCCCGAGCTGGCCGAGGCCTTCGCCCACGTCGACCCGGCTACCGATGGCCCGCTCATCCTCGACGGCGAAATCCTGGGCTGGGACTTCAGCCGTAACCCTGGGGTGCCCGAGCCCCATGCCCTTCCCTTCGCCGTCCTCGGACAGCGCATCGGTCGCAAGCGCGTCTCCAATGAATGGCGCGCCGCCGTGCCTGTTGTCTTCATGGCGTTCGACTTGCTCTACACCGGCGGCGAGTTGACCCTGAATCTTTCCCTGCGCGAGCGGCGCAATCTCCTCGAAGGCATCGTCGAGCGCCTTATCGACCGCACCGTCTCACCCATTGAAGTCGATGAGCACGCAAACGCCGCGCAAGCGAGCCTGTTCCGACCCGCAAACGACAGCCTGCAGCCTGACCTCCCCCGCCTGTTGCTCTCGCCCGCCCGCCTGGCCGAGAGTGCCGTGGATATCGACCGCGCCTACGCCGCCGCCCGCGCGCGCTCCAACGAGGGCGTCATGATCAAGGCCGCCGACTCCACCTACCAGCCAGGCCGTCGCGGTCTCGCCTGGGTCAAGCTCAAACGCGAACTCGCCACACTCGACGTCATCATCACCGGTGCCGAGTACGGCCACGGCAAGCGCGCCGGTCTGCTCTCGGACTACACCTTCGCCGTCCGCGGCCCGGCCCCCAACTTCGAACTCCTCAATGTCGGCAAAGCCTACTCCGGCGTCACCGACGCCGAGATCGCCACCCTCACCGAGTTCCTCAAGGCGCACACGCTCGAAGACCAGGGCCATTTCCGTACCGTCGAGCCGCTCATTGTGCTCGAAGTAGCCTTCAACAACATCATGCGCAGCACACGCCACGCCAGCGGATTCGCGCTCCGCTTCCCCCGCATCCTCCGCCTCCGCCCCGACAAGCCC
>DASYEU010000080.1:0-55044 GCA_036498865.1 Acidobacteriaceae bacterium | reverse complement strand
TACCCGAAGCCGCGTACCGCACCTGGAACGGAAATGGCGAAGGAGCCTGGCCCACAATCGCCGGATCGAAGCCCAGCAGGAGTGTCGAAGCTCCAGCGGTCCAGCACAGTAGCTTGCCGATATGCCGGCGAAGAGTTGTTTTCATCATCGTGATCTCCTGTAACCTGGTGCGTCTTTACTTTGGCGGCGGACCACTTGCCGGACACGCTGACGCGGCTCCACTCGCTGGCGAAAGCTTTCCCATCGCCGACGGCGTCACTACGTTCGGCGCCAGTGCCTCCCACTCCTGCACTGCGACGGCCGCGTATTGCTTGCCATCGCCGGATGCGTCGAACATCGCGCGCAGACAACGAGTTGTCACGCGTTCGAACTTGACGTCGACGAACGAGCCGACCGGCGCCGGATACCCACTCGCGTTCGCCACGGGCACCCACGTATCTCCGCGCTGGACCTCGAGATGCCATGCGGCGGGAGGTGCAACCCCAGCGTTTGTGCCCGCGGCGTGGTCGCTCCAGAACACAATGCGCGAGCCGTCGAGCGACACTGGCTTCGCCCATTCGTATTGAATCCACTGGCCGGGTGGGTTGTGGGGCGTCCAACTCCCCCACATATCCGGTGGCAGCGGATTCGCGCGCACGATGCCGTCATTCAGCGACTTGATCCAGTACTGCACCGGCACCGGCTCGTTCGACGCACTCGAGTGCGCCGCCACTGCAATGTTGCGTCTCGGCTGCGCAGGCGGTTGTGGCTCGTGCGTCTGCTTCACCTTCAGAATGCGCGCGGGCGAGACGCTGTCGTCCCACTGCATCGTGTCGATGGCCACGCTGCGGCGGAAGTGGCCGCCCCCTTTGGCATCGGCCGTGTGATAGATGAGGTACCACTTGCCCTTGAACTGGGTCACGCCCGGGTGCGATGTCGTGGACGAGACGGGATCCAGGATTACTCCCTGGTAGGTCCACGGCCCCAGTGGCGAGCTCGCTGTTCCGTACGCGATGCACGCGTGATAATTCGCCGGCGTACACGGGGACTTCGGTCCTGCCTGGTTGTCGGCATACACCATGTAGTACGTGTCTTTGCGACGGAAGAGATACGCAGCCTCGAAGAACCCCGTCAGCGACGTTACGCTGATCTCTTTGCCCTTCGGCGTCACCATGTCGGGTTCCAACTCGATCCCGCGCAGCCGCCCGAACGTTCCCCAATACAAGTACACGCGCCCATCGTCGTCGACCATTGCCGTCGGATCGATGTTTTGAATGTTGTTCGTCTCCGGCACTGACTGCGAGATGATCGGCCCGCTCGGGTGCGCATCCTTCCAGGGCCCCAGCGGACTATCCGCGACGGCGACCCCAATTACGAAAGGATCCGCGTGCTCGCGTTTTCCTTCCTGCACCGGCGCGTATAAGTAGAAGCGCTTGTCCGGCCCCTGCACGATCTGCCCCGCATACGCGTGCCCGGGCTTCGACCACGCGAACACCGTCTCCGGGCGCAGGATGCCCGGATAGTGCAGCCAGCGCTTCGAAGCGACGTCCTTGGTCGCAAACAACTGCCACTGGTTCATCACGAAGTTGTTTACGCTGGGCTGCGCTTCATCCCGACCCGCAAGGATGTAGAGCGTATCGCCCACGACAATCGGTGCTGGGTCGGCCGAATAATATGAGCCGTCCGAGAGGATCGGGTTGCCGAGGCTGCGGATCAACTGCGGTTGAGATTCCTGCGCGTGGCATGCCGCAGAGGCCGCCAGCAGAGCAACACCGATGGAAAGAATCAGCGGCTTCAACGATCCCCCTCAATCCATTACGTTTTGAGATTGTATACGGAATTGTACTTGTTTGACCTTGAGCGAAAGCCAATGAAATTTGTAGATTAGGCTAACGCTTGTCGAAAGACGGTCTCCGGAATCGGACCGATCACCCCATTTTTGTTGACAATCGAGGCGAGTTTGGGTGATCGTCTATGTACTCGAAATTGTATTCGTAACTCCACAAAGGCGCGGTTTGCTGCAGGTCGACGTCGCATCCGCCCACCTTAGTTCCTTTTTCTCTTCCCGAACGCCATCACTCTGGAGTCAAAAGCGCATGCAGCAGGCTGAAGCAGACGTCCTGGCCATCGCCGCCGTTGAATCGGGCGAGCATACGCACTTCCACAAGGCGCTCGGCCTCTTCGACTCCGTCATGATCGTCGCTGGCGTCATGGTCGGTTCGGGCATCTTCATCGTCAGTGCAGAAATCTCGCGCCAGGTCGGCTCTGCGGGCTGGCTGCTGGTTGCCTGGGTTATTGCCGGCGTCCTTACCGTCTTCGGTGCCCTCAGCTACGGCGAACTCGCCGCGATGATGCCGACCGCGGGCGGTATGTACATCTACCTCCGCGAGGCGTTTTCTCCGCTGCTGGGCTTTCTCTACGGCTGGACGCTGCTCACCGTCATCCAGACCGGCTCCATCGCTGCCGTTGCGATTGCCTTTGCCCGCTTCAGTGGCGCGCTGTTTCCCGCAGTGGACGAAAGCCACTACCTGATCGCGCCGATTCGCATTCTTCCCGGCTATGCGCTCTCCCTTTCGACGGCTCAGGCCGTCGCGCTCGCCGTTATTTTGCTCATCTGCTTCATCAACACCCGCGGGGTCACCTGGGGCAAGCTGATCCAGAACGTATTCACCGTTGCCAAGCTTGCTGGAGTCGTCCTGTTACTCGGCCTCGGCGCCTTTGCCTTCGTGCGTAACCCCGCCGTCTTCCACGCCAACTTCAGCGACGCGTGGCGCCCACAGCACGTCGCGCTGATTCATACGCTCGATGCCACTACCGCCTTCGGACTGTTCGTTGCGCTGTGCGTCTCGCAAACCGGATCGCTCTTCTCTGCCGACTCCTGGCACGACATCACTTTCGTCGCCGGCGAAGTCCGCAACCCCAGCCGCAATCTGCCGCTCGCACTCGGCCTGGGCACTGGCATCGTCATCGCGCTCTACCTGCTGTGCAATCTCTGCTACCTCGCCGTTTTGCCGGTAGCTGTGATTCAGACTGCTCCCGGCGATCGTGTTGCCACCCTTGTGGTCGATACCGTGCTGCCCGGCATCGGCAAGCTCGCCATGGGCTGCCTCATCATGGTCTCCACCTTCGGCACAGTCAATGCGCTGACGCTCGCGGGGGGGCGCGCCTGCTATGCCATGGCGCAGGACGGCCTCTTCTTCCGCCGCGCCGGAACGCTCAATCGCAATCGCGTTCCGGGCTGGGCCCTTATCATGCAGTGCGTCTGGTCGCTGCTGCTGGTGCTGCCGCGCACCTACGACGCTGCCACTCGAACCTACGGCAACCTCTACAGCAACCTGCTGGACTACGTCATCTCCGCGGCGCTGCTGTTCTACATCCTCACAGTGGCCGGACTATTCCGCCTGCGCTCCACGCGACCCGATGCACTGCGGCCCTATCGCTGCTGGGGATATCCGTGGCTGCCCGCTCTCTATATAGTTGGCGCGTCCGTCGTGCTGGCGATACTGTTTGCCTACCGAACCACAACCACGTGGCCCGGCCTGCTCATTGTCCTCAGCGGAGTTCCCGTGTATTTCCTGGCGCGCAAAGGCGCATCGCGAGCCAATCCAGACGGGATGCAAAGCAAGGGCGAATCCTTTCAGGCATAGAAATGCCGCACAGATTTCTCTGTGCGGCACTTTTGAAAAGGACCGAGGGGTCAGGCTCCCGCAAACTCGGACAAAGGCTTTGAGGCGATTGCAGGACGATCGGCCTTCGCCTTCTCGAAGACCGCCGTGGCGATCTTCAACTCTTCGCCCTGAATCTCCAGACGCGGAGCGCGCACACGAGCGCAACCGACGCCAGCCTTTTCCTGCACCCACTTGATGAGCTGAACGAACTTCGGCACTGTATCCATCCGCAGCAGCGGCAGGAACCAGCGATAGAGCTCGAATGCCTCGTCCCGCTTGCCTGCAGTGGCCAGATCGAACAGCCGCACCGACTCCGCCGGATACGCGTTCACCAGACCCGCGACCCAACCGGAAGCGCCAACGCTGACGCCTTCGACAAGCGCATCGTCCACTCCTACGAACACGCGCAACCGGTCGCCAAGCAGCGCGCGGATTGCCGAGACGCGCCGTGCGTCGGCGCTCGACTCTTTCACCGCCACCAGGTTGGCATAGGCCGCTGCGAGTTCCGCGATTTGCTCCGGTAGGAAGTCCGTCCGGTATGCAATCGGATTGTTGTACAGCATGCACGGCAGCTTCGTGGCCTTGAGGATGGCGACCACGTGTGCCTTCATTTCATACCAGTCCGATGTGTAGACGTACGGCGGCAACACCATCAGGCCGGAGCAGCCAGCCTGCTCCGCTTCCTTCGCCAGTTGCACCGCGTGTTGCGTCGAGAGCGATGAGATGGCCGCGACCACCGGCGCCTTGGCCGCGACCCGCACCGCGGTCTTCAGGATGGCGATCTTCTCCTCGTGCTCCAGCGTTGCGCCTTCGCCCAGCGACCCCAGCATCACGAGCCCTTTGCACCCGTTGCCCAGTTGCCACGCAGCGTGTTGCGCGAGAAATTGCTGATCCACCTTCATGCTGGTGTCGAAGGGGGTTGTCATTGCAGGCATTACGCCGGACCATTCCATCAAAATTCTCCTCAGGTAGTTTTGAATCAATCGTTGTGGCCGATGTCCGCCGTTTCACCCTGTAAACAGAGTGCTTCCAGCGGTACCGGCGAGAGCGGCTGCCTGACTGATACAGGCCTCCACCCCAGAAGATGTTCCACTGCGGGACCGCAGACGCGGCCCTGGCACGGGCCCATGCCGCAGCGTGTTTGCAACTTGGCATCGGTCCAGCCGGTGCGGTGTTGCAGATCGCCAAACGCGACGTCTTCGCATCGGCAAACGATCGTGTCCGCGCGGGGGAGGGAACGCAATTCCTTGCGCAGCGCAAAGGCCTTCTCCATGCGGACGCCAAATGCCCGCGCAGCCGCTCCCCGTTGCCGCAGCGCCGCTGTCGGCCGGCCTGCGCAAGCTAATCCTGCAATCTCGCCCTGCACCAGCGCCGCTTCGAGTCCTGCGATGCCTGTGGGTTCGCCTGCGCAGAACACATTTTCGAGCGACGTTCGCTGCGATGCGTCGACTTCCACAAAACTGCCGCGGAGCTGACAGCCAAGCAGCTCGGCGATCTGAGTATTCGGTATCAGGTGATAGCCGCACGCCAGCAGATCGCAGGGTTCGCTCCATGTGCGCGCGCCATCGGTGATGCGAACTGCCGCCAGCGACCGACCGTCGTTTCCGGCAATGGCCTCGACTATCCAACTGCCCGTCCGGTACGGCGTCTTCCAGAGCTTTCTGCGATAACCAGCGCCCTGCATCAGCTTGGCCGGGTCGCTTAGCAGCGACATCGCGAAGGGGAGCATTTGCCCGAGTGGAGCTTGCTCCAGCACACCCGCAACCACGGCGCCATCCTCCGCCAGGTGCGCAGCGACCGCGAGCAGCAGCGGTCCGGTTCCCGCCACGATCACCCGTTTGCCGACAATGGAATAGCCGCTGCGGACGAGCGCCTGCAGTCCGCCGGCTCCCAGCACACCGGGAAGTGTCCAACCTGGAAAGGGCAGAAATCGTTCCCTTGCTCCCGTGGCCAGAATCAATTTCTCGAAGCGGAATTCGTCCACGCGGGTGGCGATGCTGGTCTCCTGCAGCGTCTGCACAGTGCCCGACGCATCGGCGGCGAAGACCGAGTGGCCGGGCAAAATTTGGGCGCCCGATCGTCGCAGCAGGTCCAGCGCACGTTGTTTCATGCCTACGCCGTTGGCGTGCGCAATCGATTCCCGCCAGATCTGTCCGCCAGGCGCGGGATTGTCATCCAGCAGGATGACTTCGCGGCCGTTCGCGGCGGCCGCTGTCGCCGCGGCAATACCGGCCGGACCAGCTCCGATCACCAGAACTTCCGTCCGCATCATCGGTCCGTCTCCACCGTCATATCCGGCTCGCACTGAATCTGGCATGTGCGGCGATGCGGTGTTCCGTTCACCACTGCGGAGCACTCGAAGCAGATCCCCATGCCGCACAGAGCTGAGCGCGGCTGACCTGTGATCGAGATCCGATTCGGCTGCGCCGCAAGCAACATGGCCGCTGCGATAGACGTTCCACGTGCCACCCGGTTCGGGGTGCCATTGATCGTGACCGAAATGAAATCAGGCATGCGACAGCCTTGCCGGCTCCAGCATCCGCGCCGGCAAATAAGGCTCCGCATCGATCGCCGATTCGCGTCCCAGCATCGCGTTCACCAGAAGCCTCGCCGCACCCGGCGCGTTCGTAATTCCCAGTCCTTCAAAACCTGCAGCCAACCATAGAGAAGCATCGTCCGACAGCCCGGTGGCCGGACCGATCAACGGCAGCTTGTCTGCCGTCGCCGCCCGGAATCCAGTCCACGCCCGCAGCACGGACAGGTTCTGCAGCCCTGGCATGTACTGCCTCGCCCGCTCGATCATCTGCCGCAAGACGTCTGCATCGACCTCTCGCTCTTCGTTCCCATACTGCCGCGAAGAGCCAAGCAAAAGTTGCCCGGTTTGTCGGGGCTGAATGTTGAATGCCACAGAATCCTCGGTCACTTTGTGCGCACTCTTCAGATAGCCAAGTTCCACCAGCTGATGGCGAAGAAAACCGGGATAGCGGTCCGTAATCACCAGGTGCCCTTTGCGTTTCTGAATTGGGAGCGATGGCAGCAGATCGCACTCAGCACCCACGGCCAGGACGATGCGCTTGGCCACAAGTCGCACTCCGTCGCTGAGCAGCACCTCTCCCTGCGAGGCTGAAACGGCTCTCGCGAGAAAGACTTCCGCTCCCAGGCCTCGCGCTTCGGTCAGGTAACAGCCTGCGGCTGCAGGCGGATACACCACAGCATCTCCGGGCACCAGCAAGCCTCCTGCGAGTCCACTGCGCAGGTTTGGTTCAGCGGCCGCCAGCTGGGATGCAGTCAGAATCTCGGCGGGAACGCCGGCGTTCTCGTAGATCTTTTGCCGGCTGGTGACTTCGGCCATCTCTTCATCGTCAGCTGCCACCCAAATCGTGCCGCAGCTTTCGTATTCGACCGACTTCGGCAGACGCTCCGACTGCTGTCGCCAAAGCGATCGAGAGTACGCGGTCAACGCAAGCTGTGCAGGGGAGTCATCCATTACCACCAGGTGCCCCATACCTGCCCCGGTTGCGCCGCTACCCGGCGTGCCACCCTCGACGACGCCCACGCGCCAGCCAGCTAGTGCGCACTCACGAGCTACCGCACTGCCAACAATTCCTGCTCCGATAATGACGGCGTCGAAAGGCTGCATCTCAAAACCTGATCCCACGCGAAAAAGGGTCGTCGCCGGCAAACAGCAGCTTCGACTCTCCCGTTACCCAGGCCCTTCCCCGAATGCTGGGGTTTACCTGTCCATCGCTGCCTTCCCGGATCGATCCCTGGAAGACAGTTCCCAAAATGCCCTCCTGCCTCCAGGTCACTCCGGGTGCCAGCTTGCCATCATCGTAGAGACACGCCATCTTCGCACTTGTCCCCGTGCCGCAGGGCGATCTGTCAAACGATGTGCCTGGGCACAGAACAAAATTGCGCGACGAATTTGTCTCGTCCAGCGGTTCGGAGAAAAATTCGATGTGGTCTATATATGCTCCGTCCTGCCCGGTTACACCGTTCGCATGCAGAGCGGCCCGGATGGCTATCGAAATCGCGATCAACTCGTTCCGGTTCTCGGTGGTCAATGCACAGGGGGCTTCCTTCACCAGGAAAAACCAGTTTCCGCCCCACGCCACATCCCCCGTAAACACACCGTATTCCGGGACATTCACCTCGACTCGAGCCCGGTGCCGATAGCTGGGCACGTTCTCCACTGTCACGCTTCCATCGCCGTGCAGCGTGGCCTGAACCGTTCCCACCGGCGTCTCAATGCGGTGCAAGCCCGGGGCGACTCGCCCCAGATGGCCTAGCGTCGTCAGCACGCCGATGGTTCCATGGCCGCACATCCCCAGAAAGCCTACATCGTTGAAAAATATCACCGCAGTGGACGAATCCGGCTCAATCGGATCGAGCAGAAGAGCTCCCACCACCACCTCCGACCCCCGCGGCTCACAAACGATACCGGATCGAAAATGGTCGAATTCGGTGCAAAAACGGTGCAAACGCTCAGAAATCGACCCTTGCCCGAGATCTGGGCCCCCGGAGATAACAACCCGGGTCGGTTCACCCTCAGTGTGAGAATCGATGACGTGAATTGGCTTGCAAAGGCCCATTCCGAATAATACCTCGTTGTCGACTATTTTGAATACATTATTCAACCGAGAATTGTGCAGTTAAAAACTCAAAAAGGCGATAGAGTGACAATGGAGCATAAAAACATTGCGATCTGCAGCCGGATCATCCATGAAGAGAACAGAGAGTCTGAGAGCCGCTAGCCCCCGGGCAAAGGCCGAGCACGGTACCAGCCTGCTCACCGCATTTCGCGAAATACGAGAACTCATCGTGCATGGCAAACTTTCCCCCGGCACCTGGATCCTCGAGGCCGAACTTGCCGAGCGCCTGAACATGAGCCGAACGCCGGTACGCGGTGCGATCCACTGGCTGCAGCGCGAAGGTTACATTCTTGAACACCGCAGCGTGAAGAAGTCCCGCATGATCGTCGCTCCTCTTACGAAGGAGGATGCGAACGAACTCTACCTCATCATCGGCAGACTTGAAGGCATCGCCGGACGCGGCGTCGCAGCCCTCCCCGCACCTGAGCGCAAGGAGATTTGCGCCCAGCTTCAGAAGCTGAATAATCGTCTCGAATTGATCTCGAAAGACCACGACGGGCCCCCGGGCGAGATCTTCGAAAACGATCGCGCGTTCCATCGCCTCGTCATCAAATACGGCGCGGGAGCCCGCATGACCACGCTGCACAAAGCCATTGAGCCGCAGACCGAGCGCTACTGGCGGCTGTATGCCAGCTCCATCATCAAGGACCTGCACCTCTCCGTGGCCGAACACGACGAGGTCATCCGCGGCATCCAGGCCGGCGACGCCGAGCGCGTCGAAGCCGGACTGCAGAATAACTGGATCAAAGGGTCCGAGCGACTCGGCCACGTGATCGACATCTTCGGCGAACGCGGCAGCTGGTAGCACTCTTTACTCCTCAATTCTCGGAAGGCTTCTCGGCGTGGTCGATAACGACGGTATCCACGGGCGCTTTCGCAGGTTCCAGCTTCAGGCCGAGCTGCTCCTGGACAGCTGTGACTAAAGCGGGAGGATCGTTCGAGCCAGGTTCCTGTCCGGGTGGCCCATTCTCGACAGCGAAATCCAAAGTGAAATCGTAAGGTGCGGTCAGCCCGGTCTTATCGAAAATGAGCCGGTCTGTGTAGTTATCCAGTTGCCGGTCGATTAACTGCTGCATCGTCGTGTGGCTGGCAACAACCCGGACGCCGAGCCTTCCCGAGCTGGATACTCTAAGGATGGACTTCGTGTCCGCAGAGCTTTCCTTCAGCTTCGGCCCGCTCTTGTTCACCACCAGGTTGTAGACCGGCAGGTCCTTTTGTACGCGATGGACCTGCAGCTTGAATCGATCGGCGAGCAGAGTTTGCAACATCTGGCGAAGGACGTCCGCCTCTGGTGGAGTGTCTCCAGATGTTTTTGCAATGACCTGGTAGAGTTCGGAGGACTGGAGAACGCCGCTTCTCGCCCAGGATGGCCCTCCCGACAGCTGAACGTCGCGCAGGTTGTACGCGTATAGAACCAGATCGTACAGTGAGGCGTGCTCTGCATGCAGGGTGTTGCCGCGCACAAAGATGCCGACGCTGCCACTGCTGCCCACGAATGGCTGCGGCCTAACGGACGCAACCTCGAAGCTCATCGGCGACGCCCCTTGGGCGAAGCAGAGATGTGGGGCAATCGGCAAGATCATTGCCGCGGCAAGAGTCGGTCCCCAGCCTTTCGATTTGCGGAATAGGCGTCGCATGGGATGCTCCTTCTCCTGCGAATTATTTCACTAGTCCTTCCGGACGTTCACGTAATACAAGTCCGTTGCCACTTCAAAATCATCCTTGTTTATCGAAGTTGGCAGCACCTTCCATTCCTTGGTGGTAGGCTGCACCATCTGCCACGCGTCCTTCTTTCCGATGCGCACGGGCATGGCGAAGTCCGGCTCATCTGCCGTCCAGCGATATGAAACCGTATGCGCTGCTTCGTCGAATCGAAGTTCCAGCGTCGGAATGGCGGCATGGCGAAGGTATTCGTTGAACATCGGCGTCAGGTTCAGCCCGGTCTCTTTGCTGAAGAAGGCCGCCATGTCCGTGGTCATGATCGTCTGATATTGGAAGTGCTGATAGTAGTTATGCAGCAGCTTGAACCACACTGCATCGTCGTTCACCACGCTGCGAACCGTATTCAGAAACAGCGCGCCCTTCTTGTATTGATCCACCGGCGGGGTTCCGTAGAGACCCTCCTCCGTAAGGATTGGCTTGGCATTCTTCACACCGTCTTTGCCGGTGTTCATATACGTGAGCGCATCCTGCTTTCCCCACATAAACTCCACAAACAGGCTCTCGCAGTAGTTCGCCCATCCCTCGTGGATCCACATATCAGAACGGTCGCGCGCCGTAATACTATTGCCGAACCACTCATGCGCGCTTTCGTGCACGATGATGAAATCGAACCAGGTCCCGATGCCTGTCTTCGGCCGGCCCAGGTATCCGTTCTCAAAGTGGTTCCCGTAGGTGATCGCCGTCTGGTTCTCCACACCCGAGTACAGCGCCTCCACCAGCTTGTATCCGTCCTTAGGGAATGGATAGGCGCCAAAGTAGTGCTCATACGCCTTCAGCATGTCCTTCACTTGTACAAACTGGTGCTTCGCTTTCTCAAGGTCTTCCGGAAAGACGAAGGAGTCAAGGCTCAAGCCGTTGTATGTGTCGCTGAAGTGCGTATAGGTTCCGACATTCAATGACACGTCGTAGTTGTTGATCGGGTAATGCACCGCCCAGTCCCAGCGTGTGAATCCGTCGCGCAGATCGGTCTTGCCCTGCAAGCGCCCGTTCGAAACCTCCACCATCTCGCTCGGCGCTTCCACGCTAATGTCCATCGACTCCACTTCATCGCGCCACTGATCCTTGTTTGGCCACCACACGCTCGCGCCCTCTTCCTCGCAGGCAGTGTTCACCAGCAGCCTGCCTGCGGGATCCTTGCGAAACACGAATCCACCAAACCGCCCCATCTCCACCGGGTGCCCCGAGTAGCGGAAGTCTACTGTGTAGACCTGCCCCTTGCGCAGCGTGCGCGGAAAATCGATATAGATCGATCGCCCGCCGACGCGCTGGTACTTCAGCGGGACTGGCGCGCCATGCGCACTCTCCAGCGCGATGCCATCGACGGTGAATGTTGGCACCAGGTCGAGCTGAATCCGTGTGCCATCCTCCAGCATGCGAAAACGGATCGCATTCATCCCACTCAGATATTGCTTTGCAGGATCGACCCGCACATGCAGGTGGTAATACAGCAAATCATTGTTTGCGCGATATGGGCCATATCCGCCCAGCACCTTATCGCCTTCTTGCTCCGCGCCTGAGGCTGCTCCCGCAGTCGTCGCAGTTTGTGCACTTAGAGCCACGCACATCGGCAGCAACACCAAACTGGCCAGTCCGCTCGCCCAACCTCGCATATCGCTCCTCTGCTGCAAAACTCCCGAGAGAGTCCGTCATCCTGAGCGAAGCACGCGGATCCGCCCCGCAATCCTCGGCCTTCTCCTCGAACTACGAACCGTGAACCCGAACCTATTTTGGCTCCGCTGTCATCGTGGATCGATGGCCCGTCGTCGTCGTCCAGTAATCCATCCACCGATCGCGAATGCCATTCACACTCTCGATCAGCTTCGCGCTCGGTGTCTTGCCGTGCTCCACGACTAACACCATGCCGGTGTTGAAGTCCTTCTGCGCATGCGTCACATCCGGCGACCGCGGCCCTTCCGCCGAGATCACATCCTGAATCGTCAGCTTGGTCCGGTCGGCCTTGAAGATCGGACGTCCATTTGCATCCTTGCCTGCGGGCACAAGATTCCGCAGGATAAAGAAGTCGGGCACCTCCGCCGGCGAGATCATCCCCATCAAGTAGAGATCAAGATAGGACCAGCCGGTTGCCGGCACATAGTAGTCGTCGTCGAGCTGCGTGAACGTGCCGTCGTAGTTGTCCTGCCACACGCCGCCGCCCATCGCCGAAGCCTCCGTTGGCCGCTGGTACGGAAAAGCAACCGGAGCCTGAAGTCCGCGCGCCCAGTGCGTGGGGCCAAGCTGGATCGTTTCGCCATTCACCTTTGCCGAGACGAAGGCCGACCAGCGATGCCCCATCTCATGCCCGATCTGCGACATCGCATAGTCATACGGAGGGATTTTCCCGTTCGCCGTTCGCTCGGCAAGCTGAGCTGTATATGCCACGATGTTCCGCGTGTTCGGCTCCTGCAGACCTTCCGGCGGATAGGGCTGCATCTGGTTCGCGCCCACATACACCGGTTGGATGAACTGCCATTGGAAGCGGCCCTGCGTGCAGAAGCCCGCGAGATTGCGCTGATTTGCGCCGATGCCTGTCACCGCACCGCCCGCCGGTCCGCCGCCGAGTGGCCCCGTGCTCGATGTGCCCGCCTCGGGGTTGTCGATGCGGAAGTCGGAGTAATACGCGAGCATGTCGAACTTGTCACCCAGCGCCTTGATCACCGAACAGGTCAGATCCATCGCGCGCGGCGGCGTCAGATAATGAAACGTCTCGTACGCCGCCGCAAACGGCCCATCGTTTTTGGTGAGGGAAGAGAAGTGCACCGCCGGGCTGCCGACGCCTGCCAACTTAATCGCATGCGGCGCAATGCGGTCGACGATCGCGGGTGGCGTGCCCGCCGCCTGGACCGCCGCGGACACGAAGACCTGGTCGCCGGCCTTATAGCCCTCCGGCAGCGTGCCCCGCAACGAAATCGTGTTGCCGCTCACTGTAACTGCAGACTGCGCTCCAGCTCCGAAGGCGGTGTAGCGAGGCGCCGCGCCGAATCGTCCACGACCTCCGCCCGCCTGCACCGTCCACACGGCACCACTGCTCGAGGTGCAATCTCCCGCAGGCTTCGCGTGGTCCAGACACACCCGGTACGCAACGCCCATCATCGCCGGATCACTCTCCGCCGGGATTGGCCCACGCGTCTCCAGCGTCACCTTCAGGAACAGCCCGTCCACCGCTGTCAGTTTCACACTCTTGATGTCGAGATGTGCCGCTAACTTTTCCTCCGCGGCATTCGGCACCGCATCGATCGCGCCAATCTCTTTCTCGCTTCCCTGTGCAACCATCGGGTAAATGCCAACGATTGCATCTTCGGCGTGGATCTTGTCATAGTTCAATTCAATCGCGCCGTCTTTGTGCAGCACTGCCTGGAAGCGGTTCGTCGTTGGCGTCCACGTCATGTCCTGAATGCCGCCTACCGGCTCTGTCAGGCTCCATGTGATGACCGTACGGTCGGCGAGTTCCTTCAGATAGCGCGAGCCGGTCAAGCGAGGCTTGAAGAAGACGCTGATGGCCGCGCCGCCGTTGACGAGCTCCGGCCCCGCCTGCTGTAACTGCGCGAAGCGATCGACCGAGATACCCCCGGTGTCCCTCGCATCGACTACGGAGGGAGGCCGAGGTGCCGCTCCCACGCGCGGGCCGAACGTGATCGATCCGGTCATCCCGACGGAGAACGTATTCCAGCTCTTACCGGAGAAAGGGAACGCGAAGTTCTTCAGGCTCGCCTCGCTGCCCTGCATCTGCGCGCCGAAGTCGGAATCCCACTGGGGCGCGAGCGTCTCCACCCGATAACCAGCACCTTCCGGAGTGAAGCGGAGGGTATGATGCGCCAGGTTGAAGAGGTTGGCCTTGCCTAGCGCCCCCTCGTCCAGCGTCAGTACAATCAGCTTGCCCTGTGTCGTCACCGTGCCGATCGAGTGTCCTGGCTCCTGCCGATACTGCGACTGCGCAGCAACTGCGCCGAACATTGTCAACGCCAGAACTCCAGCACACGCCAGGCTTCGTTTTCCGCTATAGCTCATCGATTCCCTCAGTTCTCATTTGGCTCGTCGGCCGGCAAGGTCACTTTGTTCCAGTCCGGCGGTTCAACACCCAGCAGATTGTGGACCAGGTAGTCGTCGCGATAGTGCTCATCCGATAGAATCCCCACGCCGTGGTTCTGCCCGGGAATATAGAGCATGTCGAAATGCTTATGCGCTTTCACTAGCGCGTTCACCACCTGCAGCGTCGATGCGGGATCGACATTGGTGTCCATCTCTCCCGCAATCAGCAGAACCTTGCCCTGCAGCCGGTAGGCGTTATCCACGTTGGACGAGGCTGCATACTCCGGCCCGATCGGCCAGCTCATCCACTGTTCGTTCCACCACATCTTGTCCATGCGGTTGTCGTGGCAACCACTGTTGCTCACAGACACTTTGTAGAACTCCGGATGAAACAGCATCGCGCCCATCGCACTCTGCCCGCCCGCCGAGGTGCCGAAGATCCCTACGCGCGAAATATCGTAGTACGAATACTTCGCGGCGACCGCCTTGTGCCACAGAATGCGGTCGGGAAACCCTGCGTCCGCAAGATTCTTGAACGCCACGTCGTGGAACGCCTTTGAGCGGTTGCTTGTGCCCATGCCATCGATGTGCACCACGATGAATCCAAGCTCCGCGAGCGCCTGGTCCGGTGGCACCGCGCTGAACGTCTTCGGGACAAACGAACCCTGCGGACCCGCGTAAATATTCTCGACCACCGGATACTTCTTTGTTGGGTCGAGGTGCATCGGCCTCGTGATCGTGCCCCAGATGTCCGTCTTGCCATCGCGTCCCTTGGCCACGAAGACCTCAGGAAACTTGAATCCCGCGGCCAGCAGCGCCGACGTATCCCCCTTATCCAGGTCCGTCACCACGCTCTGGTCTGCCGCGCGCCGTAGCTGCGACACCGGCGCCAGATCCACTCGCTGCCACGTATCCACATAGTACTTGTGGTCATGGGAAAACAGAACGGTATGCGTGCCGTCGGCGTCCGTGCACTTCGTCAAGCCGGTTCCGTCGAAGTTGATGCGATACAGCTGCGTGAAATACGGGTCCTGCCCCGGGACAATGCCGCCCGTGTCGAACCATATCTGCCGCTTGGCATCATCGACCCACTCGACGTTGCGCACTAGCCAGTCGCCCTTGGTGATCTGATTCTTTACCGCGCCGGTGGTGCCATCGTAGAGATACAGGTGTTCCCATCCATCGCGCTCGGAGGCCCAGATGATCTCCTTGCCGTCGTTGACGTCGTGCCGATACTTCCGTCCAGCAGAAAGCCCCGGCCCCAGGTCGTTGTAGTAGAAGAAGGTCTTCGTCTGTTCGTTAATCAACGCACGCACTTTCCCCGTCTGCGCGTCGACCTCGATCACCCGATAGACCTGGTGGCCTCGCTGGTTGTACTCAAACGTAAAACCGCGGCTGTCCTTCCACCACACCGGCGTGCTGATGTCGAACGGATTCGGAAACAGAGTGCGGTCGATCTCCGTCACCTGCTTGCTTGCCACGTCGAACAGCACCGGATACGCGATGTCCACAGGATCGCCCGGCTTCACGTAGTGATTGGTGCTGTGCTTCGGCTGGACCTGGTCCGCCGGAGAGGATTCGATATACGTAACCTCGCGGTCGAAGCCCGGCCGCACGTGATACGCCACCAGCTTCTTCGAATCCGGCGACCACGCGAACGAACGCAGTGTGTAGGGATTGTTCTCCGAGCCATCGAAGCTGAGCGGAAATGCCGGTTGATTGCCGGCTGGCTTTACAAAGACATTGAACCCGCGGACAAACGCAACCAACTTGCCGTCGAACGATGCGCAGGTGTCGCGTCCGGCTGGCCCAGGCGTCGCCCCAACCACTGGCGGCCGGCCGCCGCGTGCGCCCTGCGGCTCCGTTCTTTCTGCGGGCGGTGTCGGACCGCAGCTCCGTATACGTCCCGCAAATCGTCCTTCCCCGCCATCCTGTGGAGCCGGTGGCTGGTAAGGCAGCCCTTCGACCGGGTCGCCTCCCGGCCCCTCAGGGTCGACCTCCGGATTCGCGAGCGTCGCATCCTCCGGCGCCGCTCCGCGCCCTCCGCGTCCTGCCTGCGGAATTGGCCCCGCCTTCGCGCAGGTGTAGTCCGCAAGGTTGCACTTGTACAGCTCGCCGTCCGTCCCAAACTGAATTGACCGCTCACTATCAAGGAAGGTCAGCGGAGCTGTCGTCCCGGCCTCAGGCATCGGCCTTCCTCCGCGTCCGTCCATTGCGGCGAATGGAAGTCGCAGCGCCGAGTATTTATGTCCGCTCACGCTCGAAACCGCAGCGGCAAGCTTTTCCTGATCGAACGCCGGCTTCTTCGTGCCCGCGTCGGCATCCACCAGAACGAACTCCGTACCGCCCTTCACCGTCTTGGGGTACCAGAAGTGGTCGGAGTTCTCGATCCACGTCGCCTGGCCTGGCGTACCGACTACCAGGTCGCGCGCCTTGGTTCGCAACGAGTGCGCCCGCTGGTAGTCGGCCAGTGTCCCTTGTGCGTGAAGCAATGGGGCATAGGACAGAAGGCACACGGCCGCGGCCAGTGAAGAGCAACGGAGTGAAGTTCGCGGGGCGAAGATCATGAAAAGCTCCTGACGGCTGAATTGCAAGGCTGAATGATTTCGGAAGTATACAGGATTGTATCCAAACAACGCCGTGACGCTTCTACTCCGAGGGTCCAAGCTCCTTGCCGGGGTGTTGCGGCGTGACCAGCTAAAGCTGGATCGTGCGGGACACAGGCCCGGGCGTGATTCGCTTCGCCTCGCCCCCTGCGAGGGTCACGGTCAACGCCTTCGCCGGCAGCGTCCCCTCTTTTGCCGCACGATAGTGCAGTGTCCGAGTCGCATCTTCCCAGCGCAGGTCGACGAGTGAATACCCGCCCTTCTCATACGCAAAACCGTCGCCTTCATCGTCGTAGAGCCGAAACGCTCCGTCGGTTCCCGGGTATACAGTCAACCGCACGGGCTCGCTCGAGGGTTCCGCCGCATATTGCTTTACCGGCCCCGTTGGCAGGATCGATCCAGCCCGCACCAGCAGCGGCATGGTGTCGAGTGGCGCAGCGATAGTCGCAACCGTGCCGCCTTCGATCCGCTTCGCCGACCAGAAGTCATACCATCCGCCCGCCGGCAAATACACCTTGCGCTCCGTCGCGCCCTTTTCAAACACTGGCGCCGCCAGCAGGCTTGGCCCAAACAGATACGCATCCGCTGTTGCCCACGCCGCTCTATCTTCCGGAAATTCGAGCCCCAGGCTCCGAATCAACGGAATCCCCGTCGTATGCGTCTCCCATGTTGCGGAGTAGAGATACGGCATCAGCGCCGAGCGCGTGTTCAGGAACTTGCGGCAGATCGGCTCGACCGCGGCGTTGTGCAAGGCCTCCGCTTTCGGCAGAAACGACTCCGCGTTCGTGCCCATCTCCGACGGGCCATAGCTTCCCGTATCCCATCCCCAGGGCCGGCGAAGTTGCCACGTCCGCCCATGGCAGCGGAACGATGGGCAGAACGCGCCGAACTGGAACCAGCGCAGAAACAGCTCCGCCGTGAACTCCGCCGTCGGCACGAAACCTCCGATATCGGTGCCCCAGTAGGGCACGCCGCTCAAACCCGCGTTGATACCCATCATGATCTGCGTCTCCAGCGTCTTCCATGTGGAGAACGTGTCCCCCGACCACAGCCATCCCCAGCGCTGGATTCCCGCATAACAATTCCGGTGCAGCGCGAACGGCCGCCGAGCGGGCGTCGTCATGCGCCCGCCCTCCCAGTACATCCGGTTGCGCACCAGACGCGACGCCACCGGCAGCACGTCACCCTCATCCGGCCACCAGCCGTCGACTCCCATCTTTATCAGCGGCACATGCTGCTGCCAGTAATTCGCCGCATCGCCGGGCACCACTGCGGCCGCGCCTGCGTCATCCACTTTGCCGTGCAGATTTTCCGGCGGATTCACCACGTGCAGCACCACGTTGAAGTGCAGTGCATGGAACTCCCGCACCACCGCCTCCGGATCTGGAAACACCGACTGGTTGAACACGAACGATCCGTGCCCCGTATTCCATCCGGATGGGCAGAATCCGGTGCCCAGGTAGATCAGTGCATCGCACGGTAGCTTTTTCTCGCGAAACGTCCGAGCCTCTTCCACAATCTGTTCGCGACTATCCAGAGTCCGGTGCGACTGCTGGAATCCCAGCGCCCACTTCGCTGGCAGGTGAGGGAAGCCGGTAATCTCCGCATATTGGCGCAGTAGCCCGGCCGGCGTTGGTGCGACGCACAGGTAAAGGTCCTGCCCCCGCGCCACGTCGCTCGGTTTAAACAGGCCCATGTCGCCCGACAGGTCAAACTGTCCGCCCGGCTCGTGGAAGTAGATACCCCAGCCTTTGCCCATCACCCACGGAATTGGGTTGCGCGCGCCGAATACCCGCAGGTTATCGCCGGCACCATTGCGCATAATGTCCTTCACGCCGCGCCGGTCCATCGGATGTACGCCCGGCCCCATCCCATACACCGGCGCATTGTTATAGCTGAATCCGATTTGATTCAGGTCCGGCCGGAAATTCAGCTCCTGAATCACCCCACGCTGCTGGTGTTTTACCGCAATGCGCAGAGGTCTAGTGGCAATGCTGACGCTGTATTCGCCCCATGGAATGTCCTGTCCCGCGGTATCGGTCCGCATCACCAGCATCGGCTTGCCAAAATGCCGCGGTGCAATGCTGCCATCGTCGTAGTACTTGTCCAGCACCTCGTCCACGGCGGCGACGGAAATCCGCAGCGTCGAATCCGTAACCGCGGTAATCGTCACGTCCATCCCCACTGCGCCCTTCGCCGCTCGTGCCGTGTTCGCCGAGCCACTGGGAGGTGCAAGCAATTCTGCGTAGCTGAATCGCCGCTCGAACAGCACGCCTGCTGCTGCGGCGCCCAGCTTCGTCATCATCGATCTGCGCGAAAAACGCTGTTTCATCCGGACACCTCGACGTCGTGGAATGCGATGGAAGGTCAGTCGCGAGACTAAACGAATACCGATTTGTATACAACTCCGCGACTCTTCCGGTATAAATCTGTCTGAGACCAGCGGCGGCAGATGTAGGGCCCCGCGCTCCACTTCACAAGCGAGGCAGAAAGATGAGCATGTGCGACAAAGCGAGTCGGGTGTTCTGCGTTTGGATCGTTCTGACGGCCATTGCGGCAAGCGCCTCGGCGGCGGCGCCTGCTACCGTGCCCTCGCAGGGCGCGGTTATGCCGGCGATCGTTGAACAGTTCACCGCCGACCGCATGTCCCTCACCCGCAGCTATCCGCTCGTCATTTCGCCCTCGCACGTCGAGCGGTTCGAGCGTTTTTACCGCGACCAGCTCACCGCCCTTAGCGCCATCGACTTCAACTCGCTCTCGCAGGAGGACAAGGTCGACTACCTTCTGCTGAAGAATCTGATTACCTCGAACCTCCATCAGCTGGCGATTGAAAAGCATCAGGTGGACGAGATGCAGCCGCTCATTCCCTTTGCCGCGCCCATCGAAGCCTTGCTGGACAGCAAGCGGACCATGCAGCACCCCGACTCCGAGAAGGACGCCGCCGCGCTGACCGCACTGGTGAAGCAGATCGAAGTGGTCCGCAAGCTGTACGACCCAACGCCGAGGCAGCGTGGGGACCAGACTGCGTCCGAGGACGCGGCGACGAACTCGAAGCCGAAACCAAAGGTCGACCCCATCGTCGCGAACCGTGCCGTCGAAGCCACCCGTCAGCTCAGCGCGGAGCTTAAGGACTGGTACTCCCAGTACAACGGTTACGACCCCACCTTCACATGGTGGGTCGCGCTGCCATACAAAAACGCCGACAAGGCGCTCACCGAGTACTCGGCCTTCCTTAAGGAGAAGCTCATCGGCATCAAAGCCGACGACAAGACCACCATCATCGGCGATCCCGTGGGCCGCGAGGCGCTGCTCAACGAACTCTCCGACTCCATGATTCCGTATACCCCCGAGGAACTCATCGCCATTGCGCAAACCGAGTACGACTGGTGCATGCGCGAGATGTTGAAAGCCTCCCACGAAATGGGATATGGCGACGACTGGCATGCCGCGGTCGAAAAAGTGAAGCAGATGCACGTCCCGCCCGGCGATCAGCCCGACCTTATCCGCAAACTCGTCGTCGAAGGCAGCGACTTCGTCAAGCAGAATAACCTGGTCACCGTACCGCCCCTCGCGGACGAGACCTGGACCATGATCATGATGACGCCCGAGCGCCAGCTCGTGAATCCGTTCTTTACCGGCGGCAGCCAGATCAGCGTCTCCTTCCCCACTGACACCATGACCTACGAGCAGCGTGAGATGAGTATGCGTGGCAACAACATCCCGTTCGCGCATGCCACAGCGTTTCACGAGATGATTCCCGGCCATTTCCTGCAGTTCTATATGAACTCCCGCTACCGCACCTATCGCCGCCCCTTCTCCACGCCATTCTGGGGCGAGGGCAACGCGCTCTACTGGGAGATGCTCTTCTACGACAAGGGCTTCAACCGCACTCCCGAGGAGCGCGTCGGCGCTTTGGTCTGGCGCATGCATCGCTCCGCACGCGTCATCTTCACTATGAACTTCCACCTCGGCAAGTGGACTCCGCAGCAGTGTGTGCAGTTCCTCATCGACAACGTGGGCTTCGAATCGGAGAATGCGCTCGCCGAGGTTCGCCGCTCCTTCGATGGCTCAGTCGGCCCGCTCTACCAGTGCGCCTACCTTATGGGCGGTCTCGAGTTCCGCAGCATGCGCCACGAACTCGTCGACTCACACAAGATGACCGACCGAGAGTTCAATGACGCCATCCTCCACGAAGGCCCCATGCCCATCGAGATGCTGCGCGCCGATCTCGAAAACGGCAAGCTTACCGCCGACTTCCAGACAACCTGGAGGTTCTACGGAGACCACCCCACGCATCCTTAGCGCCCAATCACCAGCCAGGTGACCGTGTTCTTTGTGCTTCCGCCCCGGACACAGCCATGTCCTGCCGAGGGCGTCGCACCCAGCGATTTATCCAAATTGCTTATGAAACGGTGTCGGCCATTCACATCTTACGAATTCCCAAAGTGTCGCTTGCGGAGTAGAACAACAGGCCTAGGTGACTGCGAGGGCATCCGCGGACGCGCGTACTCACAGGAGCGACACGCATATGGCACGATTCTCGTTACTTGCAGGATTCTCCAGTGGACAACTGTGGCTCGTGCCGGCATCAATCGCGGCGTTGGCAACCGGACTATGGCTGGCCCCTACGCTGGCAAGCGCCCAGACTGTACCTGGGTCCGACGTTGGCAACAACGCCCCGCGGAACGGCCCGGGCCCCTTGAACTCACAGCCGCTAGACAAAGAGAAGGCCATGGCGATGAAGGTGCCGGGGAGTTTTACGTTTGTAGCAGCCGGCGACCTGATTGACTTGCATCCGGTAGCGAAGCGGATCGACCCCGATATTCAAGCCACGCTGAAAATCATTCGCGATGCGGACGCCGCAGCAGGGAACATGGAAGCGAACATAGCCGATCGCCACCACTATGCGGGATCCGTCTCCGACCACACCGGCGATAGCGTGGTGGCCGAGGATGTGAAGTCGATGGGGTTCGACATTGTGACCCGGGCGAACAATCATGCGACAGACGAAGGCGTCGCCATCATGATGGAAACGGCACGCAATCTGGAGGCGCAGGGAATTGTGTACGCCGGCACGGGACGAAACCTGGGCGAGGCGCGCGCCGCACAATTTGTGGAGTTGCCCAAGGGGCGTGTAGGGCTGGTGGGCATGCTGTCGCAGGGCATTAATGGGGGCTCTGAAGCGGCCACCTACGCCTTCTCAGGCGACCCTGGACGACCGGGTGTGAACATCCTCCATCTGACGACGTTTCACGTCCTTCCGCAGGAACAGATCGATGAACTGCGGAAGATGCGGGACGAAGCGTACACGCACCGCACCGAGTTCTCCAATCCGGTGGAGCCTCTGTCAGCGAAGGAGTCGAAGACGACGTTGAATTTCTGGGGAACGATGTATAAGGCCGGCACTGCACCCGGCGGCCTCAGCTATACGATGAACGCCGAAGACGAGCGCGAAATCCTGCGCTCTATCCGGAACGGCAAAGAGCTTTCGGACTACATGATCGCGATCATTCACAGTCATGAAGACAACTCGCTCCTGCAAACGCTCTTTCTGTCGGAGAACACGCCGGAGTTTCTCGTGAAGTTCGCACACGAGACGATCGATAACGGAGCGGACGTCTTTATCGGAACAGGGCCGCATGTTTTGCGGGGCGTCGAAATCTATCACGGCAAGCCAATCTTTTATGGCCTGTCATCTCTGGTCAACTACTGGAGTACGGGGAATCCGCCGCTCTCCGCGTATCTTGGACATCACCTCAATCCGTTCGATACGGAATACACCGGCACCGATCTGGACTACGATGGCGCCGCATTCCGCCTCGCGATTCCCATCGATTTTGACTCAGTATTCGGCGAGTGCAAGTACCAGGATGGCAAGCTGACGGAGGTGATTCTCCATCCGATTGACCAGGGCTACGATCTGCCGCAGGCGGACCGGGGCACTCCACGAGCCGCCCATGGCGCAGCGGCGCAGCGAATCCTCCAGCATCTGCAGGATCTCTCGAAACCGTTCGGGACGACGATTGCAATTGTGGGAGAGACGGGTGTCATTCGTGTCGATCCGGGGCAGGCGGGAAAGCCGACCAAGTATTGAGTTCTGCTGATGCCACTGCGACCAGCATTCGTGTCCAGCTCGCTCTTCGCCCTGGGATGGTTTCTGAGCGGGGGCGGGTTCGGACAACTTTCGCCTGATGCGGTTTCTAACCCGTATCGTCCCCCAGTCGAGCATTGGGGCCGGTTGCCACCTGGGAGAGAGTGGGGGGCCGTGTCCGGCATCTCCCTCGACCGGGAAGGTCACGTATGGGTGGTGGAACGCTGTGGCGCCAACAGCTGTGCGGGTAGCAACGTCGCGCCGGTCCTCGAGCTGGACCCCTTGTCTGGGAGCGTACTGAAAAGCTTCGGAGAGGGAATGTTCGTCTACCCGCACGCGATCTACGTGGACAAGGCAGACAACGACAGCGTATGGGTGGTGGATCAGAGTGCCAAAGACGGGAAGGGCGAACAGGTCTGGAAGTTCAGTCCCCAGGGAAAGGTGTTGATGGTTCTGGGAAAGGCGGGCATCACGGGTGGTAGTCCCGATGCGTTCAATGATCCTACTGGCGTTGTAGTCGGCAACGGCGGCGACATTTTTGTCTCCGACGGACACAAGGGCACGAGCCAGAGTGTCGCAAGAATCGCCAAATTCTCTAAGAACGGCACGTTCTTGACGAGTTGGGGCAGCAAAGGGAGCGGTCCGGGAGAACTCGACGATCCTCATTCGATCACGATCGATTCAAAGGGGAGACTCCTGGTTGCCGATCGCGGTAATCTTCGCATCGATATTTTCGATCAAAACGGCGCGTTGCTGGGGCAGTGGAAACAATTTGGCATACCCAGCAGCGTCTTCGTCGACGAGCACGACACGCTCTATGTAGCGCAAAACTTTCTACGTCCTCAAGCAGCCGGATTCAAGCGTGGCATTCGGGTTGGGAGCTTGCGAGACGGCAAGGTAACAGCGTTTATCGAGGATCCGAACCAGGATGCGACAAATCCCTCGATCGGCCCGGAAAGCGTCATCGCCGACAAAGCCGGTGCGCTGTACGTCGGCGAAGTCGACCGGAAGATGATTAAGAAGTATGTGCCGAAGTAGTTCCTTGGCGGGTGCCCGATGAAGCGACGGTGGATGAGAACAAGTTACGCTGCCAAACTGGTTACAGCCGTCCTGGTTGTTCTGGCATGTGCGCTACCTACAGCAGCCACGGCACCCGCTCCTGCAATCACGGTGGTTACGTCCGGAGCCTTCACGGCTGCGTTTCAGGAACTGGCCCCCGAATATGCGCGCGCATCGCACCGTAAGGTCATCATGGAGTTTGGCCCATCCATGGGAACGACACAGAATGCGATTCCCATGCGGCTGCAACGAGGCGAAGCGATCGATGTGGTGATCCTCTCCGCCCCCGCGCTTGAGGACTTGATTCTCCAGGGCAAGGTAGACGCGAGTAGCCGGGTAGACCTGATTCGCTCCTATATCGGTATGGCAGTGAAAGCGGGAGCGCCGAAACCCGACATCCGCACCGTCGACGCCCTGAAACACACACTCCTGGCCGCCAAGTCCATTGCCTATTCCGACAGCGTCAGCGGCGTGTATCTCTCCACTGAGCTGTTTCCGAAGCTTGGAATCGCCGATCAGATCAAGGACAAGAGCAGGATGATCAAAGCCGATCCAGTAGGTGGGGTGGTTGCAACCGGAGAGGTGGAAATCGGCTTTCAGCAGATCAGCGAGCTGCGCCCCGTGAAAGGCATCGACATTGTTGGTCCGTTGCCAGACGGAGCCCAGAAGACAACAATCTTCTCCGCCGGCATACCGACAACATCGAAGCATCGGGAAGCTGCGGCGGCACTGATCCGATGGCTCGCCTCCCCGGCGGCCTATCCGGCAATTTCGAAGAGCGGCCTTGACCCGGTAGGCCTGAACCAGCACAAGTAGGCGCGGGTTGCGTGCAATTCCAGTGTGGAAGAGTCCGTGTTTGCAGCGGCCAGCCCCTCTGTGCATGACGTGATTTTGCCCTGTATTCGATTTATATGAATTGGCTATAAACCGTCCCGGCCGGATTACATCTTACGAATTCCCATTTGCAGATATGCAGGAGTAGAACATCTGGACGAGGACAACAGTGTTCAGCTTCAGGGCCCGCGACGGCGATCCTCGAATGGGACGTGACTCCAGAGCTAACCCCAATAGCTTATTGCTCTTAGGAGGTTGACTGTGCAATCAAAATTTACGTTGCTTGCCGTAATTTCACTCATACTGCTGATGACAGCTGCGACCGCAAACGCGCAGATCGCTACCGGAACGATTCAAGGCAAGGTCACCGATTCAACCGGCGCGAACATTGCCGGGGCAACCGTGACGGCGACAAGTCCCGCGCTCCAACTGCCGCAACAGACGACGACTACCGATTCGTCGGGCGACTATGTGCTGCGCGACCTGCCGGCTCCGGGCGTGTATCGCATCTCCTTTGAAGCGCCTAGCTTCCAGACGACGGTACGCGAAGATCTGAACCTCCCGGTCGGCTTTACGGCACGGTTGGACGTTGGCATGAAGATCGGGCAGGTGACTGCCTCCATCGTAGTCACCGGGGCGAGCCCCGTCGTGGATACGGAGAACTCGACGCGCGCGGTGAATATCCCGCTTGAGGATTTGCAGGAACTGCCGAGAGGCGCTGGGATGCAGGAACTCTATCCGATGGCGCAGGGAATCACCGTGGCTGGTAAGCCCGACGTAGGGGACAGCAATATCGGGTCGCGTTCTGCCGCGAGCACTTATGGAGCGCCACTTGGTCCGAGCATCCGGCTCGAAGGGATCGATCTCGAAGACGGTGATCATGGCAATAACACGGGAATGTATCTCAGTGGGTATGACCTGGCGGAAGTGCAGTTCAAGACAACGGGCCAGAGCGCCGATATCGGGAACCCGGGCTTCGACATGGAATCCGTCGTAAAGTCCGGTTCAAACACCTTCCACGGAACTGTGCTGGGTGACTACGAGACGTCCGGCCTTCAATCCAATAACGTCACGCCTGCGCTGTCAGCCCAGGGCATCAAGGTTACGAATCCTCTGGTGAGGTACTACACCTATGCCGCCGATATCGGCGGCCGCATTATTCGCGACAAGCTCTGGTTCTACGGCGGTCTGAGCCATCAGTACTCGAACACAGGCGCTATCTCATTCGTAGCCGGCCCCGACGCGGCGGGATGCTGGACGTGCGGCGACGCGCCTCCTGGCTACCAGATCAACCAGCTTCCACAGTACAACGCGAAGATCAACTATCAACCGAGCAGAACGGTGGGCATCAATTTTGTGTATAGCCTCGCTCACAAGAATGAGAACGCATTTGCCGGGTCGGCAACGGTGCCGCTACCTTCCTCGGAGATCCAGTACCAGACGGTCTACGTAGTGAAGGGCGAAGTGCAGTGGACGGTCTCGCCGCGCGCGCTGCTGGAAGTGATTGGAGGCAAAGCTTACTCCATCTCTCCCTACACGGCCCAGCCGGGGACAGACAAGCTGGGACAGCCGAGCAGCCAGGAAGTATCGAATGGACTCTACACCGGACCGCAGTATCAGCCGATCTCCCGGCCTTCAACGCGGTACATCGTTCGGAGCAACCTGGCCTATACGATTGGCGAGCATACCTTCAAGTTCGGCACGGATATTGTCCCGTCAGAGAGCCGCCAAACCCAGGTGCTCCACGACCAGGCCCACGGAGACTATCTCCTCCTATTCAACAAGGGGCTGCCGTATGAGGTGAGCATCTATAACTACCCGGTCACTTCAGCGAACAGTTATAACGCGGAAGCCCTGTATGCCATGGACACCTGGAAGATCCGCAGAATCACACTGACCTACGGAGTGCGCTGGGACCGATATCACAACTACTACGCCCCACAGTCCAAGCCAGCGGGACAACTAAGCGCGGCGGGGAATTTTCCGGGCCAGAGCATCGCATTGTTCAATGATGTTGTTCCGAGAGTAGGCGTCGCATGGGATGTTTTTGGGCTGGGCAAGACGGTGGTCAAGGGTGGATTTGCGATGTTCGGGGACACCATGCAGAGCGCCTATGCAGGTAATTTCAATCCCAATGGAATTACAACGAACACCTACAAGTGGTCCGCTGCCACCGGAGGGACATGCGTGGATACCGGATTCAAGAACGTCTCCTATCTCCAGCCGAACACCAGCTGCGATATCACTCCCACATATCTTGCATCAGTAACTCCGGGCAGCTCGACTTACAACAGCTCACTGTTCATCAGTGCAACCGGGGGCCTGAACCAGCTGGTCAATCCAAACATCAAGCAACCAAAGATCTACAACTACACCGCGCGAGTCGAACAGCAACTGATTCCAAACGTTGCAGTCAATGTCGGTTATGTGCGGTACGACGTGTACTACATCTCGCCGTATTCAGGAACTGCGGGCAACACGATCTTCCCGAATCGCCCGTTCACTGCCTACTCGGTGGCCGTTCCGCTGGTTGATCCGGGAACTGGAAATGTTGTGAACGTCTACACCTATCCAGCTTCGTTCCAGGGCGCGGCCTTCACCCAAACACAGTATGTTTCTTCTCCGAGCAATCGTCCCAATCACTACACAACCTTCGAGGTTGGCATTACGAAGCGTTATTCGAGGAAATGGAATGCGTCGGCATCGTTCTGGACAACGAAGAACGACGCGTGGATTACGGCTGTTCCTTCTAACCCCAATCTGGTTCCGTTCTCGCAGGACGAAACCCGGCATTGGCAGGCGCTCGGATCGGTGACTTACCATGCGCGGTGGGGTTTCATGCTGTCGGGAACCTATCGTGGAATCTCGGGCACTCAAGGGCAACGGACGGTGAACTTCACCAGCCCGCTTCTGCTGCAGGGTACGGTAACCCAAAATATGGAAGCGTTGGGGGCGGAGCAGGGCCCGCAGATTTCCATTGTCAATGCGGAATTGGGGAAGGTCTTCAAGCTGGGCAAGGAGCGCTCTCTTGAGTTCGACTACCAGTCATTTAACCTCTTCAACACCAGCGCTTCAACTACGACGTCGTATCTGACGGGGAGCACATTTGGTCGTGTCACTGGAATCGTTTCGCCTCAGGTTGGACGCATCTCAGCACGCTTTCAATTCTGATGGGCGGCTGATCCTGAGGTTTTCCTGCCTCAGGATCAAATCCCTCTGCGTGGTGACGTAGGGAGAAGCACGGGTAACTGCAGG
Source organism: Acidobacteriaceae bacterium (assembly GCA_036498865.1). Taxonomy (GTDB): domain Bacteria; phylum Acidobacteriota; class Terriglobia; order Terriglobales; family Acidobacteriaceae; genus Edaphobacter. The sequence continues at coordinate 27,152 of DASYEU010000080.1, read as the reverse complement.
TCAGCACTGTTGCAGCATCTGTTCTTGGTAGGGAAAAGTAGAGATCGACGCGAGGCGCGAGGAGGAAGTGGAATGAGAAAGACAGGTATCTCGGGAATTGTTCTTTTACTGGCCGCCAGTTGTGTGGCTCCGCTTCTGGCGCAAGAGGAGGTTGTTGCGTCTGCTCCCACCAATACTGCTGCGTGGGCGCTTGCACGATATGCCACCGATCTAAAGTACGAGGATCTTCCTCCTGAGGTGGTCGCGAATGCTAAGCGGCGCATTCTGGATACGCTTGGCACGGCGTTGGGGGGCTATAACTCTCCATCGATCACGGTCCTGCGCGAAGTCGTCGTGAGCGAGGGCGGAGCGCCTGAGGCCACAATTATCGGAAGCGGCCAGAAGACCAACGCCTCCAACGCAGCCATGGTGAACGGAGCCATGATGCGGTATCTGGATTTCAACGACACCTACTGGGGCAAGGATGGGGTTGGCTTCATGCATCCGAGCAACAGCATTGCGGAAGCCCTTGCGATGTCGGAGCGGCAACATGCCAGCGGCAAGGATCTTATTCTTGCAACCGTCCTGGCGTATGAAATTCAGTCGCGCATGGCTGACACATTCAGTTGGCCGGGACTCGAACAGCACTCGGGAGCAGGATTTACGGCGCCCGTGGTTGCCGGAAAACTGCTGAAGCTGACGCCCGAGCAGATGGCGAATGCGATCGGCATCGGCGCCAGCCATAACTTTGCGTTGGCCGGCGACTACGGCATTGGCTACACCAGCAACATGAAGGCACTTGGCTACGCTGCCGGGTCCGCAAGCGGAGTGACAGCTGCGTTGCTGGCACAGAAAGGCTTCACCGGGCCGGTCACGATCATCGAAAGCTATGTGCAGGACTTCGAGAAGGGCGTGTCGCTGGAGCCGCTGGTCGGTCCACGGAGCAGCTTTGAAATTCTGAAAGCCGAGATGAAGCCGTATGAGGCATACCACGTCTCGCACTCCTCGATTATGGGTGTGATCGACCTGACCAAGGAAAACCACATCGATCCAGACCAGATTGACAAGGTGCTCATCCGCGGCCTCCCGAATCGCAAGACGAGCCCTGCGACTCGCAACGTACGGCTGCCGTTGACCAAGGAGGATGCCGACCACAACCTGGCGTTCCTGCTGGCGACGGGAATCGTCGATGGTGCGGTAGGTCCGGATCAGTACGCCAAAATGGAGTGGAAGCAGCCGAAGATGCGTGAGCTGATGGGGAAGATGTGGTTCCAGGGCGACGCAGAGATGACGAAGAACTTCCCCAACCACTGGGACTGCGACGTGACCATCACCATGAAGGACGGAAAGGTCTACACCAAGCATGTCGACTTGCCTAAAGGCCAGCCGGGCAACCCAATGACCGATGAAGAGATCAATGCGAAGTTCAGCAATATGGCTGAGAAGGTGATGCCGGAAGCTCAGGTGAACCAGATCATCAAGACGGTCTATGACCTGGACAACGTCAGCGATGTTTCCGCACTGACCAAGCTCCTCGTAGCCAAAAGATAGTCCACTGCTGACCTCCGGTGAATTGGCGGCATTGAGTTGAGAAGGTGTGGGACACCTTTCTCCGCACCTTCTCCTTGTCCCGTCAGTGGAAGGGCTGCTTCGCGCAATACGGGTACTCCTATGTCGAATCTAGCGACGGTCGGAACAGTACAAGACAGTCTTCGGCGGACAAGCTTCAAGATGGTTGTCATTGCCTCCAGCTGTAACTTTCTGGAGATGTACGACTTCATGGTCTTCGGTTATTTTGCGCGTCCGATTGCAAAAGCCTATTTCCCGGCCAGCAGCGAGTTCGCGTCACTCATGCTCGCGTTGGCAACCTTCGGTGCCGGCTTCCTGATGAGGCCGGTGGGCGCGATTGTATTGGGTGGCTTCATCGATCGTCGTGGCCGGCGTTCAGGATTGTTGCTGACGCTCGGCCTGATGGCGTTGGGGACCTTATCGATCGCAGCGATGCCTACCTTTCAGTCAGTTGGAGTGATTGCGCCGATAGTTGTGGTGGCAGGACGGCTGTTACAGGGCCTGTCCGCTGGGGCAACCGTAGGTGGAGTCTCCGTATATCTGGCGGAGATTTCGACTCCCGGCAGGGAGGGGTTTTACGTTAGCTGGCAGTCCGCGAGCCAACAGGCTGCGGTTATGTTGGCCTCGCTGGTAGGCATTGGTGTCGGACTGGTGCTGCCTGCGGAGACGGTCGCTGCCTGGGGTTGGCGAATTCCATTTCTGCTGGGGTGTCTCCTGATTCCGGCGCTGTTTTGGATGCAGCGATCGCTTGAAGAGACCCCGGTATTCCTGAGCATCGTCCGAACATTGGACAAGATGGAGCTGCTGCGATCGATCGCCAGCAGTTGGAAGATGGTGTCGCTCGGTGCGGCGATGGTCGTCATGAGCACGGTCTCGTTCTACTTGATTACGGCCTATACCCCAACCTTTGGGACCGCCGTTCTTCATCTGCCGGTGCGGCAGAGCTTGACGGTGAGTCTGTGCGTGGGATTGTCGAACCTGATCCTGCTGCCTGTGATGGGCGGGCTCTCCGACCGAACGGGCCGCCGGATGCTGCTGATCATCGCCACGCTGACTGCCATCGCAACGGGATATCCAGCGATGCTGTGGATGGCAACTCATCCATCGTTCGGGCGTCTGTTGCTGGTGGAGCTGTGGTTCTCCTTGATGTACGCCTGCTACAACGGCGCGGCGATTGTTTACCTGACCGAGATCATGCCCGCTCGCATACGTACATCGACGTTCGGATTGGCGTATAGCCTGGCGGCCGCGATCTTCGGGGGGTTCACGCCTGCGATCTGCACATGGTTGATCCACCTGAGCGGAAACCGCGCCGCTCCGGGGCTATGGTTCTCCTGCGGCGCGCTGCTGAGCCTTTGTGCGGTGTTGTTGTTGGGAAGGGAACAACGGCTGGGGAACACAGATTAGGGTTTCGCTCCGCAGTCCCGAATGTCCGAACCGTGCCTAAGCGTCTCCGGCGGCAAGTCGATGCAACCCGCATCACGAGCGACGTTGTGGACCAATAGCAGCGCGTTCTCTTTTGAGGCGCGGACCAGGCGGGTAACCCGCGAAACGGAGGTGTGGCTACAGAACCATCCGGAATAGTATCGTATACGCGTACACGCGGAGACACCTCTTGGAGGGTACGGGCAATTTGAGCCTCTCAATGTCGGGACGGTTGGATCGGCTGCCGATTGTCTCGTTTCATCGAAGGATCATGCTGGTACTCGCCCTCGCGTTTTTTCTCGAATTCGGCGATATCAATACGTTTTCCTTTGTCGCGCCGGCAGTCATGCAAGCGTGGGGACTTAGCGTGACGACCATCGGGCTGGTCGTCTCCGCGACCTTCATCGGCATGTTTCTCGGAGCGACCACGGGTGGGTGGCTCGGGGACCGCGTAGGGCGGAAACGAGCGCTGATCCTGACAACGGCGTGGTTCTCGGGGTGCTCGCTGCTGAATTCGCTGGTGTGGAGCTCGGCCGGCCTCATCGTCACCCGCCTGCTGACGGGCATGGGCTTGTCAGCCATGACGGTGCTGGGACTGACCTATATCAGTGAGATGTTTCCAGCCAGGCGGCGTGGCGCTTTCCAGGGTTGGATCCTCGCCATCGGCTTGCTTGGAATTCCGGTGACTGCCTATGTCGCACGATTCCTCATCCCCCTGACTCCGTGGGGGTGGCGCCTGGTGTTCGTGTGGGGCTCCCTTGGGTTACTGTTCCCAATTTTCGCGGAGCAGACCCTCGAGGAATCGCCGCGCTGGTATGTGAGCCGGGGTCGCTATGAAGAGGCGGATGAGGTTCTGAAGCGAATTGAGGATTCAGCCCGCGCCGAGTTGGGAGAATTGCCACCATTGGAGGAACGGGTTGCAGGCGAAGCGCCCTCCGGAGACAAACTCAGCCTGCTACAGGAGCCCTACTTTTCGCGGACATTCATCCTGCTGTGTGCGTGGATCTGCCAGACGCTTGGGTTCTACGGATTCATGGCATGGGTCCCCACGTTACTGGTTACGCAGGGATTTTCTCTGGTGAATTCGCTGGTGTGGTCCTCCGCCATGCAACTGGGCGCAGTGCCGGGGGCTGTGCTGGGCGCACTTCTTGCGGATCGCTATGAACGGAAATGGTCGATCTGCGTTGTTGCGGTTGCGATCGCGGTCTGTGGGCTGATTTACGGGATGGCGCACAAAACGGTGCTCATCGTCGTCTTTGGTTTCCTGGTGGCGATGCTGATCCAGACCATTGCTCCGCTGCTCTACGTCTACACTGCGGAATGCTATCCAACTCCGCTTCGGACGTCGGGCGCAGGCCTCACGTACGGTGCGGGTCGACTGGCCAACACGGTTGGCCCCCTGGGAGTAGCCTTCCTGCTGAACCACTATGGCTATGGAAGTGTCTTCGTCTACATTGCGGCCTGCTGGATTATGGTCGCTCTCATCGTGGGATTGTTCGGCCCCTACACCAGGGGACGTCTCCTTAACTGAGCCCCCCGGGCCTAACTGATTGCGCCATCAAATCGTTCGCGCATCTCAACGGTTTCACTTCCAGTCCATCGTGGGTCCATCCAGTGATCTTCCTTGTTGTACTCAAAGAGAAGATCAATGAAGGCCTGGGAAGCGGGGGAGAGAGAGCGCCCAGTCTTGCGAATGAGGTTAATGGGGAGCGAAAGCGAAGGGTTGTCGATTGGGCGAGAACAGAGATGCGGATACGAGTAAAGATTGCTGGCGGCAATCACCAGAGAGCCCAGCAAAGCTACACCCAGCCCGCCTCGGACCATTCCAATAGCGGTCGACGTTTGTCTCGGTTCGCAGATCGGCTTAACAAATTGGCCTGCTGCAATAAAAGCGGATTCCAACACCGCCCGTGAGTTGAACTCGGTCCCCAGCAGAATGAGAGGATACTGTGCAAGATTCTCCAGAGTGAGCTCTTTGACTGCGGCAATCGGATGCGACTTTGGAAAGATGGCGTGGATGTCCTCTCGATAGAGAGCTGTGACATCGAGATCGGGCCAGTTGTTGTCGATGTTGGTGATTCCAAATTCGACCTCACCATCTCGCACCATTGCGACGACGCGCTGGCCATTCACGTCCTTCAGATCGAACGCGACATTGGGATGATTGTCCTTGAAACGCAGGATGGCTTCCGGCAAGTAGGTGGTAGCGATCGAGGGAATACACGCCAGCCGTATCGTCCCTTGTTTATGTGCGGCCAGATCGCGGGCATTGGCCATGATGGACTCATACTCCTGCATAAAGCTACGGAGCATTGGCATCAATTCCTGGCCCGCCGCAGTGAGGGTCACCCGCCGGGTACCTCGATCGAACAAACGGAGTTGCAATGACTCTTCAAGCTGCTGAACCTGGACCGTCAAGGCAGGTTGAGAGATGTGCAGAACCTGAGCCGCGTGGGTGAAGTTACAAAATCGCGCGACCGTCAAGAATGCCTTTGCCTGCGGAAGCGTGAAATCCATAGCGAACATATAACGCCGCGTAGTTGCATTTGTCCAGATCATTTATCCAAATGTGTCCGGTCTGGGAGGGAGTATCGACAGCACCTCCGGATGCTGTCGCAGGCCCCAAAAACAAGAGACCGCCATGGGCATCGTCGGCCGCACGCGGCAAATTCGGCCAAGCGTACCTAGGTTTCAGTTGAAGGAGTTGCCCCTGTATCCACGGAAAGCAAACCTGCCCCTCCGAACCCTTGAGCGGTGGGTCTACGACGGACCTGCTGCGATTGCATCAGGGATTTGGTGCTGTAAATAAGCGGTCGTAGTCACGCCAGTGCACATTCATGGTGTCGATCTTGTGCTTGATCTGGGCTGTCAGATGGGGTCCGAGGCGCATGATGGTTTCTTCCCCGGGTGTCGGCGCCAGGTCGAGAATTGGCTGAGGCGTGCTTTCAAGCAGTTGATTAAGACTAACCATCGTATCGATTTCGCTACGCGCTATCCCCATCAGGTCCGTGCGGTCCCAACTGGACTGGACGCCCAGGACTGGATTGATTTCTGGCTTCACGCCAAGACTCTTCACTCGGTCGAGTTGTGCCTGATACTCCACCATGTGGTCCGCGGACTGCAGCAGATAAATCACCGCCTGGAGCCGCTTCGCAGTCATTTCCCACTGTTTCCGTGCTGTCTCGTCTCTTGCCGAATTCCGGATTCCCTCGATCAGGCTCAAGGCGCGTTTCGCTCGCGGCAAGGTGATTTCGATCGTTCGCTGGAAGAGCATCCTTGCGCCCCAGCCCTCGTACATGCGCATTGCTTGAATGTCGATCAGATCGCCGGCCTGCTCCTCTCCCTTTGCCTGAAACAGGAAAGGTCGATAGTCCTTCTTTTCCGCCTCAGTCAGTTCCTCAGGAAATGGCACCATTGGGCGAGCTATCCAGCGATTGAGCACGTGGCCCATCTTCAGCATCTCGCCGAAATCCAGGACCTGCAGCGTTCGCTGCACGTCATTTAGGGAACTCCAGGCTTCCACCAGGTTGTCTGCCTGTGTCTCCCCGACCTCGCTTACGGCGAACGCGCGAAGCGTGGTAACACGTTCCGTCAGCGTACGCATGGGCATGCCGTGAGTGAACTTGAGGAAGCGGTAGTTGAAGTCGACCGTAGTCTCGTCCCCGAAGTTGATCATGGTGCGCGCAGGAGCATCCGCCGACGCTTGGCCGGCCGGACCGTCTGCGCGCCCCCCGCCGCCCAGCGACGGGACAACCAGACCGACCACAGGATAGAAGGCACCGGCGCCACCACTCCCGACTACCCCTGCGAACGTTCTACCGTCAGGCCCTTCTCGGCCCTGAACCGCAAGACCACGCGGCAATTTGCGAACGGTATTCTGCAGTACATCCGCAGAGAAAGTAGGCAGCATCCACTGACGTGCGGCGATCGGGTTCAGATTGATCTGAATCTCGTGCCCCGCGTCGTGCGCAGCGCGCTGCGCGTTGATCAGAAAGCCCGAAACGCGGTCCGATAGAGGGCGATCCCGATAATTGCTGTTGCCGTTAATCCCGGGGTAGAGCGACGGAGTCCAATCGAACCCCGAGCCCGCATCCGTGGTCAGCCAGTTGAATTGCTCCACCTCCGGGCAGGTCTCGAGCAGCATCTGCATAGATTCGCGGTACACCCGCAGGACCTCAGGCTGATCGACGTTGGGAGCAAAGTACGGCTTCCGAGAGCGATTGGGCTGGTCGATCCGGGGACCGCGCCACTCCGGGTGGGCAACAAAGAAAGCTTCCGGCAGGACCGCCGGCTCATTCGCGCTCCATACTCCCTTCAGACCATACTTCCCCAACACCCTGCACCGTCCCTGCAGCATACGTTTGATCTCGGCCGAGTACGTCGTATCGACATGCGGCTCGACTTCTTTCGGAGGAAAGATTGTCAGGAGGCTGGCATGGTGCACAAACCACATCGGGTACGGATCGCTGGGGTCCATCTCCCACGTCGCCGGCGGCAGCCCATCCGTGACCAGCATGTGGGTCGCGCCCAGTTCCTTTGATAGCATCGCCTTCCGTTCGAATTGCGCAAGATCCGCACTCTCTCTTCGGGTAGCATCGGCGGTGGGCGGCATGGTCGGCTGCGCATGGACAACCGCGAGGTTCGCGGTCCAAAGGGCCGCTGTCAGGATCAAATATCGTCTTCTCATCGAACTGGTGCTTTCGTTTAAACCTGCACTGCGTGAATAAAGCCGGAAGAGGTAACATCTGACCTCTTCCGGCTTCAAGTTAATCGTCCAGCCGATGGTCGGGTTAGAAAGTGACTCTCGCGCTGAACTGCAATTTACGAGGTTGGTTGGCGGTGTTGGAGTACGTCCCGAAGTTGGACGAACCGGTACCGGCAGCCGGCGCCGCAAAGTAGACCTTGTTGGGAAGATTAAAGGCATCTGCCTGGAAGGCCAACCGTACCGACTCCCACACCGGGAACTCCCTGCGGACACTGGTATCGATATCCGCGACGTGCGGTGCAAACAGACCCATAGGTGCTGTACGTGCGACGTTTCCATAGGCGCCTGCGACCGGGTTTGTAAATGCCAGCACATTGATGACAGGAAGAGTCTTAGCGTCGGAAGCGGTATGAGGCTGCCCATTCGGTCGCAGACTTCCGGTGAAGCCTGGCGTTGCGTTCGGGTAGCAGGAGGCATCGATGACCCCGTAACCTGTGCAGGTTCCCGTAATCGACAGAGGTGCTCCACTAGCTTCGGTAAAGATGCCGGATACCTGCCAATCGCTGATGAGAGCCTTGACCACCAGGTTGCTGCTGTTGAATCTCCGGCCCGCACCAAATGGCAGCTTATAGACGACGGTCGACGCGAGGACATGTTTGCGGTCGAGAGCGCCAACTGAATACTCGAGATAGTTCGCGCCTGGAAGCCGGTTGCCCGCTAGATCGTCTTCTTCCTTGCTGAAGGTGTAGTTGATCATGAAGGTCAGGCCATTCGAAATTCTGCGATTGAAGGTCGTCTGCAGCGAGTTATATGAAGACTTGCCCACATCGAGCCACGGATTGCTCAGGCCGTTGTACTGCGGAAACGGTTTCAGCGCCTGCCCGACCGTGCCGGTAAAGCTCGGGAATGGCGTAGTGACCGTAACTCCCAACGCCGCAGCCGAAGCGATCGTCGACGAACTGAGTGTCTGCGTCAGCAGCGAACCCAGCGGCAAGTACTTCACGGGGATCTGGTTTGTGAACGGGCCAGCGACTCCGGCGCCAGCCAGATACCGGCCGACACTGCCACTGTAGGCGACGCTCAGGGTCATATTAGGCCCAAAGGTATGCTGGACGTTCAGGAAGAAATCCTGATACTGAGGCGCTTGCCCGCCCTTATCCGGATCGCCATAGACAAGTGTCTGTGCAGTGCTGGGGCCAGCGCCAATAGCTGCTGCGCCGGGTGCCGTAGCCAGAATGAACCCGATGCCATAGCTTGGATTGAAGAACGGCGGATTGATCGGGTTTCCCGGAACTCCGCTGTCCCACGAGTAAGCAGGTTGTCCAGTCACTGTGCTGGAGAGACTGCCGCTGCTGTTGAACCCAATTTGGCTCAAGCCCTGGCGACCGTTGTTGCGACCGCCCACGCCGCCAGCGTGCGCATAAAAGATGTCGTATGCCGCGCGAACCACAGTGCTGTTGTTGACCTTGTAGGCGAATCCGATACGAGGCCCGAAATCCATGTAGTGCGTCTTTACCGGGGTACGGCAGTTGCAGCTATCGGTGCCGCTCCCGGCAAACTGCAGGCCGCCAAGGATACCGCCAGCCACAGGGTTCGCGATATTGGGATTGAAGAAGGTCATGCGGTTCAACACTTCGGTGAACGGAGTCCAGATGTCCCACCGCAGGCCAAGGTTCACCGTAAGGTTGGGCGTCACTTGAATGTTGTCCTGCACATACGCTGCGTTCGTCTTGTAGCGGCCGCCGGTTTCAATCACAGCGTTCTGAACGACTGTGCTGCTATCGACAGCACCCAGCAGATAGCTCGCATACGACAGGCCCGTCGCAGTATTGATCGTCCCAGTCGAAGTGAAGTTTGAGGTCTCATTTGGGCTGAAGGAGAAGCCGGCCTGGGTTCCGGTCAACGGCGTATTCTCGTTGTCCTGCAGCGCCTGCCACTGGAAACCAAACGTCATCTGGTGCTTGCCCTTGGTTAGCAGAAGATTGTCCTGCGCAGTGAACGTCGTCTGCCACTCGTTGAAAGCGTGCGAGTTTGTTCCATCCCAACTGACCGGGTTGTTGTTTCCGCTGAAGCTGATGTCCGGGAATCCCGTCGCCGCGATTCCAGGCGGCAGGCCGGTAAGCCCAGCCTTTGATGGATAGTTGCCGTTGCCCGTATTGCTCGTCAGAGGGATGAAGAGACGGCTCAGGCCGTAGCCAAAGTCGTTCACCAGGTTCGGGCGAATCACCCAGGCCTCATGAATCTGGGCGAGTGTCGCATACTCGATCACGCCTCTGCCGTCGGTATACGGAACCGGCAAGGCGGAGTTCGCAGTCGCCGTCTGTCCTCCCAGGCTGCCCACCAGCGGATTGGCATACTTGCCGCGGGTAAAGATTCCGTAAAGTCGATGCTTCGCTGAAAAGTCGTAGTCGATCTTCATCGTTCCGCTGTCGTTGGTCACCTGGTTCGGCAGGACCGCCAGATAGTTTTGCGTAATTCCGCTCAACGGCGCCGGCAGGTAGGACTGGAAGGACTGGGCTACTTTGGACAGGCGTCCAGGACAGATGACATTCAGCACGCCGTTGCATGAAAACTGCTGGCGACTGGTGCATGCTCCGGCGCCATTGGTGGTCAGGCACGTGGTCGGATCGTAGATCGCCTGTGGGAATTCGCTGAAATCCCCGTTGCGCTCTTTGAGGGTCGGAACATTCTGTAGCGTGGGCAACGTCGTAGCGGAGAAGCGGTAGCCGTCATAGTTGACGAAAAAGAACAGCTTGTTCCTTAGGATTGGTCCGCTCAACGAGGCGCCAAACTCGTTCTGGTGTTCAACGGTCCGGTCGGTCGTGAAGAAGTTCTTGGCGTCAAAGGCGGTGTTTCGAAAGTACTCGTTGACGCCGCCATGAAACTTGCCTGTCCCCGATTTGACGATGAAGTTCGAGACGCCCTGTCCCTCGTAGCTAGCTTCTGACCCGGTTACGGCAACCTGAAACTGTTCCACCGCTTCCACCGAAACGCCGAAGGCCAGGTTGCGGGTGTCGCTCTCCGTCCCGGCGCTGGTCATGGGAAGACCTTCGACGTAGGTTTCATTCTGGTACGTCTGGCCGCCATTGAAAGAGCCGGTGGAAGGTCCAGCCGCCTGTACGCTAAAGCTGTTCACGCCGACAGCAAGCCCGATAAATGCGGAGGGGTCTCTGGCAGACTGGTTCATCGCCAGCGGCAATGCTGAATAGCTCTCATTCGCCACGGACGAACCAAGCTTCAGATCGTCGGTCGCCAGCATCTGCTGATCTCCGGTCACGACGACGGTTTGCGAAGCCCCATTCAGCGAAAGCGTGGCATTGACTGCCACCTTCGCCAGCGCGTCCACAACGACATTTTCCTTGGTCAACGTGGCAAGGCTGTTCGCCTTGACCGTGATCGTATAGGGGCCGGGTTGCAACAGCGAGATCACGTAGTGTCCTGTGCTGTTGGTCGTCGTTTCCGACGCCACTCCGGTGAGACTGTTTGTTGCGGTGACGGTGGCGTTGCTCACCATCGCGCCCGAGGGGTCAGCAACGGTGCCCTCAATGGATCCGGTCCCGCTGGTCTGGGCGGACACTGAAGTCCCAGCTAGCAGGCAAGCGAGCACGGCAACGGCGCAGATCGCCACTAACCGGCCCGTGGAATGCTCTACGAACACTGAAAATTTCATAAGGAAACCTCGTCTTGCAATATTGGTATGGAATTGTTTCCGTTTGGCCAGTTCTCACGGCATCCTATGCCGTCGCATTCGTATATGGCAAGGTTCAATACCGTATGTTACTGTCACAAAAGATCGAGTTCCAAAACTGCTGCAACTCATTGGTTCTATTGAGTCATTGCGGGTACTCTTCTCTTTCTGGAAGCCGGTGGGCCCTTCGCCCCTCACCAGTGTGACAATCCCATCGCCAGAGGAGTAGTGTTGGCACTCCACCCCCCACCACGATGCCACTGACAACGATGCCAAAGATGATCGAGTCCCCAAAACGATGGTCGCCTCAGACGTCGGCGGACAGGGAAGTCGTTCTGGATGAGTTGGCGGCAATTCTTTCCAGTCATCATTTTCGAAACAGCAAGCGCTATCCAGCGTTCCTCGACTATGTGGTGAAAGGTGCCCTCGGCGGGCGGTCGGACCAATTAAAAGAACGTACCCTGGGTGTCGAAGTCTTTGACCGGCTACCGAACTACGACACGAACACCGACCCTGTCGTGCGGTTCAGCGCGAGCGAGGTGAGGAAACGGATTGCGCAGTACTACCACGACAACGGCCGGGAGTCTCGGGTCCTCATTAACCTGCCCCTCGGCTCCTACGTGCCGGAATTCAAGCTGCGGCCCGCTCACTTGCAGGTGATTGAAGTGGACCGCGAGCCAGACGCGACGGAAACAGTGCAGCGGAACGACTCGGCGCATCCGTCCGCGGCCCACACGTTATCCGGTGAGGGAGTCATTCTCTCCGCCGCAAAGACGAATCGAATCACCGTCAAGCCGTCTGCTCTTTGGGCAGCGATTGTGCTGATTGGCGTGGCTCCGGTTGTTGCCTTCGCGATCAGTCAGATGCCCACGGTCATCGACAGGATGTGGAAGCCTTTGCTGAAGTCACCCGGATCCGTCGAGATCGTAATCGGAAATGGCCTGCGCGACGTTCAATCTCCACCCGATCCGGATCGCGATCTACTCGCCACCCAACTCCACGGTGCGTACAACCGAGTTTCAGTCTGTGACGCGGTTGCCGTCTCCCGTCTCTCGACAGTTCTGGGAAAACACTCGAAGCCCTATGAGATCAAGGAAGCTAGCATGACGTCCTTGCAGGACGTCCGAGATCGCTCCGTAATCCTGATCGGTGCCTATAACAATCCTTGGACAATGCGTCTCATGGACCCACTGCGTTTTCACTTTGTGAAGGATGGTCACGCCGTGAAGATCGTGGACACCAGAAACCCCCAGAATGGGGATTGGGCGGTCGATTATGCAAAGTCGAGGTCGTCCTCCGTTTACGACTATGCGATTGTGGCTCGGTTTGCGGACTTAACCACGAACAGTAACATCCTGATCATTGCCGGCATCGGCGCCTACGGGACTGAGGCCGCCGGAGAAGCCGCAGCTTCGCCCGCCGACCTCAAAAGACTGGTCGCAATTCTGCCGAAAGACTGGGAGAACAAGAACTTCGAACTCGTCGTCAGAACGCCCATCATCAATGGCGAAGCAGGCCCAGCCGAAGCCGTTTCCGCAACTACCTGGTAGAAACGCTAGGCTCGACGGCCTGCTCGTTGGGTCCCGTTTGCCGCAACTTTGTAGCGGTAAAAGTGCCCTGCTCCCAAAGTAAGTGCGTTCTTCCTGCACGTGGAGCACGCTCCAAATCGAGACCACTGGCCGGCCTTCGAGGTTCTCCGAATGCGCCGTTTCGCACGACGTCTCCGACTTGCTGGGCCATGAGCGAGATCTATGCCGAAGAACACCCAGAGAAGTGAAACTCTCCAGAAACTGTATGGCGGAAGAGGAGGGATTCGAACCCCCGATACCCTTTCGGGTACGCCAGTTTTCAAGACTGGAGCCATCAACCACTCGGCCACTCTTCCGTAATCCCCATCATAAATCACCCACTATCGCCTATCCCTCGGTATCCATCGCCCCTCGCGCAGCGGGAATACAGCCCCTGGAGAAACCCGTCCGCCTATAATCAGTCTCACTGACGGAGGATGGAGGTCGGTCTCGATGGACGAGAGCACAAGCCGGAGGAAGATTGTCAGTATCGTCCTGGGCTCCGTCGCGCTTGTGCTGCTGATCGCCTTCGCTGCCCTCAACGCCTTTAGTCTCAAGTTCCTAACCCCCACATCCACTGGCGAAACCATCCTCTTCATCGGGATCAATTTTGTCGCCTTCCTGCTCATCGTCGTGGTGCTGGTCTTGCTTGTGCGCAACGTGCTCAAGCTCTACGCCGACCAGCGCAGTCGCATCATGGGTTCGCGTCTTCGCACCCGCATGCTTTGGGGAGCAGTCCTCGTCTCGCTGATCCCGATCGCCTTCATGTTCCTCTTCGGCTACGGGCTCATGAACCGTGCCGTCGACCGTTGGTTTTCGCAGAATCCCAATGAAATGCGCGACGACGCCAGCCGCCTTGCGCTCGAACTCGCCCAGTACACCTCTGCAAACGCCCGCGCCGAAGCCGAATCCATCGCATCGTCGCTCGCGCCTGCACCGGCCGCGGCTCTCCCACCCAAGGCGCATCCAGCCGCGCATTCAACCGCCAATCCACTTGCCACGCCCGATCAACTCGCTGCCGACAACCGCATCCTCGCCCAGCATGAAGCCACTCTGCAAAACGGCTTCGCCATCGTCTACATCGAGGGCCATTCCGTAGCCGCCTTCCATCTTCCCCAGGACACCGGCGCATCCCCGCGCATCAAAGCCTGGCTGCCTGAAACTGCATCCGCCGACGAGGACACCGAGCCACCCTCAGCACAACCCGCACTCCGCTCTTCGACTTCAGCTCCGATACACGCTGCCGGCGACTTCGACGCCGCCATCCTCACCGCCGCGCAGCGCACCGACCTGCCGACCTTTTCGGTTGGCGACGTCGACTACGCTCTTGGCACCGCCTCTCTCACGCAAGGCGGTACTGTCGTGGTCGGACAGCCGATGCCGTATGGCATGACGGCGACCATGGCTCGTTTCCAGAACGCCGTGGACCAGTACTGGCAGTCGTACCGCCAGCGCCGCCAGGTTCGCAACGCGTTTATGCTGTGGCTGTTGTTGCTCACCAGCCTCGCGCTATTTGCCTCCACCTGGCTCGCGCATCAATTCTCGAAGCAGGTCACCAAACCCGTGGAAGCACTCGCCGCCGCCATTGAAGCCATCGCGGCCGGCGACTACGGCCACCGCGTTGCAGAGTCCGCGACCGAAGAGCTTGGTGACCTCGTTCGCAGCTTCAACCACATGGCCGCCGATCTGGAGGGCTCCCGCGCCGCAGTCCAATCCTCGAACCTGCAGCTCTCCGCCGCCAACGCCACCCTCGAAGCCCGCCGCGGTGAGCTCGAGACGATGCTGGAAGCCATCCCCAACGGCGTTGCTACTCTCGACGCTCAGCGCCGGATTGTCCTTGCCAACCGCGCCCTCACGGAGATGCTTGACCCGGGTGGCCAAACCCCCTTCATCGGCACCTCCATCGAAGCGATCTTCCCTACGGAGGCCATGGAGTCCGTCGACCATCTCCTCCGCCGCAGCCATCGCATGGGCTCAGCTTCGGGCGAAATGGAAATGGCCATCGGCCGCCCTGGAAACGGCCACACTGCCTCCACCATGTACCTGCTCGTCACCGTCGCGTTGCTCGAAACCGGCGCCGGCTCCGACCGCACCCACCAGGGCTACGTCCTTGTCCTGGAGAACGCCACCGAACTCCTCCGCGCACAAAAGCAGTCCGCCTGGAAAGAAGTTGCCCGCCGCGTGGCTCACGAGATCAAGAATCCCCTCACTCCCATCTCGCTCTCGGCCGAACAGATTCATCGCCACATCGAGCGCCTCGGCGTCACTCTCTCCTCTGCGCATGTCGAATCACCCTCGGTCGCCGTCATCCGCCGCTCCAGCGAGGTCATCTCCTCGTCGGTCGAAAGCATGCGCGGCCTGGTCGATCAGTTCGCCGCGCTCGCGCAATTCCCAACCGCCCAGCCGCGTCCCGCCGATCTCAACGCCATTGTGGAGAACTCCCTCGCTCTCTTCGCCGGCCGACTCCAGAACATCCGGCTCATCAAGCGCCTCGCTCCCAATCTCCCTCTCGTCCTTGTCGACCCCGAAGCCATGAAGCGCGCCCTCGGCAACCTCATCGACAACGCCGCCGAAGCCATGCAGCAGACGCTCCTTCGCGAACTGCGTGTTACCACCAATCTCCTCCCCTCCGGCATGGTCGAACTCGCCATCTCCGACACCGGCTCCGGCCTCACCGACGAGATGCGCGAGCGCCTCTTCCTCCCGTACTTCTCCACCAAGCAACGCGGTACCGGGCTCGGCCTCGCGATCGCCTCCAAGATCATCCAGGAACACCAGGGCACCATCCGCGCCGAAAAGAACGACCCCGCCGGTGCCAAATTCATCGTAGAACTCCCGTCCGCAACGACCGACTCCGAGACCGCCAATGCAGAACAGCCACAGAACGAAAGTCTCGCTCGTTAGCTACCTGCTGATTGCCGCATTCGCGCAGGGACAGCCAGCCTCGCCTCCGGTATGCCAAGGGAAGCCGCTTAGCATCGAAGCGCAAGCAGCCTCCGCCCCTTCCAAATGCGATGGAATGAGTCCCGCCTGCGAACGCATCTCAAAAACTTCCAACTACCTGATCTTCGTGGGTACAGTCACGCATATCGCGGAGGCTCCCGCACCGATGCTGCTCGATGGAGCCTGTGCTGAGACGAAAGTGCAGACAGTGACGTTGCAGGTTAAGGAAAGCCTCTCTGGCTCTCTTCCCACGACCATTACGATCCACGGCGGCTATATCAATGGCTATTGGTTTCGTCTGAAGGAGACCGCCCTAGTCTTCGCTAGAAGATTTTCAGACGGTTCAGTCCTGGCGTCCGGCTGCCAAACAGAACCGATCGGCGCTTGGTTCCCGGAGACCAACCAAGACCTTGCTTACCTTCGCTCTCGTGACAAGCTTCCACCCACCAGCAGTCTGCTCGGGAATACTTGGGCGGTCCTTCCGCCCGAGATAAATGACAAAGCCGGAGCCGTAGGCTTTGGCGGTCAATCTCTGACCATCAGCGGACCGGTTTCCAGCAGAGTCACCACCTCGAGAAACGGTGAGTTCCGTATCGATAATCTTCCTCCCGGCAAGTACACAATTCATCTGGACTCGCCGCTGCACGTGTACCCCGCAGTCGAACAGCAGACTGACCTCCTCCCCAAGGGCTGCGCCGAGATCCGCTTCTATATCGAATCGGAAGCCGACTATAAGCGCATCACCTCCGCTATCCTGAAAGCGAGAGCTCCAAAGTGAATCACGTACTCATCGTCGACGACGAAGCGGAAATCCGCGAATCCCTCGAATCCATCCTCACTGAGGAAGGCTACGTCGTCACCACGGCCGCCACCGCACACGAAGCCCTCACTCTCCTCGCTGACGCCATCTACGATGTCGTCCTCCTCGACGTCTGGCTTCCCGACCGCGATGGCCTCGAGGCCCTCACCGACATCCGCCAGATGGACTCCGCGCACGTCCCCGAAGTCATCATCATCTCCGGTCATGGGACCATCGAAGCCGCTGTCCGCGCCACCAAACTCGGCGCCTACGACTTTCTGGAGAAGCCTCTCTCCCTCGACCGCACCCTGATCGTCCTCAAGAACGCCATCAACTCCCGCCAACTCCGCGAGGACAACCAGGAGTTCGTCCGCCAGCTCAGCTTCCGCTCCTGCGTCACCGGGAACTCCGTCCCCATGAAGGCGCTCCGCCAGCAGATCAAGCTCATGGCCCCCACCAATGGCCGCGTCCTTATATATGGAGAGTCCGGCACAGGGAAAGAACTCATCGGCCGGGCCATGCACGCCGAATCCCTCCGCAAGGAGAGAGTCTTCGTCGAACTCAACTGCGCCGCCATTCCCGAAGACCATATCGAGACCGAACTCTTCGGCTACCGTCGCGGAGCCATGCCCAACAGCCCCGCCGGCACGCCCGCAGAAAAGCGCGGCACCTTTGAGCGCGCCGATGGTGGCACCCTCTTCCTCGACGAAGTCGGCGACATGAGCCTCAAAACCCAGGCTCGCGTCCTCCGTGCGCTCGACGAACAGCGCTTCCTCCCCGTCGGCGCCTCGCATCCCATCCACGTCGACGTTCGCGTCATCGCCGCCACAAACAAGGATCTCGAAGAAGAGATCGCTCGTGGCAACTTCCGCGAAGACCTCTTCTACCGACTCAACGTCATCCCCTTCTTCGTCCCGCCTCTGCGCGATCGCAAGGAAGACATCCCGCTCCTCGTCAAGGAATTCCTCCAGGAGTTCGGCGCGCAATACGGACGCCCCCACGTTGAAATGCACCCCGACGCTCTCGACACCCTCCAGCGCTACCACTGGCCCGGCAACGTTCGCGAGCTCCGCAACCTGGTGGAGCGAGTCCTCATTCTCAATCCCAAGTCCCAGCGCATCGAGCGCAAACAACTCCCGCTGCTCGCCTCCCGTGAGACCTCCCGCGACGGCCAGCGCACCCGCGCCGAAGATTTCTCCACCCTCCTTGAAGCTCGTGAAGCCTATGAGCGCGACTACATCCTCAAGAAGCTCGACGAATGCCACGGCAACATGAGCCGCACCGCCGAAGCCCTCGGCCTCGAACGCTCCCACCTCTACCGCAAAATGAAAGCCCTCGGCGTCAACGTCAAAGAGTAGGCCGCCCCAAGTAAAGCCCACTGGCCTCCCTAAGTGGGCGTTATCCCGACAGCCCAAGAAGCATCATCTCGGCAGGCCCAGGAAGCGTCATCTCGACAGCCCTTAAAAGATGCGTCATCTCGACAGGCCCAAGAAGCGTCATTTCGACGGCCCTAAAAGAAGCGTCATCTCGACCGAAGCGAAGCGCAGTGGAGAGACCCCCGCATTTAGCCTTCGCACTCGCCCTTACCTTGCCTTCGCCTTTACCTTGCCCTTCGCTCTTGCCTTGCTTTTGCCTTCGCTGTTGCCTTTGCCTTCGCTGTTGCCTTTGCTTTCGCTGTTGCCTTTGCTTTTGCTGTTGCCTTTGTTTTCGCCTCTAGGTAAGCCAAGCCTTCAGGCTTGGCCTCGGCGCCCCACAACCGGAAAGGGGCTTCAGCCCCTGGAGTATGCTTTCTTTCGAACCCATATACTTTCCATCCGGAATCTCGCGATGCAAACGCCCACCGACTTCGCCGCGACCTACAGCAACATGTCCGACGGCAAGCTCCTCGAAACTGCCAACGAGGGCGGCCTCATCGACGAAGCTAAAGCAGGCGCTTGCAGAAGAACTCGAGCGTCGCAACCTGAAGAAAACCGACCTCCCCAAATACAAGGAATCGCCTCGAACGCGTTTGCGTCGAGAAGCTAAGGAAAGGGAATTCCCGTTATCGCGTTATGGGGGAACGGGCTATTACTTCTTCGGCCGTCATTACCTCACCCAGGCTGACAGGGAAGGCAACATTCAACTCCGCACGAAATGGTTCTCCATCAGCTACCTGCCCATCGTTCCGCTCGGGTCTTATCGCTTCAAATGCGGACAGCAGGGTTCGAGGTTCTTCCACTGGACGGATCAAACAGTCCTCAACAAAGTCCCGCTTAACTGGGACCAGATATTCTTCACCTGGCTCAAGGCCTCCCCGTTCTACCTGCTAATCCTCACCGTGTTTGGCCTTTATCTGAGAGAGAAGCTCCGTTAGCGGGGTGCCGCAAATTTCGCCCTGGGGTGGCGACGAGGCTAGTCTCCGGATTGTTTTCCATGCACATCGGCGCCCTTCAATCGAACGGCCTGTAGTAACGCCCGACCCGAGGCCCCGGCCGCCCTCGCGGCGTAACTCTAGTCCTGTCATCACATGCGCCCCGCTCCCCCGGGCGCGTCACCTGTGATAGCAGTCACCGCTCGCCGCGCCTCCCGCGGGGTGTACTTTCTGCATGAAATTTGCAGGGAAACTGAGCGCGCTGAGCACCATCGCAGCCCTGCTGGCGTTCGCCGCAACCGCGCACGCGCAGCCTAAGCCGAAGGACGCGGAGTGCCTCGCCTGCCACGCCGATGCCACTCCCTCCGCGGACGGAACGCATACCAACTCCGCCGTCGACGCCACCAGGATGAAGGCGTCCATCCACGGCGGCATCTTCGCCTGCGTCGACTGCCACAAGGACGTCAAATCGGCGCCGCACGCCGACACCCCGGCCAAAATCACCTGCGCACAGTGTCACGCCGACGCGCAATCTGCCTACGACCACAGCTTCCACGCCACCGCGCGCAAGCCTGACGGCTCCGCGCCTGCAACCTGCTCCAGCTGCCACGGCGATGTGCATACCATCCTCCCCATCAGCGACCCGAAATCGCCCGTCTTTCACACCAACATCCCCGCCACCTGCGGCGCCTGCCACGGCCAGAAGTTCCTCATGGAGTCGACCGGCAACTCGGCCCAGCCCTTCGTCTCTTACCAGGAAAGCGTTCACGGCCGTGCCGTTGAAAACGGCTCGCAAACCGCCGCCGTCTGCACCGACTGCCACGGCGCGCACACCATTCTTCCCGCCAACGACGCGGCCTCGCTGATCAACAAATTCAATGTCCCCGCGACTTGCGGCAAATGCCATTCGCAGATTCAAACCGTGTTTTCCCGCAGCATTCACGGTCAGGCTGTGGCGCACGGCAACTCGCTCGCGCCCGTCTGCACCGATTGTCACGGCATCCACTCCATCAAAGCGCCCAGCGATCCGAATTCCTCCGTCTCCAACGCGCACCTCTCCAGCGACACCTGCGCGCGCTGCCATCAGGGAGTTCGCCTCACCCAGGAGTTCGGAGTCGTCGGCAACCGCGTCTCAACCTACCTCGACAGCTATCACGGCCTCGCGTCGCAGAGCGGTTCCGTCGTCGTCGCCAACTGCGCAAGTTGTCACGGCGTTCACAACATCCTTCCCTCCAGCGATCCGCACTCCACCATCAACCCTGCAAATCTCGACCAAACCTGCGGCCAGTGCCACAAAGGAGTCACACAGAAGTTCACGCTCGCGAAAGTGCATGTTGACACCGACGGCGGACAAGCCTCCGACCGGGGAACCGTCGCCGTCCGCTACGTGCGCTGGTTCTACATTCCGCTCATCCTGGTCGTCATCGGCGGGATGTTCGTGCACAACGTGATCATCTGGCGCTCCAAGCTCGTCGCTCGCCGCCGCGCGCGGACGCACACGGTGTTGCGCATGAATGCCAACCAGCGCGCCCAGCATTTGCTGCTGCTCACCAGCTTCCTCGTCCTCGTCGTCACCGGCTTCGCTCTCAAATATCCGGACTCGTGGTTCGCCGCCGTACTCGGCCTCAGCGAGCACTGGCGCAGCCTTCTTCACCGCATTGCCGGTGTCCTGCTCATCGCCGACGGCGGCTATCATCTCGCGTATATCGCCTTCACCGCCGAAGGCCGCGGCCTCATCCGCGACCTGTTCCCCACATGGAAGGACGCGACGGACGCCTTCGGCACAATGCTCTACTACGTCGGCCTGCGCCAGCAGAAGCCGAAGTTCGGCCGCTTCAACTACGCCGAAAAAGCCGAGTACTGGGCGCTGGTCTGGGGCACCATCCTCATGGCCCTCACCGGAATCATGCTCTGGGCCAAGGTTTCCGTTGGCAACACGCTCGCGCGCTGGTGGATCGACGCGGCAACCGCCGTACATTTTTACGAAGCCATCCTGGCCACGCTGGCTATCCTCGTTTGGCACTTCTACCAAGTCTTCTTCGATCCCGACGTCTACCCCATGAACTCCGCCTGGAGCGATGGCAAGATGTCCGCCGAGCACTATCGCGAAGAGCACGGGCTCGACACCGAAACACTGGCGAACGCCGAACCTGGCTCGCCCAAGGAGTAGCAACCCCGCTTCACCACTTCAAGAAAGAAGGAACACCAATGAAACTCCGCATCGCAACTTCAGTTGTCGCATCCATCTCCATGCTGGCTGCCCTTCCCGCTCTCGCGCAGGACGGCCCCGCGCTCTTCAAGACCAAGTGCGCCATGTGCCACGGCGACCAGGGACAGGGCAAGCCGCCCATGGCACCCAAGGTCGCCGGCTCAGCCAGGGTCGAGGCCGTGCTCACCAAGGGTGGCGAACCCAAGGCTCCGCATATCAAGCCCATGGCCGCACTCACCGCGGACCAGGTCACCTCGCTAGTCGGTTTCGTAAAGACGCTGAAGTAGTCAGCGGTCGCATCAGGAAAAAGGCACGGCGCGACGAATCTCTTGTCGCGCGCCGTGCCGCGTCCTGACTTAGTTTGACGGTTTCGGTGGCGCTGGAGGTTTCGGCGCTGCTGGCGTCTTCGGAACGCTCAGCGCCTTCGACCCCGCCGGCGGAGCCAGCGTAATCTTCGGCGTCGAGGCCGGCGCAGGCCCCAGCGGCTGCACGTCCGCCTTCAGCAGGCTGATGTCCCCATTGGTCGTGGTGATGCGAAGCGTGGGGCCGCCCGCGCCCACCACACCACTCAGATTCTTGCTGTGCCCTGACTCCGAGTTGGAGAGATGGTTCTCAATGATCTCTTTGGCAGTAGCGGGCCTCGAGGTCGAGGTCGTCTCAGTCGTCTTGAAGAAATCGCTGGCGTCGATGGACCCGTTCGTCGTGGTTGCCTGAAGGTCAAAGCCGGCGCGCTCGGGCAGCGTAACCTTCACCGTCCCATTGCGATCCTCCAGCGTGATGTTGCCGATCGAAGGCGCCGCGATCAAGTCAATCGACCCGTTGCGATTCGTAATCGAAGTGTCTCCGGCCACACGATCCAGGCTTACGTTGCGGTTGCTCGTCGCCAGCACCAGCGGCCCCAGCGCCTGGTTCGTCGAGATTCCCGATCCGCTAAGCTCCGTTTCTCCGTCCAGCCGCGCAACCTGGAAGTCGGTGCGGCTGGTGTGGAAGTGGATGGAGCCGTTGATGTGTTCCAGGTGCGTCGTTCCGAAGAATTCGCCGGTCATCGTCAGTGGGCCGGTGATGTCGGCAAACGTCGCATCCTGCGCGCGACCCTGCACGTTGATTCCTCCATCAAGGCTGTGCGCCGTGATGGACGAGCCGCTGTTATTGATGTGGGCCGTGACCGTTCCAGTAATGCCCGAGAGTTCAATATCACCATGGTTCGCGGTAACCACAACCGGCGCCTTGATGGCGGTGACCTTGATGTCGCCGCGATTGGCATTCACTGTCACCATTGCCGCCGCCGGCAACGTAATCACCAGGTCGGCGCTGGAGCTCTCGATCGACGGCATCGAGATCTTCAACATGGAGCCTTCGGTCGCGCTGACAGGTACAAACTTCTCAGCCTTCGAATCCGCGTCGGAATCCGAGCGCGCATACACCTGCTTGTGGACAGCGATGTGAATACGATTGTCATCGCTGGTCCCGCTCACGGTGACGTCGCCGCGTGGATTCACCACGGAAAGCGACTGTCCATCGCTGTACGCCAGGTCGACCGTCTGGTCGCTCTCATGCTTGTCGCCGAATAGCTCATCGAACGATTCACCATCGAAGTGCGAGTTGCCGAAAAGCTTGTAGCTGGAAGGGAACTCGTGCGCACTGGCAATTGCTCCGGCGATGCCGAAGAAGATCAGCAGCATAACCACGCCGCCGCCGATCGAGCGGCGATACTGTGGCCGGTTTGGATCCCGCATCACGAACTGGTCCAGTGCCCATTCGCCGAGCACTACAACGCCTGCCAGCACTAGCAGCAATGGCCACCAATGGCCATACCATCCCCAGAAGGTGCTGTGGTCGAGCCGGCCGCTCTGGATCAGCAGAAAAATAACGCCAACTGCGATCATCATCAACGGCCCGAGGATGGAGCCTCGACGCATGCCGCGCATCTGAAATCGCACCTGATCCCGCTGCGCCCGGAACGCAGCACGCTGGGCACGAGCCTGGTCGCGAAGATAGCGGCGCTGTGCCCGAGCGTCATATCCCGGTGGCGGAGGCACAGGCGGTATGGGAGGAACTCCTGGAGGATAGCTGGCCATGATTAGCGTCCTTCCTGGTCATTGCCGCCCGGGTGCGAATTCGGATCGCTGGGCACAATTGCCGTACTGGTGACCGGAGCCGCCGTCGGCGGGGGAGCAGCGGCTGGCGGCGCATAGCTGTAGCCGTATCCCGGATCGATCGTTCGCTTGAAGAACATCATCAGCCCGGCCGCAATAATGTAGATCGGCCAGCTGCGTCCCCACGACAGGATATGCAGTGCATGCAGCAGCCAGATGATGCCCGTGAGCACGATCCAGAATGAGCCGCGAATTGCTCGCGACAGACGCCAGTGATACAGCGGCGTGCCGTCGTTCTCGATCCCCTGGCCATCGCTGGTCATCTTGTGCACGAACAACCAGACTCCAAACCCGATCAGCAGGAACGGCATCACCAGCCCGCCATGCAGCACGTGGAAGAACGGCGTGTTGGCGATCAGGAAGAACACGCCGAGTCCGATCAGCCAGATCGCTCCCGAAGGAAAACGTCGCTGCTGCGGAGCATTCGGATCCGGATAGCCGGGCACCGGCGGAACCTGCGGAATCGGGGGCATGGGTGGCGCTCCATACGCGGACGCGCTTGGAGGCGCAGCCCAGCTACCAACCGGTGGTACATAGGTGTGCTCGTAGGAATAGTTGTAGGGCGGCACATAGGGATTCCCCGGTGGCACATTCGGGCCGGCTGCACCCGCAGGTGGCGGAGCCGAGGCACCCGGAGTCCCCGAGCCAGTCATCGGGTCGCTCGAAGGCGGCGCGCCCGGCCATGCTCTGCCGAAGCCAAGCCGCTCCGAAAGATCGTTCAGACCGAACGGATTCGGCAGCGGTGTACCGTCGCGGCGCGCACGCGCAGTGTGGAACGCCTCAATCGCCATGTAGCAGATCCAGCCGAAGACGAACACTCCGAAGATGTCGTTAACATCGCTGGACAGCGAGACCAGCAACGCGAACACGATCAGGTGCACGATCCCCTTGGCGTACTGCTCGTTGTACATGGCTCCGACGCCGGGGATCAGGCCGAGAAATCCGGCGAGCACAGGATTGGGCTCACTCGGAGCGGATGGGGCTCCCGGTGGCGGATAGCCTGCGGCGTATCCCGGACCACCAGCACCGTAGCCGGCCTGGGGAGGAGCGCCGGTTACACGGGCCGCGAGGCATGGCTCGCAATAGATGGAAGTGCCCACGTTCCGGGCACACTCAGTGCAAAGCGGCTTGCCACAATGCTGGCAGAAGGCAACGCGCTCACGATCGAGATGGTTTGCGCAATTCATACAAGGCCCCCTCCCATTCTCTTGCTGCTCTTTCCTGGATCAACACGACTGAACTTTGCGACCCGCATGGTGGCCAGCCCGTAAATCGGATGGCCAGGTCCCTCGCGCCGGCTGGTGCCGGAGTTCGGTGCGGGTTTCGAGGGCTTGGAGCCCTCGGGCTGCTGTTCCTTCTGGTCCGGCTGGACCGCGGGGCTTCCGTTTGCCGGAGCATTCTGACCCGGCTGAGCCGCACCGCCGGGCTCGCTGGAATTCGGCGAGGCCGCCGGTTCAGCATTCTGGCTGCCCGCGGTCGGATCGTTGTCCGTCGCGGTCTGCAGATCGTGTACCCGCGACTCCAGCTCATACACCACGCGCAACCCTTCGTAGTAGTGGATCACTCGCGTCTTTGCCGAAACCAGGTCCCGATTCAAGCTGCTCGGCGTCAGGTCGTTCGCCCGCAGTTCCAGCGGATGCACCCCCGTCAGGTTCATGGTCAGCGCGATAGAGAAGAACGCCATCGCTGCCGTCATCGCCAGGCGCGGCTGCAACAGGATCTGTCCGAACGAACTCGCGCGCAGGCGTTGGCGGAAGGGAATCACATTGCCATACGTCGCTCCCGGAGTCGCGTACCCCGGAGCCATCGCAGGAACGCCATCGACTGGTGTCGCCAGCGTCGTCCCGGCGACCGGAATCGCGTGGCTCGCGTCGCCGCTCGTTTGGGCCAGAATGCGCTCGAGCAACGCTGCCGAAGGCTCCGGTGCAGGGTTGCGCAGCATCTCCAGCCACGCCGCGCCGCGTTTCGCGTCCGCCAGCATCTGGGCGCATGGGCCGCACTCGGCCATGTGCGCTTCGAACAACTCCTGGTCTGCCGCAGAAAGAGTGCCATCCAGTGCGTCGGTCAGCATCGCCTCGCACTGGGCGCAGTGTCCGCCGTCGCCGGCCCGGTTCCCGCCGGTCTTGTCCCCAAACTGCCTGGGGCTGCCGAATTTCCTGGCCTCTGCCACCTAAACCACCTGCCCTTCTATACGTTGCAACAGTCTCGCAAGTTCCCCGCGCCCGCGGCTGATCCGGCTCTTCACCGTGCCCTCGGGGATGCGCAGCACCTGCGCGATTTCCTTGTAATCCATGTCTTCCAGGTCGCGGAACACCACCGCTTCTCGCAGTTCCGGCGAAAGCTGGGCCAATGCCTGTTGGATGCGGACTTTCAGCTCCAGCCCGGCAGCGTGGGCCTCCTGCGAGGGCCGTGGATCGGCCAGCCGGTCGGCGGGCGAAGGACCCTCGTCATCAAACGAAAGACTGGCATCGAGCGAATCGCTTGCCCGGTCCATCCGCGTGCGGCGAAAGTGATCGACCAGCAGATTGCGCGCCAGCGTCGTGATCCACGTCTGGAAGCTGCCTTTTTGCGTGTCGAAGCTGGCCAGGTTGCGATAGAGCTTCAGGAACACGTCCTGCGTCAGGTCCTCGGCATCGCAAGCCGAGCCCGTAAAGCGGTAGCAGATCGCGTAGATACGTCTGTGCTGCGACACCACGAGTTGCTGCCAGGCTTGCTGATCGCCGGCCATGCACTGGCGCACCAGCTTGCCAAGTGCCTCCTGCGCGGCTTCCTGTTCCGGGGTGCGCTGCAAAATCGCCTCATGCCTGGGCCGTGCATTGCTCTGCCCAGGCGCGGTTGAAGTGGTGCTGGCCGATGGCAGAAGTGTACCGCTTGGCGAGGCTCGGTGACCGGTATTCGCAGCCTCTGTCTCGCCTTTCGCGGAGGCATGTGGATGGGCCGAAGCCCGAACTTCCGTGCGACGGCTCGTTCGAGGTTGCCGGGGAAAAATTCCCGCGGCGGGAATCGCCATGTGCAAAACGCCCATGCAGAACGTATACGCAGGGGCGTTCCCAATGGTTCCAAAGGGCAATTCCGGCCAGTTAGTTTTCCGTTGGCGCCTTCAGCACGTTGTCCACAACAAGTTGCTGCACGCTGGCCTTGGTCGGCTCCAACCGCAGTCCGAGCGCCTGCACCGACTGGAACACCGTCGAGCCTCCGCCGCCGGGATCCGCAGCCTCTGTCGGCCCACCCCCAGGAGGAGCTGGCGGGCCCGGAATGTCCGCTCCTTGCGCTCGGGCCGCCGCAATCAGGTCGGCGATGGAAAGCTTCAGCTCCACTTCGTAATGTCCGGTCAGCCCGGTGCGATCCACCACCTGCCGCGCACCCGACCCGCCAATCTGCATCACCTGGTTCAGCAAGTCGATAAAGCCCGACATGCTGATTCCCTTACCGTCAATCAGCAGGGACTGAGACTTCAGGTCCATCGACTGCGTGTAAGAACCCCGCGTGCCCATGTTCACCGTCCCGGCAACCGGGTTCTTGGGATCCCGGACAAGGCGCGCCGGGCCCTCCGCCAGGTCCAGCTTCGTCTCGCCCGGCTTCAACGGCGCGTCTTCGTCGATGGCCGGCAGCTCTGGCGAGTCCTTCATCTTCGGCCCGCCTTTGCCCACCATCAATGCGAAGACCGGCTGATCGCTGTTCGACAGGTGAACCTGCAGTTTGAAGCGGTCCTCCAGCAGCGTCTTCAGCATCGCCGGAGCATCGTCCTTCGTGCTCCCGTC
>DASYEU010000079.1:0-47015 GCA_036498865.1 Acidobacteriaceae bacterium | reverse complement strand
CCCCATGCTTCTCTACGGCGTCACCGGATCCGGCAAGACCACCGTCTACTTTGCCGCAATGCAGCGCGCGCTCGATGCGGGCAAATCCGCGCTGCTGCTGGTGCCGGAGATCGGCCTCACGCCGGCGATGGCCGGACAGATGTTCGCCGCATTCGGCACCGAAGTCGCCCTGCTCCACTCCGCCCTTACGCCGGACGAACGCGCCGAGCAGTGGCACCGCATCCGCCGCGGAGAAGCCCGCATCGTTGTCGGCACGCGCTCGGCTGTCTTCGCGCCCATGGCGAACCTCGGACTCATACTCGTCGATGAGGAACACGACTCCAGCTACAAACAGGAAGAGACGCCCCGCTACCACGGCCGCGACGTCGCAGTGATGCGCGCGAAGCTGAACGATGCTGTCATCGTTCTTGGTTCAGCTACGCCCTCGCTCGAAAGCTGGGCGAACTCCGTGCGTGGCCGCTACACCCGCATCGAGATGCTCAGCCGCGTGATGAGCCGCCCGCTCCCGACCGTCGAGCTCGTCGACATGCGCACCGAGTTCAAAGAGACCGGCCGCGAAGACATCTTCTCCCGCCAACTGGTCACCGAAACGCAGGCTACCCTCGACCGCGGTGAACAAGTCATCATCCTGCTCAACCGCCGCGGCTACTCGTTCACCGTTCTCTGCCGCTCCTGCGGCGAAAAGATCGAGTGCGAGAACTGCGCTATTGCCATGACCTACCACAAACCTGTCGTCGGCACGGACCTCCACGCGCATCCCGGCGACCGGCTGGAGTGCCACTACTGCGGATTCCGCCGCTCCGTCCCCAGGACCTGCCCCAAGTGCCACTCCGAACACCTCTTCTATCTCGGGGCCGGATCGCAGCAGGGCGAGGAGCGGCTGCAGGAACTCTTCCCCAACGCCCGCATCGGCCGCATGGACCGCGACACCGTGCGCGGCCGCGGCGACATGGAACGGCTGCTCACGCGCCTCCACTCCGGCGAGATCAACCTCCTCGTCGGCACGCAAATGATCGCGAAGGGCCACGATATCCACGGCGTGACGCTGGTCGGGGTCGTCGGCGCTGACTCGGCCCTCGGCCTGCCCGACTTCCGCGCCGCCGAGCGCGTCTTCCAGCTCCTTACCCAGGTTTCAGGCCGCGCAGGCCGCGGCGAACTTCCGGGCCGCGTCCTCGTCCAGACCTATCACCCCGAGCACTACGCCATCCAGTGCGCCGCCGCACACGACTACACCGGCTTCGTCGCCAAGGAGCTGCAATACCGTAAGTGGATGCATTACCCACCTTCAGCCGTACTTGCGAATGTAATTGTTCAAGGTCAGTCGCTGGAGGAGGCCTCTGCCTGGGCCAACACGCTGGGCCGCTGGTTCGTCGAACAACGCCTGGACAAGGTACGAGTCCTCGGTCCGGCTGCCGCCCCCATTGCGAGGCTTAAGCGCATCTACCGATTTCACTTCGTACTCAAGGCGGAGCGCAGGGAAATCCTCGGTCGCACGCTGCATACGATGCTAGCCTACGCGGAAACCCGTGCCATTCCGAGACGGAACCTCGTCCTCGATGTGGACGCCGTCCATCTCATGTAAGGCAGACCTAAATCACTTCACTCCAACGACGCCAGTAAGTCAGAAATACCCGTAGCCACTTCATCTCGAATCACCTCTCTGCAAGCGCTGGCAGCGAGATCTGCCGAGGCGCTTTACCGGTCCATCATCATAAGCAAAATTCATAGCTTTGCGTACAACTTTTTTTTGCTCTTAATCATCGAAAACCAGCCGCGGGAAAAAGTTGTGTGATGTCTATCACATAGGTAAATTGCCTCGATTTGTCGCCTGGGGTTGCGAGCTAAAAAAACCGGAATTTTCCCAGGCCGGGTCGTGACGGCTTCTCAAAATCGGATCTCCTCGACGGCAATCTCCTGCCGATCCTCTGCCAGAATCGCTGCCCGCTCCAGCACGTGCCCCAGCTCTCGTACATTTCCTGGCCAGTCGTACTCCATCAGCCTCTTCGCGGCCCCCGGAGACAGCCGTTTCACCGGCATCTCCTCGCCCAGCTTGCCCAGCAGGTACTCGGCCAGCAGCAGCACATCCTCCATTCGGTCTCGCAACGCCGGCACCTTTACCGGAAACACGGCGAGCCTGTGGTACAGGTCCAACCGGAAGCTACCCTCGGTCGCCCTTTTCTGCAGGGGCTGGTGGGACGCCGCCACCACGCGCACGTCGACGCGAAGCGTCTCGTTGTCGCCCACGCGCTGCAACTCGCCGGACTCCAGGAACCGCAGCATCTTCGCCTGCATCCCCAGCGGCATCTCGCCGATCTCGTCCAGAAACAGCGTGCCTCCATGCGCCGCTTCGATCCTTCCCTGCCGCGATTGCACTGCCCCGGTAAACGCCCCGCGAATATGCCCGAACAGTTCCGCCTCCAGCAGCGCCTCCGGAATCGCCGCGCAGTTCAGCACCTGAAACGGCTTGCCCGCACGTCGGCTCAGACAATGGACCGCCTTCGCCACCAACTCCTTGCCGGTACCGGTGTCGCCCTCAACCAACACCGATGTCGATCGCGGCGCCACCAATCGCACCATCCGTGCCAGCTCCATCATGCTGTCGCAGTTGCCCACCATCTCTGGCAGCGGCATCACGCGTGGTCTGCTAATCGCTCTCGGCCCGGGAAGCTCTGCAAGAGCTGCCGTCACGTTGGCTAAGGCATCGTTTGTGTCCCACTGCCCCTTCCGCTTCAAGGAAGGTGTCTCCCGTAGCTCCACCACCTTCAGGCTGGCGTGCCCCCGTTTTCCGCGCGTTGCAAATGCCAGGACCGCTGATTGCTCCGCCGCTTCCCGCTCATGCTCTGCTGGTTCGACCGAGCCTTCCTCCTGCTGTACCAGGCGCAGCGCGTGCAGCAATTCGTTCCTCCGCGGGCTGCGAGGCCCATCCTCCTCTGCGCCGCGGCTCACCTGCAGCAGGTCCATCCCCGGATACAGCCTGCGCATCTGGAGTGCAAACTCGCTCACCTCCAGGTCCGGCAGCACGCTATCCAGAACCATCGCTTCCGCTTTCTGCGCCTCAAGTTGCGCCAACGCCTCCGCGCCGCCCGCAGCCTCGCGCACGTCCCATCGCATCCCCGCCAGCTGCCGCCGCAATCGCGAGCGGAAGTGGATGTCCGCGCTTGCCAGCAGGACCGTTCGAACTGCGGCCTTGCTTTCGTTCCTCACCTTGCCCAATCCATATCCCATCACGACTCCCTAGCGGTAACGGCTCCGTGTCCGATTGCTCGGGACTCTACCCCTTCGTCACACCTGCAACTCGGCGAAGCATGATGGCCGGCCTGCACCCTGCGCCACACTCTTCCTCCCGCCATCGCCGATCCTGTATCCAACCCCACGGACCGTTTCAATCAAGCCTCCGCGGATCATCGAGGGTTCTTCGCCATCCTCCACCTTCCGCCGCAGGTAATTGATGTAGACATCCACCACGTTCGTCCCCGTCTGCTCCGGTGCCTGCCATACCTGCGCCAGCAGCTCGCTGCGTGAGACGGATTTTCCAGCCCGCAGCAGCATGTACTCCAGCAGTGCGAATTCTTTCGTCGTCAAATTGATCGATCTGCCGCCACGAAACACCTTGTGCTCCAGCCGGTGCAACTCCAGATCGCCATGCCGAAGTACTGGATCGGCAAACTGTTGGTGCCTCCGCAGCAGGGCTCTGCACCGCGCTGTCAGTTCGAAGAAGCTGAACGGCTTCAGCAGGTAGTCGTCGGCTCCCATGTCCAGGCACCGCACGCGTATGTCCACATTGCTGCGGCCGGTCAGCACCAGCACCACCGCATCCTCGTGCCGTGCCCGCAGTTCGCTGAGCACCTCCATGCCGTCCCGCTTCGGAAGACTCAGGTCCAGCAGGATCAGATCCGGATGCTCGGCCAGCACACGATCCAGCGCCGACTCTCCATCCGTGGCCAATTCCACATGGTGCCCTTCCAACTCCAGCCCCTGCCGTAGAAATGCACCCAGTGCTCGATCGTCTTCCACAACCAGTACACGCATTCGCCTGCCTCCAACTCTGTTCTCGAGTGCAGCGAAACATTCCATCCTGTTCATGCTGCTTTTCGAATCAACTATCGAACGTGTCCAGCATCCTCCCGCATGAGAGCTTCCCAACAAAAAAATAGACAAGAGTGATCCAGCCATTCCCAAATCCGGAAGGCCCCACCGTCCCAAACTGGAACACGCCTGTGCGTCATCGGAACATCGCGCTTGACACTCCGGAACCAGTGTCGCTGCCATTCATGCTCACACTCTGAGAAGATAGGGAATGCCCGTGGATCGAAACCCCATAACCGTTCGGGAAGTCCCATTGACCGTCAGGCTCCTGGCTCTATTTCTGCTTCTGCCCGCCTGCTGCGTTGCCCAGTCCGCTCCTGCGACAATACGCATCGCGCCACCCTCCAGCGCTGCCGTCAAGAAATTCACCATCCCCGCTGCATCGGAGCCGGCCCTCTCCCACGATGCCAAACTTAAGCTTCTCCGGGAAAAGGTGAAGTACGTCTTCGTCCTCTTCCAGGAGAACCGCTCCTTCGACTTCTACTTCGCCACCTACCCGGGCGCCGACGGCCTGTACTCTCATCCGGCCCCAGAAATCGCCGGCTTCAAGCAGCCCATCGTCAATGTCGACGGCTCCGTCTCGACTATCTCTCCCTTCAAGATTCCCTTCTCCGTCGTCGATGCGAACGGCAAGGCGGTCCCGCTCTATCCCTCGGACGTCGCATCCGTCAACCACAATCATGTCGCCATCGCCAACAAGCTAGACCTCGACAGCAAGGGCATCGCGCGCAATGACCGCTACGCCCTCACGGAAGAGGGAGTCACCCTTACCAACGGCAAGCCCTCCAAGAGCCCATCGCTCGAGCGCAAGCAATTCGGCGAGTTGGTGATGTCCCACATCGACTGCGATGCCGCGCCGTTCCTGTGGCACTATGCCGACCGCTTCACGCTCTTCGATCACTTCATGGACACCGTCATCGGTCCATCCACGCCCAACGCCATCGCGATGATCTCCGGCCAGTCCGGCGAGACCCAGTGGATGCTCCACTCCGACACCAGCAAATCCGGCAACGGCGTACCCATGCTCTCCGACCCCAGCCCTTACTGGGGCTCCTTGCTCGACAAAGGCAACCACCCCAAGCAGCCGGAGCCCAATGCGAGCAGTCATCCTGCGCCGAACCTCACCTTCGCCGCGCTCCCCCTTTCCTTCATGGGCGCCGACATCGAGAAGACGACGGCCACCGACTACGACCCCGCCTTCGACCTCACGGACGTTCAAGCCGACATCAAGAAGATCGCTGGCCACGGAGTTGCCGCAGTCAACTGGGGCTGGTATCAGCAGGGCTACGACCACGAGCCCACAGAGGCCATCGGAACCGCATCACACGACACATACGTCGTGCACCACAACGCTCCACAGTACTTCGGCTATGTCGCCAACAATCCCGGCGTCAACACGCATATGCACGGCCTCGGCGATTTCTTCGCCGACGTCGCCGACACGCGTCTCCCGCCCTCCGGCGTCTTTTACGTCCGCGGCGGATACGGCAACATCCTTGGCTTCAAGCCCCTGGACCCCAATCCCGCCCTTGCCGCGGTCTTCAACGGCGACGACGATCATCCCGGCTACACCGACTCGCAAATCTCAGAGTCGTTGCTTGCTCGCGAGATCAACGCCATCGCACGCAGTCCCTACTGGCCGCAGTCGGTCATTCTTATCGCTTACGACGAATCAGACGGCCTCTACGATCACGTCCGCCCGCGCGTCCGTTCTCACGACGCCACCGGTCTGCCCCTCGACCAGGGCCCGCGCATTCCGTCCATCCTGATCTCGCCGTATGCCGTGGTCCATGGCGTCTCGCATGAACCGGCCGAGCACAGCTCCATCATCAAACTCGTCGACGAGCTCTTCAATCTGATCCCGCTCGCCGATCTCCCCGACGAAGAACGCGGCCGCGCCATCGGCGTCGCCAAATTCGGACAGAAAGATCTTGGCCCTGCCGACGACAAAGTCGAAGGAGTCGGCGATCTGCTCTCAGGGTTTGACAATCGCCGCCTGCTCGGCCGAGCTGCGCCGCTTCCGCCCGACTACGCCATCATCCCGGACGCAGACATCGCCACCTTCCCCCACTGGAACGCGCAGGGCTGCCACACGCTGCAGATTCGCCCGACCGACACCGGCCGGCCCAACCCCATTCCGGCAGACTTCAATCCGCGCCCTGACACCACGCCTGGCATTCCTACCTCTGGCACCTGGACCCCGTAGCGCTCAGTGCGTCATCGCGTAGAGGACGTAGTTCACCCCGATCTGCGTCCCCAGAACAGAGAATCGCGCCGGATACCGCGGATCGTCCAGGAACTCCCACGAGTCGCCAAGGTCGGAGTTCAACGAGAACGCCACCATAATCCGGCCGTGATCGTCATAGATTCCCTTCCAGTGCGGCACGTAGCCGTCCTTCTTGTGGCCCGTCGCCAGGTGCTCCGCGCCCGGCACCTGGAAGCGGTCGTCCAGATCGAACATCACGTGGAAGATCGCGTCGTCGTTCGGAATATCGACCAGCTCACGATCTGGAAACACCATCCTCATCGTCTTCTCGAAGTACGCTTGCTCTTCCGTACCGTGGCAATCGTCCGCCATAAAGAAGCCGCCGCGCAGCAGATAGTCGCGCAGCTTCTTCGCCTCCGCCTCCGTTAACCCCCACTCACCCACCTGTACCGCATAAAGCCACGGCCAGTTGTACACCTCGTCTCCATCGTCCAGGCTCACCGGCTGTTCCACAGAGCGCGCATCCACACGCGTCAGGCGCCGCACAGCATTCGCCAGCGCGCGGTCGGCGCGGGGATAGTCCTGCGTCCAGAGCGAGAGCCCTTGCTGCCACGGCCCATCGAATCGTCCGCGATAGCCGTCCAGAGGGCCCGGCGGAAACATCAGTCGCGCAAACGTCCACTCGCCCGGCTTCTTCCAGTCCGGCGGAAGCGGCATCGAGCGGCCATACTCCACCGACGGGTACTCCCGAAATGCGCGTTGAGCCAACATTCCACCGGCAACAATTCCTCCCAGGAGGAACGGGCAAACGATCTTCCACGGTTTCTTCATGGCGACCTCCACCCACGCGCCGCCCCGCGCAACCCGAGCGGTACTTCGAGTGTAATCGGGCCTGCCCGCCCAAGCCCGGCCCCACACGTCAGAGCCGCGACTATACCCCGGCCGCCGTCCTTCCATACACTCAAGCAGTGCGCAGTCGTCCGACAAACCCCACCCGCTCCAGGCCAGCCCGTATCGTCACGGCAATCCTTCTCCTGACTGCTTTGCCCATGTCCGCGTCCACCCTGGACCACATCCGTCAGACCAGGACCCTGCGCTGTGGCATCAATCAGGAGACACCCGAGTACTCCACCTCCGATGACCACGGAGCTCGCCAGGCCTTCGATACCGACATCTGCAAGGCCGTCGCAATCGCAATCCTCGGCCCCAACGCTCGCAGCCTCCTCGTTCCCTACCCCGACGATGTCGCCAGCATGGCCGCTCTCATCTCCGGCAAGGTCGACCTTCTCCCCACCCTCACGCTCGACTTTCACCACTCCGCAGTTGCCGGAATCACGTTCAGCCCACCGGTGCTCTACGACGGCGTCGGATTCCTTGTCCCCACCGCTGCCGACGTCACACACGCGGCGGACCTCACTGACAAAAAGATCTGCTTCCTCGCCGAGACCGAAGTCGAAGTCGCTCTGCGCGCCTGGTTCACCAGACAAAACTTGAAGTTTCTCCCTTTTCCGTTTCAGGAGGAAGGAGAGATGCAAGCCGCCTTTGTCACCGGAAACTGCACCGCCCTCGCGGGCGATCGAACCCGCCTGGCCAGCACCCGTGTCGGATTCGGGCCGCTCGCCGCGCGCTACGCGCTCCTGCCCGATCAGATCTCGCGCGACCCACTCGCTGCTGCCTCTCGCTCCAGCGATCCCGCCTTCGCCAACATCGTTCGCTGGGTGATTGAGGCACTGCTCAACGCCGAGGCCGCCGGCTTCACCCAGGCCAGCGCGACCACCTGGACGGCACAGAATGCCGCTGCTTCAGCCGACAATCCAACCATCCAGATACTCACCGGGCAAACCCGGGAGATCGGCTCGCGCCTTGGACTGGATAACGCCTGGGCCATCCACGTCCTCGCCGCCGCCGGCAATTTTGGCGAACTCTACGACCGCGATCTCGGCGGCCAATCCCCGCTCCAACTCCCTCGCGATCTCAATCGGCTCGATACCCAGGGCGGACTGATCGTTCCACTTCCGCTCAAGTAGCTCGCCCCTGCCGATGAACCCGACCGTGCTAGTGCGCCAGTTCGACCTCGAGGTGCGACGGATACTTCGGCGACCCGTAGATCGTCATCGTCTCCGCCTTGTACGCCTTCTTCGGAGCCGTCATGATGTTCGGCACAAACGTCTGCGGATTCCGGTCGTACAGCGGGAACCAGCTCGACTGCACCTCGACCATAATCCTGTGCCCCTTCAGGAACGTGTGATCGACTCCGTGCAGGCTCCACCGAAACTCATTCACCGCGCCCGGCTGCAGCGGCTCCGGTTGCTCGAAGCTCTTCAGGTATCGTCCACGGAAGATCTCATCCGCCACCATCAACTCGTATCCTGCATACGGTTGCGCAGCGTCCTCGGGATACTTATCGATGACCTTGACGACCCAATCTGCATCGCTTCCCGTCGTTGCCGCGAACAGGTCCGCCATCACGTCACCCGTGATGGTCACGTCGTGATCGAGTGCAGGCATCGTAAACGTCGCGACATCGCTGCGTCCCGTGACAAACTGCTGGTTCTCCACCAGCCACGTGTACCACTTCGAACCCCGCGCGTACGTCGACTGGATCGGCCGATGCCGGTACGGAACCGGGTCCGCCGGATCGGACACATACTGCGCTGCCACCTCGTCTGCTCCGTCCACAGGAGCGGTAAAGCTGAGCGCCTTGCCCGGCTCAAGGTACAAATCCGCCTGCGTGAACCCAGTCTTGGGCGGCCACGTCTCATACCGCTCCCACCGGTTCACTCCCGTGCGGAAGCTTGCTGTATCGGCTAGATCGAACCCTGCCCTGTCCTTCAGATACTTCTCGAAGAACGGAAACTCCATCGTCTTGCGATACTCGGTTCCGGTCGGTGCGCCGAAATCCAGCCTGCCGAACTCCGCCCCCAGCTTGCGGCCCGTGCCATGCCACCCACCGTGGTTCCACGGCCCCAGCACCAGAAACACCTGGTGTTCCGCGTCATGCTTCTCCAGCTCCGCGTACTCAGCCTGCGTCCCCCACATGTCTTCCTGGTCCCAATAGCCGCCCACTTCGAGCGTTGGCACCTCCACGCGATTCAAATGCCCTTCTACCGACATCGTCTGCCAGAGCTTCGTATACGCCGGCTGCTCCAGAAAGGCCTTTGCGGTGGGCAGCCCACTCATCTTCGCCGCCGCTGCCGCCCCGGCAAAGTTGCCATGGTTCAGGAAGAAGTCGTATGTGTCTCCCTTCGTTTCGACGCGCGCGTCGGTCTTCTGAGCCTCCATTTGCTGCACGTAGTCGAAGCCGTAGCTCTCGCGAAACGCGCCGTTATGGAAGAAGTCGTCGCCCTTCCAGACATCCGTCATCGGCGCCTGCGGAGAAATAGCCTTCACCGCGGGATGCGCATCGATCCCCGCCATCATCGCCAGAAATCCGTCGTAGGACACGCCCATCACGCCCACGCGTCCGTTGTTGCCCGGCACATTCTTAAGCAGCCAATCAATCGTGTCGTGCGTATCGGTCGTCTCGTCCACATCGCTTTTTCCGTTGTGCGCGACGATCGGCCGATTCATCACAAACTTCCCTTCGGACTTGTACCGGCCGCGGACGTCCTCATACACAAAGATGTATCCGCTGGCCGCAAGTTCCGGCTTGTCCTGGTTCACGCTCCGCGTATCGAAATCATCCACCCCATACGGAGTTCGAAACATCACGAAAGGTAGCACCTCTCCAGCCTCGGCATGCGCAGGCCGCAGAATCACCGCGTGCAGCCGAACTCCGTCGCGCATCGGCAGCATGGCCTCCATGCGCGAATACTCGCGATAGTGATTCAGACGCGTCGCGGCTGTGCTGAAGCGCTTCGCCTCAGCCAGCGTGCGGCCATCCTCATCCATCAGCACCTTCAATCCAGACACGGTCCCGGACGCATCGCGCACAAACACCACATGCGCGCTGGGCGACTCGAGCCGGAAGCGATCGGGGAGGTCCGGCCTCGAATCCGGAATCAGCCGCTGCCGCTCCCTCCGCTCGCTCTCTTCGTACAGAACGCCGCTATCCAGGTACACCGCGTTCACCTGGTCCGGATCGACCGAATCGCGGTACTGTCCCACATACTGCGCCAAGTCCTGTGTCGCCTGCGCCCTCAGCAGCCTGCTGCCGGCGCACACCATCGACAAACCGACCAACAGGGCCGCACTACGCCATCGGCGTTGCAGCAACGGCACGTGCTTGCTTCGGGATGGATAGCGGCGATCTGGGATTCCACTCACCGTGCGGCCTTAGGGCTGGGGCTGAGGCTCAGGTTCAGGCTGGGGCTCCGGGCTGGCCGCGCAGACAAAGCCAATCCGCTTGTGCGAGCCATCGCAGAATGGGCGCTTCTCGCTCGCGCCGCAGCGGCACAGCGAGAAAAATGGCTTGTCAGCCGGCAATTCCCATACCTTGCCGTCGGCATCGCTCAGCACAAATGGACCTTCAACCCGCAGTGGACCGTTGGGTCGAACCGTAATCTTCACAGCATCAGACATGAATGGAGACACTCCCCGGTTGGTTACCGGTCTAGCCAGCATAGCAGCAAGCTCCGCTGCCTACAGCACTCCCAGAAGCCAGACCACGCCAGCTGCAACGCACACAGCCGTCGCGGCCAGTTGAATCCACTGCGAGTAGGAGCGCTCCACCAGTTGCTCGTACTCCAGTGGCTCAACAGCGTTCTTCCCGTCGAAGAGCGTCGTCATGCCCCTTCCTCTGCGCGCCTTCGAGACCGTCGCCTCCACCTTCGCCACTTCGACGTACGGCTTCATGCCGCGGCGATACCAACCACACACCTTCACCCGTTCGCCAATCAGCCGGTCCGCAGACCGCAGCGCAAAGAACAGCCTGCCAAATGGAATAGACGAGCGGTAGTAAAGAAACATCAGCCCGCTCTCATCCTGCAGCACCAGGTCCGCGCTCCATATCGCTCCGGGAATGCCATGGCCAATGACCTCGCCCTCCATCTCTACCGCACGCGGCCGCATCTGCGAGACCGTCAGGTCGTCCAGCAGATCGCTGACCTGCGCGCGCGCAAACCTTCCCCGATAGCGGAACGCGATCCGCGCCGCCCACGTCACCCCGAGCGCAATCAGCATCCATGGAACGAAGTGCGCAGGCGCATGAACGCCCATGCTGCGCAGCGATTTCCCCAGCCAGAAATATGACACCAGCACGAAGCCGCACACCACCGGCGCCGCCCAGAACAGAAACTCTACCGGAAAACCTGCCCATCGAATCCGCGCGTCCTGCGGCAGCGGGTACGCTCCGCGCTGACCAATGTTTGCCGCATCCTCATTCAGAGCCTTCAGGCGCATCGCCGTCAGCGGGTGAGTCGAGCCAAGCTCGTACACCCGCGACCACGGGTTCACCAGGTCCCATCGCATCACCTTGGCTGCCATCTCCGGCGTGTTGCTTACCAGCGCCATGGCGTCGCCACCGGTGGCCGCGGCAATCCCCATCAGCCCGAGCGCCTGACTCTGTTGCTGCCATGCGCGCGCATCTTTCTTCCCCTGCTTGTCGCCCTCCACGGCCATGCGCTGCGCTTCGGTCCGCTCGCGAACCATGCCGTAGCAGATCTTCACCAGCGCCGACGACAGCGCGGACGGCTCCCGCGTCACTTCCGCCGAGAAGTGGTCTGCGCCAAACTCGCGCGTCCGGTTCAGCAACTGCACCAGGAACTGCCCTAACCAGTACGCGAGATACGCCGCGTAACTGACCACCCGCAGATGATCGTTCCGTCCCCGCGTCCACGCGTAGATCTGGTACAGCAACATGGGCGCCATGGCAGCCAGAGCCATCACGGCAAAATCATAGTGCGCGATATGGCCAACCTCGTGCGCCAGCACCGCGTTGACTTCGTCTTCATTCAACGTCTTCAGCAGGCCCTCGGTCATCACAACCCGGGCGTCGCGCCGCACACGGCCATACGCAAACGCGTTCGGCGTGCCGCTCCAGATCACTCCCAGCCGCGGCATGGGAATCCCGCGCTCGCGGCACAGGTTCTCCACAAACGCGCGATGCGCCGCCGGAACCTCGTCCTCTTCCCAGTGAATTGATAAGAACCGTTCAATCAGCCATGGAGCCAGCAGGTACTGGATGCCCATGAAGCCGACGACAAAGATGATCGCGGTCCAGAACGGCGCCTGACCTTGCAGAAGATAGGCATCTCCCACGGCGAAGACCAGTCCGTAGAGCACAGCGAAAACGAGCAAAGACCGGCCAGCAAACCCCATGGAGCGCCTCCCTGGAATGGCAGTTGCAGATTCGGCAGTTGGGCCATAATACACGGGCCCAATACGAATGTCCGCAATTTCCTTGCCGTCCGTTCAGGTGCCCGGCACGGCGGGATTAGTCCTCCACTGCTGCCTCCGCCTCCGTCAGTCCGTACTCTTTCAGCTTGCGATACAACGTGGTCTTTCCAATTCCCAGCAGCCGCGCCGCCATCAGCTTGTCGCCCTTCAGCTGCCGTATGGTCTCCAGAATGGCCCGTTTCTCCATGTCCGCAATAGAGACGACACCGCCGCCTGCATTCGCATCGTGACCCTCCACTCCCTCGGCCGCGTTGCTGGCAAGCGCATCCGCCTCGCGCAGATGCTCGCGAAAGTTCTGTAACTGCGTGGGCAGATCGACCGTATGCAACACCGGCCCGGACGACATCGCACACGTGCGCTCAATGGCATGCTGCAGCTCCCGCACATTGCCCGGCCAGTCGTATTCCATCATCAGCCGCAGCGCGTCTTCTGAGAGCGCGTGCGACTTACCGGTCTCGCGCTGCACCCGCTCCAGGAAGCACTCCGCCAGCACCGCAATATCCTCGCGCCGTTCACGCAGCGGTGGAATCTTCAGATTCACTACGTTCAGCCGGAAGTAGAGGTCCTTGCGGAATTGCCCCTGCGCAACCATCGCGGTCAGGTCACGATTGGTCGCCGCCAGCACGCGCGCCGAGATCGGCACAGCATGCGTCGCTCCAACCGGCCGCACTTCCCGCTCCTGTAGGGCTCGCAACAGTTTGGCCTGCAGGTCAAGCGGCAGTTCGCCAATCTCGTCCAGCAGCACTGTGCCTCCATTGGCTGCGGAAAGGAGCCCCTCTTTCGACCGGGTCGCCCCGGTAAACGCTCCCTTCACGTGCCCGAACAGTTCGCTCTCGATCAGCGTCGGTACCAGCGCGCTGCAATCCACCGCAATGAACGGCTTCGAGGCGTTCGGCCCATTCAAATGAATCGACCGCGCCACCAGTTCCTTCCCTGTCCCACTCTCGCCCAGGATCAGCACCGGATGCGTCGAGAATGCCACCTTCGACAGGATGCGGTACACCTTGTCCATTGCCGGAGAGGTGCCGATCAGGTTTCCCGCAGCCGTCTGCGAGCGCAGCCGTTCGCGCAGCCTCCGCCGTTCCACGTCGAAGTGAACCTTGCGCCGCGCCTGTTCGAGCACCGCCGTCAGTTGGTCCAGCGTAAACGGCTTGGTCAGGTAGTCACGCGCCCCAATCCGCATCGCCTCCACCGCGGATGAGACGGTCGCAAACGCCGTCATCACCACCACGCCGGTGTTCGGATACAGCCGCTTGACCTCGCCCAGCACCTCCAGACCGCCTCCGCCCGGAAGCTTCAGATCGAGCAGCAGCATATCAATAGGCTGCCGTTCCTTCAGCAGCGCCAGCGCGCTGGGAACGTCTCCCGCGGCAAACGGAAGCAGTCCCATGCCGGCGGCGATCTCGCAACACGCCTTGCGCAGCGAGCCATCATCCTCCACCACCAGCAGGCGAAGCACCGGCAGTCCCTCCGGCAGAGCCATCGAAGCGCTATCCGGAACCTCCGCCTGGTCATAGTTAGCGTTAGCAAGCTCGCTGGCCCCCTGCGCTGGACTCGCTTCTTCCTTTACCTCGGGCTCGTGCGTCAGCATGAATCCCACCTTTCTCCATTCGGATTCGAATTCCATCTCATCCCCGAACCACACTCATATCCATCCACGCAGAACGGCCTAAGGCATCCTTCTACAGAGCCTCGCGACAATCCTGCACCCAACTCGTCGAGAATCACCGTCGCGTCCGATGCAGCGACAGGCCACTCAATCTGCACGCGAGTCCCCACTCCAGGCCGGCTTGTCACTCTCAAATCGCCTCCCGAAGCAGCCACCAGTTCGCGCACCACACGGAACCCGATCCCGTGGCTCCCGCGCGACGGCTTCCCGCCCCCGGACAGCAGCCGCTCCACCTGCCCCGCCGGCATGCCGCATCCGGAATCCTGCACGGTCAATCTCACACGCCGGAACCTCCACGGCTTCGGGTCATCTGCGCGATTCACCAGCAGGCCAACCCCCAGGCGTATCCCCACAGTAATCTCCATCTCCGATGGCTGTTGGGGCCCATCCGGCCAAGCCACGCCAGTTCCCTCCTCGCCCGCTTCCTTTCGGCTCAACGCCGCAGCCGCATTCCGGATCAGGTTCACCAGAATGCGCTCGACTGCCTCCTCCGATACCAGAATCGGCACCGTGGCCGCCGGTCCGTAGTGCACATCAATCGACCTGCCTTCAGCCACGCGGCCCAGCATCCCCAATCTGCCTTCGACCACGCTGCGCAGGCCTACAGGCTTCGCCGCCTGCATGGCAACTTCGCTCTCGTGCAGCGAATCGAGGCTGATACGCACGCAGACACCGCCCGCTCGCTCCCGGGCCAGCAGCGACTCCATCATGTGTTCGATCAACATATGGCTGCGCCCCGCCAGCAGCCGCAACTCCTCCGGATAGTGGCTGTGCTCCGGCTTCAACACGCCCGGCATCGACAGCAGGTCGCAGTAGAGCCCCAGCGCGCCGATCAAGTTGCGCGCATCATGCAGCAAGCCCTCGCCTTCGGCGGCCGCCGGACAAGGCTCAGCCGTCGCATCTGCCAAACCTGTCGTGTTCGAAACGGAAGGAGCCCCCGTCGTATCAGGCTGCTCGTCGGTCCCAACGCTGGGAACGCCAGACTCAGAACGACTGCACATCTCAAACGCAGCGAAACTCGGTTTTGACTGCACGATCCCAACTCCAGACTCAATCCACTCACTCAACTCAAACGCCGCGCCCATTCAGGACCGGCACTCAACCCTATAATCAAGTCGAGTGCCAAACCGGAACAGGGCCGTAACCAACAGAAAACAAAGCACTCCGCGAAACTCGCGTACCGCCGCGCCGTCAGCCCATTCCCGATATAGAACTCTAGCGTGGTGATACGCTCGCGCAAGCTGTTCAATTCCAAGGAACCTCGGTCATTCCCAAATTGGGCCGGATTCCCGAATCGGGAACAGCGCCCCCCAGCGCCCGCCCTCCAGCATAGCCTCCCCACCTACCAGAAATCCTGTGCCCGCGCTCACACCCTATAATCGCGCCATGGCTTCCACCCTTACCGCAGCTCCCGCTGCCTCCCAACTCTTTCGCCCCGATGGCCGCGCCGCAGACGCTCTCCGCCCCACCCGCTTCACCACCGGCTTCGTCGCCACGGCCGAGGGGTCAGTCCTCATCGAGACCGGCAACACCCGCGTCCTCTGCAACGCCAGCATCGAAGCCGGCGTCCCCGGCTGGATGCGCAACTCCGGCCGCGGCTGGGTAACTGCCGAGTACGGCATGCTTCCCCGCGCCACCCTCACCCGCACCCCGCGCGAGTCCGAACGCGGCAAAATCGGCGGGCGTACCCACGAGATTCAGCGGCTCATCGGCCGCA
This sequence comes from Acidobacteriaceae bacterium, assembly GCA_036498865.1. Classification (GTDB taxonomy): domain Bacteria; phylum Acidobacteriota; class Terriglobia; order Terriglobales; family Acidobacteriaceae; genus Edaphobacter. Next base: position 31,001 of record DASYEU010000079.1, on the reverse strand, counting down.
GTCTCCGCGCCGTCGTGGACATGAAAGCCCTGGGCGAGCGCACCATCATCCTCGACTGCGACGTCCTCCAGGCCGACGGCGGAACCCGCACCGCCGCCATCACCGGAGCATCCGTCGCCCTCGCCATCGCCCTCGGCAAGCTCGTCACTGCCGGCACACTGAAGGAATCGCCCATGCGCCAGATGCTCGCCGCCACCTCGGTCGGCATCGTGGACGGCAACGTCCTCCTCGACCTCGCCTACGAAGAAGATTCGCGCGCCGACGTCGACATGAACGTCGTCATGCTGGCTGACGGCGGCCTGGTCGAAACCCAGGCAACCGCCGAACGCGTCTCCTACAGCCGCCCCCAGCTCACCGCCATGCTCGACTATGCAGAAAAAGGCATCCGCGAGCTGCTCGCCGCACAACAAGCCGCCCTCGCCTCCGCCGTGTAAGCCGACCACACTGGTAGGCCGGCACTTCAGTGCCAGCAACATCTCCCGGGGTTTAGCCCCTGCGATGTACCTCTACATGTCCCGAACTTAAGCAGCCTTGCGAACTGCACTCGCTCCATCGACGACAGCCAGCTCCGGCTTAGGCGCCGGGATCCTCATTCGAGCTACCAGCATTTCCTCGCAGATCAACGCCGTCGAGCACACCATCAGCGGAATCAGCTCGCCGAAGATCCGCGTCTCAATCAGGATTCCGTACACAAACATGAATCCGATCCAGACCGGCACCAGCCACAGCCACGCCCGCAGGCGGCGATCGCTGACCCTGCGCCGCATCACCATCACGAACAGCAGCAGGTAGCCTCCCGTGCTCAGCAACTGTGGCCACGCCAGGGGCAGCGCCAGTGACTTCAGGTTCCAGTCGAACCGCAGATAAAACTCCGACCGGTGCAGCGCAAAAAGGCGATGGATCATGCCTTCCCACACCGCCCACAGCCCCGCCAGGGGCAGCACCACGGCCAGCGTCTTCGGGCTCAGCAATCGGCGCCACTCCAGGCGATCCTTCCCCATAGCGCCGTCAATCATGTACAGCGGAAGCAACAGCAGCGACGTCTCGCGGTTCACCGTTGCCACGCAGAACAGCGCAACGAACCATGCCCAGTGCTTGCGCAGATACAGCAGGACCATCGCCGCGGCAAAGAACGCGAGGCTGGGAAAGTCATAGACGTAGCGAAAATTCTGCGCCGTATGCATCACGTAAGTAGCCGCGCAGGCCGCGAGGAACAGCGGGTAGATCACCGGCGTCAGCAGTTGCCGGCTTGAACTCAACCGGTACAGCTTCGTCGTCAGCCAGCCCGCGAGCAGCAGGCAGCTCACATCCACCGCGGCCTGCACCAGCACCTCCGGTGTAACCGGCTTGGGAAACCAGTAAGTCGAGTGGCCGCGGAATCCCTCGGCAAACCACGTCAGCAATCGGCTTTCGTGGGCCCAGCGCAGCGGCAGCACCATCAGCATACGGCCCTGGAACGGCATGCGTTCATGCCCGAGCTCATAGCGGACGGTATTCACATAGGGCTGTGTGATCTGAAAATAGCACCAGACGAACTGGATGGTCGCCAGAACGTAGGTGGTGACTAAGGCCGCCGTCTTCCTCCGACTGTTGCCTGCCCGCATTCGTGGACCCCAGTCCCGCCCTCTGTCCCGGCCAAATCCAACCAGGACAGATTGGCGTGCGCCTTGCATGTGAGATGAAGTCAACCATCTTCCGGGTTGCAAAGCGGTTATGGGCTAGGCCGTCCGTTCCGGCGCAAACCAGAACGCATACGCCAGCAAAGACAGTCCGATAAAGAGCTCGATCATGCCGCACAGATAGATCGGCGCTTCCGAGATCAGAGCCCGCAGGAAGATCATCAATCCGAGTCCAACTCCGGTATTGATCAGGCCGGCCAGCTTGTATCCGCCCAGCCGCTTGGCGGCCTTAAGCCGCTCCTGCTCGCGCAGATACTCAAGCGCCGGGTTTCGTTCGCCGCCCACCTCGGCAATCTTCTTCATCATCTCGCCTTTGTAGTACGCCTCGCGTTCCGCCTGCCGCGTGCCAAAGTAGGTCGCGACCGAGAGAAACGTAAACAGGGCGATCGCACCGATCGCAAGGAACAGAAATACCGCAACATCCGGACCAAGTGAACGCATCTTGAACCCTCCTTTTGGGTCTTCGTAACGTCAGACAAGGCCCTGCCGCCTCCGGTTTCGTTTTCTTGCAAAAATCTCGCCTCAAAAAAAATGCAACCGGAATCAGCCCGCCGGGGTCACACTGGATGAGGAGATACCGTGACCGCACCAGGCGATCCCCGCGCTATCGCAGATCAGCAGGATGCCGTACGTGTCCTCGCTGGCGATACGCGCGCGTTCGAAGGCATCGTCCGCCGCTGGCAGTCTCCGCTCATCAACCTCGCCTACCGCTTCTGCCGCGATCGCGGCCGCGCCGAAGACATGGCTCAGGAAGCGTTTCTCCGCGCCTTCCGCAATCTCGCATCCTGGCGGCAGGAGTCAGCCTTCTCCACCTGGCTGTTCTCCCTCGCAACCAATCTCTACTGCACGGAGCTGCGCCGCCTTCCACCCGTCACTCTACCGTTTGAAGACGTCCTCGAGCCGGCTGCTCCTCACGCCAGCGATGGCGGCTTCGAGCAGCGCAACCAGACCGCCGCCATCCACAAAGCCGTGCAGAGCCTCCCCCCAAAGTACCGCGAGGTCCTCACGCTGTATTACTTCCATGAGATGGACGTGCCCTCCGCCGCACGCAGCCTCAATCTGCCGGAAGGCACCGTGAAGGCGCACCTGTTTCGCGCGCGCAACCTTCTGCGCCATAAACTCAAGCCGCTCGTCGAACCCCCACTGATTCCGCATGCGCAAGCGAGGGAGTCCCTATGACCCATTCCACACCCAACACGCCCGCACCCGACCCGATGGACCATGCCCTGGACCGCATGCTCGATGCTCGCTTCGCCGTTCCCAGCGACGAACTCACCCCGTCGTCCGGCTTCGTCGCGTCGGTAATGGACTCCATCCATGCGGAGGCGATCGAGCCCCCGCCCATCGCCTTCCCCTGGGGCCGCGTCATCCCCGGAGCCGCCGCGATTCTCTGCGGCCTGATCGCCCTGGTCGTCTTTGTCGTCCGGACGGCAAGAGAAGTTTCCGCGCCGCCTCACCTCGCGGACCTTCCGACGCGCGTGGCCCAGGGTCTCTTCGCACCCTCCGCGCAAACAACCTTTGCCTGGATGCTGCTTGCCGCAGGACTCTCCGTCGCAGCTGTGTTTGTCTCGTTCCGCCTCACCCGCCACCGCGAGTAAGGCCGCGCAGAGATTTAGTAGGTCAACGCGACGAGCTGCGTAGCGGATTTATCCGCCGGCGCAGTCGGTTGATTCGCCGGCTTATCCGGACCGCCCGTACCCGGCGAAGTCGCCGTAGCAGGCGAGTTCTTATCCTGCCCATTCTGTGAACCCGGATCGGGTGCCGGAACCGGCAGCTTCACGCGGTCGACCGAACTCCCCGGCGAAATCTCCCCCTGCTTCAGAATCGTCGGCGCTGCCCTGCCCGAGCTCTCCTCGCCATTGCCAGGGTTCGCATCTCCCATCGCAACTTCGTGGATGTTCTGCGGATCCAGATAGCCCCGCATCTCGTTCTCGGTATGCACCGCGATTGCCTGGCCCAGCGCCGCCACCCGAACCTGCGTCACGCGGTCGCCTTCAAACCGTACGAAGCGCACCGTCTGCGGCACATGCCCGAAGATCCACTCCTCGTAGTGCCGGTCCGCGCTCCCCGGCACCAGTTCGCGTACCTTCGACTCCGGCGGGCCCATCGCCGCCAAAACCATCTTGTGGTCCATCCCGACCAGCACATCGTGCTGCGAGATCGCGTCCTTCAGGAATGGTGGCAAGCTGTCCGCGAAAGCCTCGGCGGACGTCTTCACACCGAAGTCAATAATCGGGTCCAGCAGTGCCTTCACCTCAGGCGCGGAAATCTCCGGAATCCCGCCCTCGAACATCAGCGTCACCCGGAAACCCGTCACCTGCTCGCCATTGTCGGCCACCAGCGGCGAGTCGTTCAGATCAATGTGGCGCAGAAACCGATGCTTCAGATACGGACCGCCATTGATATCGAAAATAATCCGATCGCCCTTGAAGCTGACGGTAGTGATCGCTACACGATCTCCCGGCCCAGCCGCCTGCCCCTTTTTGTACAGCATCTGCTTGTACGCTTCGCCGCCTGGCTTCAGATTCCCGTTCGCCATCAGGACCAGGTCCTGACCCAGCGGCAGAGCGCGGTGCGCGAATCCCTGTTCCGCCTCCAGGTTCCGGATCAGCTCGCGGCGTCCCCGTTCAGTCAGGGGAGTCGTTGGCAGCTCAACCCGCGTCGGATGAAAATCCGTCGAGACATCGGCCATCGCAGATTTTTCCCCAACCACAAAAACCTGCGCGCGCGCCCCTGAGTTTGCAGCCGTCACAAACACTACGGCGCCAATTGACGATGCGAGAAGACGGGAACGAAAGGCCATGGCGGGCACCTCGTATATTCAAAATCTTGCGCCTTGTCTCCTCTTTTTACAAGCGGCTTTCGCCGCCAGGGCCGGCCGTGTCCCGCCGCGCTGACACGGATATTGCCAGAGTGAGATGCCAATTCCCCAGGAATGAGCAGCTCGCATGAAGGATGCCCCAGATGCATCCCGCAAACGCCAAGACAAGGCGCATACGCAAGTATTACCTCGCCGCGGCGCGCAAATCGTTCACGCGACAAACAAATGACAAAGAAATGAACTTGCTGCGGCAGTCGGGTGCGACCCTCGCTCTACTCGCCCGATCCGCCCCCATCGCGCCCCTGCGGAGTGGCCGGCAGAATCTGCACCAGCGATGCCGGATGCAGTGGCTTCGCCGCCGCTTCCTCCATCGCCACATGAGCCGCCGGCGGCGGAATCGTCACGTCGTACCCACCCGGAATAATCGGCGGGTGCGTGTAGTCCCACGCGTAGTCGCTCGTAGCGCGAATCAGCAGCGAAATCGAAGCGGCCAGCAGCAAAATTAGAAACGCCGCCGCGGCCGGACCATAACTCCCGCCGGTCAGCCACAGCGGTCCACTCGCCCGCGTATCCACCACCGACGAGAACGAAATATCACCGTTCAGCGGCAGCCCGAAGATCACGCCGATCGAAGCCGTCCACCCCAACTGCAGTCCCCAGCCCAGCCACAGCCCATGCGTGCGCAGCCAGCAAAGGCACAGCACCAGCGTGAACATCATCTCCACCAGAATCCGCGTTCCGTCCGGTGTCCCGTATGAAGTCGGCCTCAGCCCCGCATGCAGAGCCGCCAGCCCCACCAGGATCAGCGTAGCCCGGGTGGGCCCGGTCGCCTCAATCAGTCGCTGAAAGCCGTATCCATAGACGCCCAGGATATGCGCCACGCCGGCCAGCGCCAGCGTCACCAGGCTCAGTACCAGCAGTTCAAAGGCACGGGGCGCCGTCCACAGTTGCACATTGAGCGTTCTCCCTAGAGTCATCGGAAGCACCACCGCAACCGCGAGTCCCCACCCGAACGCCAGCCCAAGGCCCCACTCCCCTCGACTGGTCGACCTCCGAGGCAGTCCAAGCGTCAGCCGCAACGGCGCGCGCCTTTGCTCGATCACGCGCAACAAGGCAAATCCGCAGACCACCAGGAACAGCAGAAACAGCGACTCCAGCAGCGGCCTCAAGTCATCCAGACCGAAACGCACCGAAAGTCCATTCGCCGCGCTCTCGGAAAGCACTCGCGAGCACATGTACCAAACCAGCGCCGTCACGAACAGCGCGAACTGCAACGAACGCGAGCGCCGCCGCGGCCCCGCAGGAGCGGGCGGTGGTGGCGGCGGAACGGCAGTGGTCGTGGTGTCCTGCATATCGAGTGAGTGCGCCGCACATCGTCACCAACGGACGAGCGGCCCGGTCCAAAAGCGATCTAAATCTCTGGAGTTGTGAATCCGCCTGAACTCGTAATATCCCGTTGCGGCTCAAGAAACAATGGCTGGATCACGCAATGCCTCCGAATCAACTCTGCGAATCGGCGGTGGTGTAGCACTGCGCGATGTTCCGGAACTTCGTGTATCGTTCCGCGAGCAAATCGTCAATCGACTTCTTGTCCAGCTCTGCCAGATGAAAGCTCAGCCTCTCATTCACCAGCGACATGGCGCACGCCGGATCAAGGTGTGTTCCACCCTCCGGCTCGCCCAGAACGTCATCGACGCATCCCAGGTCCTTCGCCGTAAATGCCGTGTACTTCAGCGCAGCCGCCGCCTGCTGCTTCTTTGCCGCGTCCTTCCACATAATCGATGCGCAGCCCTCGGGCGAGATCACTGTGTAGATCGCGTTCTCCAGCATCAATACGCGGTCCGCAACCGCCAGCGCTAACGCGCCGCCCGACCCGCCTTCGCCGGTCACAGTAGCAATCGTCGGTACGCGCAGCCTAGCCATCTCCAGCAGGTTCCGCGCAATCGCCTCGCCCTGGCCGCGTTCCTCCGCGCCGATCCCCGGATTCGCACCCGCAAGGTCCAGAAACGTAAAAACCGGATGCCCGAACTTCTCCGCAACCTTCATCGCTCGCAGCGCCTTGCGGTAACCCTCCGGATCGGGGGAACCGAACTTCCGCGCCACGCGGTCCTTCAGCGTGCGCCCCTTCAGGTTTGCTACCACCAGCACCGGCCGTCCATGAAACCGGGCCATGCCACACGCCATCGCTGGATCGTCGCCGAACGCGCGGTCACCATGAATCTCGCTGAAATCGGTAAAGAGTGCGTCGATGAAGTCCATCGGATAGGGACGATCGGGGTGCCGCGCAAGTTCCGTCCTGCGCCAGGCCTCGGGCATGTTGCCTGATTCTTGATCTGCCATCTGCACCATTGTATCGGAGTCCGTACCCTCGGTCGGCAGGTGCTGCACAACCAGGATCACAACCAGGAACGGGTGCCTCATCGGAAACGGCCTTCGCACCTCCCTCACGCATCCCACAAAGTACGAGTCGAGGCCGCACAAACCGTGTCCAACACCACAGAGGACTCTCGAGGATGACGCTCCAACCGGACCGGACAGTGAGTTTTGGCGCAGTATCGCTCGTCGTGGCACTCCTTCTTTCCCATTCCCCTCTTATCGCAGCGCAGCAGGATTCCACCGCCACCCTCCAGATGTACTCGCGCCTCACCGTGGTCGACGTCACCGCCACCGATCAGAACGGCGACCCCATCTACGGGCTACCGCAGTCCGCCTTCACCATCTTCGAAGACGGCAAGCCGCAGCCGATCCGCAACTTTGAGGAAGTCGGCCAGCGCCCTGTCATGCCCATTCGCGATCTGCCGCCAAACGTCTACACCAATCTGCAGCCGCCACCGCCCAGCACCGCAGTCAACATCCTCCTCCTCGACCTGGAAAACGAAGCCCCCGTCGACAACACCGACCCCCTCCAACTCTCCGCCTCCACCATCATGCAGCAGCGCGTCAAGGAAGCCGCTAAACAGGCTCTCCAGCAAATTCCCGATGGCACCCGCGTCGCCGTAATGGCCATGACCAACAACCTCCGCCTTCTGCAGAGTTTTACCTCCAATCGCGATCTGCTCGTCGCCGCCATCGACGCCGTGCCCTATGACACCGCCGGCAACGGCGACAAGGAGTGCGTCCAGTCCAACGGCCGCAACCGCTCCGTGCTGGAGTCGTTCGACCAGATCGCCGTCTCCTCAGCCGCCATCCACGGCCGCAAGAATCTCATCTGGTTCACCGTCGGCATCCCCGAAATCACCGACCCCAACGATCGCCGCCGCTGCCTGCCGGACTACTCTGTCGGGCTCAGTCACGCCTACGATCAACTCACCGCGGCCCAGGTCTCCGTCTACCCCGTCGATGCGGGCGGCGTGGGGCCTCTCGGCGCAGCCCAACTCTCCCTCCAATCCGTAGCGGACGCTACCGGAGGCGTCGCCTACTCCGGCACCAACGACATGGCCACATCGGTGCTCAAAGCCATCGACAACGGCGCCAACTACTACTCCATCGCCTACGTCCCGCCCAGTGCTAAGTTGAACGGCGCGTATCACAAGATCGACGTTAAGGTGAACCAGCCCGGCGTCACGCTGGTCTTCCGCAAAGGCTACTTCTCCGACAATCTCGCCAAGGACAAGCTCGCCCCTGGCCTCACTCTCTCCATCACTCCGCCGCCCGCCTACGCCGGCAATATGAAGGCGCCCATGAGCCGCGGATTCGCAACCTCGCAGGACATCCTCTTCGACGTGGACATCGAGCGCAGCACCCTCGCGCCGAAACCCGGAGACCCGCCCGTCCTCGGCACGCTCGACCCCAAGCTCGCAGGCAGGCACCTGACGCGATACGCCTTCTCCTACACCGTTCCCTCCGAGCAGATCGCCTTCACCACCGGCCCGGGCAACACTCACCGCGCCACCCTCGACTTCGACATCGCCGTCTACGACGCCAGCGACAAGCTCCTCACCGGCCTCAGCCAGATTCTCAAAGCCTCCCTCTCCGACACCACCTACCAACAGCAACACGCCGGCCAGCAACCCATGCGCTTCACCCAGCAGATTGACCTGCCCCCCGGCCAACTCTTCCTCCGCATAGGCGTCCTCGACCACGCCACCAACAAAGTAGGCACCTTGGAACTCCCCCTCAAAATCGCAAAGAAATAACCCGACAAAGCCCGGGCCTCAGTCCCCCCAAGAAAGCGTCATCTCGACCGAAGCGGAGCGAAGGGGAGAGCCCCCGCATCTGTCTTTAGCATCGCCGCAACCAGAACCGAGCAAGCACCTAACCCCCGTAAACGGGGCACTTTGAGATGCACTGGCCCCTCGCCTCTGGAGGAACATCTGCTCAGCCTCACCCGCACTCTCGGTTCAGCCGCCCTTGCGCTCGCCCTCGCCGTCACCCCAGCGCCGGCCCAGTCGACCCCCGCCAAAGCCGCTGCTGTCCCGCTCTTCCGCGACCCCGTCCACGACGGCGCAGCCGATCCAGTCGTCGTCTGGAACCGCGCCCGCAAGACCTGGTGGATGCTCTACACCAACCGCCGCGCCGATCTCGACACCGGCAACGGTGTCACCTGGGTCCACGGCACGCACATCGGCATCGCCGAATCCCGCGACGGCGGCGCGCATTGGACCTACGTCAGTGAAGCCGACATCCCGCTTCCCGCCCCCGACTACACCCTCTGGGCGCCCGAGGTCGTCGACACCGGCGGAACGTACCACATGTTCCTCACCGTCGTTCCCGGCACATTCACCGACTGGAACCACCCGCGCCACATCCTGCACCTCACCAGCAAGGACCTCCTCCACTGGACGCCCCTCGAAAACGCCAATTTGGAATCCGAACGCACCATCGACGCCTGCATCTTCCGCCTGCCCACCGGCGACTGGCGCCTCTGGTACAAGAACGAGGCCGACAGCTCCAAGGTCTACTTCAGCGACTCACCCGACCTCGTCCACTGGACCCACAAAGGCATCGCCACTACCAACCACGGCGAAGGCCCAGTCGTCTTCCAGTGGCACGGCTCCTACTGGCTCATCAACGATCCCCACCAGGGCCTCGCCGTCTTTCGCTCCGATTCCGATGCCCTCACCATCTGGAAGCAGCAGCCGAACAACCTCCTCCGCGAGCCCGGAACGCAGCCCACCGATCGCGCCGTCGGCAACCATGCCGACGTAGTCGTCGACGCCTCCGGCCGCGCCTGGCTCTTCTACTTCACCCATCAGAGCGGCCCCGACGCCGAAGGCCAGCCCGCTGGCTGGGCTCGCCGCACCTACCTCCACGTCACCGAACTCCACGAGAAAGACGGCATCCTGACGGTCGACCGCAACGCCCCCGCAACCATCCACCTACTCCCACCGCCAGCCAACAAGAAGAGCGACGTAGCCAAACCCTGGTAGCGCTACCCTTGATGTGGAGGTATCCATGTTCAGCGTCACTATTCGGTGTACCGCTTCGATGCTGCTCCTCATCGCCAGCCTGGGTCATATTACCGCTCAGTCCGCTTCTCCCGCTGCTACGGCGCAGCCAATTCATGTCGCATCTTGGGTGATGGCGCAGCACCTCATCCACGAGGTCCGACCCGTCCTTGGACGGGAACAAAACGAGCTTGTCGCGTATAAAGTGACAATTTCCCGCAATGGAGATGTCACGAGTGTCGAGCCATCAGTCGCCAGGGCAGAGCCGTTGCACCCCGAGGTTGTCGCCGCAATCCGTCAATGCAAATACAGACCGTATTTGGTGCGGGGTTTGCCGGTCGACGTGGAAACACGCGTTGACATTGAGATTCGTGACGGAACCGGCTGGCCTCAAAGCACTCATAGACCGGAGCCTCAATCATCGTTCCCGTAGCCTTCCTTCAGGATCAGGAGCTAGTCAATCACGCGCACGCCACCGCGCCCGACCAGCTCCTCAACGCGATCAATGAACAACCGATCCGCACTCACCGCAACATCGTGCGGCTCCAGCACCGCGCAGAACTCGCCCGGCTCTTCCATATCCAGCAGCACCTTGCCTTTGCCCGGCGCAGCCAGAAACACCGCATGCAGCTTCTCCAGCAGCGCCGCATCCGGATGCTGCAGCGACACTTTGATCCGCAACGACCCCGGCAGCTTCAACTGCACATCCTCCAGCGCCTGAATGCTGGACAACGACAGCTTCGGCGCCGAGTCCTCTTCGCCGCGCAGCACGCCGCGCACCAGCACAGGCACATCGATCTTCAGCTTCTCCGCCAGCTTCTGATACGCCGTCGAAAACGCAATCAGCTCGATCTTGCCCACCGCATCTTCCAGAGCCGCCTGCGCATACATCTCGCCCGACCGCTTCGACTTCGCCACCTTCAGCCCCGTGATCACGCCGGCAATCTGGATCTCATTCTGCGGCTCGCTCTGCCCGCGCCGAAACACCTGCGGCTCCGGCTTCATTTCGATCGCCGTCGCCGTATCAACCACCTTCAGATTCCGCAGCTTCTCGCGATACCGATCTAGCGGGTGACCCGAAACGAAGAAGCCCAGTACTTCCTTCTCGTTTTGCAGCCGCGTATGTTCATCCCAATCCGGCGCTGGCGGCAACGCCTCAGCCTCGCGACCTGCCGTCGGAGCATCGCCCGCATCGAAGATCCCGGCGAACAGCCCGCTCTGTCCCGCTGCCGCATCCTTCTGCGATTTCTGTGCCTGCTCCATCGCCTTGTCCAGGGCCGCAAACACCTGTCCGCGCGGCCCGAACGTATCCATCGCGCCTGCCTTGATCAGCGACTCCAGCACGCGCTTATTCAGCAGCCGCAGGTCGACCTTGTCGCAGAACTCCCACAGGCTCGCGAAGCCCGACTTCCCTTCCGCGCGCAACGCAGTCCGCGCGTCCAGAATCGACACGATCGCGTTGTGCCCGACATTCTTGATCGCCGCCAATCCAAACCCAATCGCCTCGCCCGCGTCCGCCTTCACCGGAGTAAAGTTCGCATCCGACATCTGCACATTCGGCGGAACCACCGGAATATTCATCTCGCGGCACTCGGAGATGTACTTCACCACGTTCTCCGGCTTCGACGTTTCGCTGGTCAGCAGAGCCGCCATGAACTCCACCGGATAATGCGTCTTCAGCCAAGCCGTGTGATACGCCAGCAACGCATACGCCGCCGAGTGCGACTTATTGAAGCCATATCCGGCAAACTGCTCCATCAGATCGAAGAGAGCGCCAGCCTTATCTTTCGAGAACTTCTTCTCTGCAGCGCCCGCCATAAAGGTGACGCGCTGCTTCGCCATCTCCTCCGGATTTTTCTTGCCCATGGCGCGACGCAACAGGTCCGCACCGCCCAGCGAGTAGCCGCCGATCACGGAGCTGATCTGCATCACCTGCTCCTGGTACACGATGACGCCGAGCGTCTCGCGCAGCAGGGGTTCGAGTTCCGGGAACATATACTCCACCGGCCGACGTCCCCACTTGCGCTCAATGAAGTCGTCGATCATCCCGCCCTGGATCGGTCCTGGCCGGTACAACGCGTTCAACGCCGTCAGGTCTTCCACGCTGGTTGGCTTGTAACGCCGCAGCACATCGCGCATCCCGCCGGATTCAAACTGAAACACACCCGAAGTCAGCGCGCGATGGAACACCTGTTCGTATGTCTTCTCGTCGTCCAGCGCAATCGTCGACAGGTCGAGATCGATTCCGTGCATGCGCCTGATCAGCTTCAGCGCGTCGTCGATGACCGTCAGCGTCGTCAGGCCCAGGAAGTCCATCTTCAGCAGGCCCATCTTCTCAACTGACTTCATGTCGTACGACGTGACGATTGCCTCGTCCTTGGTCCGCGTCACCGGCACCAGCTCCGTCAGCGGCTTCGGAGCAATCACCACGCCGGCCGCATGAACGCCCGCGCCGCGCACCAGCCCTTCCAGCCGCATCGCCGTGTCGATCAGCTCGCGAATCTTCGGGTCGTCATACGCCGCGGCCAGCGGAGGCGAGTCCTTCAGCGCCCGCTCAATCGTGATGCCGATGGTCGCCGGAATCAGCTTGGCAATGCGATCCACTTCGCCATACGGCATATCCAGTGCGCGCCCTACGTCCTTGATCGCCGCCTTCGCCGCCATCGTGTTGAACGTAATGATCTGCGCCACCTGGTCACTGCCGTACTTGCTCTTGACGTACTCGATCACCTCACCGCGGCGGTTCATGCAGAAGTCGATATCGATATCGGGCATGGACACACGCTCCGGATTCAGAAAGCGCTCGAACAGCAACTCGTTCTGCAGCGGATCGATGTCGGTAATCTCCATGCAATACGCCACCAGCGAACCCGCAGCCGATCCTCGGCCCGGACCAACCGGGATTCCCTGCTCCCGTGCATAGCGGATAAAGTCCCAGACAATCATGAAATAGCCGGGAAACTTCATCTGCTTGATGCAGTCGATCTCACGATCCAGCCGTGCGTGGTACTCGGGAATCGTCTTCTTCAGCAGTCCGATCGAGCGCAGGTGCTCCACCGCGGTCGCCAGCCGTTTCTCGAGTCCATCCCGGCACACCCGCTCGAAGTAGCTGTCCAGAGTCTCGCCCTCGGGCATGGGGAACGCCGGAAACGGATTGTCCACCTTGTGCAGCTTCAGGTTGCATCGCTCAGGAAACTGCATCGTCCTGCTGACCACCTGCGGCGCATGCGCAAAGATTCGCGCCATCTCGTCGGCAGACTTGATGTAGAACTCGTTTGTGTCGAACTTGAATCGCTTCGGGTCGTTCATCGACCCCGCAGTCTGCACGCATAGCAGAATCTCGTGCGCGCGGCTATCGTCTGAAGCAATGTAGTGCGAGTCGTTCGTCGCAATCAGCGGAATGTCGAGGTCCTGCTCCAACCGGAACATCGCATCGCACACCTGTTTGTCCGGCCCAAGCTGGTGGTCCTGAATCTCCAGGAAGAAATTCCCGCGCCCGAAGATTTCTTCGTACTGCCCCGCGGTCACCTTGGCCTTGTCATAGTGGCCTTCCATGATGTGCTGCGCCACCTCGCCCGCCAGGCACCCCGAAAAACCAATCAATCCCGCCGAGTGCTTCGACAGAAAATCCTTCGACACACGTGGCTTGCGATAGAACCCATGCAGCGCCGCCTCCGAGGTCAACCGAACCAGGTTCCGGTAGCCCTCTTCGTTCTCCGCCAGCACCAGCAAGTGGTTGTACTTCAGATCGGGGTCCGGCTTCGCGCGATGATCGTCTTCCTTGCAGATGTACAACTCGCACCCGAGGATCGGCTTGATGCCCTGCTCCTTCGCCGCGTTGAAGAAATGGACCGCACCGAAGATGTTGCCGTGGTCCGTCATAGCGACGGAAGTCTGCCCCAGCGAATGAACGTGCTTGACCAGCTTGTCCACGTCGCAGGCGCCGTCCAGCAGTGAGTAGTCCGTATGCAGATGAAGGTGGGTAAACTCAGCGGCCATACCTCTAGTTTAGTTCCTTGGTCCGCCCTCAGCCTTTGAGGAAAACGAGGTACAAATTCGAACTCCACCGCGCAATGGCCGTGTCCCGTAGCCTCGACGCCACATAGGCTCCGCCCGGTCCGCCGTTCGGGCTAGAATGTTGCTGATATGGCGATTCTCGATGCAATCCGGCGAACCGTTCGCGAGCGTGCCCGAGTCAAGAAAGTGCAGCTCGCCGCACAGTGGCCGCAAGCGCAGGCCACCGTCGATATCTGGAAGATTCTGCCCGCAGGCGACGATGCCGAGTCGTTCACCCAGAGCGACTTCATCGAAGCCAGCTTCCACTTCACCCTGAACGGCGAATACTACGGCGGCTATCTGCGCAGCGTCCCGATGGGCAGGAAGGAAGCCGAGAAACTCGCCGTCGGCAGCCCCTCCCTCAACATCCGCTACAACCCCGCAAACCCGGATGAGACCGCCGTCATCGCGGAAGACAACGCTGCCTTCTCCATCAAGCTCGTCTCCGGCTAAGGCCTCACCGAGGCGTATTGCCTAAGGTCACGGCTTCAGCCGTGCCATAACCTCGGTGCTAGCCTTCCGGCTTTAGCCACTGAGGGCAACCTTCATCGGTGCTGCCTGGGAAGCTCAGCCGCGCACCAGGTTCTCCGCCAGGTCGACGTACAAATTCACGCACTCCAGCAGCTCTTTCTTGCTGATGCGTTCGTCCGGCGTGTGCGCCACGTGGATCGAGCCCGGCCCCAGCAGGAACGGCTCGCCCCACTCCGTCAGCGACGGAATATCCGTAGCAAACTTTGCGATCATCGTCGGCAGGTTCCCCACTCGTCGCATTCGCACGTACGAGAGATCGAGCGAAAACGAAACGTCCGCTCGTCCCGCCACCACGCGCTCAATCTCGTTCTTCAACTCCTCTGAAGGTCCCACCGTTCGGATCAGCAGATGCGCCTCCGCCTTATCCGGAATCACGTTCGGCGCGCGCCCGCCAGAGATCAACCCAATGTTCAGCGTGGCCGGCCCAATCTCCGGCTCTACCGGCAGCGGCATGGCCAGCACATCGTGCAGCGCCTCCACCAGTTTGTCAATCGCCGACTCACCAAGCTCCGGATACGCCGAGTGCGCCATCCGCCCACGCGCACGCAACTCCACACGCAGCGCGCCCTTCGTCGCCAGTGCCAGCCGATTATCCGTCGGCTCGCCGTTAATCAGAAATCGCGAGCCCCGCGGATTCTCGTTGGCCACCTTCGCCCCTGCCGAATCGCGCTCCTCGCCCACTACAAACAGCAGCCCGACCTTCACGCCACCGTCGCGCAGCCGGTCCGCCGCCGCCACCTGCGCCGCAATGATCCCTTTGGCATCGCAGGTTCCGCGCCCATACAAATACTCATCGTCCTCCGTGCATCCGAAGAACGGCGGCACAGTGTCCATGTGCGTCGACAGAACCACATCGGGAGTTACCCCAGGCATCGCCGCATACACGTTGAACCGCTCGCCCATGCCTCCGCCTGGCGTCAGTGCCAGGTCCGGCTGATTCACGGGCATCCGTTCGACCGCGTACTGCTGGCCGGCGAGGAACTCCGCCAGAAAAACGCCGGCGTCTCCTTCGTGATACGAGATGGACTCGATGTTGACGAGCTTCCGCGTCAGGTCGATTGCGTCAATGGGCATGTGAGCTACAGGATAACCTGCCCGCCTGAGGAATCAGCAACATCGCCCAACGCACGCAAAGTACACTAGAACAAATGACGCACAACCCCGATCCCGCCGCGCACCCGCCGGCGTATCGATCCCAGATCCGCACCGTCGACGATCTCTACGGCCCCGCCGGCCGCCTCGAAGCTCTGCTGAACACCGGCCGCGACGACGCGCCCTACTCCGCACTCGTCTGCCATCCGAACCCGCTCGGCGGCGGCACCATGCACAACAAAGTCGTCTACCACGCGATGAAGGCCCTCACCTCCTTCGGCCTGCCTGTGTTGCGATTCAACTTTCGCGGCACCGGCCTCAGCGAGGGCGAACACGACCACGGCCACGGCGAGCAGCACGACGTCCGCGCCGCACTCAGTTGGCTGGAGCACCACTTCGACAAGCGCCCCATCCTCTTCGCCGGCTTCTCCTTCGGCTCGCAGGTCGGCCTGCGAGCCTGCTGCGGCGATGTGCGCGTCAAGGGCCTCATCGGCCTCGGCCTGCCGGTCCACGCCGCCGGTCGCGACTACAAATACGGCTTCCTCCCGAAGTGCATCGAGCCCAAGCTCTTCCTCAGCGGCGACCACGATGAGTTCGCCCCGCGCGAATCCCTCGCCGCCGTATGGGAGACCGCGCCCGAACCCAAGCGTCTCGTATGGGTCGGTGGCGCCGACCACTTCTTTCAGGGCATCCCCGCCTCACCCGGCCCAAAGCTCGACATCATGCAACTCGAAATCCGCTCATGGATTCAGGACACCTTCGGCCTTGGCAGCGGAGAGCCCCTCTAACCTAACGCCGTCAGCCACCGCATTGCGTCGCAGCCATTCCAGCATCACCCGGTTCGACTCCTCCGGCAGTTCCTCGAACACCACGTGTCCTCCGCCCGGGATCACGCGAAGCTCGGCCGCTCGCATCTCCTGCTTCAGCCGCTCGCCGGAAGCCACCGACACCGCAGGGTCGCGGTCGCCCCACACCAGCAGCGTCGGAACATTCGCAATCTTCGGCAGCACGTCCTGCAGCTTCGCGATCTCGCCAAACCACAAGTGCACGATCTCCAGAATGTGGTCAACCGTCCCACTCACGCGCAGCCCCGCCATGTACTCCCGGATGCATTCTTCCCCCACCCGTGCCGGGTCGCCGTACATCCTGCCGATCGCAATCCACTGCAGCCGCCTCGGCACAAACGGCGCGCACTTCGCCAGCCACCGGCCCGGCACCGTCGAGTACATCCGCACCATGCGCCCGGCCAGCGGACAAAACGGATTCACCGGCGCAAACAGTACCAGGCTGCGCACCCGCTCCGGATGCCGAGCCGCCACCATCATCGCCACCGCGCCTCCATGCGAATGTCCCGCAATGTCCGCGCGCTCCATCCCCAGAGCATCCATCGCGTCGATCACGCGATCCGCCGTCGCCACTAAGCCCGCATCCAGCCCGCGGATCCGCTGCGACTTCCCCGCATTCAGCAAGTCAATCGCGCACACATTCCGCACCTGCGCCAACACGCCGAGATTCCTGTTCCAGTTACTCGTCGATCCCACCAGCCCATGGATCAGCAGCATCGGGCTGCCCGCACCTGCACGCACAAAGTGCACCCGCGCGCCACGTACCTCAACGAAACCGTCTTCGTATCGCTCGTTTTGATCCAGGGAAACCCGATCCACGGAGAAGAATCCTCCCACCCATCACGGCTCGCTACGGAATCTGCAGCGGCCGGATGCCGTCCAGCTCGAACATCCCCGCAGGATACCCCTCCGGAGAATGCTGCGCACGGAACACAAACCGGAAGAAGAATCCGGCGGACACAGTGTTGTAGTTGTTCGCGTTGTTCGCCAGCACAAACCCACCGCCGTACCAATGCTCCGCGAACCGGTACGACGCCTGCGCGTGCGTCGAGTAGTTGAACCCGGTGGTCACCGTCAGCGGATACTGGCCGCACCGGAGCGACGGAATCTGCGCCGCAGTACATGCCCCGCCAGTCGCGGGCACAAAGCTGCTTTGCAGCGCTGCGTCCAGCGGATAGAACGGCGCCTCATCCTCCCGGAACGTCTGCACTCCCAGCCCGCCCTCCACCACGTAGTGGAAGTTTGCTCGATAATGCCCGCTGAAGCTCGCCGGAACTGACGCCAGGAAGTAGTAGGACGGGCTGAAGTAGCCGCCCTGCCCGTACGTCAGCCCAACCTCGTTGTGCTCATAGTGCATTCCGGAAAGCGCAGCGCCCACCGTCAGATTCCCCGCGCCCGGCCAACTGCCCGCATGGAACGTCGCGCCCAGTGCGCCTTCCACCTTCGTATTGTTCAGCACATGCCGCCCCGTCAGCACGCCGCCTCCACCCATCAGGTAGAAGCCATTCCCCCCGCTGCCAAAGCCAATTCGCGCTCCGCCCGTCGTCGAAACCACACCGCCCCAGATTGGCCCCGCCGCAGGAACCAGCGCACCGGGATCGCGTAACCCTGCGTACGAAAGCTGTGTATCCTTCACCGGCTCGCGTTGCCCATACAGCGCAACGTGGCCACCGAACGCGCTCAGCGCAACGCGCCCGGTCACGTTGCGCACCAGAAACTCATACGGCGTATACCCAACCGCGACTCCCACGTTCTTCATTGCGAGTTGCAGTTCGCCGCCCACGCCGTTCGAAAACTGCTGCGCCGGAGCAATCACCGCATTCGCGGGCAGCGTCCCGAGGAAAGGCACATTGCTCGCGAAGCTCGACGGATTCAGCACACCCGAGTTCAGAAACACCGGCTGCGCCACCGCGGTCAACCGCACCATCCGCTTCACCACCAGCGAGGCCTCTGCCGGAGCTTCGACATCGTACAGGCGATCGAGCCCCACCGCACCGCCGCGATGCCGCCCAACTCCAGTCACGCCCAGCCATCCGCTGTACGATCCTTCCAGCGATGCCAACTCGCTCTCTGCCTGCTGCCGCGGCGTCAGAGGCAACGGTGCCTGCGCCTCGAAGTATCCACGCAGCGCCGGCAGATTCCGCGCCTTCAACTCCGCATCGGTCGGCGGAGGCGCAATCGGATACACCGGTCGCACCGCAGGAGCAGGGGGCGCAGCATTGGCGGCCGGCGGCGCAGGTGTCGGCGCAGCCACTGGGGCAGGCGGAGCTGGCGCTGGTTGCGGCAAAGCCGCTACGGCGGGGCGGGGCGATGCAGTCTCAGGAGCCGCCGCTGTCTCCACCGGTCGTGTCCGCGTAATCGTCGTCTGCCCACTCGGACGCGGCGGAGTACGCGGCTGCGGATACTGCTGCGCACCTGTATCCGGAATCCGCCCGAGCGAACTCGCCGGTGCCGTAGCGGGTTGGGTCACCTGCGGTTGCGTGGTGTACTCCGCATTCTGCGTCGGTGCCGTCACCGGCGCTTCTGCCGGCGGATTACTCTGCCCCGCACGCGCCGCAGCGGCATCGGCCTGCAGCCGCCGAATGCGGTCTGCACGCGCCGCCGATACTTCGGGCTCCGCGGCCGCTGCCCGATCCGCCCGGGCGCTCGGGGAGTAGCGCGCCGTCGGCAGAACATCCGTCATCTCAGTCTGCGGAATCTCAGGATGCGGCGCATTGTTGCCAAGCTGAACCGGCACAGCCGTCGTTGGACCAAACCGCTTGTCCGGCACAGCGATCGACGATGGCGGTGGAGCAACATACCCCACGCCCACGCCATAGTTCCCGCCGCCTGGCTGCGTCAGCGCCTGGCCGCTCGCACTCTGCACCGCCGACGCCGCCTCAGCCTGCGCTGGCGGGCTCGCCACTGCAGCAGCCTGCGCCGGAGCATTCGCCGACTTCGCTTCGCCCTCCGGGACGGTCATGTACGGCGGCACTGCGCGGCTCTGCCCATCGTACGGAGGCAGAGGAGCCTGATTGATGTAGCTCGGCAGATACGGCACCGCCTGCAGATCGCTCGAGTCCGCAGCCGCAGGGCCAAGCAGCACCGAGAGCGGCTGCGGTTGATCCGGGCTCGGCAGCGTCTGCGGCGCGATCGGTCCCGGAATCCCCAGCTCCGCCGCCAGCTTCGAATCAGCATTCGGCACAGGCATCGCCTTCAGCGACGCGCGGTAGTACTTGATCGCCCGCGCCGTATCCCCGCGCGCCTGTTCGAACTTCGCTCCCAGCATCAGGATCTGCGGGTCCGCCGGATACGCCGCCAGCGCGTATCGCAGCCACACCTCCGCATCCTTGTTATCTCCATCCGCCAGCGCCGCGCCCACTGCCGCCTGGTAGTCCGCCGCGCTTCCCGACGACATGTTCTCTGTCTTGTAAATCTCCACCGCCTGATGCGGCTGCCCCGCTTGCGTATATCCGATGGCCAGCGCCTTGATCGCCGCCGGATTATCCGGGAATGCCCGCGTCGCCGCATTCAGGATCGCCAGCGCCCGCCGCGAGTCTCCCGTCGCCGCAGCCTGGTTCGCACGCCGCACCGCCCAATTCGTCCAGATCGTCTGCACCGTCCGTCGTTGCTCCACCGTCAGATCGGTCCGTCCGCCCAGGTTCATCAACTGGCGATACAGCCCCGCATCCTCCATCCCGTTGTAGAGCAGCCACGCATTCTGAATCTCCATGTCCGGCGGCGGAGCGCTCCGCTGCGCAACGTAATCCTGCTCCGCGCGCCCCAGGAACATCGTCGCTTCCCGCGACCGTCCCAGCGCCGCATACACTGCCGCCATCGTCTGCAGATAGCTTGCGTTCGTCTCCAGCTGCGTCCGCACCCCCGCCGGAGCAGTCTGCAGTTGCGTCACCGCTTCCTTGTCATGCCCAGTCAGGTGCAGCGCCGAGAGCAGTCCTGCCCATGCATCCACGCGGTCCGGATTTTCCGCAATCACCTGCTGGTAAATCGGGTACGCAAGCTGCGGCGCGCCGCGGTCGATGTCAATCGCCGCCATCTGCATCTGGGTTGCCGTCGAGGGCTTCTGCCCGTCGCTCTGCTGCTGAGTCGCAACCTTCTGCACCACGTCTTGCGCCTGGTCCAGCTTCTTTTCCTTCTGATCGATCGCCGCAACCATCAGCGCAAAATTCGGGTCTCGCATCGCAGCTTGCGAACTCGCCGCCGGCATGCTCTCCACCGCCTTCAACGCCTCATGGTCCTTGCCCAGCGCATGCTTGGCCTGCACCAGCCCCTGCCACGCCGCCGTGTTGTCCGGGCCGTCCGCAATCATCTGCGAGTACAGCTCCGCCGCCCGGTCCATCCGATTCGACGAAATCAGCAGCCCCGCCAGCTGCGTCTGCATGCCCGCCTTCAGACTCTTCTCTTCCGCACGAAACGGCAGCTTCAAAGCTGTCTCCAGCGTCGCCTGCGCATCGCCCGCGCGTCCCACCGACGTGTACGCCGTCGCCAGCGTCTGCAGGTACACCGGATCGCTCATCAGCACCGTATGAGTCGCAGGTGGAATCTTCTGATCGGTCGCCAGCGCCTGCGTCGCGTTCCCCGCCTGCACCTGGGCCATCACCAGCCCGCGCCACGGCCCGCTCGTCGACGGCCTCGCCTCCACCAAAAGCTGGTAGATCGGAACCGCCGGGCCCGCCTCCCGCGCTCGCAACAGCGTCGCTCCCAATGCATCCAGCGCATCGGCATTATTCTGCCGGAGAGCCAGCGCCGCCCGGTACCGCTTCTCTGCCGTCGCCAGATCATTGTCCGTCAGGGCCTGCTGCCCCTCGCCCATGATGAACCAGAACCGCGACGTATCCAGCGCCGCCGCCAGCCCCTTATCGTCCGACTTGCCCAGCTTCGCCTGCTCCAGAAAGCTGATTGCCCCCAGAAAATTCCCCTGCTGCATGCGGACGTAGCCCATCCCCGCCAGCGCCTTCGCATCGTTGGGATCCGCCGCCAGAAGCGTCTTGAACCGCGTCTCCGCCTCCGCAATCCGATTCGCATTCAGCGACTGGTAAGCCGCCGTCTCTGCCACCACGCGCGCCCGCGTCCCAACCGCATCGCCTCCCACGCTCGCCGGAGGCACAACCACCCGGTTCGATGCCGGCTCAGCCACCGCAGGAACACTCATCGCTACAGGAGCCGCCGGAGGCCTAACCGGAGCCTGCGTCGCATTCACCGGCGCACTCGGTTTCGCCGCGCCCTGTGTCATCTCCAACAAAGCCGCCAGCTGCGGATCCTTGTGCGTCGTCAGATACGCACGAATCTGCGGCTCCACCGCCGGATTCGCCGCATCCCAAACCAGCGACTGCCGGTACGCGTCCGCTGCCTTCGGATCGTTCAGGAACGGCGTCAGGTTTTTCCGCCCCTCTTCCCGCGTGGCCGGGTTGTAGATCAACGCCCGCCCTAGCGCAATCTCGTAGCGCGAGTCCACTGGATACAGTTGCGTCAGCGCCCGCAGGCCTTCTACCGCGTGCGGCCGACCGTCCGCTGTCCCCGACTCCGCGTCGTAGTACGCCAGCGCCAGATCCCCCGGCGGAGGATTCGGCCCCAGGATCCGCCGATAGATCACCATCGCCGCGGAGTACTTCCCATCCGCCGCGAGTTTGGCTGCCTGCTGCAACTGCGCCTGCTGTTCCTTCGTCAGCGCCGGGCGAGCACTCTGCGCTGCCGTCGGAGCACTCTGCGCCTCCAGCCGTCCCCAAACTGCGCTCAAGACCATGCTGGAGAGAAGAATTGCAGGGGCCCAGAGCCGGATTCCGTGCGATTTCATCATCATTGTTGTCGGTGCGCTGAGACGCCGGCAGGAACCAAGTTGGATACTACGGCGGTAACAGCAGACTACCGCTTTTCCACCTGTGCGAATCTGGGTTTTTATTCCCCAACAGAACGACTTTCAGGATCGGGCGGCGAGTCCCCCGAAACCCCAAAACGGGCACTTCCGCCCCCCCGAACTCCCCTCCCGGCCCACGCTTAGGAGTCGAAGCTCCCAACCTGCCCCGGGATCACTCGCCTTGCAGCCGCTCGCGCGCGCGTCGCCTCAGCTTCGCCCGCATCATCACCGCAATCAGAAAACACAGCACCGCCGCCACAATCGCGATCAGCCACGGATACTCCTGAAACACGATCGTCATCCGCATCATCGGCGAGATATCTCCCACCCGATACGCGTCGCCGCCCACGCGGTACGACGAAAATTCCGCCCCGTGCAACACGCTCATCGACTTGGCGATCCCGCCCCCCGGTGCCGCCTCCAGAAACGCCGAAACAAACCCTGGAATCGCCGCCGCATCCCGCACAACCACCGTCACCACCGTACGACCCGATCCCGCCGGCCACTCAATCCCCTGCACCAACGCATCCGGCAGGCCGCCTTCACTTCCCAACCCGCCTGCATCCACGTGGTCGGACCCCGCGCTCCGCCACCATGCTGCCCGATCCAGTAGTCCCCGCGTGTCGTGGATCTCCAACCCGCCCGCACGCACGCCCACCGGCAACGCCGAGTTCAGCATTGCCAGGGCTGGCTGGTCCGCCGCGGCTCCCATCACCAGGTAGTCCCTGCTGCCGTCCTTCGTCATCCCCGCAGCATTCGTTACCGTCACCCGCAGCGCCGGATACCCTGTCTGCGCGCCGAAGTGCCCCATCATCGCCAGGAACATCTCCAGCTCCGGAGCAGTCGGCTCGTCGGGCAGCACCACCGACGTCTCCGCCAGGTCCGCCCTGCGCGTAAACGGATAGCCTGCATTCGCAAACAACCGCAGATTCGGCAGCGTCGTCATGTGCTGCACATCCGTCAGGTCCAGCCGGGAATCTCCCAGCACCGCACCCTGCAGATTCATCGGTTCCGCTTGCTCGCAGTGTTCCCGGGTCGCCGGCTGGAAGGCGAACTTCAGCGTCATCGTATTCGTAAAGGGCTGCAGGTCGGTCACTGGCACGGGCACCACCGTCTCCAGTTCGCTCGACGCATTGTCGCTGTGCGGCATGGGCGTCGAACTTACAAACGCCCCGTTCACGTACACCTGCAGCGTGCTGTCCTTGCCCAGGGGAATTCCGTTGTACCGGTAGCTCAGGTGGAACGGTAGGTTCTGCTTCTCGCCATAGAACAAATCGGGCGGCACTCGCATCGTCACATTCAGTGGGACCGATCCGTCCCCTTGCAGATCTTCCACTCCGGCCAGTTTCCCGAAGTCCTCCGAACTCGTCCACAGCGGAGCATCGTCCACACCACGTGCCGCGGGCAACGTCAGGTCGGGCACCGTAGCCCACCGTCCCTGCCACGTGTCTCCGTGCAACGGCAGAGCCATCGCCGCGCCCACCAATTCATCCGCATTCTGCCCGGCCACCAGCAGCACGCTCGAGGTCACATCCGACGGATTCGTCGCGATCGCCACCGTCGCACCGGAGAGCGAGCTTACCCCCAGTGACGCCGGAATCGCAGCCGCGTTCTCCGCAATCACAATCGCGTTCCCTGCCGGAATTGTGCCCACCGACACCGCGAACCGCACCGGCCTCCGGCTGTCCACCGCGCCCAGCCACGATGCGATGATTCCCGCCGCATGAATCGCCTTCAGCGATGGCCGCGTCAGGAACACGACCGGAACCACCGGCTGCGGATTCACTCCCAGCTCGCGAAAAGGAGCCGGCAGCATGCTCAGGTCATTCACCGGTGCTTGCAGCGTGCCCGTCAATTCGATCGCAGACGTCGGATCCACCTGCGCCCAAAGGGTCGAATTTGCCGGGTCCTCGCACTGCTGCCCATAGTGCCCGACGAACTCGAACCGAATCTGATTCTCCTGCCGCACCAGCTCGGCGGGCACCGACACCGTACTCTCCAGCATCGCACTCTGCCCTGCCGGAGCCGCCACCGCCGCGTTCACCGTCTCGGTCGCGAACAGGGTCCCGTTCAAGCTCACGTTCAGATGACTGATCGTCGGCAGCAGCCCAGGTGAAAAGTGATACCGAAGCTTCAACGCCGCCGTCTTCACCGTCCGGTTGCGAGCCACTCGAAATCGAATTGTGGCCGCCGCCTGCACGCCCTGCAAATGAATCGCATCGCGCGCACCCATATCCGCCAGCGAGACGACATCGTCGAACGCGCCCGTGCTCTGCGCAGACTCGGCCAGGGTATTCGCCGGTCCCGTCTGCGCCGCCCGTGCCGTCTCCGCCGCCAGTCCGCCCAGCAGTCCCAGCACCACCACCGGTACCACGCTTGTCAGCAACCGCCCCTTTGACGCGCTCTTCCGCTTGCGCGAACCAAAAACAGTCTGCGACAAACCTCGTATCGAAAGCCTCAGAATCCGGCCCAGGCTGCGCATCGGCCGGTCCGCCTCGCGCGCCTGCGCCAAGCCAAGCCACGTATCTGCGCGCGAGTACAGCAGCATCGTCAGCGCTTCATCTTCCTGCAGGCTCAACGAATCGAACTGCGCGCGCAACTCATTCCCTACGATGCCCACCACCTTCGCCGGCAGCGTTGCCGATCCATCCAGCAGCGGAAACACAAACTTCACGGCATCGCCCACCGAGGCCTTCACCGCATGGTCCAGCGTCGTGCGTACGCCGCCGCTCGAAAGGTCCGATGTCACGCCCTGCAACATCGCGCCATCCGGCAGAATCACATCCGACGGCACCGAAAGCGCCACGCGCACCGACGTCCTCCGCTGCTGGCTTTCCCACGCCACCGCGGTCGCCACTCCCAGGACGGCCAGGTTGAACAGCGTCCACGCCACATTCACCCACACCGTTCCCGCATGCTGCCCGTCGTACAGGCTCGCCGGCCAGTTCACAAACGCAAGCCATCCCGCAACATCCCACGCCGGCAGTTGGAATGAGCGCGCCGCCGCGCACAGCAGTCCAAAGCAGTTGATCGCCAGAAGCACCAGGAACGGCCGTGCCACCCGCGAGTCAAAGTAGTCTTCCGAGACCACGCCGCCCTTCGCCGTCACATTGAACCGGCCCGATCGCGGCCAGATCAGCGCGACCAGCGTCGGAAAGAAAATATACGGCGCCAGTACCGTCTCGTAGATTTCGTTCCAGAACGAATGCCGATGCTCTCCCTGGATGCGTGAGTTGGCAAGATTCGACAGCACCAGGTGCGGCAACCCATATGCCACAATCGCCATCCAGAGTCCCGGAATCGAAACTCTGCCAAACACCAGGTAGATCACCGGCGCAGTCAGAAAAATCAACCGCGGCAGTGCATACAGAAAATGCAGCATCGCGTTGAAGTAGCACAGCCTCTGCGCCCAGGTCAGCCCCGGCGCAAGCAGCGGATTCTCCAGCCGCAGTGTCTGCACCATCCCCCGCGCCCACCGGATGCGCTGCTTCACGTGTCCGCTCAGCCGCTCCGTCGCCAGCCCGGCAGCCTGCGGAATGTTGATGTACGCCGTATTCCATCCGCGCATCTGCAACCGCAGCGAGGTGTGCGCGTCCTCCGTCACCGTCTCCACCGCCAGCCCGCCCGCGTCATCCAGCGCCTTGCGCCGGAGCACCGCGCACGACCCGCAGAACGACGTCGCATTCCAGAAATCGTTGCCGTCCTGCACCACGCTGTAGAACAACTCATCCTCGTTCGGCACCGAGTGGAACAAGTCGAGGTTCCGCTCAAACGGATCGGGCGAGTAGCTATGCTGCGGCGTCTGCAGCACCGCCAGCTTCTGATCGCGCAGAAACCAGCCCATCGTGACCTGCAGAAAACTCCGCGTCGGCACGTGGTCGCAATCGAACACCGCAACAAACGGAGCGCTCAGCCGCTCGAGCGCGTGATTCAGATTCCCGGCTTTGGCGTGCCGGTTGTCGTCCCGCGTCATGTATCCAATGCCCGCTTCCTCCGCGAACGCGCGAAACTCCTCCCGCTTCCCATCGTCCAGGATGTAGACATTCAGCTTGTCCGCCGGCCAGTCGATGTTCAACGATGCCAGCGCCGTAAAGCGCACCACACTCAACGGCTCCGTGTAGGTCGGGATCAGAAGATCCACCGCCGGCCAGTCCTCAGGATCATTCGGCAGCGGTGCCGGAACCCGTCGCAACGGCCACATCGTCTGCACGTATCCCAGCAGCAGCACCACAAATGCGTACGCCTCCGCAAACAGCACCAGGCACACAAAGAATCCATCCAGTGCCGTCCAATTCCCTGCCGGATCGCGAAACATCCCCGCCACTGTAGAGAATCGCCAGAAGGCATACCGCGCCGTCGAATACACCGACAGCAGCATCAGCGTCAGCGTCACCACGTACGATGTCGAGCTACGATGCGCCCAGATCGCCAGCGCCACCGTCAGCAGCGCCAGCACCAGCTGATGCCGCCAGTTCAGGTCCAGCATCGCTGTGAACCCAAGGAAGAACACGCCCCCCGCCAGGATCACAAACCGGAGTACCCGCAGCAGCCTCGTGTCGCCCGATTCGAACTCCTTCCACAACGCAGACCGGGTCACTCATCACCCCAGCGCACGCTGCGCAACTCCGCCGTCGCAGGCGGAGACACGCTCCTCAGCCAGAGCGCAACATCCCGGTAGTCCTGCGACACCGCAGCATCCGGCGCATACTCCAGCACGGTCTTCCCTTCCGCCAGCGCCTCGCTCACGCTGTGCGATCGCCGAATCGCAAACCGCAGCAGCCGGTCCCCCAACTGCCGCCGGAACACCTCGCGCACATCCAGATGCAGCGCCTGCGACGCATCGAACTGGTTCAGCACATAGAACGGCAGCACCGGCCGCCCCGCGGAATCGGTGATCCCGCGGAACAACCTCTCCACCGTCTGCAGCCCAATCACCGAATTCATATCCGGCGCCATCGGCACCAGCACCGTCGGATGCAAATCCACCACCCGCCGCACCAGCCCCGCGTCGCCCGTCAACAGATCGACCACCACTCGCTGATTGCCGCGCGCGTTCCGCAGAATCTCTTCGGCCAGCATCTCCTGTTGCCGGTCGCTGTCGCTTCGCCCCGTCAAGTCATGCACCACCATCGACACCGGTGGCTGCTCCTTGTCCGCTCGCGCCGCAAACGACTCCACCACGCCTCGCCGAATCTCCTGCGCGCCAAAGTACACCGGCAGCAGTCCATGCGAAGTCGTATCCGTCAACAGAACCTTCTCGCCCTCCGCCGCCAGCGCGCGCCCCAGCGTCGCCACCAGGCTCGTCTTGCCCACACCGCCCGCGAGCGAAAACACCACCAGCACCGGAGTCCGCCCTGGGTCGGCGCGCCTCGGCTGCATCGCCGGCAAGTCCGGCGCCGCACGATCGAACACACCCTTCAGCGCAAACCAGCGCGCCGCCACCCGCTCCCGCGAGTCCAGCAGCGTATCTCCTCCAGCCAGGTCGGCCCGATAGGCCTGCGTCACCGGATTCGGCGCAGCCGTCCTCGGCGCAGTCTGCGCCCCAAACAGCCATGCCGGCGCCGACGCCTCCATGCCCGGCGCTCCCTCCCGCTCCACTTCCCAGCCGGCGTCGATCGGCTCCAGTAAACCGCTCGCGCTCGCCGTCGCATCCTGCGTTGGCGCCTGCCATCCCGTCGCCAGAATCTGTTCCAGATTTCCCGGAGCATCACCACGCAAATCACCCAGCGTGCCCACCGGAGCCGCAAACGGCTCGCCGAACAGCCCGCGCGGCTGAGGTCCCGCCAACTGCCGCCGCCGAAGCTCTGCCTCCGTGTACATCAACGCCTGCCGCCGCGCCGACGAGTGCGCCTCCGCAATCTCGCGCTCCTCTCGCAACGCACGCACCGCTGCATGAGCTGCAGCCTCTGCCCTGCGCGCCGCTTCCACGCGCTCCGCCGCAGCCCGAGTCTTGGCCGCCTCCGCACCGCGCAGCGTCGCAATACCCGACGCCTGCTCCGGCTCGCCCTCCTGCCGATACGTCGCCGCTACCGCAGCCAGCGCCGCGCGTTCCGCCTCGGCCGCCGCAGCTTCCGCCTCCGCCTGAGCCTTCAATTCCCGGTCAAGCAGCGCCTTCGCCGCACGATATCGCACCTGCGCCCGATACTCCCGGCGCGACGCTGAATAATCCCGATACTTCGCACCCTGCAGGTTCGCCCACGAGTACAGCGCAGCCACATCCTCCGGCGTTCCTTCCGCCGTTGGCTGACCATCCAACTCGTTCCCTCGTGAGCCCATTGGAACCCCGTTCCACCCATATTCCACACCGCCTTTAGACGGCGAAAACGGGCTTGTTCGCCGGCACCGATCTCACTCCAGCAAAATCGTCCATGCGACTGATTTGAGGCTACTTTGGCCCAAAACCCAAGTCAATGACACTATGGTGCGACTTAAGTGTGACACTGAACGCCGACCCGCATCCCTACCGATCGCACCGCCAGCGCTCGACGGACGAGCGGCAGGCGTTGCTGAAAAGCTCTGGATAGCCCGGACTCTAGAGCAGCTTCCTAAGGCTGCGAAACCTTTTCAGCGGCGTCATTCTGGACGAAGTCCAGAATCTCGGTAGCTGCTTTTCGTGCCCCTCTGCAGCTGCGGGAAACTCCTCCAGTCCAGCATGACCGCCCCCAAGCTCAAGGCGCTTTAGATGGTGCCCAGAAACTTTGGATCGCAGCATTTCGGAGTAGCAGCGTCCTTCAGGCCGCGGACAAGCGTCAATCAAATTCAGCGGGCTTTAGCCCCGGCGCTATGCCCTTTCCACTTTCGCTGAGGACACCGTCTCTTCAACACCCCAATATGCTACCTTGGAAGTGTGGTCCGAGAGCGTAGCTCAGTTGGTAGAGCATCGCCCTTTTAAGGCGTTGGTCCTGGGTTCGAGCCCCAGCGCTCTCACCATCAATTCAATCACTTACACCCGTAAATCCTAATCACTTCACCCCAGCCCCGGCTGATCCGCCGCCCGCTTCTTCCACTTGTACGTCCGCGCCGAGTTCTTCCAGAAATATTTCTCCTGCACCGCCCGCGGCTTCGTCGAGAAAAACTTCCGCACCAGACCCACCTCTTCCGGAACCGTCGCTACCCCGTAGCTGTTCGGATAGTCCGAGCCGAAGATCACGCGGTCCTCGCCGAACATCCCGAACAGGTATTCCAGCCGCGCCCGCAGCGGCTCGTAGTCCTTCACAATCACGTTGTCCGTCAGCCGCGGGTGGTACACCTCCGAAAGCTTAACCACGATATTCGGATGATCGGCCATCGCCTTCACCACGTCCTCATACGCCTTCTGTCCTTCCGGCGTCGGATCGAACGATGGCAGATGGTCCATGATGATCCGCAGCGTAGGAATCGCCTCGGCCAGCATCGCATTCGCCCGCATCAATCCCATGCTTGGATTCGCCGTGTCCAGCGCCAGGTCCGCCTGCGCCAGCAGTTTCAGGTTCGTCACCTGGTCCTGCTTCAGTGTCACCTTTCCGCCCTCCTCCGTGTAGAACCGGCTCGAGCGGATCGCGCGGTACAGCGGGTCTTTCGCAAAGTGGTTCACATATTGCCCGAAGTCAGGCCGCCCCGGATCGAGGCTCCCGCACACCCCCACCATGAACGGATCGGCCCCGCACACCTCCAGGTACCACAGGTTGTCGTCGATCAATCCACTCGACTCCACCACAATCGCACCCACCACGCCCACCGGCCGCCCCAGCGGCTCGTACATCGAAGGCAGCGACGGCTTGTTCAGCGCCCGGTACGCCTGCGACCCCATGTAGCCCTGAAACACCTTCCGCGTCGGATTGAACAGGTGAATATGCGAGTCGATCACCGGCACTGCATCCTCCGCCAGCACCCGCACCGGCGCCGCCATTGCCGCGCCCGCCATTGCCGCCGTCTTCACAAAACCCCGCCGCGAAATTGCCATCTATCCTCCAAGCGAAAAGCTGACAGCCGAACCGCCGGCAGCCGATTTCCAAAAACGCCTTCACAAGCCTAAGCCACAGCAAACCGCCGTACCCAGACCGACGTCATTCTGACTCGCAAAATTCTGACTCGCAAAGTCAGAATCTCCGTATTTGCATCTCCGAGCCGTCGTCCGCCCGGCGCCAGGCATCCACTTCGCTCTGCTTCCATAACGACTCTTCAACCCAGAGGCAGCCAGCAAAAGACACCTGCTGCCAGGTGGAGCACACCCGCCAAAATCTTCGGGCTAAATGGCCGCGTTACCATAGCCTGGGCCGCAGGCCCAGGTGAACACCCGCCAGAAATCTGCGGGTTGAAGGCCCGCTCTAAAAGCTGCCCAAAGGGCCGGAGGCCCGTCCCCCGAAAGCGGGAAATCTGAGCGCTGAAGGCGCGACCTATTCGCCTTCAGCAAGCCACAAACGCCCCCAAAACAACCTTCCAGCAATACTTGTGCAAATCAAGTCCATCAATCACATACAGAACAACTTAGAACCACAGACACCCACTTGCACGTCACGATATAATGAACTTAAGGGGCAAACTTCGAGCCGAGCCAATATTGGCTTGGCTCTTGCCTTTACGGGCCCTAAACTATCGCCCGTAAGCTCTTTGACAAGACGATCTTAGCCATAACTCCTTTGTTTGCAAGAATCTGGCGCAACCATTTGCTGCCATCTCATTCTAAGCAAACCACTTGTCCCCAGGTACCTAGGGAGGGGGTGGGTACCTCTAAGGCTTGGTGATCACCACGTAGCGGTC
>DASYEU010000078.1:0-14050 GCA_036498865.1 Acidobacteriaceae bacterium | reverse complement strand
AGTGCGCCGCCGCTGGTGCAGGGGCAGAACTTTGCGGTGAAGTTTCCCAAGGCCGGCAATTACAAGATGGTCTGCCTGGTTCACTCGCACATGACCGGCGTGATCCACGTGCTGGCCGCGTCGGCGGCTCTTCCGCATACCCAGGCGTTCTATAACGAGCAGGCGGAGGACCAGACCAAGCGCATCCTGTCCGATGACGACATGGACATGGATATGGGCGACCATGGCAACGGCAAGGGCAAGGGGATGCTGGCGGCGCGAGTGCTGCCAGGCAAGAACACCGTAGTGGCCGGCATCGGCGAAATGGAGAACACCGCAGCTGGATTCGAGTCGCTGTCGGTGGTGCGCTTCCTGGGCGCGACGATCGAGGTGCGCGTGGGTGACACGGTGGAGTGGACGAACCTGGATCCGGCGCTGCCGCACACGGTGACGTTCGGGACCGAGCCGGGGAATCCGGGGCCGCCGGTGAACGTGACGGTGGATGCGGACGGAGCGCGGCATGCAACGCTCAACTTCGTGGGCGACTCAACCCACTCAGGGTTCCTGGTGGCGGCTCCGCAAGACCAGGCGGGCGTGGCGCAGTCGGCTCCGGGAGCGACGGTGTTTCGCGTGACGTTCACGCACGCGGGGACGTACGACTACATCTGCGCGCTGCACGATAATCTCGGCATGGTGGGCAAGGTAATCGTAAAGCCGTAGCTGGTTCAGCGGGAACGGAAGGGCGCATTCCGCTTTCAGGCGGAGTGCGCCCTTTGTGCGTTGACGTCGATTCGCCCAGACTTGGCAGTGTGCAATCCTTGCTGGGGAGCGAATTTTTGATTACGCGCAGAGCTGGACTGATGGTGTTGGCGGCAGTCGTCGTTGGCATGGTGGTGGTCGATCTTCGATTGCCGCCGATTCCGCAGCCGCTGTCGTATCACCAGTTCGCGGACCAGAGGAGTTGGCTGGGAATTCCGAACTTTGGGGACGTCGTTTCAAATATTCCCTTCGCCATTGTTGGGCTGTTGGGACTTGTGTTCGTGCTGGGTTCCGGCCAGGAGCGGCTGGAGCGGTGTTTTGTCGACGGGCGGGAGCGCGCCTTCTACGTCATCCTTTTCGCGGGGCTTGTGCTGACGGCGTTTGGATCGTCGTACTACCATCTGCATCCGGACAATGCGCGGCTGGTGTGGGACCGGCTGCCGATGACGATTGTGTTTATGTCGTTGATTGCGGCGTTGGTGGCCGAGCGCATCAGCCTGAGTGCTGGCTTGCGGCTGCTGCCGGTGCTGCTGCTGATCGGTGCGGGCAGCGTGATGCAGTGGTATTGGAGCGAGATGCGCGGCGCGGGCGATCTCCGCTTCTACGCGACGGTGCAGGCGTTTTCGGTGGTGTTTCTTCTGGTGGCGCTGCTGTTCTCGCCGCGGTACACACGCGGAGCGGACCTGGTTGTCGTTGCCGGATTCTATGTGCTGGCAAAGGCGTTGGAGACGTATGATCGACAGGTTTTCCGCGCACTGCATGTGGTGAGCGGGCACACGCTGAAGCACCTGGCTGCGGCGTGCGCGGGATTTTGGATTCTGCGAATGCTCGAAAAGCGGCGCCCGATTGCGGGCTCAGCGAATCAGTAGCTGTAGGTGAATATCCCGCAGGTGTCGGAGGAGTTGGCCAGCGCGTCCAGGGTGAGGACGGGCGGTTTCTGGCTGGAGAAGAAGGCCAGTTGCAGGGAGCGGCCGGTGGTGTAAGCGGCCATCCACGTAGTGTCTTCCGCGCCGCAGAGACTGTTCTTCTTCAGGAACTTTCGGGTGGAGGGGATGTTCAGGCGGTAGAGGCTGCCGGTTCCCGCGGCGGTGGCGTCGGCGTCGAAGGCTGCGCTCAGCTCGGCCTTCTCCAGCGGGCGGACGCGGACCATGGTGAAGCTCATGAAGTTGATGGTGATGCGTTCGTCCGAAAGCGCGACATCGCCCGTAATGGAGCGAGCGTTGGAGCTGGAGGCGCGCCACATGCCTTTTTCCTGGGCCGCCAGGGTAAGGCAGCAGAGGAGGAAGGGCACGGCGATGGCTTTGCGAAGCGGGTGCGACATCTATCTATTGAAGCATGCCGGCCGGTCTTCGGGCCGGGTTAGAGAAATTTCGAGACGATGGATTCCGCCATGCCGCCGAAGCCGCTTGCGGGTGGCGCTGCGGTTCCGCCCTGGGTGAAGTGGGACATCACCAGCGGCAGCACGGTGGCCATCATCTGCTGGGCGGTCTCCGGCGAGACGCCGGCCTTCTCCGCAACCGACTCAATCAGGCCTGACCCCTTAAGTCCCTGCCCGATCTGCTCCGTTGTGGAGGTTTGGCCGGAGGCGAGCGCCTGCGGGTCGACGCCGTTGCCGGACATGTGGTCCATCACGCCCTGCAAGCCGCCGGGGTGCTGTTCGAGCGCCTGCATGAGTCCGCCGGCGACCTTGGCGGAGGGGTTGCCGCTTTGCTCCATTGCCTGCGATGCCATGTTTTCCAGATTGTCCAGCAGTCCCATGGGAAACCTCCAAGGCATACGGTACCCGAATGGTGGAACGGTTGGAAATGGAGAGTGGGGAAGATTGCGTGAATATGCAGGCAATGGCCCGGGCGGCGTTCGGCGATGGGGTGATATCATTGGTGTATATCACGGAGGAGAAACATGCGGACCTTGGTGGATTTGCCGGAGAAGGATTTGAAGCAACTGACGGCTTTGAGCCGCTCCCGGAAGACCTCGCGTGCGGAACTGATCCGGCAGGCGGTGGCTGGGTACCTGGTCGCGAACCGCGCGGCGATGGAAGACTCGTTCGGGCTGTGGAAGAGCCGCGGCGTCGACGGCCTGAAGTACCAGCAGAAGTTGCGGGACGAGTGGGAAGGGTAAGGGAACAGCGGCCTTGAGCGATCTGTTTGACACGAACATCCTGATCGACCATCTGAACGGGATCAAGCGGGCGACGAAGGAGATTCAGGGGAGCGCCGACCCGGCGATCAGCGTCATTACGTGGATTGAAGTGATGACCGGTGCCGCGAACAAGGCGCAGGAGGCAATCCTGCGCGCGTTTCTGACGAACTTCGAATGCCTGCCGGTTACGAACGAGGTGGCAGCGCGCGCGGCGGAGAATCGGCGGGTGAAGAGGATCAAGATGCCGGACGCGATTATTCTGGCGACCGCCGAGGTGGCGGGGCGAACGCTGGTGACGCGTAACGTGAAGGATTTTCCTGCGGGGACGAGTGGGGTAAGGGTGCCGTATCAGATTTAGGGAAGACCCACGAATGCGATGAGGCTGCGGATGTCGACCCAAGATGGATCGGCATCCCTCCCTCCGAGCCTCAAAGTTGGGAAGTCCTGCGGGCGATCCAGAGTGTATGTTCTCGCGAAACTGCGGATTCGGATTCTTCAACGAACTTTGCTGCGTTGGCTTCGTCAGTTATAGATTCGGCCAAGGCGGCTATGAGCCCCAGTTCTCTGCTAGCAACGGAATACGCTTGCGCAGTCTCTTGGTACTTCTTCACCTGTAACCAAGCAATGAAGCAACTGCTAATTGTGGCGAGCACAGAGGCGCTGCCGCTTACTGGATAGTTGTTGATAACACCCATGAGAGCGACAATGGCCGCCACAAATTGGCTACACAACACTGCGACAAAGATATTCGATTCCTTGTTGGCATTCGCTATGGACTTATCACTGTACCAATCGCGCTGATCGATTATTCGACAGCTCAGGTAAGTCGTCATGCGTTCTGGAAGTGACGAGTTGCGAACTTTTCGCATTCCTGCGGTGATCTCGTCACGAGTCTTACCTTTGGCCCGGACAATTGTTATCGATGGGGCCTCGTGGACGATTTTCCGTATGTCCGCGATGAATGCGCTGTCAACCTCGGATGGTGGCTTCGCCAGTGGGTATGGTTGAGCAGCCATCATATAGGACCACGCGCGCGTCTTGACCGACTCCGCGACGGCCCGTCCTAAGTACCAAGTATCTTCGAACTTTCGCTCTTTGAGGATAAATGTGCTCACGAATGCGCCGACGCCTAGGACGAGAGCGACGGTACTGAATATCCTTTGGTGCGAGATCACGCTTGCAGACATCCACGTAGCAACAG
Organism: Acidobacteriaceae bacterium; assembly: GCA_036498865.1. Taxonomy (GTDB): domain Bacteria; phylum Acidobacteriota; class Terriglobia; order Terriglobales; family Acidobacteriaceae; genus Edaphobacter. The sequence continues at coordinate 9,969 of DASYEU010000078.1, read as the reverse complement.
CCGAAAGAACCATCGCAACAAGCATTGCTCTGAAGATGATCAGGTAATGTCTCTGGGCTTTGAGCGAAGCGCAATCGGCATCCTGGTAGCTTCCGGGGAGGTCGGCCTCGTTGAAACAATCAGTCATAGGCCGAGGCTCGTGTAGATGCTGTCCTTGTAGTAGAAGTCTGTTTGCCCGCTCGCCTCTAGATTTACAAAACTATCGACAAAATCATCTAAGGCGTATTTGATGATGTCCTTCTTAAAGGAAACATGCACCGCCGGATGGCCCTTGAGAATCGGCGGACATCTCTCTGTATCCAGTTTGCGGGTACCGTTTAGGTTCACGACTACAACCGGAAGTCCAAGTGAAATGGCAACGTCGATTTCCCATCGCACGAACCGATAGAGGTTCTTCGTTTTCTCTCCCACTATCACAATCACCTGTTTCGCGTTCGAAAATCGAGTCCGGAGCGATCGCTTCACTGTTTCCTCCGAAGCCTGATCCGTCAGAGGTTTTAGGTCGTGTGCGTCATTGAAATCAAAATCGACATGTTCGCTCGTTTTCCAACCCTTCATATAGCCGTACGCCCACATATCGTTGTCGCCGTCGAAGATTATGTAGGTCTTATTTCGATAAGCCATAGTAGAAGCCCCTCGATTCAGTCACCATGTTTTGTATGAATCCGTAGGCAATGCATTGCCGAAATCGGCTAGCTTTTGAATTCTGCTGCCACGCACAACATAGGCAGTGCTGTCCGCGCTGGAGTTGTTCGGTCGTTCTAAGACAGGGTAGAGGCCAAGGTATTCTTGGCTCTTCCATTCAAAATCATAGTTCTCTACCAAAGGCATAATCGAGATCATATCCGGCTTATGGCCGTCGAAATAGCCAAGTTCCCAAGGCATCCACCGGGAACTCGGGCTACTCTCGGAACTGGCGTAGATGAACGTCGAGCAGGAGCGCATTCGATTGCGTAAAAGAGCCGCGGTAGCTGGGGTCACCTTGCCGCGGTCAAGACCTTTGTCTTCGATCCAATCGACGTATACGCTCTTGCCGCGTTTTTCGATCAACCGCTTTACACCGAGGATGATTTCCGCGTCATCGAAGGAATGCGAAAGGAAGACATCGAACTTCTTTGCTTCGGAAAACTGGACGCTGTCGGTAAGCAGGGTGCCAGCCGATTTTCTTACATATTGAGCACTTTCAAACTCCCTAGCCGCTTGACGAGCCTCTGCAACTCTGAAGAACACAGAAAACCTCCTTCGGGGTCGGCGCTTTCCCGTCGGTGAGATTCCTGATGACTTCTCTGGAAGGAACGTAGCGAGCGATTTCCGATTTGCTTAGCAGTCTGCTTCCGCCCTGCCGTAATGTCAATCAATTTTCGCTTCTTGTGCGTATTTTGTTCTTCTTGTCTTTGCTTCGTTTCGGGCTAAGCAGTCCCGAGGGCGTAAACCCCTGTTTGCGGAGCGGCCTGAGATGCCAAGGCTGAAGCCTTGGCTTACCTAGAAGCGAACTAAGTCCGACCCGCATCCAGCCTACGGGTAGATGCGGTTGAGGGTTCTGGCGAAGGGGATGGTTTCGCGGACGTGGTCTAGGCCGCAGAGCCAGGCGACTACGCGTTCGATGCCCATGCCGAATCCGCTGTGGGGGACGGAGCCGTAGCGGCGGAGGTCGAGGTACCACTGGAAGGCGTCGAGGGGGAGGTTGTGCTCTTCGATGCGGGCCTTGAGGAGTTCGTAGGAGTCGATGCGCTGGGAGCCGCCGATGATTTCGCCGTAGCCCTCGGGGGCGAGCACGTCGACGCAGAGGGCCTTGGTGGGGTCGTCGGGGTCGGGCTGCATGTAGAAGGCCTTGAAGGCCGCGGGGTAGCGGTGGATCATGACGGGCTTGTCGAATTGGGAGGAGATGTAGGTTTCGTCGGGAGAGCCGAAGTCGTCGCCGTAGACGTGAGGGGCTTCGAGCTTGCCTTCGGCGTAAGCGCGCTCGAGCATGGCGTGGGCTTCGTCGTAGGAGAGGCGGGGGAAACGAGGGGTGAGTGGCGCTTCAGGCGAAATGCGGGGGTCTCTCCACTCCGCCTGCGGCTCCGGTCGAGATGACGCATCTTGGGTAGGGGTGGGGGGCTCCGGGGCGATGACGGCTTCGAGCTTGGCGATGTCGCGGCCGATGACTTTGAGGTCGGCGCGGTGGTGGGCGAGGACCGTAGTGACGATGTGGGTGAGGAAGGCTTCGGCGAGCTGCATGTCGCCCTCGAGGTCCATGAAGGCGACCTCGGGCTCGATCATCCAGAACTCGGTGAGGTGGCGGCGGGTCTTCGACTTCTCTGCGCGAAACGTCGGGCCGAAGCTGTAGACCTTGCCCAGCGCGAGCGCGGTGCTCTCGATGTAGAGTTGGCCGGACTGCGTGAGGAAGGCGGGATCGCCGAAGTAGTCGAGCTCGAAGAGCGTGCTGGTGCCTTCGCACGCCGCGGGCGTCAGGATGGGCGGATCGGTGCGGACGAAGCCGTTGCTGTCGAAGTACTCCTGTGCGGCGCGCATGATGGTGGCGCGGATGCGGAGGATCGCAGCCTGGCGCGGGGTGCGCACCCAGAGGTGGCGATGCTCCATCAGGAAGTCGGTGCCGTGCTCCTTGGGCGTGATGGGGTAGGGCGTGTCGGTGGGGACGAGGTGGACGATCTGCACATCGGCGACGTCGAGCTCGAAGCCGGAGGGCGCGCGCGAGTCGGCGCGGACTTTGCCGGTGACGATGACCGACGACTCCTGCGTGAGCGACTTGATGCGCTCGAAGACTTCCTCGGAGACAGCGGCCTTGGGGACGATGCCCTGGATGGTGCCGGTGCCGTCGCGGAAGGTGGGGAAGAGGAGTTTGCCGGAGGAGCGGATGTTGTAGAGCCAGCCGCGGAGGGTGACGGTTTCGCCTTCGTGAGCGGCGAGCGTGGCAATGGTGGCGATAGGTGCGGAGTTTGGTTCGGACATTGGACTCCGCCCAGTTTACGCGCTTGGGGACGCGGGCCGGGCGGAGTTTGTGTGACGCGCGTTACGGAGGTGGATCGCTACTTGATGCCGACGACCATGGACTCGGGGCCGACCAGGTGTTCGACGCGGGTGGAGGTGAAGCCGGCTTCTTTCATCCAGGCCATGCAGTCGGCGCCGGTGTAGTCGAAGCCGCCGGGGGTTTCGATGAGCATGTTGAGGCTCATCATCAGGCCGAAGGCGTTCTCGCTGCGGTCGTCGTCGATGATGCTCTCGTAGACGATGAAGGCGCCGCCGGCGGGGAGCGCGTCGTACGCTTTGCGGATGAGCATCTGCTTGTCCTTCAGGTCCCAGTCGTGGAGGATGTGGCCCATCATAACGACGTCGGCCGGCGGGATGGGCGCGTCGAAGAAGCTGCCGGGGGAGAAGCGGACGCGGCCCCCAAGGCCGTTTTCGGCGATGTAGTCCTCGAAGATGGGACCGACCTCGGGCAGGTCGAAGCCGATGCCGGCGAGGTGCGGGTTGGCGAGTGTGACCTGGGCGATGAGGTCACCCTGCGCGGTGCCCACGTCGACGACGGTCTTCGCATTCTTCCACGGGAACTGGCGCGCGATGGCGAGGTTGGCCGGGTGGCTGAGGCCGGTCATGGCCTTCAGAAAGTTGCGCAGGCGCGCGGGGTCGGCGTAGAGCGCGGTGAAGAGGCTGGTGTCGCCGCGGCTGACTTCGTTCTGCGGCTCGCCGGTGCGTAGGCCTGTGGTCAGGTCGCCCCAGAAGCGGTAGAGGCGCTGGTTGGCCATTTCAAGCATGCCGCCCAGGTAGGAGGGCTTGCGCTTGTCGAGGAAGAGGTCGGTTTCGGGCGTGTTGTAGTAGACGCCGTCGCGGCGCTGGAGAAACTTGAGAGCGACGAGCGTGTCGAGGAAGTCGCGCGCAGAGCGGGGATGGAGGCCGAGGCGGGCGCTGAGTTCGGGGAGCGGCTCAGGGTGCTTGGCGAGCTCGGTGAAGACCTGCATCTCAATTGCGCTGAGCAGCGTTTTCGAGGCCCAGAAGCCGAAGCCTACCTGCATGATGTGGTCGGGCCGTGGTTCGTTCATGGCGCGTTCACCTGGATTGAATTTTTGGTGGGAGCAGAATTGCTTGGAGTGTTCCGGACGAGCATACACGAATGCGCGGCGCGTCGGCTTCAAACAGAAGGCGCGTGCGATTCCGGGCTATGCGGGCTGCGGCGCCTCCAGCATGCGAAAGGCGTTCGCGGCTTTGCTGGTAATGGATTGGGCGGGCTCGTCGCGGTCGCTGGCGATCTCGAGGATGCCCGGAGTGGCGGCGGGAAGCGCAGCGAGCGAGGCCGAGACGGCCGCCCAGTCGATGGTGCCTTCGCCGGGCCAGAGGTGCTCGTCCTTCATCTCGGCATGCAGGCTGGCGGCGCCGGAGTCGTTGAATGGACCGTGATTGTCGTGGAGGTGGAGCTGGGCGATGCGGTTGCCGAGGAGTTCGATGGCTGAACCGACGCCGGAGTCCTTGGGCGCGCCTTCGATTGGCTGCGCGAGGTGGAGGTGGCCGACGTCGAGGCAGACGCCGACGGAGTCGAAGTGGCCGGTCTTGAGGATGTAGAGCAGATGGTCGGGAGTGGTGACCTCGTTCTCCATGTTCTCCAGCAGCAGACGGACGCCGAGCGGCGCGGCGAAGGCCTTGAGGTGCTCGATGGCAGTGAGGGAGTTCTCGATGGCGGGCTCGTCCCAGGCGGAGTGGTTCAGGCCGAGCGAGACGACGACGGCAGCGAAGGGCACCTGCTCGGCGGACTCCAGAGCGCGCTTGCACTCGTCCATGGCGGCGATGCGGTGGGACTTCTCCGGCGCGATGAGGTTCAGGTTCGCCGCCACGTGGCGCGACCACTGGGTGTCGGCGCGGTCGGTGATGTAGATGGGCTGATGCAGGACGGCGCGGACGTCGTTGGAACGGAACCACTGCGCTAATTCACGAACCGCAAGGGCATCGGTGTAGTCGAAGTGGTGGCGGGCGGCGAAGACCTCGATGCTCATGGATCCGCCGTGGTGCGCGCCGGCGGCCAGGAGAGCATCCAGCAGGCCGGGGTGGAGGCGGTGCTGGAAAAAGACGTGAGTGGAAAGTCCAGGTTGCATGATGTGTTCTTAAGGTACAGCACGCGGTTGTGGAGACTCGTTTGGATCCGGCCGGAGACTACAATTGGAGCGCTGTGGGAAAGCGAATCACGGAGAACACAGAGTAAATGAGGGAACACAGAGGCCTCTGCGCGCTCTCTTTGGCTCTGTGCTCTCTGTGATTTCACTTTTCTTGATGTCTAGATCATTGAGAGGGTGGCCGGTGCGATGAAGGATTTTGCGTTGGTGGCGGCGGTGATGTTGGCTGGAACTGTGGCCGTGGCGCAGAGTACGCCTTCGGGGCAGGTAACTTCGGGAGCGGCGGCTTCGGCACAGACGGCACAAGCTCCGGCGGCCAAGCCTCCGCTGACGACCGAGCAGCAGCTGGCGGCATTGCAGAAGCGGATGCTGGACTGGGCGCAACTGGGGTACTACCGCGCGAAGAATGCGGCGCTGGCGGCTCCGGCGGCGGGCGAGCAGCGCGTGGTGTTCTATGGCGACTCGATTACGGAGCTGTGGGGGCGAAGCTGGAAGGCGTCCTTCGGCGACAAGCCGTACGTGGACCGCGGCATCAGCGGGCAGACCTCGCCGCAGATGGTGGTGCGGTTTCACCAGGATGTCGTGGACCTGCACCCGAAGGTGGTGGTGATCCTGGCGGGGACGAACGACATCGCGGAGAAGACGGGGCCGATGACTCCGGAGGCCACGCTGGACGACTTTCGCGCCATGCTGGAGATGGCGCGCGCAAATGGGATCAAGGTGGTGGTGGGGTCGATCCCGCCGGCCGATGACTTTTATTGGAACAAGGGGCTGGAGCCTGCGCCGAAGATCAAGGCAATGAACGCGAAGCTGGAGGCGTGGTGCGCCAGCCAGGGCGTGGTGTGGGTGGATTACTACTCGGCGCTGACGGATGAGAAGGGCGCGATGAAGCCGGGGCTCAGCCTCGACGGCGTACACCCGACCCCGGCGGGATTTGCGTTGATGACTCCGCTGGCGGAGGCGGGGATTGCGAAGGCGCTGGCCGCGAAGTAGGCGTTTTCTAAGAGGATGGCGGGGGCATTGGGAGGGCTGGTTCAAGCGTAAGAAATCTGGCGGAAGGGCCAGTGTGGAAGAGATTGCTTCGGGGCCTGCAGCTATGTTGTCGCTGCAAGCTTTACGGCACGGACAAAGCCATGCCCCATAGCAGAACGGCTGAAGCTATCCCGGTACCGAAAATCTTCTGCTTTTGACATTCACGAAAGGCAGTTCCTATAATCTGCGTTCACGTCAGGGGCCCCCAAAAAAAAGCCAGGAGAGCAGCTATGTCCGGAACCTTCCTCCGCCGATACAAACGTGTGTTCGGTCTCACTCTTGTCCTGCTTGCCTCCAGTTTCAGCCGCGCCGCGACGCTCTGTGTCGACGCTCACGGCAAGTCAAGCTGTTACACCTCCATTACCGCTGCCGTAAACGCCGCGGGCGCGGGAGACACGATCACCGTTGCCGCCGGCACGTATGGCGAGAGCGTCCACATCACCAAACCGGTCTCCCTCATCGGAGCCAACCGTGAGAACACCGTCATCGCCGCCAACGGCCGTTCCAACGGCATCTATGTCGACGGCCTCTCCGCTCCCGGAATTGCCAAGGTCAATATCAGCGGGTTCACTGTTGAGAACGCGGACTTCGAAGGCATGCTCATTCAGAATGCCTCCGATGTAACCATCTTCGACAACATCGTCCGCCACAACGACCAGAATCTCCAGATAAAGAACGATGCCTGCCCGGGATTGCCTGCTTTTGAAACCAATGAGGGCGACGACTGTGGCGAAGGCATTCACCTTATGGGTGTCGACCACTCCACCGTGGCGAACAACCTGGTCGAGCAGAACGCAGGCGGCATCCTGGTGAGCGACGAGACCGCGCCCAACCACGACAACGTGATCACCCGCAACTTCGTCCACGACAACGCCTACGACTGCGGCATCACCATGGCGTCGCACTCTGCGTATGTGGCCAACGGAATTGCGCCGCTCGCCTTTGGCCTTTATCACAACACTGTCTCCGAGAACGAGTCTCGCCACAACGGCTATGGCAGCGCGGAGGGAGGCGCAGGCATTGGCATCTTCGCTCCCGGCCCGGGTAACAGCAACATCATGAACTCCATTGTGCATAACCGGGTCATCGACAATTCCATGCCTGGCATCTCGCTCCACAGCCACGCCTACCTCACGTTCCCGGGGCATCCGCCCAACCCAGTCCTGAACGACAACGTCATCGTCGATAACTATGTCTCGGGCAACGGCGGCGATCCTTCCCTGGGAGTCTCGCGGTCTATCGGCATCTCGGTTCTGGGGACGACGCCAGCCACCGGAATTGTCATCTCCGGCAATACCGTGGAGAACGAGGAGATCGCGATCGCGGTCAGCAGCGCATCGGAAGTTGACGCACACCTCAACACGATCGGAACCAAGAAGGTCGGCGTGGAAGAACTGAACGCCGGCGGCACCGTCGACGCAACCATGAACTGGTGGGGCTGCCCCAAGGGCCCAACCGCTCACGGCTGCGCCAGCACCAGCGGCAACGTCATCTACTCCCCCTGGCTGACCACGCCGGTTATCGACGACACGCCCCGCTGAAAACGGATCCTCCCAGCACCCCGCCATGCGCCCGCGCACAGCGGGGTGCGTTTTTTTTGCCCATTGTTAATCCTCCGTCGCTCTTACGTCGCCGCCGCGAACGCCAGCATCGTGCCAACGACGATCGAAGTTCAATACCCTGCCGCCTTTCCGAATTTGTGGCGCTGGTCGTCGCCGCCGAGGAGTTGGTGGGTTTTGGGGTCGATGTAGATCATCTCGCTCGAGCCCCAGACGCCGGGATTGTGCTCGTCGGCCTCGTTGTTGCGGGTGACGGTGTAGCCGGCGGCTTTCAGCTTATCGACCACGTCGAGCGGGAAGGCTTTTTCTACCTGGATGGCGTCGGGCAGGTATTGGTGGTGGAAGCGGGGAGCGTCCGCGGCCTGCTGCACGTTGAGGCCGTTGTCGAGGATGGAGATGATGTCGTTGGCGACGGTGGTGATGATGGTCGATCCGCCGGGCGAGCCGAGGACCAGCAGCGGCTTGCCGTCCTTGAGCACAATGGTGGGCGTCATGGCGGAGAGCGGGCGCTTGCCCGGCGCGATGGCGTTGGCCGGGCTCTGGATGAGCTTGAACTGGTTGGGCACGCCGGGCTTGGAGGTAAAGTCATCCATCTCATTGTTGAGCACGAAGCCGAGTGAGCCGGCGGTAACTCCGGAGCCGAAGTAGCTGTTGAGCGTGTAAGTGCTGGCGACGGCGTTGCCCTCAGCATCGACGACGGAGAAGTGGGTGGTCTGCGTGGGCTCGCGGAACGGAGCGGCTTTGGGCGGCGGAGGCAGGAAGCCCGCGGGGCGCTGCAGCGTAGCCGAGGGCGAAGGCTTCACCGGGTCGATCGTGGTGCGCCACGCTGCGGCGTAGGCGGGATCGGCCATCTGCTTCAGTGGCATGTCAACAAAGTCGGGGTCGCCGAGGTAGTCGGCGCGGTCCATGTAGGCGCGGCGAAAGGCTTCGACGATGAGGTGAGCCTGCTCGAACGTGCGGTCGCCGGCTCGGGACATGTCATAGGCAGTCACATTCTTCAGCGTCTTGCTCAGCGCGTCCACAACGCGGTTGCCGGTGTGCGCGAGGTCGTAGCCGGAGAGAATGTTCAGGATCTCCAGCAGCACGATGCCGCCGGAAGAGGGCGGCGGCGCGGTGACGATGTCGTAGCCGCGATAGCTGCCGGTGAGCGGCACGCGATCTTTCACCTGGTATGCGGCGAGGTCGGCGGCAGTGATGAGGCCTCCGCCCTTCTGCACGGCGGCGGCGATTTCGGTGGCCATGGCGCCGCGGTAGAACGTGTCGGGATCGGCGGCGATGCGTTTGAGCGTGGCAGCAAGTTCGGGCTGAAGGAAGCGCTCGCCCGGCTGATAGAAGTTGCCGTCGCGCTGAAAGAGGTGACGCGACTCGGGGAACTGGGCGAGGTTGCGGGCGGTGCGGATGTTGTGCGCAACCTCGTCGGGCAGGATGCAGCCCTCTTCCGCGAGCCGGATGGCGGGGGCCATCACCTTCGCGAGAGTGAGCTTGCCGTAGGTCTTCTCCGCGTAGACCAGGCCGGCGACGGTGCCCGGAACTCCGATTGCTTTGTAGCCCAATGTGGACAGGTCGGGGATGACGTTGCCCTGCGCGTCGAGGTACATGTCGGCAGTGGCAGCGGCAGGAGCTTTTTCGCGGTAGTCGAGGAAGTGGGCTTTGCCGTCGTGGGTGCGGATGAGCATGAAGCCTCCGCCGCCAATGTTGCCGGCCTGGGGAAAGACGACGGCGAGGGCGAATCCGACGGCGACGGCTGCGTCGACGGCGTTGCCGCCTTGCTTCAGCATGGCGAGGCCGGCGTCGGAAGCGTCGTGGTGGATGCTGACGACCATGGCGTGCTTAGCGACAGTGGGCGGCGGACTGACGATAGTGTACGGATTAGGTGCGCTCATTTGGGCGGTAGCCGACGTCGTCGCAATGGCCATGCCGAGGAAGCAAGCGGAGACACGAGTGCCGAGACGCATGGGAGGCTCCTTACAGTGACGATGGGAGGCTGCTGACAGGATATCCCGTCAGAAGGGTGGTTGAAGCAAAGCCGATCACAGAGAACACAGACGCAGGGGGGGTGCGTGCGACCGCTTCTGGTTTGTCATTCTGAGGCGAAGCCGAAGAACCCCCGCATTTCGCCGGGAGAGCCTCAAAACGTCTCGGGCATTCGCATCTTGCGTTCGTCGAAGGGCTCGGTCGGCTTGCCCCACTCTTCGCTGAGGTCGCGCCAGGTTGGATTGTGCTCGACGATCAACGCAATCTTCCGCACGCGCAGCCAGCCTTTCAGTTCGGTCTCA
>DASYEU010000077.1:0-30890 GCA_036498865.1 Acidobacteriaceae bacterium | reverse complement strand
CGGGAGGTCCCCTGCGTCAAGGTCGGTCGATCGTTGCGGTTCGATGTGAAGGCACTTGAGCAGTACATCGAGCAACACTCGATCCAAACCATTGACTAAAGGAGAAGCGATCTATGTCTGTTGTGAAGTTGCGTGAAGGTTTGTACGAAGTTCGTTGGAGGGAGGAAGGTCGACAGAAGACCAAACGGATTCACGGCGGCTATGACTTAGCCCGGAAGGTCCTGCGGAAAAAACTGTCGACGCGAGACGAAAACCGGCACCTCGATGTGAAGAAGGAGATCAACTACCGGATGTCTGAATTGATCAATCGCTACTGGACACACTACGGAAGCAAGAAGGCTTCAGCAGATCGCGAGAAGAGCATCGTAGAAGGGATTCGATCTGAACTGGGTCGGAAGTTCGTACGAGAGGTTGACGGTATTGCCGTGCAGCGCTGGTACGAAAAGCTCACTGGAGTTCGTGGGCTGGCTGACAACACCGCAGTGCGACACTTCAACGTCATGCACCACATGATGGAGAAGGCTTCGACCATTTGGTCTAAGGAGACCGGCATCGACCGAAATCCGGCCGATCTGGTGGAGGTAAATCGCCCGGATGATTCACGGGAGCGTTACCTTTCGGAAGATGAACTCCATCGTTTGAAGGTAGCTTTGGACGAAAGAATGTTCAGAAAAGGCACAAAGGACATTAATCAGACGAATCTTCGGATGAGGCTCATCGTGTTGATCGCCGTATCAACGGGGATGCGCTCAACCGAGATTCACCGGCTCCGGTGGTCCGACGTGATGTATAGCGAAGGGCTGTTGGCGGTTCGGACAAGGCTGAAGAATGGGAAGGTGCGTTATGTCCCCATGTCGTCGGAGCTGGCCGAGGAAATTCGGCGGTACCCAGCGGTGATCGATCAGGATCGGATCTTTCCGCCGAAGGGGGGCCCAACGAGCCGGCGCCAGCGACTGGAGGGAAGTTTTGAGGACCTGCTCGAAAGAGCGAAGATTCAGGACTTCTGGTTCCACGATCTGCGTCACACCTTTGCGTCCTGGTACATGATGAACGGGGGCGATCTTTACGAGCTCGCGAAGCTTCTTGGTCACGCCAATATCAAGATGACCGAACGCTACGCCAAGCTGGGGCGTGCGCATATCACGAAGACCGGCAATACGGCCAAGGTGATATGGAGCATGTTGGATAAGAAGCAACCAGTGCAGGAAGAGGACGACGTACACGACCACCGCTCGAACGATGGTCGTGTATTGGTCGTGTGACTCAAACAGCAACTCTATGGTCGCCGCTAAGTCCTTCAGAATGTGGTGGCCAGAGACGGGATCGAACCGCCGACGCCGGCCTTTTCAGGGCCGCGCTCTACCACTGAGCTACCTGGCCTTGGCATAGAACGCCTGATTCGGGACAGCCAAGTGTAGCCCGCGGCGAGAGCAGGATGGTCCGCATAAACTGAGTCGTCGGCGGGTTTCCAGCGTCCCCCTAAGTATAGCAATCCCTTGCGTTCGCCGCCAAGCTTTCGCAGAGAAGAACGGCGGGCAATATATGCTGTGTGTCTGGAACGATTTATGGAGATGCGCATGACTCGCCTTCGCCACGCTTCGGCGCAGCCGCTTCTTGGACGGATGGCTGCCGCTGCAATCACCCTCTCTGTGCTGGTCTTGAGCTCCTGCAACAGCTCGTCGCAGGGCAATCCGCAGGATCGGTCCCGTGTGCCGACTGCGGGGGAGACTCGCGCAGAGATCGCGCTGAACTCGGCCAAGCAAGATGGGCTGCCGGAGTTGTATGCGTTTCTGAAGCTGTTCCCCAAGGGCGCGGATCTGCACATGCATCTCTCCGGCGCGATCTATGCGGAGACGTTCATCGACGAGGCGAACCGGCAGGGCCTATGCGTTGTGCCGGTGGATCCGGGCAAACCCGCTTCGCCCATCGGCAAAGATGCTGTGCAGTTTACTGCGCCGGTGAGTGGCTCGCGCTGCGGATCAGGTGCGGTTCCCGTTTCTACAGCGATGGCGAACCAGACCCTGTACGACAACCTGATCGACAGCTTCTCCATGCGTGCGTTTGTTCCATTTGAGGGGATCAACGGGCACGACCAGTTCTTCTCCACCTTTGCGCGCTTCGGCGCCTTGAAGGATGTGGGTGGCGAATGGCTGGATGAAGTTGCTGCTCGCGCCGTCAGGCAGAATGAGCAGTACCTGGAGATCATGCAGACGCCGCCCTTCTCCAACGCGGCGAAGCTTGGGAACCAGATTGGTTGGCCGGCGGGCTCGGAGAAGAGCGTTACGTCGCAGACGCTGGCTGCCTTGCGTGACAAGCTGCTTGCGGCGGGTCTGCGCGATGAGGTAGCAGCCGACACGGCGAATCTCGGCACTGCGTTGGCCGAGCGCCAGACGATTGAGCACTGCAATAACGGCAGCGCTGCGAGTCCAGCGTGCGGCGTGAGGATCCACTTCCTCTACCAGGTGCTGCGCGGATTTCCACCACAGCAGGTATTCGCCCAGACGCTGCTGGGATTCGAGGTAGCGTCGGCGGACCATGACGTGGTCGGCATCAACTTCGTGATGCCGGAGAATGGGCGCGTCTCCATGCGCGACTATCACCTGCAGATGGAGATGCTGGACTATCTGCACTCTGTCTACCCGCGCGTGCATATCTCGCTGCACGCTGGCGAACTCGCGCCGGGTCTTGTGCCGCCGGAGGGTATGGCCTTCCACGTCCGCGAAGCGGTCGAACTGGGCCATGCGGAGCGTATCGGTCACGGCGTGGACGTGCTGTATGAGGATGGCGCACGCGATCTGCTGAAGGAAATGGCAGCGAAGCATATCGACGTGGAGGTCAATCTGACGTCGAATGATGGCATTCTCGGCGTCAAGGGCAGCGATCATCCACTGGCCGCCTATATGGCATCGCACGTGCCGTTCTCGCTTTCTACGGATGATGAAGGGGTCTCGCGTATCGACCTGACGCACGAGTACGCTCGCGCTGTTGCGGAGCAGAATCTTACTTATATCGATCTAAAGCACTCCGCGCGGGATTCACTGGAGCACAGCTTCCTCCCGGGCGAGAGCCTGTGGGCTGCGCCTGATGATTACGATCACTCCAATGAGGCCTGTTCGGCTGCAATTAAGGCCGACAGTAAGCCCACGGACGCCTGCCGCCAATTTCTTAGCGCAAACGAGAAAGCCGCCGAGCAGTGGGAGTTGGAGCGCCGGCTCGATGCATTCGAAGCGAACCTCCGCCGGTAGCTGCGCGAGTCTGCGCCGCTACTTTGCGGGCTTCACGAGCGGCTGCAGAATGTCGTCCAGAGTGGCCGAAGCACCTGCGACGCGTTCCAGCATTGGATAGCGTTTACCGCCGTGATAGTCCAGTTTGAGAAGTCTGAAGTAGCCGGAGTTCTCGACGATCAGTTCGACTGGAGGGCCGTCAGCACCGTCGGCATCATTTACTGCGGCCCGCAGCAGCGCAGGAGTAAAGCTGCGGCAGTTTACCGCGATCAGGCGCATGCCCGGCCCGAATCCACCTTTATCCGCGACGCCGCCTTTCAGCACATCCGTGAGCGTGCCACCTGAATTGACGCGGAGGCCCAGCGAGAACCATAGATTCGCGCTGTCGCTCTGCGCGTCTTCTTTGGTAGTCCACGCGCTTGGACGCGGCCCATAGGCCAGCTTGTAGCCTCCGCCCTCGATCCCGCCGAGCGGCGCGTGCATCTGGTTCGAATCCAGGCGCTGGCGCAGGAATGTGGTCCAGTCATTCGATACCACGGTGTTCAGCGAGGCCACGACATCATTGAACGTATACGGCACCACCTTCGGCGCTGTGTTGCCGCCGAGTCCTTCGAATGCAGCGGCAAAGTCGTTCAAGCTCTTCTTCCCGTCGGACATCTTGCGGAGCGTGGTGTCGACATCGAGCCAGATGAGTTCGCTCTCGTCGTAGAAATCCACCTTGCGCCGCCAGTTGTCCCAACCGCCGCCGGATTCGTACAGAACCTGCGCCATGTTGGCGGTGTCCTGCAAATCGCGCCAGGTGCGTCCCGGCCAGTTGTCGAGCGACGCTGCCTTCTCCGCGAGGATGTCGCGATACTGCTCCGGCGTCCATAGGCCCGAGCGCACGGCCAGCACATCGCCGAAGTATTGCGTCAGCCCCTCATACACCCAGAGCAGGTCGCCCTCCATCGGCTTCTGATAGTTGCTGGTCGCGAGTCCTGCCGGCCGGCGGTATTTGCCATTCCAGCTATGCGTGAACTCATGCGGCAGCAGATCTCCCGCAAGCAGGAACGGGTCGTCCTCAACGAAGGTTTTTGCTGCAACGCGATCGTCGCTGGACTGATGATGCTCCAGGCCGAAGTGCGCGACCGAGTCGCTGAGCGTGACCAGGAAGTGATACTCGCCGTAGTGGCGGCTCTGGTAGAGCGCGCCTGCTTCGCGAACCAGCCGGCTGAACTGGGCGGCGTGCTCCGCAGAGAGATTCAAGTTCTCCGGCCCGTCGGCCGCCATGTCCAGAAAATGCTTCGGTGTCACGTCCGGAGCAAGAGGAACTTCCTTGAAGTACTTGCCTGCAAGCACAGGCGAATCGATCAGCATCTCCAGGCTGACTGCGCCGAAGTGCACTCGCTGGCAGGGAACGTCACGGGAACATGCTTGATCTTTATCGCGAGTCATCTCGTGCAGCGCAGTGCCGAACTGCCATGCACTCGGCAGAGTCAGAATGGGCCTAACGGTGACGTCCGCTGCGTCGGTGCCCTGCGGATAAACGACCACAGTGTTCCAACTCAGCATCGCCAGGTTCTCGTTGGTGGAGGCGCCGGCGGAGAATCCAGTGGGAGCGGCCGTCGCTAGAAAGTCCAGGTTGATTTCCAACGACGTGCAGCCTTCGGGGACCGTCATGTGGAAGGCGTACATGTCGTCCTTGTCGCGCTCCCACTTCACCCTGCCGTGGCTGCTGGTCCCGCAGGCCTGGCCATTCGGTGCACGCGCTGTGACAACGAACCCCGCCATGTCGTCGATGGGGCCGGTCGGGCCGTGCTCTCCCGGGATCCACTTCGGATACACCAACGTCAGAGGGCCGGGACTCGCCGTCATGGTTTCCGTGGCGTGAATGATCTTCTTTGGAGCGTCGGTTAAATCGACGCTTAGGACGATTTCCTGTGAGGGAGCCATTTGTGCCGTTGCAGCCATGGCCGCGGAAAATACCAGCAGAACGCTGGCAACCTTTTGCGAGAGAGTCATGCGTGTCCTCTTTAGTCGAGTGTAGTGGCAGATGGGTAGATTTTTCGGACAACCCACCTGATGGGGCGGCAATCGAAGGTTCAGAATGTGTGGCGCCCTGGCGCTACCTTTTTAGGAGGTCCTCCATGATTCTTCGAACAGCAAGTATGGCTGGTCTGGCAGTTGCCTGCGCACTTTCGTTGGGCTCCAGCCGGCTCGTACGAGCTCAGGACGAGTCCACAACCACGCGGCACCAGTCGACGACCACGACAACAGAGACGGAATCGAACTGGCAGGCGCCGCGTGGCTACGATCAGGCATATCCGGAAAATGGCACCCCAAATATGGTGGCTCGCCAGGGATATGCGGCGGGTTTCAATCAAGGGACGTCGGACGCATCGCGTGGCAAGAAGTTCGAGCCGACAGAATCGGATGCATACGAGCACGCGAAAATCCCGAAAGGCATGAACAGGGATGAGTTCAAGCAGCAGTTCCGCGAGGCCTTTGTAAAGGGCTACACGAGCGGTTACAGGAAGGCCTAGCGTACCTCGCAGACCGGCAGAGGAGGGTCGGCGATTTCAGCCGGCCCTTTTCGTTGGGCGTCGCGGGAATTCCCAAAACTGGCCAGTGGTAGGACCATCGGGTAAGATGCTCCCTGTGCGAAGTTAGCGCCAGGAGACGGCATGAAGAGGATGGGCAGGAAGCAGTTCGTCGCGGCAGTGGCCGCAGTGACTTTGGCAGGGTTAACGATCTCGGCGAATGCCGCCGGCAAAGTTTGCGATGTGAAGCAGTACGGCGCCAAGGGCGACGGCACCACCAAGGATACGGCTGCGGTGCAGAAGGCAATCGACGACTGCACGGCGGGCAAGGGCGGTGGAACGGTGGAGGTGCCCGCGGGCACGTTTGTGATCGCGCCAATTTCGCTGAAGAGTCATTTGAAGGTGCATCTGGCGAAGGATGCAGTGTTGCTGGGTTCCCCCGATCGGGCGGACTATCCCAAGGCTCTGTTTGCGCGGCATCCGACGGTGCAGCCGCTGGTTGGCGCAGTGAACGCCGAGGACATCACGATCGACGGCGAGGGTACGATCGACGGCAACGGCCACATCTGGTGGGACTATGTGCGCGGTGTGCCGAATGCCGGTGTGTTGGGTACCGATCATCCGCGGCCGATGGGAGTGGTGTTCGACCACTCGAAGAAGATCCGCATGGAAGGCGTCACGGTGCAGAACGCCGGGTTCTGGCAGATTGTGCCGTATTACGCGGATCACCTGGTGTTCCGAAATATCCGCATCCTGGCGCCGCGTTCGCCCAATACGGATGCGATTGATCCGTTCAGCTCCAGCAATATTGTGATCGATCACGTGTTCTCCAGCGTGGGCGACGACAACATCGCCATTAAGAGCGGCGAGATCAACTCGCCTGGTCCGGACAATCCGAGCAAGAACATCACAATCACGGATTGCACGTTCGAGAATGGCCATGGATTGTCGATCGGCAGCGAGATCGCGGGCGGTGTGCAGAACGTGCACGCGGCGCGAATCCACTTCAAGGGCACGGACCAGGGCATTCGCATCAAGGCCGCACGCGACCGCGGTCACGATGTTTCCAACATTACGTACAAGGACATCACTATGGAGGACGTGAAGACGGCGATCCTGGTGACCGAGTACTATCCGTCGGCTCCGCCCGCGGGCGAGGTGCCGTCGGTGCCGATGGGACGACTGACCCCGAAGTTTCACAACATCCGGATCACCAACGTGACCGCCACCAACAGCGGTTCGGCGGGGTACATTGTGGGGCTGCCGGAGTCGCCGGTGTTTGATCTGACGTTGAAGAACGTCCACCTGGCAGGCAAGACGGGACTCTCGCTTGCCTATGCGAAGGTGACATTCGACGACGTCACGGTGAAGCCGGATACAGGCGACGCGATCAAGGTTGCGCCGACTGCTTCGGTGACGAAGAAATAGTTTTGCGGTTCGAGGCAAAAAGAAAGCGCGGCCAAAGAGGCCGCGCTTTTCCTTGCGACGTGCTACTTCTTGACTTCGTTGATATTGCCTTCCGGGCCGAGTGTGACCGGCTTGCTGCCGTCGGTGGTTGAGATCGCCAATCCCTCGGTGGACACATCCGCGTAGCCGATCTGCATACCCTTGGCCGCCTGAATGTTCACGTTTTTCAATACGATGTCGTTCACGTGTGACTCCGGCAGCCCGACGATTGCACCCGCCCAGGCGGCGTTCACGCCCTTCACATTTTCAATGCGAATGTTGTGGAAGTGCGGGGTCAGCGGTCCCACGGGCTTGGCTGCCACGGGCCCCGACGGCATCACCTGCGGATAGTACTCACTGATGGAGATTGAAGCCTTCGTCACTCCGTCCATGGTGATGTCTTTGTAGGTGATGTTGGAAACGTCATTGCCGCGGTCTCTGGCGGCCTTGATGCGAATGGCCTGGTCGGTGCCTTTGAAGGTGACCCGTTCCACGCGGACGTTCTGCACGCCGCCTGCGATTTCGCTGCCGATGGATACGCCGTGACCGTGGTCAAAGGTGCAGTCGGTGATGGTGATGTTCTTGCTGGGCAGGTCGCCGCCCTCCGAGTTCGGCTGACCGCTCTTGATCGCTACATTGTCGTCCCCGACGTCGGCGTAGACGTGGTCGATCACGACGTTGCTGGAACTGAACGGATCGATCGCATCGGTGTTCGGCGAGGGCAGCGTCGCGGTGATGCGAACGTTGCGGATCACCACATCGTCCGAATCGTAAGGCACGACGGTCCAGAAGGGCGAGTTCTGCACGATAACGCCGGTCAGCGACACATGCTTGCAGTGGTCGAAGACGATCAATCTGGGCCGCTCCGCGCGCCTGGCCATGGCGCCCGCTGGCGGCACTGCAGGTAGCGGTGTCGCCGCGCCGGGCGCACCCGCTGCGGCTGCGGTGCCGGGACGCGGCCCTCCGAAGGCTCCCGGGCCAAACATGTGCCACCACGATGCGCCGTTGCCGTCGATTACGCCCTCGCCCTTGATGGCGACGTTCTCGGCATTTACGGCACTGAGCAGCGCCTGGTGTCCGAGATGGCGAAACTCCTGCATCTCCGGGTAGTCGTCGTGGTCGGGGGAACCGAGCAGGGTTGCGCCCTTCTTCAACTCCAGCGTCATGTTGCTCTTCAGCAGGATGGGCGCGCTGACGTAGATACCTGCTTCCAGCACCACGGTTCCTCCACCCTTGCCCGCGGAGCATTCGTCCACCGCTTTTTGAATTGCGGCAGTGTCCTTGGTAGCGCCGTCGCCCTTGGCTCCGTACGTCTTTGCATTGCATAGTTTTCCGGCCGCCATGCCGGGAACCGCAGGGATCGTCAATATTGCCGCAATCGCCGCTGCGCACACCTTCGCCTGAATCTTCATTCTGCCGTCTCCTCATGCAAACTGGTTCGCGCAGCATCTTACTCCGCTGGTCCTACCACCCGCCACTGCCAAGTCCGCATGGGCTGCTTGCGTCAGAATTTGTGGAACATGAAGAAGGCGCCGGCGACCAGGCAGCCGAAGCCGACCGCGTGGTTCCAATGCAGTTTGTCGCCGAAATAGTAGACGGAGAAGACTCCGAAGACGCTCAGCGTGATGACCTCCTGGATGACCTTCAACTGGTCGGGCGAGTAGGTCTGCGAGCCGAGGCGGTTGGCTGGAACCTGCAGGCAGTACTCGAAGAATGCAATGCCCCAGCTCACGACCACGACTTTCCATAAGGCGACGCCTTTGAACTTCAAGTGCCCATACCAGGCGAAGGTCATAAAGACGTTCGACCCGATCAGCAACACGACCGGCCACACGCGTGCTCCCATCCACAATCCTCCTGAAAACCAAATAAGATGCTCTTACAGTGTCTCTCGCCGCGAACCTTGCCAGCATCCGGGAACAGATGGCCGAAGCCTGCCGACGCGCGGGCCGGTCGGACTCCGACGTCGCGTTGATGGCGGTCAGCAAGATGCATCCTGTGGAGGCGATTCTCGAGGGCTATGCTGCCGGATTGCGGTTGTTTGGCGAAAACCGCGTGCAGGAGTGGCAACAGAAGTCCGCGGCGCTCGAGAGGCTCTCGGACGCAAAGTTCCACCTGATCGGCCCGCTGCAGTCGAACAAGACCGCGCGCGCGGCCGAGTTGTTCGACGCGATCGACGCGGTCGATTCGTTGAAGATTGCGGCACGACTCAACTCCGCGGCGCAGGCGCTGGGAAAGAGGCTGGCGATCCTCATTGAGGTGAAGCTGAGCCATGAGGAGTCGAAACACGGCATTGAGCCGTCGGAGCTTCCGGCGCTGCTGGCTGGACTCGCACCGCTGCAGTCACTTGTGCCTGCGGGGCTGATGACGGTTCCGCCGTGGTCGGAGGATCCAGAGCCAGCGAGGCCGTACTTCCGCGAACTGCGGCGACTGCGCGATGCGTCGCTGGCGGCTTGCCCGACACTGACGCAGCTGTCGATGGGCATGTCGAATGACTTTGCCGTGGCCATTGAGGAGGGCTCGACCTGCGTGCGGGTCGGGACCGCGCTTTTCGGCAAGCGCAACTACGCGGCGGTCGCGGCCGACGACGAATGACGCCGGCGATCACACTTCGCGAGACGCCTGAGGGCTGTGTCGTGCCGGTGCGGGTTCATCCTGGAGCGAAACGCAATGCGATTGCAGGTGCGCACGATGGCGCGGTGAAGATCTCGCTGACGACTCCGCCGACGGACGGGCGCGCGAATGAGGCGCTGATCGCGTTTGTGGCGGAGTTGCTGCGCGTGCCGCGCAGGCAAGTGACGTTGCTAACGGGCGCGACGAGCCGCAGCAAGACGCTGCGTGTTGCAGGAAAAAGCGCGGCCGAAGTGCTGGCCGCGCTTGATCGTGGATGACTTCGACAGCTGGTTATGGGTTGAAGATTGCGCCGACCGTCTCGTTGTTTGTCATGCGAATGTTGCAGGCGAGAGGATTGCCGACGACGACTGCACAATTGCCGGACCAGCCTCCGAAGGTTGAAGTGCCGGTCGGTTTGGCGGTCAGCGTCACCGTGCTGTTCAGTTGGAAGTTTCCGGTGCAGGTGGCTCCGGGAGCGGACGATCCGCAGACAATCGGAACGGGCGAACTGGTTACCGTTCCGGTCCCTGCACCGGCTTCGTAGACGGCGAGCGTGGGCAGGGTGACGATGCCTCCGGCAGGCAGAACAGCCAGCGTTGCGGTGGCGACGATCAGCGAACCGGTTCCGGTGGTCCCGATTGCCGTAATGGTCGTGGAAACCTGGCTCTGGTTGGCGGCAACCGCTGTTGCGAGACCGGTCTGATCGATGGTGGCAACGGCTGTGTCGCTGGAGGACCAGGTGACGCTGTTGGTCAGGTTCTGGGTTGCGACTCCGCCGCTGAGATTGCCGAGCGCGATGAACTGCGTGGTTTCTCCGGTGAAGGTCGCGGTGGCGCCCGAGCTGGGAATCAGGACCAGGGTTGGGGTCGACGCGGCGACGTTGGTCGCGACGGTCAGCGTTGCGGTAGCGGTCGTTCCGCCGGACTGAGCGATGATGGTGGTCGTTCCGCCGCCAATCGCTGTTGCGAGGCCGCTCGCGTTGATGGTGGCGACCTGCACGTTGCTTGAGATCCAGGTGACCTGTGTGGTCAGGTTCTGCGAGCCGCCGGTTCCGGTGAGGTTGCCGGTCGCGATGAACTGCGTGGTTTCGCCGGTGAAGGTGTCAGTGCCGCTGGTCGGAGTGACATTGAGCGTCGGGGTGAAGGTACCGCCCGAACCCGAACCAGGCAGCGTCACGGTGAGGTCGGAGGTGGCGACGATGCCGCCGGAATTGGCGATGACTTGCGTATATCCGGCGCTGAGCGCGGTTGCGACTCCGTTGGAGTTGATGGAGGCGACCGCGGGATTGGTCACCGACCAGGCGACCGAGTTGGTGATGTTAGCGGTGGTCGGCTGGGCGGAACCCATCTGGCTTGCGCCATATGCCGAGAACTGTGCAGTTTGGCCCACTGCGGTGAGGACCTCAGTCCCTGCTCCGGGAAGGATCGAGATAGTCTTGAGCGAGCTGCAGCCAGCCAGCGAAAGGATGATCGGCAGTGCGAGCAGCGAGGAAAAGAGTGACGCAGAACGGCGCAGGATCATCGGAAAATCTCCTGCACCCAAGCTACGCAGAGGCAGTGCGCTGACACCATTCCACTTTAGCGACGGAGGTGCAACTTTCGTGCCAAGAGCGGACCGCCAGGAATCACCCAATGGAGAGCGACATCGGTAACCTGCACCACGGCGAACGGGCTGATGTTCGAGGAGGGTGAACGGCGTGAACAAGTGGGGGAGGCTCCCCCCCGGGGGGTATATCGTAATATGTTTGTTTCGTGTTGTTTGCGGCTTGTATTAACGAATGAGTCAACAGCGCGCCAGGCTTAAATGAGAAAACCCGACGCGTTGCGCCGGGCCTTCTTTTTAAGCTTACTTAATAAGAATAGCAGATTGCCAAAACTCCAGTGCCATTTTTCTTCTTGGCGTAAGTTCCTGAATCGATGGGAGAAGAAAAATATTTTCTGGACGCGAGGTATTGACAACAATTTCGGGGGGCCAGGCCTCGGAGTTGAGGCCTGGGGCGTGAGGCTAGTTGCCGGCGGGCGGCGTGGATGGAGGGACGATGGGACCCTTGCTGTTGGGTGGGTCGGTGGGGTTGAACTTGCGTGCGAGTTCGGGGGTTGAGACGACGTCTGCGACGGGTGGATCGACGGCCTTGGTGGTTTCGGCGCCGAAGACGTAGCTGGGTCCGAACATATTGCTGGTGAAGATCACGAGTTTCTTATCCGGCGAGAAGCGGACGTTGGGCTCCTCGCGATAGTAGTGGTGGGACATGTTGACGAGGTGCTCGGAGTGGAAGACGCCGGGCTGCCAGAAGTCGGGCGAGTTGAGCGCATCTTTGGCGACGGGCTGCTTTGTCGGGTGGAAGAGTTCGATCCACTCGCCATCCTTGGCGCGGGCTACCTGGCCGGGATCGCCGCCGTCGCCGGTGAACATGTCGAGCTCTTTGGTGAGGTTGAAGTGAATCGACCACTCGTCGCGCTGCATGTGGTACGCGGTGCGTTGCCTGGTCTGGAGGTTATAGCCGGCGAGGTAGAAGTCCTCGCCTTTGGGCGGCTGCCAGTCGTACCAGATGGTTTCGCCGTCGAGGCCCCAGAACTCGTGGCCTGCGATTTCGTTGGCCATCGTCCGCTTGTGGATGAGGGTGTTGTGGGTGGCGTCGGTGTGGATCATCCAGATGCGGTCGACCTTTTCCCACGAGCCCTCGTGGCAGTACATGAGGAGTTCGGGGTCGGAGGGCGAGAAGAGGAGGTGGTTGACCCAGTCGGTGGAGTGGAGGAGCGGCTTGAGATCTCCAGCTTTCTCGCCATTGGGGCCGGGCTCGAGGCGCAGAGTGAAGAGGACGAGAGGCAAGTGGGCGGCGAGGCGGACGGCCATCATCTGGCCCTTGTTGGTGGGCTGGTAGTGGGGACCCTGGACGGCGCTGCCGACCCGGTTGTCCGTGGCGCCGGCAGGCTGTGCGGGAGCGGGAACGGCGGCTGCGCCATACTCCTTGCCGGTGGCCGGGCCTTCGATGTATGTGCCGGCGACGAGGGTTTCATCGGCGTTGACGCTGACGACGCTCATGCTGTTGGTGTTGGGGATTTTGGGAACGTCGACGAGCTTGCGGATGGCTCCGGTGTTGGTGTCGGCCTTATAGAGGGAGGTGGTGCCGGCTGCGTCGGTGGAGGTGTAAAAGACGCTGTTGGTTTTGTGTCCGACGACCATTGCGTGAACGACGCCAGGGGCGCGTCCCTCGGCCGGGGCGCCGGTTGCCTGCTTCGGATTGGCGACGAGAAGCTTGGTGGTGCGCGTGGCCATGTCCATGACGTGGATGCCGTCCGGCGCGGTGTAGATCATCTGCTTGCCGTCGGGCGTATAGGCGTTGATGTTGAAGTAGAAGCCGCCGGAGTTGGCTTCGTCGCTGAGGCGCCAGACGCGATGGCCGGTATCTTTGTCGACCCAGGTTTTGGGCGGCATGGGGTCGCCAGGACGGGTCTGCGCAAGGGCGGTAAGGGGGAGCAGGATGAGGGCGGCGAGTTGGAGGTGGCGCATAGAGATGGGTTCCTCAATAGAGATCGACAAAAAGCATATCGCTGGGGCTAAAGCACTGGTTAATTCTGTGAATGTTGTTGCCGGGACTAAAGTCCCGGCCTATCCAATGGCGGCCTATCTAAATGTGTGTCTGTCCAACGTCAGCCCGTCCAAGAAAACCGAGTGTCGGGGTTAGCGCGTGGGTGGATCGACCGGGTTGAACTTCTTCGCGAGCTCGGTGGTCGACATGACGTCTGCTGCGGGCGGGTTGACTGCTTTTTCCACCTCGACGCCGAAGACATAGCTGGGGCCGAACATATTGCCGGTGAAGATGACCATCTTGTTGTCCGGGGTGAAGCGAACGTTGGGCTCTTCGTGGTAGTTGTGGTGCTCCATGTTAACGAGGCGCTCCGTACGGAGAGTGCCGGGCTGCCAGAAATCGGGCGTGTTGACTGCGAGGGCATCGCCGCGAAGCAGTTGCGGGTGGAAGATCATGATCCAGGAGCAGTCGTGGCCTCCGGGCGCTTTGCTGCCGAAGCTGCCGTCGCCGGCGAAGAGGGAGAGGTCCTTGGTGACGTTGACGTGGATGGAGCCGTCGTCGTGGTTGGTCTTGTAGGCGAAGCGCTTGCCGGTGCGGACGTCATAGCCGGCGATGAAGTTGGAATCGGCGTTGCGCGGGTAGTCCCACTGGTACCAGATGGTTTCGCCGTCGGGTCCCCAGAACTCGTGGCCCCAGATTTCCATGTACATGGTGCGCTTGTGAACCATGATGTTGTGGGTGCCGTCAGTGTGGATCATCCAGAGGCGGTCGACATCCTGCCAGATGCCTTCGTGGCAGTACATGAGCAAGGTGGGGTCAGTGGGTGAGAAAAGGAGATGGTTGACCCAGTCGGTGGAGTGGAGGAGAGGTTTGACGTCGCCGGGTTTTTCGCCGTTGGGGCCGGGCTCGAGGCGGAGAGTGAAGAGGACGAGCGGGAGTTTGGCGGCGAGGCGCGCGACCATCATGGCGCTCTTGTTTGGCGGTTGATAGTGCGGGCCCTGGGCGGCGTTGCCGACGCGGTTGTCCGGATTGCCGGCCGCACCGGGCGCTGCACCGGCGGGACGCGCGGGCAGGTTGGAGCCGTATTGCCTGCCGGTGTCGTCGCCTTCGACGTAGGTTCCGGCGATGAGGGTTTCGTCTGCGTTGACGGTGACGACCGACCAGCCTGAGGTATTGGGCGGATGAGGCACGGCGGTGAGTTTGCGGACCGCGCCGGTGTTGGTATCTGCCTTGTAGACGGTGGTGACGTGGTTCGCGTCGGTGGAGGTGTAGAAGACGCTGTTGGTTTTGTGGCCGGCGACGAGGATGTGGACTACGCCGGGCTCGCGGCCGCTGGCGGGGGTGCCATCAGCCTGCTTTGGGTTGGCGACGAGGAGCTTGGTGGCGCGCGTGCCGAGGTCGAGGACGTGGATGCCGTCGGGCGCGGAATAGATCATCTGCTTGTTGTCGGGCGTGTAGCCGTTGATGTTGAAGTAGAAGGCTCCGGAGTTGGGCTCGTCGGAGAGACGCCAGACGCGGTGGCCGGTGTCTTTGTCGACCCAGGTTCTGGGAGGCAGCGGGTCGCCAGCTTTGGTCTGCGCGATGGAGGCGAGGGGCAGCAGGAGGAGTGCGAGTGCGGTAAGAGTATTCGCGCGCATGAAGGGGGGACTCTCCTTAGGAGTCGGCAGCGCCTGAGGGGCGCGCCGGGAAGTTGTGAGTTTGCAGGGCGCGGGCGGAGGGGCTCTGCGACTCGCAGGAGCGTTTATACACCGCGGGATGTTCGATTGGGAAATAGTTTCCAAAACGACAGGGGCGGGAGATGGGGTCCACCGCACCTGTCGAGGTACTTCGATGGGGCGAATGCCTTGCGGAGTGGCAGATACAGACAACGAGGCCGGCGCGGAATCTTTCTCCAGCGGCCGGCCTCGGAACGTCGTTGGGCTATCGGTTAGCGATAGTCGTGATCATGATCGACGTGGTGCGCGCGCTCCCACTGCTCGTGCTCCCACCGCTCGTGCTGCAGGTAGGCCTGGCGACGGGCGTACTCTTCGCGGGCCTCGCGCTCGCGGAACTCTTCGCGCCGGCGATAGTCATCACGGTCATAGCGATGGTCGTAGCGGTAATCGTCGTGGGCGACGACATAGGCGGGGTGTCCGAACTGCACTCCGACTGCGAACTGCTGAGCTTGCGCTGTGGTCGAGCCGGCGGCGAAAATCGCGGCGGCCGCGAGGCCTGTGATCATTCCCTTTGCAACCATTCCTTTTACGCTTGCGAGTTTCATACTGGCCTCCTGATTCCATACGATTAGACCCAGACGCACTGTGAGAGATTCCGCAACTAATTTTGGGCGGCGGGTTGGGAGCGAGGAATTTGGCGTGGCGCGGGAAAGCGCGTAGAAGGGACTGATGAAGATTCTGACGGCGAAGGAGATGGGCGCGACGGATCGGCGGACGGCTGAGGAGTTCGGCGTGCCGCTGGGGACGTTGATGGAAAATGCGGGCTCGGCGGTGGCCGGGTTTTGTCTGCGGCAGGCTCCGACGATGGCGCGCGTGGTGGTGCTGTGCGGGAAGGGGAATAACGGTGGCGATGGGTTGGTTGCTGCTCGGGTGCTGGCGGGTGCGGGCGTGGATGTGGCGGTGGCGCTTCTGGGGCGGACGGACGAACTGAAGGGAGAGGCGGCGGAGGCGTTGCGACGGCTGCGAGAGGAAGCTGCCGAGGTGGTGGTGCGGGAGGTCGTGGATGAAGGTCGGCTCGCGGGTGTGAGCGGGCTAGTGCAGTCTGCGGACGTGGTGATTGATGCGGTGGTGGGGACAGGGTTCAAGCCGCCGCTACGTGGGCTGGCGATGGTGGCACGGCAGATGGTCGCGACGTCGGATGCGATGGTGGTGGCGGTGGATCTGCCGAGCGGGTGGGATGCGGATTCGATGGAGCAGAGTGCGGAGGGGGCTTGTCGCGCAGATGCGGTGGTGACGTTTACGGCTCCAAAGCGCGCGCATGTGTTTGGGAATTTGACCGGGCGGGTGTTTGGGCCGGTGGTAGTGGTGGAGATTGGTTCGCCTGCGGAGGCGGTGGTTTCCGACGATGGGCTGAGCTGGGCCGGTTCGGCGAAGGCGATTGCGGAGCGGCCGCGCGATGTGAATTCGAATAAGGGAAAGTATGGGCACGTGCTGGTGGTGGGCGGGAGCTATGGCACGGCGGGAGCGCCGGCGATGGCGTCGCTGGCTGCGCTGCGGACGGGGGCGGGGTTGGTGTCGGCGGCGGTTCCGGAGTGTGTTGCGAACGCGGTGGCTCGGGTTGCGCCGGAGTTGATGATGCGGCCGCTGGGGCAAGTTGCTGCGACTCCCGGGCAGGAGCGGTATGGGGTGCCTTCGGAGTTGAACCTGGAGCCGGAGCGGCTGGCGGAGTTGCTGAAGGGGATCAAGGTAGTGGCGATTGGGCCGGGGCTATCGACGAAGATGGGTGCGGCAGAGTTTGCGCGGGAGTTTGTGGCAAAGGTAACGCTGCCGATGGTGGTGGATGCGGATGCGCTGAATGCGTTCGAGGGACGGGCCGAGTTATTGAACGGCGAAGGGAGGGTGATGGTGTTGACGCCGCATCCGGGAGAGATGGCTCGGCTGGCGGGGATGACGGTGAAGGAGGTGGAGGCGGACCGCGTGGGGCTGGCGCGGCGGTTTGCGATGGAGCACAAGTTGACGCTGGTGCTGAAGGGATGGCGGACGCTGGTGGCGCATCCGGATGGGCGGGTGGCGGTGAATACGACGGGGAATCCGGCGATGGCGAAGGGCGGGAGTGGGGATATTCTGACCGGGATGGTGGCGGCGATGCTGGCTCAGTTTCCGGACGATGTGGCGCGGGCGGTGGAAGCGGCTGTGGTGCTGCACGGACTGGCGGGAGACTTTGCTGTGCGGGCGATGGAGGAACATACGGTTCTTGCTACCGATACGGTTACGCATCTGTCGGATGCATTCCGGTATCGGGTGAAGGATGCGGGCGGGATGACGTGGATTTGCGGGTTGCATGATTGAGAGCGGAGCACAGAAAGCAGAGAAAGAAGGGCGATGAGAGAGCGTAGGTTCAGGACTCGGTCGGTGGAAGGGACACTGGAGTTGGGCGAACGGATTGCGGAGATGCTGCAGCCTCCGCTGGTGGTGGTGCTGCGCGGTGAGGTGGGCGCGGGGAAGACGACGCTGGTGAAGGGAATTGCGGCGGCGCTGGGCGCGGCGGCGGAAGATGAGGTGACCAGTCCGACGTTCACGATCGTGCACGAATATGTGGGGAGGAAGGTGCGGCTGTTTCACCTGGACCTGTACCGGCTGGAGACGGAGGAGCAGATCGCCGTGCTGGGGCTGGATGAGATGGCGGGGTATGAGAACTCGCTGGTGCTGGTGGAGTGGGGCGAGCGGTTCGAGAGTGTGGTGAAGATGGCCGGGGCGGAGATTTACATGGAGCACGGCGAGGGGGATGAGCGCGGGTTGATTGTCCGGGTGAGGGATTAAGGACAATACGGAGATTCTGACCCATTCGGCTTCGCTCTGGGCAGGCCTCTTCGAGTCAAAATGACGAACGTGCGGTGCGGCACTAGGCGGCGGGTTTGAAGATGGGGCCCTTGGCGCGGCCGGAGTAGCGGTAGATGGCGCACTCTTCGTCGCCGGTGGAGCCGTACTCTTTCTGGCGGGCGATGGCTTCGAGGTCGGCGGCGTGGTCTTCGGGGGTCATCTTGACGTGGTCGAGGAAGAGCTGCTCGAAGGCGGGGTTGCGGTCGAGGACGTGGGCGCACTCGGCGTTGACGTAGATGAGATCGAGCGTGCCGGAGCGCTTGGCGAACTGCGTTTCGATGCGGCGGAGAAGTTGCCGGAGGACCGGCGCTTCGAAGGGATGGAAGAGGAAGAGTAGTGTGGGCGTGGCGGGGAACTCAAAGTCGAGCGCGTCCTGCTCAAGGACTTCGATGGGAGCGAGGCGCGGGGCGGTGAAGTCGGCTTCGTGCGTGGCGATCCAGTGGGCGACGTTGGTGCGCGCGACGGCGGCGAGCGCGGGGTTGAGCTCGATGCCGAGGACGCGGCGGAAGCGGTATTCGCTGGCAACGAGCATGCCGCGGCCCTTGCCGGCGCCGATGTCGATGAAGGTGTAGCTGGAGATGGGGTAGGGCGGGATGGTCTCGCGCCACTGGTCGATGAGAGTTCGGAGGATGGAGGGCGCGACGCCGTAGTAAGCGGTGACGTGCTCGTCGTTGGCGTGGCCGGTGACGAGGTGCTTGGCGGGGACGAGGCCGCTGGTGTCGACGCCGTGGATCTGGTCGAAGGGGTGGATGGGGAAGGCGGTGAGCTTGAGCAGGTCGCGTGGGCGCGTGGGCGCGGGGGAGGGCTTAGGTCTTGGCGGGGCGGATTTCGATTTGGACGAGGGCATCGGGTTCTTTAGGGGCGGGCTTCTTCGATGATAGGGGATTGGCGAGGCGCGCGCGGCCTTCGGGAGAGATGCGGCCGGGGTTCCATGCGGGCTCGCTCAGGAGCGTGACCTGGGTGCGGGAGATGGTCTCGAAGGCGGCGAGGCGGTTCTCGATCTGGGCGACGAGGGGCGCGGCGTCGGACTCCGGGTCGGCAATCTGGGCGAGGGTGAGGGCGATGTGGACGCGATGGCGCGGCGGGACTC
This sequence comes from Acidobacteriaceae bacterium, assembly GCA_036498865.1. GTDB lineage: Bacteria > Acidobacteriota > Terriglobia > Terriglobales > Acidobacteriaceae > Edaphobacter. The sequence continues at coordinate 11,934 of DASYEU010000077.1, read as the reverse complement.
CGGGGATGCCCGCGCCGGGAGCATCCGCGTCGAGGGCGATGGAGACGGAGTGGACGAGGCCGAGGTCGACGATGTTGAGAGGGATCTCGGGCGAGTAGCAATCGCGCAGGGCGGCGAGGATGTCGGACTCGGTGAGCGGGGCGGGCATGGCGCTGCTTTGATGATAGCTTTTCGAGGTTCGAGGGGGTGGTGGAGTTTCCGCGCGTGCCGGGTGGGCTCTATTTGCGGCTACTGGGTGGGGAGGATGGTGCTGGTGGAGGTGAAGCGGTGGTAGTTGGAGTAGCGGGCTTCGTAGTGGAGATGGACGGGCTTCTTTTGCTTCTTGTCCTGGAAGTCTGAGGTTACGGACTTGGCGAGCCAGAAGGTTTTGCCGCCGAGTTCGACGGGGGCGTAGTCCACGGCCCACGACAAGACGTTGTTGCGGCTCTCGGGAAAGGATTCCATGAATGGAAGGTGCGCGGCCATAGGTAGTTTGAGTACGGCGTCCTGGGTGGTCTGCTCCAGATGGATGATCTGGAAGGTTGCAGGGTCGATGACGGCTTTGAGGGTGTAGCTCTCAGCGCTGCAGGACGCGGGACGATCCGCGGCCGCGGGTTTGGGATTGGCGAGGACGACGATGGTGCGCGCGTCGGGGGGCTGGGCGAGGCGGAAATCGTCGCACTTGCTGTTGACGAAGCTGATCACATTGGCGAAGCCGCCGCTGAAGGTCCATGGAGGCTGGATTTTGTGTGGGTCTTTTGGCGGGATTCCGTTGACGAGTCTGACCTGGCGCGTTTCGTGGGTGGAATCGTCCGGCGAGGTGCGCTTCACCTGGAAGGACGATTCGATGTTCATGCGGTCCTTGAGGACGGCGCTTTCGAAGCGCTCGGAGAGGACGGACTCGTCTGCGATGAAGGCGGGGATGGATTTCTGGAAGTCGGAGACATTGTCGCGGGCGTGGGCGAGAACCTCTTCGACGGTGAGCGAGGATTGCTGGGCGGCGCAGGAGAAGGGCGCGATCAGGAGGGCGAAGCCGATTAATTTGGGAAACATTTCGCGGCTATTCTATCGCGGGTGGCGAGGGCGGTGGGGGGATTCGGGTCGTTCCGCGCTTCGCGCTCCACTCCGGCCTTCGGCAGAGTGGTTGCGCCTTCGGCGCGGTTGTTGATGCCCGGGCTGAAGCCCGGGCCTATCTAGAAGCAACGGCAAAAGACGGGTCGTGGCGGCTTGAACTCCTTCGAATCCCATCGCAATGAGACTGCGATGAATGAGGCACCCGGCGGACCTTTCTGATGTTTTGAGTACTTCCTAAAAGCCGACTTCCCTCGCACGATGGGCGCCTCGACGATTTCGCATCAACTGAGCCAATGAAAGGGTCTTCTCCCGATGGATGGCAATTGTCGGTCAAGGTCAATGCCGGAGTGAAGTCTTCACATGGCGATGGATGGACTTGTTGCGGCCGTTTGCTGCACTTCCCCGGCGCTGAGCTCACGTAGTGGCGGGCGCATGTCGTGACTGCTTCTATCCCGTTACCTTTGTGCGGGAACTGATATCCTCGCTTCGACGTAAGCTCTCCTGAGGTGTGGAACCACGATGTTTCCTTCTGCCACCGATCGCTCGGTCGCCTCCACTTCGCGCCGCGACACTGCTCTCCTCGTGGCTATTGCCGCCTCTTTCGCGCTGATCCACATCCTCACCAGCGGCCGGTACGGCTTTGATCGGGACGAACTACAATTCCTTTCCGATGCACGTCATCTCGACTGGGGTTACGTTGCCTATCCGCCTTTCACACCCTTCATCGAGCGAATCAGCTTCAGCCTCTTCGACCTTTCGCTGGTCGGCCTGCGTCTGTTCTCGGTGCTCGCCGTGGCAATCGCTATCGTGGTCAGCGGCCTGATGGCGCGCGATCTCGGCGGGAATAGGCTTGCCCAGGTCACCACCGCTCTTTCGGTCGGACTCTCCGGGCTCCCCATCATCGTAGCGACCGTTTTCCAGTACACGTCCTTCTCGTATTTATGGTGGACACTCGTTTGCTGGTTCACCATCCGCTTACTCAAGTCCGAAAACCCCCACTGGTGGATCGCCATCGGCGCCGCCATCGGCCTTGGCCTGCTCACCAAGTACTCGATCGCCTTCTTCATCGCCGGTCTGCTTGCCGGACTCATTCTGACCGACGCGCGCCGTTCCCTGCGCAGCTTGTGGTTGTGGTGCGGCATTGCGATTGCGCTTTTGCTGTTCCTGCCGAATATCGTTTGGTTCATGCGCCACGACTTTGTCTCCTATCACATGCTCCAACACATCCATGCGCGCGACGTGAGCGAAGGCCGCGCCGATGGGTACTGGACCAATCAATTTCTTGTGGATGTAAACCCATTCGCGGCGCCGCTCGGGATTGCCGGCCTCATCGCCTTCTTTCGTTCCAGCCGTTATCGCATGCTCGCCTGGATGTATGTTCTCCCGGTCGTGCTCTTCTGGATGAACAAGGGACGCTTCTACTACGTCGGAGAGGCGTATCCAGCGTTAATTGCGATGGGCGCGGTGGTTGCCGTGCGCTGGCTTACGGCGCGTTCCGGTTATGTGCGGTACGGAGTCGAAGCCGTCTTCTTTGCTGGCCTGGTTTTCTGCGGTGGATACTTCTTTGCCGGCTGGGTGCCTCTTGCGTCCAGTGGTCCGCTGCGCGATTATGCGCTAAGCAAGAGCGGCGACCTGCGCGAGGAGTTCGGCTGGGACGAACTCGTCAAAACGGTTGCTGACATTCGCGATTCGCTTCCAGCGGATCAGTCGTCGAACGTCGGTATCCTGGTTGACAATTATGGCGAAGCAGGAGCGATTGAGAATCTCGGCCCCGCTTACCATCTGCCGCCTCCCATCAGTTTGACCAATTCCTTCTATTTGCGGACCTATCCGGAGCAACAGCCCTCTACGCTGATCGTCGTCGGGTGGTCGCAAAGGCGGGTCGATGCCGCATTCACGTCGTGCCGGTTGGCGGGGCACAACGGCAACTCGCTCGGTGTCCACAACGAAGAGAGCGATGACAGCCCCGACATCTTCGTCTGCGGCCCGCCTCGCAAAGGCTGGCCCGAGTTCTGGCGGACAAACCAGCGCTTTAGCTGATCTACAAAGTGATTTTCGGATCGAATTGCGCCTTTTCAAAAGGGGCGGCCCCGATAGGTTGAGCTGACCTATCCAACGCATCCGAATTACAGAGATAAGGCTGAAACAGGCGAGACGGATGGCATATCTTGGCAGTCAACGCACGCAAAACAGTTTTCGCAAATACTAGCCCTGTGCAGTATTTGACTGTGATTTGGCGACTTCAGGCCGATGCACTCATCGAGTCGCGGTAGCAGACCCAGCCATGCTCGGGCCTGTTACACACCCAGTTCTTCGCGGATGGCGTTGGCTATGGCTTGGGAGTGGTGGTGCATGAGGGGTTCGGATTCGGCTTCGATCATGACGCGGGCGAGGGCTTCGGTGCCGGAGTAGCGGATGACGACGCGGCCGGAGTCGGCTAGTTCGGCTTCGGCCGCGGCGATGGCGGCGCAGACGGTGGGGATCTGGTCGAGGGGGCGTTTCTCGCGGACGTGCACGTTGACGATGACCTGGGGGAAGGTCTTGAGGTCGGCGGTGAGCTGGGCGAGGGTTTCGCCGCTGCGGTGCACGATGTCGAGCAGCAGGAGCGCGGTGAGGAGGCCGTCGCCGGTGGTGCTGCGGCCGCTGAAGATGATGTGGCCGGACTGCTCGCCGCCCAGCGCTGCGCCGGTGGAGAGCATCTGCTCGAGGACGTACTTGTCGCCGACGGGGGCGCGGAGCATCTTTATTTCAGACCGCTTGAGGGCGGCTTCCAGTCCCATGTTGGACATGGTGGTGGCGACGACGGTGTCGTTGGAGAGCAGGTTGAGGGCTTTGAGGTGGCGCGCGGCGAGGAGCAGGACTGCGTCTCCGTTGACGACTTTGCCGTTCTCGTCGGCGAAGAGGGCGCGGTCGGCGTCGCCGTCGAAGGTGATGCCCATGGAGGCTTTTTGCGCGACGACTTCTTTGGCGACGATGTCGGGGTGGAGGGCGCCGCAGTGCTCGTTGATGTTGCGGCCGTTGGGGGAGGAGTGGGTGAGGATGACTTCGCCGCCGCCGTTGGAGTTGAGTTCGGCGAAGAGCTGCGGTGCGATGGCGGAGGCTGCTCCGTTGGCGCAGTCGACGACGATGCGGCGGCCGTCGAGCGAGAGATCGGGGACGGCGGCGAGGAGAAAGCGGATGTACTCGGCGCGGTCGGCCTCGTTGACCGCTGGAGGTTCGAGGTCCGAGGTTTGGGGTTCGTGCGTGGAGGGGGCCGCGAGGTGGCGGAAGATTTCGGTTTCGATGTCGAGTTCGGTAGAGTCGGGGAGTTTGAAGCCGTCGGAGCCGAAGAGCTTGATGCCGTTGTCCTGCCAGGGATTGTGCGAGGCGGAGATGACGATGCCGGCGGAGAAGCTGTGCGCGCGCGTGAGGCAGGCGACGGCAGGTGTGGTGATGACGCCAGCGCTCTCGGCGGTGGCGCCACCGGCGGTGAGGCCTGCGGTGAGCGCGGCGGCGATCCAGTCGGAGGACTCGCGGGTGTCCTGCCCGATGAGGACGCGGGGGGAGTTGCCAAGATGATGTGCGAGAGCGAGGCCGACGGCGTGAATGGTGGCGGGGTCGAGCGGGGACTTGCCGGCGACGCCGCGAATGCCGTCGGTTCCAAAGAGCTTCTTCATTTAATGATTCTCCGTAACTTATTATCAGGCGTTTTGCGGGCGGGGTGGAGATCTTGCGGTTGATCTTGTCTGTTCCCCGAGCGGCCTGCAGGGTGGGATGGCGGTTTTCGGTGCGCGGTTGACTCCGCGGCGTGGCTCGATGACCATGGATTGTCTTGATTTGTACCTCTTTCATGAATCGGCGGAGTTTTGTTAAGAGCGGCGGGGCGGCGGGAGTTTTTTCGCTGACCAGGGCGTCGTTGTGGCCGGGCTTTGCGGTGGCGCAGGCGGCAGCCGTGGACGGCGTGCCGAAGGGGCTGGTTTCAAGCACGTTTGCGGGGCTGGCTGGAGCGTTGCTGGGGCCGGGTGCGTGGAATCCGTATCCGAAGGCCGGGGAGCCGGCGTGGAGCACGGTACCGCAGCAGGTGCGCGATGCGATTGTGGCCAGTGCGGACAAGGTGAATGGGAGCGCTTGGCCGGAGATGCTCGCGACCGATGAGCTGGAGTTCAAGCGCAATGGCAACCGGACGCGGTTTGAGGCGATCAGCTTTGGGCGGCGCGAACGGCTGGGCGAACTGGTGCTGGCGGAGTGCATTGGGAATCGCGGCAAGTATCTGGACCAGATTGCGAATGGCGTTTGGCTGATCTGCGAGGAGAGCTTCTGGGGCGTGCCCGCGCACCTGGGCGCGCAGAAGGCGGGCGTCGGGCTGGCGGATGTGGCGGAGCCGATCATTGAGCTGTTTGGCGCGGAGACAGCCGCGACCCTGGGCTGGGTGGTGTACCTGCTGGAGCGGAAGTTGAATACGGTGTCGCCGCGCATTGTGGAGCGCGTGCACCTGGAGGCGAAGAAGCGCACGCTCGATCCGTATTTCAACCGGAACGACTTTACGTGGATGGGCTTGGACGGCAAGGGACGGCGTCTGAACAATTGGAATACGTGGATCAACTCGAATGTGCTGACGGCGAATCTGCTGCTGGAGAAGGATGCAGCGCGGCGGCAGGCGGTGGTGGAGAAGGTATGCCGCAGCGTCGATGAGTTTCTAGCGGACTACTCGCCGGATGCGGGGTGTGAAGAGGGGCCGGGATATTGGGGGCGGTCGGCTGCTTCGTTCTTCGACTGCTGCTGGACGCTGGTGAGTGCGCATGCAGGCAAGGGCGATGCGGCGCTGACGCATCCGTTTACGCGCGCCATGGGGCACTACATTTGCAACGTCCACGTTGCGGGGAATTATTTTGTGAACTACGGCGATGCGCATCCGCATGATGCACCGCCGCCGGACCTGGCATACCGGTTTGGCCGGGCGACGGGCGACACGATGCTGGCGGAGTTTGGGGCGTTCAATGCGAAGGCGCATGGCACGGGTGCAGGCGGCAGTGCGCTGAGTGTGGCGATGATGCCGGATCGGGGCGGCGTGGCGTCACTCTCGCGCTCGCTGGCACGAGTGCTGGCGGCGGAGGAGATCTCGGCGGCCACGGGGCACGATGCTCTGCCGCGCGATGCATGGTATCCGCACCTGGGGCTGATGACGGCGAGGCAGAAGGAAGGCTCGGCCGAGGGGTTCTATGTGGCGGCGCAGGCGGCGAGCAACGGCCGCAGCCATAGCCACAACGATTCGGGGAGCTTCATTCTTTTTCACGATGGCGCGCCGGTGTTCATCGACGTGGGGCCGGAGGCGTATACGGCGACGACGTTCAGCAAGGATCGTTATACGCTGTGGCCGATGCAGTCGGCTTATCACAATCTGCCGACGATCGGCGGTGTGATGCAACACGATGGCGATGCGTATCGTGCTGGGGATTTGCAGTACGCTGCGAGCGATGCGGAGGTGAGTTTCCGTGCGAACCTGGCGACGGCGTATCCCAAGGAGGCAGGTGCGCAGCGGTGGACGCGTACGCTGCGACTGGACCGGACGCGTGGTGTGGTGCGGATCGCGGAGGACTTCGTGCTGGATCGGCCGGTGGAGGTAACGCTGTCGCTGATGACGGCTGTCGAGCCGGTGATCCAGGCGGAGGGTGTCCGAGTGGGACGTACGCTGCTTGTGTTCGATGCGGCGAAGTTGAAGGCCACGGCGGAGCGGATCGCTGTCACGGATGAGACGATGCGGCATTCGTGGGGCGATGCGGTGTATCGGCTGAAGTTGAGCTCGGTGGCGCCGGTGGCGAAGGGGCTGTGGGAGATGGAGCTGCGGCCAGCATGATTCTGGCTATGCCGATGCCGGCTGGTCTGTGGTGAGCTGGCGGTATTCGAAGAGCATGCGCAGACGCCAGCGGAGGATCATGCCGAAGGCGAGCACGAAGAAGAGTGCGCCGGTCTGCCGGACGTCGATGTACTTGTCGATGTACGAATGGGCGAGGACGCGGATAAGAGCCAGCACAATCACAACCAGGAAGAAGGCGTTGGAGCGCTCCATCATGATGGCCTCGCCCTCTCGCACCAGGCGGGAGGTGCGGAGCAGCGGGTAGGCGAGGGCGGTGGCGCCGAGCAGAAACGCGCACAGTGCCCATTGCCAGGGAATGCGGAAGGGCGGGGCCAGGAACATGCAGAAGCCCGTCGCCATGCCCAGGGGCGGGATGATGATCTTCTTGAGGGTGACGGCGGAGCGGCTTTCCTGCACACGCCAGGCCATGACCACGCCCGCACCGACGATGGAACTGACGACCGACATTTCTTTGAGCGACAGCATGGACTTTCTCGCAGGAATCCCGGCGCAAGGGCCGAGGAGAGGTAACGACGTGCTGATTCTATTATGCCGGTTTGCGAGGGTTTCGGCTGGCTGTCGGGCGCTACTTCGAGTTGGTGGACTTGACTTCGGCGGCGAGGGAGCCTTCGGCGAGCCGGGCCTGGATAGTGTCGCCGGGCTGAACCTGAGTGGCGCTGCGGAGGAGGCGTCCGTCGGCGGCGTAGACGAGGGCGTAGCCGCGGTTGAGGACGGCGAGCGGCGACAGCGCGTGCAGACGGTCGGTGGCTCGGTCCAGGCGCGCGGTCCGCGTGGCGATGCTGTTGAGGGCGAGGCGGTCGAGGGATTGCTGCGCGCGCTCAAGACGCCGGCTGGCGAGAGTGAAGCGCACGGATGGGTTCTGGCGTTCAACGCGCGCGGTGAGGGCGGCGAGATGACTGGAGCGGGCACGCAGGGCGCGGGCGGCTGTGGCTTCGAGGCGATGGCGGAGGTCATCGAGACGCTGGCCGCGGCGGCCGATGAGAGTGTGTAACCGATGTTGGAGCGTGTCGGTGGAGAGTGCGGTGAAGCGCTGGCGCGCATGCATGAGCTGATAGCGGATGGCGCGGAGGACGCGGGCATCCAGCGCTTGCAGGCGTTCCTCGATGCGATGCTGCGCGGCGGTAATGAGTTCGGCGGCGGCGGAAGGCGTGGGCGCGCGCATGTCCGCGACAAAGTCCGCGATGGTGAAGTCGGTTTCGTGGCCGATAGCGGAGACGGTGGGGAGTGTGGATGCGGCGATGTCGCGGGCGAGGGCCTCGTCGTTGAAGCCGGCGAGGTCTTCGATGGAGCCTCCACCGCGGGCGATGAGGATGAGGTCGACTTGATTGGGGTGAGCGTTGAACCAGCGGATGCCGGCGATGACGGTACTGCAGCATGTCGGCCCCTGCATGGTGGCGGGGTAGACCATCAGATTGAGGCGGGCATGGCGGCGGCGGATGACCTTGATGATGTCGTGGAGGACCGCGCCGCCGGTGGAGGTGACGATTCCGACGGTGCGCGGGAAGGTGGGGAGCGGACGCTTGCGGGTGGAGTCGAACAGGCCTTCGGCGAGCAGGCGGGCCTTGAGCTGTTCATATGCGAGCTGGAGAGCGCCGGCGCCGCGGGGCTCGAGAATGTCGGCGATGAGTTGGAGCTGGCCGCGGGGTTCGTACACCGACACGCGGCCACGGGCGAGGATGGCCAGACCGTCCTGGGGGCGGAAACGCAGCAGGCGGGCCTGACTGCGGAAGAGCACGACGGAGAGCTGCGCGTCACCATCCTTGAGCGTGAAGTAGATGTGGCCGGAGGGGGCGGTGTGGCAGTTGGAGATCTCGCCCTCGACCCAGAGGCTCTGGTACTCGCTTTCCAGATGCTGGCGAATTCCTGTGACCAGGTCGCGGACGGTCCAGATGCGGCGCTCGGGCGCGGGAGGTGGCGCCGGGGTTTTGGCTGAGGGCTCCGGGTGTGTTGCACCTTTGCGGCGACGGGCGGGCGCCGCGGACGGCTTTTCGGAGGCGCTGACGGGGGGTGCGGAAAAAAGGAGCCCCATTTGTGGATCGCCTGGGCCGGCAGGCGGAGCGGCCGGCGGTGTTCGCGAGGGCTTGGATTTCAGCCAAAGGTCGGCGAGCGTCTGCGGGGTGGAGCTGTCGCCGCTCTTGTCGTTTGCCGGGGACATATCGGATGAGTCTAGAGCATTTTCAGGGTAGGTGTGGGTGTGTCGGGTCAGTCTAAAGATAGAGGCGGCGGCTTTGGATGTAAGCTGCGACGGAGGGAGGCAGCAAGCCGGGGCAGGGATCGCCGCTGTGGAGTCGGCGGCGGAGCTCGGTGGCGGAGACGTCTTCGTGAACGCTGGTAAGCAAATGGACGCGGGCGCGCTGGGCGGGGGTGAGAGCGAACTCGGGACGCTCCAAGAATTCGGGCGAAAGAGGGAAGTCGGGCCGGGAGACGACGATCCACTCTGCCAGGGCGAGAAGCTGCACGGGAGACCTCCACTTACGCAAGCTGAGGAAGCTGTCCGCGCCAGTGAGGACGAAGAGGGTCGCGGCGGGGTATTCGAGGGCCAGGGCTGCTAGCGTGTCGACGGTGTAATTGGGCTTCCCGTCGGGACGGGGTGCGTCCAGATTGGAGAGCACGAAGTCGCAGCTTGCGGGTCTGAGACCCCGGCTTTCCATGTCGGTAAGGGCAAGTGCTGTCATTGCCATACGGTCTTTGAAAGAAGCCATGGCGCCTTCGGACTTGAGGGGCTGCTGACCGACCGGGGCGAAGAGGACGCGGTCGAGCGCGAAGGCGTCTGCCGCGGCGGCGGCCAAGCGCAAGTGTCCGCGATGAATGGGGTCGAATGTGCCGCCGAAGAAGGCTACGCGCATTCTGTTCATGCTAGAGCATTTCGGCGGGGATTGTGTTGCAGGGAGGTGGCTTGCGGGAGGCTCCCACCCTTCCAGGGGGACACGCTGAAAGGGTGGCAACCGGGCTTTGCAGGGGTTAGCGGAGGCGGTACACGACGCCGGTGCTGAGGGTAATCATGTAGTTGCTGGGATGCGAACCGCCGCCGGTGGTGTAGTTGGCAAGCGAGCCAGCCGATGCTTCCACGACGCGCCAGTCAAAGTTGCCGTGAATTTTGCGATCGACGCCGAGGCTGAACTGGTAGATGAAGTTATTGCTGTAGTGGGCCGCGAAGGGGACCCGGGTATGGCCAATGCCGAACCCGCCCTGAATGTAGGGGCTGGTGTTCATGAGTTTCTTCTTGGTGGCGACGCGAATGCTGAAGAGTCCATCTGTGCGGTCGAGCTGAGAGCCGTACTCGGAGACGCGGAGAACATCGCCCCGCCCATCAATGCCGACCAGAAATGGGCCTGTTTTCAGCGCGCCGAGCCGGGGAAGATGGGTCACGTCGTAGTAAACGCCGAATGTGGGTCCGAAGAGCCAGGGGCGGTCCACATTGCCGTGGATACCCGGATTCGCGTAGATCCCATCCTGGGTAAACTGCTGTGCATCAAAGGTCACATAAACGCCGGCCTGGGCGTGTGCAGCAGTTGCAAGAGCAATGGACAGGGCTGGAACTAAGGCAAGAGCTATGGATCGCAGTTTCATTCGTGTTCCCTTTTGCGAGTAGTTTTGGCGCACCGATGAGCATATAGAACTAGGCGGCCAATGTCAGCAAATAATTTCTATAGCGGAAACATTTCTCTGGCGGAAACGGGATGCCGCTCCGCGCTTTCGCGAGGAGCTTTTCGCACGAATCGGCCGAATATCGCTAGAAACGGAAGACGAGACCGGAGCTGAAATTGATCAGTTTGGACGAAGGAATGGCGATATTGCCGCCGGCGCCCACGGTTGCGCTGCTAACCGTGGTGAGCGATCCGTAGCCGATCTCGATCATGCGAAAATCCACGTGGCGGGACAGGGTGTAGTCGACCCCGCCGAAGACGGCGTAGGTGGCTTTTCCGACGTGAACCGTGCTATCCGGGGCTTTGGTGCTTCCCTCGCCGAACGCGGCTTCCACATAGGGCTTGAAGGGGCGGCTGAACGGCGCGCCGGCGACCCGGATGCCGACCAGGAACTTCTTCAGCATGGCGTTGTTGGCGTGCTGGTCGGAGAAGCGCATATCGAATCCGGCGCTCAGGTTGCCGGAGTGGTAGAAGTCGTAGAAGCCGCCCAGGTCGTATCCCCAGAAAACCTGGGACGTGGAGTTCTGACCCAGGAAGGCGAATGGACCGGAGTCCACAGTGGGGTTGCTGACCCGCGTGGCGATGGGATTGAGATAGAGGCCGACATTCCCCTGACTCTGGGCGTTGGCCGCAACAGCCGTCAGGGCGAGCACGACGACAGTGGCAAAGTACCGAAGCTTCATTCGAGATCCTCAAAAAAAATGGTGCTGACGCCGCACACAGCAACGCACCTACAAGTCTATAGAAAGATTCGCCAAGGCATGTGGGCGGATTTTGAGCAGACAGCGCATCTGCGGCTGGTGGAGGTCACGGGAGGCGGACGACGATGCCGGTCCCAATGGTGAAAAGGTTGACTGCGGGGGCTGATGCGCCGCTGCTGATGCCGCTGATTCTGCCGTATCCGACTTCGGCGACGCGCCAGTCGATGTGGGGCAGGAGGGTGTAGTCGAGGCCGCCCAGTACCTGGTACTCGAACTTATTGCTGTAGATAGTTCCGGAGTTGCCGAGGCCGTTGTGCGAGGCGCCGCCGACGCCGATAGAGCCCTGAACGTAGGGGCGAATCGGAAGAACGGGTGGGTGCACCGAGAGGCGAACTCCGCCGAGCACGCTTTTGAACTTGTGCTGATTGCCGGCCAGGAAGTTTCCGCGGACATCGGCACCGAGTCCGATGGGTCCGAAGTGGGCAAAGTCGTAGTAGACCCCTCCGCCTCCGCCCTCGTACCAGCCGAGGGTTTCGAAGGAATTGCTGGTGCCGGAGAGGCGTGTTGCGTCGAATCTGCCGTAGATGCCGATCTGAGCATGAGCAGTGGTGACTGCGAGGGCTAGGAAGAGAATGCTGCGGAGGAATTTCATGGGGACCTCGATGCTCGGATTGGTTTT
>DASYEU010000076.1:0-41858 GCA_036498865.1 Acidobacteriaceae bacterium | reverse complement strand
CGAGCCGATCCCACCGCCCACCGTGAATGGCACAAACAGCTTCGCCGCCGCCCGCTTCACCGTATCCAGCAGCGTGCCCCGCCCTTCGTGCGTTGCGGTAATGTCGAGCAGCACAATCTCGTCCGCGCCCGCCGCCGCATGGCGGTGCGCCAGCTCCGCCGGATCGCCCGCATCGACGATATCGACGAACTGCACGCCCTTCACCACCCGCCCGCCCCGCACATCCAGACACGCAATAATCCGCTTCGTCAGCATTACTTTGCTCCAACTGGAAGGCGCAGCCACACATGGAGTTCATCGATGGCCTCTGCCGGTAAACGTCCTTTCGGGATATACAAAAACCTCTTTGGGCTTACAAATAGCAGTAAGAATTCATCGTCCTCACTAAAGGAAGGAATGCCACCACGCATGAAGCGGCCCTCGCTCTTACCTTCGATGCCCGAAACCAAAACTTCGTCTTCCACCTCCAGGTAAATACTCTTTGGGTTACGCGGGTCGCCACCCAGCGCTCGGTAGCATCTCCCGAGTTGCCACGGACGCATCAGCGCTGTGACGGAGCCTCCGGCCATGCAGCCGACCGCGATTGGCATGAGAATGAGTCGCAGCGGCGAATCAGCCGGCAATGGGTAACTTAGCCCTCCTACGATTAAGCCGGCGAGAAGCAAGCCCCAAAGGTAAAAGTGGAGGCGCACCCGCCTTGACACCTTAGATCTCCAATAGAGCCTCTGCGCTCGCTTGAAATCCTGATAGTTTGACTCGTAGAAATATCGCATCGTCCTAAAGCTCCAAAAAATTCTTAAGCACCCGCAACCCCGTCTCCGCCGACTTCTCCGGATGGAACTGCACGCCCATCACATTCCCGCGCTCCACCGCCGCCGTAAAAGCCCCGCCATAATTTGTAACCGCCGCAGTATCGTCCGAGACCGGCGCCCGCCACGAATGCGTGAAGTACACAAACGACCCATCCTCCACCCCCTTCAGCAGCCGTGAATCCTCACGAATCTTCTCCAGCGAATTCCATCCCACATGCGGCGACTTCAACTCCGCGCCGTCGTACATCGCCGGGAACCGCTCGCACTGCGACGCAAAGTGACCCAGGCCCGCTGTCTCTGGAGCCTCAGTCGATCCCTCGTACAGCCACTGCAATCCCACGCAAATCCCCAGGAACGGTGTGCCCTTCGCGACCGCCTCGCGCACAGCGACGGTCAGCCCAAGATCTTTGAGCAACTGCGTCGACTGAAAATGTCCGACGCCCGGCAGCACAATCTTGTCCGCCCGCAGCACATCCTCCGGCGACTGCGTGACGACAACATCCGCAGCCCCCAAATAACGCAGCGCCTTCACCACGCTCGTAAGATTCCCCGCCTTGTAATCAATAACTGCAATCAATGTCGTTGTCCGAATGGAACAAATTTGTCGAGAGCGAACCAAATAAAGCCAAGAAGAAACTCGAAAGCTAATGCGAAGGCAAAGAGAGTGACGACAACCAAATACAGTCGAACCCAGAGGCGGCCTCGAAGTGAATATGCATGTACCCCAGCGGCGAAGGCCAATGCGCTGGCCAAAATGCCGATGAGATCCACAATTACCTCATCTGCCCGTGCCGACTTCGAAAATACTATCGGGTGAGCCGAGAACGCCTTTGACAAGACAAGGCTACCCATCAACAGCGCGATCACAAACAGACTTACTGAGGAACAAACCTGCCTGCCTTCGGAGGTCACAGCAATCCCTTCGTACTGGGCAGCATTTCCCGCATGCGTTCGTCGCGGCTGCACGCCCCGCGCATTGCTCGCGCGAACGCCTTGAAGCTCGCCTCTATCTTGTGGTGATTCGACCGCCCGTACATCACCTTGATATGCACATTGCACTTCGCGCCGCGCGAGAAGCCCTCAAAGAAATCCGTCACGAGTTCCGTCTGCAGATCCCCGACCACCGGCACGTCCACCTGGTCGTCCACCGCATACGCCGTCCGCCCACTCAGATCCACCGCGGCCACAGCGAGCGTCTCATCCATCGGCATCACGAAATACCCAGCCCGCATGATCCCCTTCTTATCGCCCAGGGCAATCCCAAACGCCTCGCCCAGCGCGATCCCCACATCCTCCACCGTGTGGTGCTGGTCCACATCCAGGTCGCCCACGCACTTCAGCTTCAGATCGAACCCGCCATGCCGCGTAAATAACTCCAGCATGTGATCGAAAAACCGTATCCCGGTCGACACCTCGTACGCGCCCTGTCCATCGATCGTCAGCGTCAACGAGATCTTTGTCTCCGTCGTATTCCGATCCACTGTGCCAGTGCGAACGTCCTTCAATTCGTCGTTCATAATCCTCGCTTCTTCAGCTTTTCGAACTGCGCAATGGCATACACCAACCCCAGCACCATCACCGTGATCCAGCACCAAATCAAAATCGGATGCCCCTTCAGCAGCACCGGGCCCCCGGCCATCGCAGCAATCCCGGCGCACAACGCCACGACCCTTTTCCGCTCCGGACTCATGTCCTGCCCTTGTCTATTCAAACTCGCGCTCTCCTTCCGCAGTCTTTCCCCTCGCGGCCGCGCCCTCGCGTGGCGTCCATCCAATCTCCGCGAGCGACTCCTTCAACGCCGCCAACCCACGCGTTACATGCTCTTCCACGCCAATCGTGATCCGCACATACCCATCGCATCCCGGGTCCGTCGAGCGATCCCGCAGCAGCACGCCGCGCGCACGCATCGCCTGCACCAGTTCCTTGTGCTTCGGCCCAATCTTCATCAACACAAAGTTCGCGTGGCTGGGAAAGAACTCGACCCCCAGTGAACGCAGCCCGCCCATCATCCGCGCCAGCCCGGTGCATACCTGCTCCGCGTACCACGCGACGTACGCATCGTCCGCCAGCGCCACCGGCAGGCAGTCCAGCGCCACTCCGTTCACGTTGTAGGGCGAACTCACCTTCCGCGCGTACTTCATCAACTCGGCCGGTCCAGCCAGCAGCCCGATACGCAGACTCGCCAGTCCATACGCCTTCGAAAACGTCCGCGCCACCAGCAAATTCTCCACTTTGCCGACATCCTCGAAGAGCGACTCGCCAAAAAAATGGTAGTACGCCTCATCGATCATCACCACGGCCCGCGGAGCCGCCGCGCAGATCGCCAACAGTTGCTCCCGGCTCACCACCGCGCCCGTAGGATTATTTGGCGATGCCACCATGATCAGCTTCGTTCGCGGAGTAATCGCCGCCAGGAATCGCTCGTACGGAAACTCCAGCGACGCATCCGCCTGCACCTTCTTCACGTGCCCGGTCATCATGCCCGCACTCACTTCGTACATAAAGAACGTCGGCGTGCAGACAATCACCTCATCGTCCTCTTCCAGAAATGCCGCGCACACCAGGTGGATCGCCTCATCCACGCCATTCGTCAGCAGCACCTGGTCCGCCTTCAACTCAAAGTGCGCCGCCACAATCTTCTCCACGCCCTCGCGCTCGGGATACTTCGTCAGTCCCTCCGCCGTCGTCTGCCTCAGCCGCTCAATCACCTTCGGCGACGCCGCCAACGTGTTCTCGTTGAAGTCCAACCGCAGAGCATCGCGCCCGGCCAGCGGCGGATGATACTCCGGCATCGCCAGCACAGCCCTGCGTGGAACGGCCGTCTTGGAAGCAATCACACTCACCACAACACCTCTATTTCCTCAAACCTCAAACCGGTCTTACACGCTCGCACGCGCGACGAGGGCCGCACGACGTGCCATACGCACACGCACGCTCTCCGCATGTCCCTTCAATCCCTCAGCCTCCGCGAGTGCGATTACATGTGGACCGGCCGCTTGCAGTCCCTTGCGTGTGTACTCCTGCACCGTAATCACCTTTACGAAATCCATCACACTCAACCCACCGCGCACACGCCCTACGCGGCCCGTCGGCAGCACGTGGTTCGGCCCGGAGATGTAATCGCCCATCGACTGCGGCGAATAATCCCCCACAAACACCGAGCCTGCATTCTTCACCCACTTCAAGTCCGACGCCGCATCCACGGTCAGATGCTCCGGCGCCAGCCGATTCGTCAGTTCCCGCGCCTCTGCAACCGTTTCTGTTACAAAGATGCATCCCTGCGCAGCCAGCGACGTCCGCGCAATTGCGTTGCCCTTCGCCTGTGCCTTCACTTCGGCCTTCACAGCCTCTGCCAGAGCGACGTTACTCGTGATCATCACCGGCAGTGCCTCGGGATCATGCTCCGCCTGCGCCACCAAATCCGCTGCTATTCCCGCGGCGTCGCCAACCTCGCTGGTCACGACAATCTCCGTCGGCCCAGCGGGCATATCGATGCCGCACTCCTGCGACACCAGAATCTTCGCCGCAGTCACATACAGATTCCCCGGCCCCACGATCTTGTTCACCCGCGCAATCGACTCCGTCCCATAGGCCATCGCGGCAATCGCCTGCGCACCGCCCACTCGGTAGAACTCGGTCACGCCCGCCAGCCATGCGGCCGCCATCGTTTCCCGCGCCGGCTTCGGCGAGCACACCACGATCCGCTCCACGCCCGCCACCTGCGCCGGCGTTACCGTCATCAGTAGCGTCGACGGCAACGGATACCGCCCGCCCGGCACATAGCAACCCACGCTCTCGAGCGGCCGCACAATCTGCCCAACCGTCACGCCCACCGCCGGAGCAAATGTCCACTCGCCAGGCTTTTGCCTCTCCGCGAAAGCCCGGATATTCGCCTGCGCCGCCCGCATCGCCGTCTGCAGTTCGGGAGCAGTCGCCTCCCACGCTGCTTTCATCTCCTCGCGCGACACTAGCAGCGCCGTATCCTTTGCCAGCCCATCGAACTTCGCGGCATACTTCCGCAGCCCGGCATCGCCACGATTCCTTACCTCTGTAACGATCGCAGTTACAGTCTTCTCCACCTTCGACGTGTTGAGCGAGCCGCGACGCTCCAACGCCTCAATCAGCGCCTGCGCCGCGGTCTTTCCTCGCCCAAATGCCTTAACCAGCTTCATCGCTTTTCCTAGTCCCCAGTGTCGAGTAACCAGCACCTGTCTTACAGCACAACCTTGCTCAGCGGATATTCCACAATTCCCGTCGCGCCCGCACCCTTCAACTTCGGAATCACGTCGCGCACCACAGCCTCTTCCAGAATCGTGTTCACCGCAACCCAGTTCGGATCGCTCAAATGCGAGATCGTCGGAAAATTCAACGCCGGCAACTGCGCCAGAATCGCGTCCAACTTGTCCTTGGGAGCGTTCATCATCAAGCCCACGCGCCCCTGCGCCGCAATCGCCGCGTTCAGCATCAGAGAAATGTTCTCGATCTTCTTCCGCTTCCACTCGTCCTTGTACGCCGCCTTGTTCGCAATCAGCTGCGTCTCCGATTCCATCAGCGTCTCGATGATCCGCAGTCGGTTTGCCCGCAGGCTCGACCCCGTCTCCGTCACTTCGACGATCGCATCGGCCAGCGTCGGCGGCTTCACTTCCGTCGCTCCCCAGCTGAACTCAACCTTCACCGGAATGTTCTTCTTCGCGAAATAGCGCTTCGTAAACTCCACCAGTTCAGTTGCAATCACCTTGCCCGCCAGATCCTCGGGCTTCTGGAAGGACGAGTCCTCCGGCACGCACAGCACCCACTTCACCTTTTGCCGGCTCACCTTGGAGTACGTCAGGCTCGTCACATACTCCACGTCCGTCTCGTTCTCCAGCACCCAGTCGTTGCCGGTCAAACCCGCATCCAGAGCGCCCTTTTCTACATACCGAGCCATCTCCTGCGCACGCACCAGCATGCACTCAATCTCATCATCGTCGATGCCCGGAAAGTAGCTGCGACCGTTCGCGGAGATTCGCCAGCCCGCGCGCTCAAACAGCGCAATCGTCGCATCCTGCAAACTGCCCTTCGGGATTCCCAGCTTAAGCTTCGTCGCCATTTACTTGCTCCCCTCGGCTTTTGTAACCGTAATTGGTTTCGTAAAGCAGCTCACCGTGCCCTCGTGGCAAACCAGGCCATCGCCCTCCACCTTCACCGTAAACAGCAGCGCGTCGTTGTCGCAGTCCGTCGCCGCGCTGACCACACGCAGCCGGTTGCCGCTGCTCTCGCCCTTCATCCACAGCTTCTGCCGCGTCCTGCTCCAGAAGGTTACGAAGCCTGTCTCCAGCGTCTTCTGGTAGCTGACCTCGTTAAGGAAGCCGAGCATCAGCATCTCGCCCGTCTTCGCATCCTGCACAATGCCAGGGACAAGCCCGTCCATCTTGGCAAAATCGATTGTTGGTGCACCCTGTACTGCGTCCATCGTGTCTCTCGCTTTCCTGTTTCCGGAGTGGTCATTCTGGAGTTGCTGCTCCAGAATCGCTGTGTTTGGTCTTGCCCTCTAAAGTTCTCTCCGCGCGCAGCAAAAAGGCCCGCTCGCGTTGTGCGCGTCAGCGGGCCTTTTCGAATCCTTGTGTGCGTTTCGTTATTTCGCCGCACCGGACACTGCCGCCAACACGCTGTGAGCATGATGATGGTGATGATGTCCGCGATGCTGCGTCGAAAAGCTCATCTGGTTCAAGGCTACCTTCCACCTAACCCGTTTGTCAACGGAGAGCATACCGCGCGCCTGGGTCGCCACAGGCATCTCTTTCACGGCTCCAGTTTCAGTCCAACTGCCCTTATCGCCGTCTCGCGACCACACTCGAAGCGAGAGCAGGGGCAGCGCCGTAGTCTGCGCCCACCCCGTCTCTCCGCTCGCCACTCCCCGATCTACTTAGACCCTACTTCGCGGGCTTCTTTGCGATGATCATGTCCTTGATCTTGTCGTACGTCGCCTGCGGCACGATCTTCTTCGATACCAGCTGGTTCTTCACCGCATACGGACGACCGGCGATAATCTTCGACGAATAGGCATCCCCCACCCCCGGCAGCGCTTTCAACTGATCCGCCGTCGCCGTGTTGATGTCCAGCAACGGACTCGCAGCCGATGGTTTCGCCGCAGTCATGGTGCTCGCCGCGGCCGGTTTCGGCTTAGACGCCGTTGCCGCCTGTGCCTGTGCACCGTTGGGCGATGCCATCATGCACAGCGCAGCAGCCAGTACCAACGCAAAAAACGTTATACGAAGTCGCATTTCGCCATCCTCCTCGGGATTGCTCATGGAATTGCTCTGCGAGAGCCTGATGAGAGTACCGCATCTCGCACACTTCGTGCATAACCGTCCCTGGAGACCCTACTTCACCCGGTGCGCGATGATCAGCAACTTGATTTGACTGTATGCAGCCAGCGGCAGGATCCCCCGCTGCGTTAGCTGGTTCTTGGCCGTATAAGGCCGCCCCGCAATGATCCGCGCAGCGTAGGCAGCGCCCATCCCCGGCAGCGATTGCAACTGATCGGCCGTCGCCGTGTTGATGTCCAGCAACTCCTTCGAAGCCGCAATCTTCTGGCCAAGCGTCTGCGGCTTCGTCCCGATTTGAGCCACCTGCCCCATTCCCGCCTGCCCGGCCCCGCTAGCCATCGCCAGCAACCCGCCAACTATCGCCCCACAGATCAACCCGCAGCGCACCGTCCTTCGAATCGTCATATATTCCAAACCTCCTGCCCGAATCTCTGCCGCACAAACAGAAAGGCGCTCCCAGCCTACCGCTCGCATCCGCATCTGCCCGGTGAGCGCAGTCACGCATGCGTATCCTCCCCCCAGTTGACATTTCATAACCAAATGGTTATTGTTCCGTTCATGCCGGTCGTCGGAAGCTGTCCCCGCAGGCCGCATCGATCGACCCCCCAAAGCCCTCTGCAAAGGATGCACCGATGACCGATTCCACCGCCTCCACTCACACCCTCGTCATAGAACGCGAGTTCCCCCACGCACCCGAAAAAATCTGGCGGGCGCTTACCGAGAGTGCGTTGATCCAGCAGTGGCTGATGCAGAACGACTTCCAACCAACTGTGGGCCACAAATTTAACCTACGCACCACCCCCATGCCCAACTGGAACGGCGTCATCGACTGCGAGGTGGTTGCGATCAAACCTCTCCAGGTCCTTTCCTACACATGGGGCTCGCTCGGGCTAAAGAGTGTGGTCACCTTCACCCTGACCGCAACCACAGCGGGCACCCACCTCCGCATGGAGCAGTCCGGCTTCCCCGACACCGAAAGTGCGTATTACAAGGGCGCCTCATACGGATGGCAGAAGTTCCTCGGCTCGCTGGAGAAGGTGGTCGAGGAACTCCAATAAATCCCGCTACACGCCAGCCAGCCGAAAGGTCGGAGCAGGCATCCTGGGGCCGTCCGCCGCGAAAAGCAAGCCATCGCGATGCCCTGGATCGTGCCAAGGTAAACGCTAATCCTATTGAAAATAGGACATTCGTGGGATAGTCTTCCCGAATGCCACTCAGCCGTCGCCGCTTCCTCGCTCAGTCGTCGCTCATCACCGCCGCGTCCACGATCCTCCCCGGGAGCTTGTACGCTCAGGCAGGAGCTCCCGCAGGCGCACCCGACGCCTACGCCAGGCCCAAGCCCGAACCCGAAGGCCCCTTCAAGCCCACCTGGGCCTCTATCCGCGACCTCCACCGCACACCCGCCTGGTTCAACCCCGCGAAATTCGGCATCTTCATCCACTGGGGCCTCTACTCCATCCCCGCACGCATCAACGAGTGGTACATCAAGCACATGTACACCTCCGACGTCGCATGGCATACCGAGCACTACGGCCCGCCGGATAAGTTCGGCTACAAGGACTTCATTCCCCTGTTCAAAGTTCCCAACTACCACCCTGAAGACTGGGCCGCCCTCTTCAAGAACGCCGGCGCAAAATACGTCGTTCCCGTCGCCGAACACCACGACGGATTCGCCATGTGGAACTCCGACGTCACCCCCTGGTGTGCCGGCAAGATGGGCCCCAAACGCGACCTCACTGGCGAACTCGCCTCCGCCGTCCGCAGACTAGGCCTCATCTTCGGCCTCTCCACTCACCGGATGGAACATCACACCTTCGCCTACCCCTCACCCGGCGTCCCGAACGATCAGTTCGACCCACGCTACGCCGGCTTCTACGGCCCACCCATCCCCGGAGACATGAACGACGGCGGCGCCTCCCAGGTCTTTCAGGAGGATTGGCTCGCCCGCGTCCAGGAACTCATCGACAAGTACCAGCCGCAGCTCATCTACTTCGACAACGGCGTCAACCCGCGCACTTACGACCCCATCAAGCTCCGCGCCGCCGCCTATTACTTCAACTCCGCGCTGAAGTGGGGCAAGGAGGTCACCTTCGGCACCAAGGACTGGGCCTACCTCGCCGGCTCCGTCCAGGACTTTGAAAAGCAGCAGCGCGCCCCCAAGTGGATCTACCCCTACCCCTGGCAATCCGACGACGCCATCGGCAGCACCTGGGGCTACACCGAATCCCCCCGGCAGATGACCATCCGCACCCCTGCCTCGGTCATCACCGAACTCATCGAACACTGCAGCACCGGCGGCAACCTCATGCTCAACGTCTCCCCCAAAGGCGACGGCTCCATCCCCGATGACCAGCAGAAGGTCCTCCTGGCCGTCGGCGAATGGCTCCGCACCAACGGAGAGGCCATCTATGACGCCTGCCCCTGGCGCATCCCCGGCGAAGGCCCCGGCACACCCACCGAACCTCCGCCCGACTGGAAAGGAGGCTCCACCGCCGACCAGTCCACCGCCATTAAGGACGGTCCGGCTTCCCGCGCACCAATTACTGAAGCCAGCTTCCGCTTCACCACCGTTAAGGGCAATCTCTATGCCCACGGCTACCGCTATCCCACCGCCAGAAGCGCCATCGTGAAATCCCTTGCCGCTTCAGCCTCTAAGGTCGAGCGCGTGACTCTCCTCGGCCCGAATCCCCACCCGATCCCCTTCAAGCAAACTGCCGAGGCCCTCTTCCTCACCCTGCCTCCAACCGCTCCGTCTCCCGGCATGCCCTACACCCTTCGCATTGAAGGCACCCAGAGTCTGGGCCTTGGATAAGTCAACCTCCGCCCCGAACTCGCAATTGTGCATCTCACGCCTCCAGGTTTCGGCTACTGCCGTACCTGTGACCTCCGCCACTGACACCGTCGCCCAACCGGAGCATAATGTTTCCGGAGGTTGAGGTATGACTACTCATCCACTTCCCCTCGCCCAGGTTCCCGTTCGGCTTCCCCACGTCGACCGCATCCTCGTTCCCATCGACTTTTCCGACACCTGCCTCACGGCTCTCAACCGAGCCATCGACATCGCGAGAATCTATAACTCCACCCTGGTCCTGATGCACGTCATGGCCAATCAAACCGCCAACGGCATGGCGACCATCCTTCCCGGCGCGCTCCTGCAGATGGAGCTTGATCTCCAGGACGACCTCGACCACCTCCGCCTGCTGGCCGTCAACCAGGGAATCCCCTGCACCGTCCTGTTCCGCAAGGGCCCCGTGCTCGAGAACATCGAGAACGCTCTTCGCCACGAGGCTATCGATCTGCTCGTCGTCGCCACGCACGGAGGCCGCGGTGTTCACGGCATCTTCCTCGGCTCCACGGCCGAGCGCCTCATCCGCCACGTCACCATCCCCGTCCTCACCGTAGGCTGTAAACACCATCAACCCGATTGGAGCGAAAAGGGTGCCCGTCATGTCCTCTTCGCCGGAGACTTCTGCCCCGAAACCCTATGCGGCCTCTCGCTCGCCATGGGCATCCAGCAAACCGCCGGCGCTCGGCTCTCCGTGGTGCAGGTCGTCCCGCAAAAGACCTGTGCCGAAGCCCTGCAGGCCATCCGCGACGGAATCCAGTCCCTCGTCCCGCCCGGAACAGCCATCTACACCCCGTCCGGCTCGGTCGGCCGCACCGTGTGCGATCTCGCACGCAAGCTTGAGATCGGCCTCATCTCACTCGGCGTCCACCGCAACTCATTCGCCCGCGAGCTCTTCGGCACTGGCCTTCTGGAAATCCTGCTGAACGCCCCATGCCCGGTCCTCAGCGTCCGCCAGTGCGACTAGCGTAGAGTCCCGGTCGCCAGCCGAATCCGCCGTCCAGCGACCCCATCTGCAGACCATGTCA
Organism: Acidobacteriaceae bacterium; assembly: GCA_036498865.1. Lineage (GTDB taxonomy): Bacteria > Acidobacteriota > Terriglobia > Terriglobales > Acidobacteriaceae > Edaphobacter. The sequence continues at coordinate 30,865 of DASYEU010000076.1, read as the reverse complement.
CGCTTGTGTCACTTTTGGGTCATCAACGACACTTCCCGACATCGTGCTCTGCCAAATCAGGTAAAGTTAACCCATTATTCCGTCTCGCGGCAGTCGCGATCGACCGGCTATGAACCTGTACCGCCTCCATCTCGCGACCCGAACCGGCCGGCTTGCCGCCCTTGCGCTCCTCGCCACCGCCCTTGCAGGCTGCCAGAGCATGGCCGGCACCCAGCAGATCTCTCAAGTGCGCGTCATCGACGTCTCTCCCGACGCTCCCGCCCTCGACATCTACCAGAACACTCCGCCCCAGACTGCGCCGGCCGGCCTCTATAACATCGGCTTCGGCACCGTCAGCTCCTATATGCCCGTCACCCCTGGGTCCTACAACCCTGCCGCGTTCACCGCGGGCACCCAGCAGCAACTCGCCGCCATCCGAGGTTCCTTCGCAACGAATGGCCAGTACACCGTTCTCGCCGGCAACATCGCGGCCAACCTCCAGATGACGGTCCTCAAGGATCAATCCACCCCAGCGCCCGCCGGCCAGACTGCGTTCCGCTTCCTGGGTCAGGCGACCCGGTCCGGCGCCGTCGACATCTACCTCCTGCCCCCCGGCTTCTCCTTCTCCGGAGCCGCTCCCATCGCCACCGGCGTCGGCTTCGGCACCAACACTGGCTATATCAACGCCCCCAGCGGCACCTACTCCATCTTCGCCTTCCCCACCGGCGCGATCCCCAGCGCCACCACCCCGGCCTACACCGGCCATCAGGTCAGCTATCCCGGCACCTCGGTCCGCACCATCCTCTTCATCGACCAGCCTCCCGCCACCTCCGGCCTACAAACCATCACCGCCGCCGACTACGACCCCACCGCCAGCTAGCGCCAATTCGACCACGGCGCCCACCAGCAGCCCCACCGCCGACACGTTGATGGCGATGGTCGCCTGCACGACGTACAGCCGTCCGCGCTCGAGCGGATCGCCCCCGAGAGCCGCGCCGCCTTCCGATTTCGTCGTGAACCAGACTTGTGCCAGAAATCTGCCCACCGCAGTCACACGCCACCGGCCGTCACATTTGGCGCCGGTCAGTCAACCTGCCTGACGTATGATCCCGAGTATGCCCTGCGATTGCGTGATCGACCTCGAACGGCAACGCGTCCTCGGCCGTGCATGGGGCCTGGTCACCTATGACGAGATCCTGGCAGCTCGCCGGCAGTTCACCACCGACCCCAACTTTGAGCCTCACTTTTCCCAGATCTACGACGGTCGCGAACTCACCCGTCTGGCTCTTACCGCGAGTCAGATCGGCGTACTTGCCAAGGAAGACCTCTTCGACTCCCGCTCCCGCCGGGCCTTCGTCGCGCCCACGCGCGAAGCCTACGAGATGATGCGGCTGTTCCAGACCTACCGCCAACTCAACGCCGGCAAGGAGCAGATTCGCCTCTTCCGCACCCTCGAAGACGCTGAAGCTTGGCTCGCCGGCTAAGCCTTCCTCACGAGCATCACCGGCCGCCTGGCCCCCATCTGTACCGTCACCTGCCGGCCTTTGAGTTCGAACTTCGCCGGCTCCTGCCTCTCTGCGCTCCCTCGGGAGAACGCAGCAAATGTTATTGGTAAAAGTATTTTTCATCCAATGCGGTCCACGAACCCCTCAGACTGGAGCGCCTATTGGGCAATCACCATCTGCGACGTGCTGGTCAGCGTGAATGTCGTAGCCCGCCAGAAGGGAATGCTCAAAGGGAGTTGATAGTTGACCTGCACCTTCACCATGTTCCCCGGCGTATTGCACACTGCAGGCGAGCAGTCTGACCACGTCGCCGGCAGCGTCCCATTCACACGCGCCCAACCAGACACCACGGTCATCGACTGAGAGTTGATGCCAGGGTAGTTGAGGCTCTTCACAAACGTCTGGATCGCAGCCGCCGAAGCGTTGCAGTCCGTCAACGTCGGAGTGTTGGTGCACGAGGTCGAACCGCGAACGATTGCATACCGGCTCCCCTCCCGCGCGACCTCGCAGATGCAGTGATAGCTGTACAGCGCGAACGACATCTGAAAAATCCCAAAGATCAGCAGCAGCAAAACGCTGCTTGCCAGCGCCGTTTCAATCAGGCTTGAGCCTTCCTGCCCTCGCGTCGGGCCCGTCACGGGAGACATTTCTGCACCGCGTGGCCATGAAGTGAGAACGTGGTCGGAAGCCCCGGCACATGAATCAGCGGATCGAAGTTTGCCGCCGTATCGACCGTCAAGATCGTCTCAATGTGATCTCCCGGAGTGTCGCAGTCGGTATTCAGGCAGGTGGATCCGGCTCCCGTACACGAGCTCCCGCTGGAGCAAACGCCGGTCACCGTCGCGGTCGCGGTCAGCGACGCCGCCATGTCGCCGGCGTCCATCGCGGCAGCCGTTTGAATCCCTCCCGCATCCGCAGCTGTCGCAGTGCTCTGCGCTCCATACGCAACCGCAGCCCTGGCCGCGTTCGACACTTCGATCCCCGCGAAGGCGATCCGCGCAAATTCCGCCGCGCCCAGCAGCATCAGAATCAGGATCGGCGCCGCCAACGCAACCTCCACCAGCGACTGACCGCGGTCCCCTCTGCGAAACATCGTTCGCACCCTCGTCATCGTGAGCTTGCTCGTTATCATTGGCTCACTCCACCAACGTCACGTGCTTCAGAGGGGAGGTCGCCGGATGTTGCGCGCTGTAACTCGGAATCGTCAGGGACGACGACTTGATGGTCATGCTGTCGGCAAACACCCCCGACGCCGTAACCCCTCCGCCGTTGTCCTGCAGCGACACATTTGCGCCCGGCGCGTAAATCACCCCATCCAGAGTCTGATTGCTGCTTCCAAACTGCACCTGCAGTGGAGTCTTGTTCACCAATGGCTGCAGGATGGCGATTCCGTTGTACGTGCCCGCCGTCGGGGCAGTAATATTCAGCTTCGAATTCGACGACTGGTTCAACGTGCCTGCGCTGGAACCAATCCCATACAACTCCAGGGTCCCGCCCGTCACCGTGACCGTTGCGCCCGCTGGAATCGTCACACCACTCTCGAAGACATATAAACCCGCTCCCAGGCTGGCGCCGTTTGCCAGAGTCACAGCCTTGGTAAAACAAACCAGCCCGCCCGGTGCGGTGTACGACCCGCTCACAGACGTCGACGCGTTGGTGTTCGTGCACCCGCCCGGCACCGCCGGCCCGGCGATGTTTCCCAGTGGGTCGCTCAGCGGAGCAGAATTCGGTGTCATCGCCGTGGGTGAGGTCTGGTGACCCGAGTACCCGCCATAAATGCCGAACTGGTCGGCCGTCACCCTCGCCGAGTTCCCCGTTACGCTCACCGCGTTCGAGCTGCTCGAGTTCACGTAGATACCGCAACCGTTCGCCGTGATGGTGCTGCTCCCCTGAATGCGAAGCACGGACGACGCCGACGGGTTCGCAATAAAAATGCACGCGTTGCTGGCGCTCGGAGCTCCGGCCACGGCCCGTCCAGCAACGTCGAACGTCGCAGTGTGAGTAATCAGCGACATGAACGGGACCGCCGTCGGCGCCCTTACAATCACCTCAAGGAAACCGGTCGAACTCGCATTCGGCCCGCTCGCGGGTGGGCTGTTCACCGTCACCACGCCGCCGCCGCTTCCGTCCGTCACTCCATTGCTGGCAGCCGCAGCCTTGGCTGCCGTTTTCGCGGACGCAATCGAGCCCCTGTAGAGATAGTCCAGTGCTCCGGCCGCCGCCGCCGCATCGGCCGCAATCTGCAGATTCCGCTTCGCCCGGAATAGCGACCCCATGTCGATCGCAAAAGCGAGAAACCCCAACAACACTGGCAGCGCCAAGGCCACAAACACCAGCGTCTGCCCGCTTTCGTCCCTCCTCATCATCCGAGCCCTCTTGCATCCGCGAAGTACGCGCCCTCCCACGCGCGCACCCGCCGGCGTCTATCGCCCGAGCATCTACCCGGCCGACACTCCCCCTATCGGCGGAAATGCGATGCAAGTTGAGCGCTGGAGCCGCTAGGAGTTTCGCTAACCAAAGCCAGACCGTCCGGGGCCCTCATATCCACCCCGGCCCGCCCGCTCAGCCCGTTCCTAGAATCGCCGCCGCGCCGTGATCACCACACTCACCGGAGCAGCCGGATAAATCTGGTAGTCGGACTGCGCCGCGTCGTAGTACCGCACATTCCCGACATTCTGGACATTCACCTGCACGTCGTATCGCGAGCTGCGGTAGGAGACCGAGGCGTCCACCCGCGCGTACGCCGGCAACGCCGCAAGGTTGTCCGTCGCAGCGAATTGCTTCGCCCGGCTTACCAGCCCCGCTCCAATCCCGAATCCGTTGCCGAACTCGTACGTCGTCCACACGCTCCCGCCATGCAGCGGAGACATTGCCGGCCTGCGCCCCTGCAGGCTCACGCCATTCGAAAGCGTAGTCGACGAAACAATCCGCCCATCCAGCCACGCATACCCGCCAACCACCTGCCAACGGCGAGTGATCGCGCCCTGCATGTTCAGCTCCGCGCCGTCCGTCCGCTGCTCGCCCAGGTTCAGCAGCGCCAGCGGATTGTTCGGATCCGTCGTCTTGATGTTCGTACGATCCAGCCGGAACAAGCTCGCCGTCGCCAGTAGCCGCTCGCGCAGCAGATTCGCCTTCATTCCGCCTTCATAGTTCTGTGTCACCTCCGGCTTCAGTTGCGCATTGTTCGTCGCCAGCGACAAGCCCTCGCCCGAAGGATCGAAGGTGCGGCTGTAGTTCCCATACACCGACGCCCACGGACGCGCCTGGTACACCAGCCCCACACGCGGGCTCGCCGCATTGTCCGTCCGTCCCAGGTTCGGAGTCGTGTTCGTCGGAGGCATCAGTTCCAGAGTCTGCCGGAAGCTGTCGAACCGCACCCCCACCAGCGCCTTCCACCTCGGAGCAAGCGTGATCAGATCCTGCCCATACACAGCCAGCGTCCGGCCCAGGAACCGGTTGTTCCGGCTCAGCACCGAACTCAGCACAGGCGCCGTCGGCAACGGATTCAGCAGGCTCACCGGCGTCTGGTTCGTTGGACCGTTGTACTGGGTGGAGTCCGTCACCTCGCGCCCATACTCCGTCCCAACAAGCAACGTCTGCCGCATGCCCAAAATGCGCAGCGTCCTCGACCCCTCCAGCGTCGAATCCGCATTCGTCCACATCTGCGTCCCGTTGTACTCGCCGCGCGCCACCTGATAATTACCGGCGGTCCCCGTCACCGCCGACGGATACATATTCGCAAAGTTCGTGCTGTACCCCGCCAGCCGCTCGACCGCATGCAGCGTCCATCCATCCGCGAAACTGTGCCGCACATCGAGCGTCCCGTCCGTAACTGCGGAGTGGATAAAGTTGCTCCCCGCCTGTGGCCCGACGTAGCCGTAGAAGTTGCCCACGGGAACCACCGCTGGCGCACCCGTCGCCGGCAGGTACGGAATCCCGCGATCCGGCAACCGGTCGTCGCGCAACCGCTCCACCTGCGCCGAAATGGCAGTCGCCTCACTCGGCTTCCACAACAACGTAGGTGCAAACGTATAGCGGTCGCTCCAGTAGAAATGCCTCTGGCTGTCCTCGTGCTCCGCCGCTCCCGTCAGCCGGAAGCCCAGCTTCCGGCCGGTCCCCGGGACGATCGTGTCCAGGTCAGCCGTTCCGCGCTGCTCCCCGTAGCCGCCCACGGTATAACCAATCTCGCCCAGCATTCCTTCCATGCTCGGCTTCTTCGTAATCCGGTTGATCAGTCCGCCCGATGAGCCGCGCCCATACAGCACCGCCGCGGGCCCTTCCAGCACCTCAATCCGCTCCGTGTTCGAGAGATCGCGGTAATACTGCGCGCTGTCGCGCACTCCGTCGATATACATATCGTTCACTGCGTTGAAGCCGCGAATAAAGAAGTTGTCCCTGCGCCCTTCGCCCAGCTGCAGTCCCACCGACGGCACCATCTCCACCGCCTGCTTCATACTCTCCGTCGAGCGCGCCTGCAGCAACTCATGCGTCAGCACCTGGATCTGCTGTGGCGTCTCCAGCAGCGTCATTGGCATGCGCGTTGCGGACGCCGCAACCTCCGCGCCCAGTCCATCCGTGCGTATGTCAACCGACTGGACGCTCTCCAGAATCGGTAGCGCCACCGTCAAACGTCCCGCGTTCGGAGCCGAAAAGTCGACCTGCTGCTTCACGCTCTGGAAGCCCGCATGGGACAACTCCACCTGGTAGACCCCGGGCAAAAGATTGGCGCTGAACTCACCCGTCGCATCGCTGTCTCCAGCCGCCGCAGGCTTCGCCGCCCCTTCCGCCTCCACCACCACCTTGGTTCCCGGAAGAATCGCTCCGGAAGGGTCAGTCACCAGCACCTCAAAATGACGTTTCTGCTGCGCTCCGGCGGTTGCAGCCAACATAAGGAAAACCGACAGGCAAAGGAAACCCCTCAATGCCAAATTCTCAACAAGACGCCGCATAACCCTCCTCCAGCTCATACCGGGAGAGAACTCCCGGGTTGCTCTGTGCAGGCAGCGGCCCCTATCATGAGGGAATCCGCAAGCCGGCACGGTTGTGGTCTTCCGGGTTCCTGTGGTCTCCGCCAAGAGATAGCCGCAGGGGCCCGGTCCTTCAAATTTGTCGTTGCATCCCGAATATACGACAAGTTCAGTCCGACTTCAAAATCCGGCCGCCCTCAAAAAACCTCACCAAGAGCAGAATCCGTGCAAACTCAGACTAACTCGGTCCGGGATCACCGACCTGTGACCGTCATCACCAGCCATCCGTGCGCTTCAGACACAACCTCCTGATCTCAAGGGCCCCCTTCTCAAGAAGGCGTCATCTCGACCGAAGCGAAGCGCAGTGGCGCATTTCCCTCATAAGCCCCACCGCCACCCACAACCCCAACGGAATCTATATTTTAGGCGCAACTAACAGAAACAACGAGTTTTAGCGCCTACCCGCTGATTCCAGGGATTTTACCGGCCCAAACGAGCAAGAAATGAAATAGAAAACATACCTGCCAAGGGGCAAACAGCAACCTGCTACCATTAAGCCAGCGGGTTCAAGAACCAGGCTCGACCTTCCGCGGCAGAACCGGATTCTACACCGAACCCATTCTCCAGCAAGTATTTACCTGACCGCACCGGACACACCGAGGGACCGCATCGTTGCCGACTGAAGCCACCATCACCGACCTCCGCCAGCTCGCCGCCGACGTCCTCGCCCGTGCCCTCCGCGCCGGAGCCACAGACGCCGAAGCCGTCGTCTACGAGGGCGACGAGTTCAACGCCCGCGTCCGCCTCGGCCACGTCGAAACCCTCAAAGAGTCCGGATCTCGCGCCGTCGGCCTCCGCGTCTTCATCGGCCAGCGAACCGCCTCGACCTCCTCCTCCGACTTCGCCCCTGAATCCATCGCCCGCCTTGTCGATGGAGCCGTCACTCTCGCCCGCATCACCTCCGAGGACCCCTTCGCCGGCCTGCCAGACGCCTCTGCCTTCAGCCAGCACGACGTCGCCGCCCAGAACCTCTTCTTCGACGACGTGAACCAACAGGAACCCGCAGCCCGCATCGAAATCGCCCGCCAGGTCGAGGCCGCAGCCATGGCCTATGACACCCGCATCCAGAACTCCGGCGGAGGCGACTTCGACACCTCCACATCGCACAAGATCATGATGAACAGCCGGGGCTTCACCGGCGAGTACCGCCGCTCCTATTGCGGCTTCTCCGCGCAGCCAATCGCCCACGACACCGACGGCAAGATGCAGCGCAATTACTGGTACTCGAACGCCCGCACCACCCGCCTGCTCGAAGACCCCGTCGCCATAGGCCACGAAGCCGCCCGCCGGACGTTACGCCGTCTCGGCGCGCGCCGCGTCCCCACCCAGCAAGCCCCCGTCGTCTTCGCGCCCGAAATCGCCCGCGGGATTGTCGGCAACATCTTCGACGCCGCCAACGGCGACGCCATCTACCGCCACGCCACCTTCTTCGCCGATATGCTCGGCCAGCAGGTCGCCGGCGAGAACATCACCGTCATCGACGACGGCACGCTCGTCTTCGATCACCCGAACGGCATTCGCACCGGCGGCTTCGGCACCTCGCCCTTCGACGGCGAAGGCCTGCCCACCCGCCGCACCGTCCTGGTCGAAAACGGCATCCTCAAGAACTATGTGATGAACACCTACACCGCGCGCAAGCTAGGCATGGCGTCCACCGGGAACGCCTCCCGCTCGCTCGCCTCCAACCCTGGCATTGGCGCAGGCAACTTCTTCCTCCAGCCCGGCACACTCACCCCCGAGCAGATCATCGGCGACGTCCAATCCGGACTCTACGTCACCGAGGTCATGGGCTTCGGCGTCAACCTCGTCACCGGCGACTACTCGCAAGGCGCCGTCGGCCTCTGGATCGAAAACGGCGAACTCGCCTACCCGGTCGAAGAGATCACCATCGCCGGCAACCTCAAGGACATGTACAAGAACATTTCCGCCATCGGCAACGACCTCGTCTTCCGCAGCGCCTCCGCCGCCCCCACCCTCCGCATCGAAGGCATGACCATCGCGGGAGCCTGAGGAACGGGAGGTAGAGGACGCACTGGCCTTTCCCGCCCACTTGGATTAGAAAGGCACATGCTTCTCCAGCGCCTTTCTCTGTTCCTTGCCGCCGTCACCTTGTCCTGGAGCCTCGCGGCCCAGATCCCCGGTCAGACGACGCCCCCGCCGTCGACCGCGACCGTCACCCAGTCCGCAACCGGCTTCGACGCCGCCTTCGGCCCGGAAACGATGCACGTCACCGCCTGCGCCGACGGCGTCATCCACGTGGTCACGCGCCCCAGCGGCGGCGACGCGAAGCCCGCGCAGCCCTGGCTCGTCGCCCACGCCTGTCCCGGCGCGAAGTTCACCTTCGCGCAGGACGCTAAGCGCGCCACGCTAAAGACCGCTGCCGTCACCGTGTCGCTGGCGCTCGATAAAGGCAACCTCACATTCGCGACCGCGGCCGGCAAGAACTTCCTCCGCGAAGGCAACGCCGTCCCGCGCACTTACACGCAGGCCACGCTCAACGGAGAGCAGACCAACCACATCACCGATCGCTTCTCGCCCGACGCCAGCGAAGCGATCTACGGCCTCGGTCAGCATCAGAGCGGCCTCTTCAACTACCGCGGAGCCACCGTCGAGCTCGGCCAGAACAATACCGACATCGCCATCCCGATGCTGCTCTCCACAAATGGCTACGGAATTCTGTGGAATACAGCAAGCCTGACTACGATGGACAACCGCTTCCCGCTCGAACTCAAGTTCGACTCCATCGCCGCCGACGGTATCGACTACTTCGTCCTCTATGGCCCCGAATTCGACCAGGTGATCCACGAGTATCGTGACCTGACCGGCCACTCGCCCATGCTGCCGCGCTGGTCCTACGGCTTCATCCAGTCCAAGGATCGCTACACTTCGCTCGATGAGATCCAGACCATCGCCGCCCGCTACCGCGCGGAACACATTCCCGTCGACACCATCGTGCAGGACTGGTTCTGGTGGAAGAACGAAGGCGACCCGATCTTCAACTCCAACTATCACGACGTCCCCGCTGCGCTGCAGAAGCTGCACGACGAACACATCCACACCATGATCTCCACCTGGGGCATGATGGACCCCGCCGCCGAGACCTTCAAAAAACTCGATGCCGAGCACCTCATGCTCAAGGATGCGCACGTTTACGATGCATCGAACCCGCACGCACGCGACCTCTTCTGGCAGAACCTGAATGGTCCGCTCTTCGCGCAGGGCTGGGATTCATTCTGGCTCGACTCCGCCGAACCCGAAGAGTATTACCCGCATCTCGGCGACGCAGTCCTCACCACGCGTACGCTCGCTATCGGCAACGGCGCGGCGTACACCAACATCTACCCTCTGCTGCACAACGAAGGCATCCAGCAGCACTGGCGCGCCACCACCGACAAGAAGCGCGTCTTCCTGCTCACGCGTTCCGCCTTCCTCGGCTCGCAGCGTGTTGGCGGAACCGTCTGGTCGGGCGACGTCTACCAGACCTTCTGGGCGCTTTCCCGCCAAATCCCCGCGGGCATGAACTACGCGCTCTCCGGCCTGCCCTACTGGACCACCGACATCGGCGGCTATCACCCAACCATGGACACCACCAGCCGCGAGTACCAGGAACTCTACATGCGCTGGTACGAGTTCGGCACCTTCTGCCCCGTTTTCCGCACCCACGGCCATCGTCCTAACAACGAGCTGTGGAGCTATCCGCTGGTCGAACCCGCGCTCCTCCAATTCGACAAACTGCGCTACCGCATGATGCCCTACCTGTACTCGCTCGCGTGGAAGGTCTCCGCCGACGACTACACGCTCATGCGTCCGCTGCCGATGGACTTCCGCGCCGATCCCACGACCTGGAACGACGCCACCGAGTTCATGTTCGGCCCCGCGCTGCTCATCAACCCCGTCACCGAAGCCGGAGCCACCAGCAGACGCGTCTACCTGCCGAAAGACACAACCTGGTACGACTTCTGGACCGGCGAGAAGCTCACAGGCGGCAAGCACATCGAAGCCGCTGCCCCGCTTGAGCGCATCCCGCTCTACGTTCGCGCCGGCTCCATCCTCCCGCTCGGTCCGGAAGAAGAGTACGCAGACGAGAAGCCTAACGGCCCTATCGAGTTGCGCATCTATCCCGGCGCGAATGGCACTTTTACTCTCTACAACGACGAGGGAGACAACTACGACTACGAGCGCGGCGCGCACTCCACCACGAGCATCACCTGGTCCGACGCCACCCGCACCCTGACGATCGGCCCGCGCACCGGCACCTATCCCAACATGCCGCCTCAGACCACCTTCCACGTCGTCCTCGCCCGACCGGCACACGGTACCGGCGAAGCAGCCACCGAAACCTCGGACCGCTCTGTCACGTATAACGGTTCAGCCCTCACGGTCAGACTGAACTGACTCCTAGCCGCAATCTTCCCGGGGGTACAATTCTCCCGCGCACTCAACCCATACGTACGAGTTGTGAGGTGATTCGATGATTCAGGCAGTTCGTGCCGTCCTGTTCGCAGCGATATGTCTCGCGCCAATCGCGGCCGTCTCCGCCCAGGCCCAGTCGGCGCCTGCCGACTTTGACCCGCAGACCTTCAAGGCTCCGCCCGCACGGTACCGCGGCCACGCCATGGGCAGCATCAACATGACCCGCGACACGCCTGAAAGCCTCGCCGCAGAAGTCGACGAGGCCAAGAAGCTGAACTACGGCGGCCTCTTCTTCGAACCCGGGGGAACGACCTCGCTCGGTCTTTCACCCGACTACCTGAAGCGGTTCGCCCGTGGCACTCCGGGCACCAAGGGCGTCGAATTTCTCAGCCCCGAATACTTCAAGCTCTACGACGCGGGAATGCAGCAGGCGAAGAAGGACGGCCTCGAAGTCGTACTGTACGACGACTATTCCTTCCCCACAGGAACCGCGGGCGGGCTGCTCTATTCGCAGTTCCCGCAGTACACCGCCAAAAGCCTGAACATGGCGGAGCAGGATATCACCGGCCCAGCGAAAGTCGATGTGGCGATTCCGCAGGGCATCTACATGGGCTCGGTCCTGATGAACCGCGACACCCACGAACTGGTCGACGTGAGCGACCGCGGCAAAGCGGGCCACCTGATCACCCAGGTTCCGAAGGGCAACTGGAAGGCGATGGCTTTCTACCTGGTTGAAGGCAAGGCGACGGTAGTCGACTACCTTGACCCCAAGGCGATGACGGCTTTCATCTCGCTTACCTACGACCGCTACGCCCAATATCTGGGCAAGTATTTCGGCAATCTCATCACGCAGACCTTCTACGATGAGCCGTCGATGCACCACGCCGATCGCATGTGGACGCCGGACTTCAACGCCGCCTTCCAGAAGCGGTACGGCTACTCGCCGATGAAGTATTACCCGGCGCTGTGGTACGACATCGGCCCGCAGACCGCTGCCGCGCGCGATGCCTTGTTCGGCTTCCGCGCCACGCTGTACGAGGAGAACTTCGTCAAGCGTCTGGACGACTGGTGCCGCGAGCACAACATCCAGTTCGGCGGACACACCGACCAGGAAGAGCCCGCCAATCCTACGCCGCTCACAGGCGACCTGATCAAGATGTTCAAGTACCAGACCATCCCGACGGTCGACGACATCTGGTGGTACGGCCGCTCCAACGTCTCGTACAAGATCGTCACCTCCGCCGGCTTCAACTACGACCACCGCATCCTGCGGGCGGAGACCTACGCAGCCTATCGGGGCCTGACCGACAAGATCGCCTTCCAGGTGGCGATGGATCAGTACGCGATGGGGATCAACTCGCAGGTCCCAGCCCGCACCGTGCAGCCGAAACGCGCGGAATTGAACGACTACGTCGGGCGCCTCAGCTACATGCTGCAGGGCGGGCGGCACGTTGCGGACGTCGCGGTGCTCTATCCGATCGACTCGCTGCACGCAATATTTCAGAATGCGGGCGGAGTGCAGTTTCCGCTGGCCTCCGGCGAGAAGGCTCCGCAAATCATGGAAGAGGCCGCCGCACGCGAAGGCGGTCCAGCTCCCGGCGCAGACTACCAGAACGTCGGTGAGGACCTGTTCCGCGCATCGCGTGTCGACTACACCTATCTGCATCCTGAGGTGCTCGTCGACAACTGCACCATCGACCATGGCAAGCTGATTCTCAACAATAAGGAGAATCGCGAAGAGTACAAGGTGCTGATCGTTCCCGCTGGCGACACGCTCTCCGTCACGGCGGCGAAGAAGATCAAGGAGTTCTACGACCAGGGCGGATCCGTGATCGCCACCGAGCAACTTCCTACGCGCTCGGCGGAGTTCGGCAAGGACCGCGAGGTACAGCAGATCATTGGAGACATCTTCGGCATCGCTCCGGATGAACCCTCGAAAGCTGACCTGAAGCGAATTCAGGACCGCCAGAATCTCTACGTCTTCTGGTACTACGTGAAGAAGAACAGTGCTGGCGGACAGGCGTTTTACCTGCCGAATACGCATCCGTGGCTGCTGGATTCGATTCTGAAACTGGCGCTTCCTCAGCGCGACGTCGACATTCAGGAGCCGCTCGGCGAACTGCGCTCCGGGCCGGAGTACGACGGCGCGCTGACATACATTCACAAAGTGAAGGACAACCGCGACATCTACTTCTTCGCGAACTCCTCGCCGAAGGATGTCGACACCAAAGTCGTTCTTCCGGGCCACAAGACGCTGACCATCTGGAACCCGCATACCGGCGCGCAGGAGCCCGCGGAAGTTACGCCTTCAGGCACTGACAGCCAACCAACCACGACCGTCCATCTGAAACTCACCTCCGTTTCGTCGCTCTTCTTCGTCGGCAATTAGCCGGCGAAACTTCGCTCGGTTCGCCCAGTTGGTTGCACACGCGGTTCGTGCGGACCAACGGGAGGACCGCGTGAAGCGGAAAAAGGCGTGCGAACGACCTACAATCCTTCTGTGGCCGCGCCGTTCCACTTCGAGCAGTCGATCGCCTTCTCTGCGGAGAACGCGGCGGCGATTCTGCGCGCGATTCCCGCGCTGCCCGGAGTCTTCGCGCTCCACGGACCGCGCGGTGAGGACCAGCCTTATCTCACCCGCGCCGCCGATTTGCGACGCCGCATCACGCGCATCCTTGCGCCGCCGGATTCGCAGTCGAAGCGGCTGAATCTCCGCGATCGCGTTGCGCGCGTCGACTACACCATCACCGGCTCCGAGTTCGAGTCGACGCTTACGCTTTACCACGCGGCCGCGTCGATCTTCGGGCTCGATGAAGCGCGGCGACGGCTGAAGCTGCGCACTCCGTTCTTCCTGCGCTTCACAGCTGAGAACGCCTATCCGCGCGTTTACTCCACCAACCGGCTGAGCAAGCGTGCACTGGACAACTTCTACGGCCCGTTTCCCTCGCGTGCCGCTGCGGATCGTTACTGCGACGCCGTGCTCGACCTCTTCAAGCTCCGCCGCTGCGTCGAAGAGTTGGCTCCGTATCCTGAGCATCCCGGCTGCGTGTACGGCGAGATGAACAAGTGCCTTGCGCCGTGCAACCAGGCTTGCACGCCGGCGGGCGCGGCTGCATATGAGGCCGAATCCACGGCGGTTAAGCGCTTCTTCGACACGCGCGGCGAGAGCATGATCGTCGACCTCGGGCTGGCGCGCGAAGAAGCCTCGAACGCGCTCCACTTTGAACGGGCCGCCGAACTGCACGCGCAGTGGCATAGGGTGAAGGCCGCGCAGTCGCTCGCCGACGAACTAGTGCAGCCGCTCCCCAAGCTGCGCGCCATTCTGGTGCAGAAGGCCGCGAAGGTGGTTGAATCGGAGGCTGAACCCGCGCCCGAGGCCGCAGTTTTTCTCCTCCACTCCGGCTGCCTAAGCGGTCCCGAGCGTCTTTCCACCCTCGGCGTCCGAGCCGTCAAAGAGCAGACGTCGGTCGGCAGTTCACTCTTCGCGCAACCCCTTATGCTCGAAGCCATCCCTCTCGCCGAGGAGTCGGCCGCCCCTGCGATACCGGTGGAACTCACCCCCGTCGAGTCACCCGAAGTTCGCGCCTCCAACCTCATCGTCTCCCTCGAACAGCAAGCCTCGACCCCGACCGACCTTGGCACGCTCAGCGATCGTCTCTCGCTGCTCCGCCGCTGGTATTACCGTCCGGAGAAGCAGCGCGCCGGCGAGGTCTTCTTCCCCAATGTGAACCAGGAGTGGCCCATCCGCCGTATCCTCAACGCTGCTGCCCGCGCCGCGCTCGGCGACCCCAAGCCCATGGCCGACACGCAGCGCGATCTCGCCGAGCGCAATCCCGCCGAACCGGAACTCAAACCCGGGCGAACCAAAGTCCTCCACGCCGGCCGCCCCGATGTCGAACGCGAGGTGCCGGTGATCGAGAAGCCGGCGTTCAAGAGCCGCCGCAAATCGCAGCCCGGATAAAGTGCTGTACGCCCCCCTGCATGCCCCCACCCCCCTGGGTATCAAAAATATGCATAATCTTCCAAACAAACGACTTACCGGCCTTGGTGATTTGCAAAATCTTGAAAACAAGCGAGATAATTCGCAAAATACTCAAAACATTGGAGTTACGTTTCTTTGGAGCTTTCGGGAGAAGACACAAGCCTGGAGCGGATGGATTCTGTCTCTACCTTAGACCTGAGTATATCGGCCGACCCCGGGGCGAAGGATGTGATCTGGATCACTTAAGTTGAGGATGAACGGTTTTCGATGGGCGGTCGCACAGGATCAAATACCCAAGCTGGTTTGGGCCGCCGCGGCCGGATCGCATGTGGTAATTTCCAAGAGAAGTTGGCGAGTGGAATCGAGGATTGCGTCGAGGGATCCTGAGTGGATAGAAATACGCGACATCTGCTGCCGTATTGGGGCATTGCCCTGGTATTCGGGTCGCTTGTAGTCGCCGGACTGGTCGCCGCTATCTTGCGTAAAGACTACGGGGCTCCGTGCGCGGCTGCAGTTACACTGACCGCCTTTGTCGGATTGACATGGTACCGCCGCCGCAAACTATGGGGTCTGCTGCAGAACAAGACGGCTGCACCCGCGGTTGCGTATTTCAGAAAAAATGGTTCGCGTGTGCCGCATGGCGATGCTATTTCGGCGTCGCTATGCGGCCTCGTGCTCGCACTGTACGGCGACTTCGAGGAAGCGCGCGACGAACTGAGCACCGTCTCCTGGGATAAGGTGCCGCCCGTCTACCAAGGGATGCGAGTGCAAGCGCTGGCGGTAATTGTGTTATTGCAGGAAAGAGACTACAGGAAAGCTGCCGACCTGGCGGCCGAGATGCGCGACCTCGTAACCCGTCAACGCCGTTATGCCTGGAAGCAAAACGAGTCGTCGCGCGACGGATGCATTCTGCGGTGCTTGTGAGCTACTCGCCGGGGTGGCAACCGGCGAAATGGTCGCGCAGTTAGAAGAGGTCATTGGGAAGTTGCGGCCGTTGGACGTCGCCGTTGTCGCGTGGGCGCTAACCGAGTACTTTCGGCGGGTTAGAGATGCGAAGGGCGGTGAGAAATATGCCGCCATGGTCCGTGAGCTGGCGCCTCACTGCGTACCGCTGATGCAAGTGGAGCCGGCGTGACGGGAGAGGGTCTGGCTGCATGAAGAGAAAAGCGATTCAGTCGTTCCGCGCTTCGCGCTGCACTCCGGCCTTCGGCAAGGTGGATGCGCCCTGCGGGCGCGTTGTTTGCCGGGACTAAAGTCCCGGCCTACCTAGAAGCCCCTCTGTCTTTCAGCAGACTTTGAAGGAACACTGCTGCTCCGAGAACCGCAGACTACGCTGATACACTTCCCCTAGGGCACCTTGCGCCTCGAATCTGTGCTTATGATCGAACTTTGTTTTTCTATTCTGGCCGCTGATTTTGCCCACCTTGCCGACGAAATTGCCGCGGCGGAGCGGGGCGGCGGCACCATAGTGCATGTCGACGTTATGGACGGCCACTTCGTCCCCAACATCACCTTCGGGCCGCCGGTGGTGAAGGCTGTCCGGCCGGTGACGAAGTTGCCGATCGACTGCCACCTTATGATCGAGGACCCGGACCGCTACATTCCGGACTTTGCGGCGGCGGGCGCTGACATGATCTCGGTGCAGCAGGAGGTGTGCCGCCACCTGCACCGCACGCTCGAGCACATCAAGGAGCACGACTGCCTCCCGGGCGTGGTGCTGAATCCGGCGACGCCGGTTGAGACGCTGATCGAAATTCTGCCCATGGTGCACTACGTGCTGGTGATGAGCGTGAACCCCGGTTTTGGCGGCCAGAAGTTTATCCCCTTTGCGGTCGATAAGATCGCTCATCTGGACGATCTGCGGCGGGAAATGGGCCTGAATTTCCGGATCGAAGTAGACGGCGGCGTCGCTCACGACACGGTCGCCTCGGTAGTCCAAGCAGGAGCGGAGATGCTGGTCGCGGGCTCCGCCGTGTTCGAAAAGGGACGCACCGAGCAGAATGCAGCCGAGTTGTTGCGCCTGGCCCGGGCGGCAGCGCCAGTGGCGTGACCGGAGGCGGTCGTCAGAATCGGCGAGACCTTAGCGGCCGGTTTTGATTCCGTTCGACCAGTGGACTTTCCGTCCCTGGAACCCGGCAAAACGAGGCCGGAAACGTTAGAATGAAGTGCAGTCCCCGCGGCGCCGAGCGAGGACGCCAGGCCCATTTTCAGCACGCGGCAGATGGAGTTTCCAGCATGATGCATCGCAACACCGACAGCAACACCCAGCTCTTCTCTTCCATCTCTCCGTTCCGCACTGCTCTTACGACTGGCATTACCGCCGCAGCGCTTTTGGCCACTACGCTTGGCGCGTACGCGCAGGCTGCCGATCCCACTGCCGCCGCGGCCGCCGCCGAAGCCCAGGCAGCCGCCACCCAGACTGGCGCGACGCAACCCAAGGCAGACATTACCCTCAGCAACCAGAAGCCCGCCAAGAGCCGCAAGAAGGACGAAAAGGTGATTTCGTCCAAGGACACCCGGCAGGAGAACAAGAAGCTGAAGAGGGACAATGCGCTCGCGAAGATGGATCCGAAGCTGCCGGATAAGTCGCTCTACGACAAAGCCGAGGATGCCATCAAGCATGGCCGCTTCGACGTGGGCCGCCTGGATCTGCAAACCCTGCTGAATACCTATCCTGATTCGCAGTACATGATGCGCGCGAAGCTCGCGATCGCCGACAGCTGGTACCACGAAGGCGGAACCGCTGCCCTGACGCAGGCCGAGCAGGAGTACAAGGACTTCATCACCTTCTTCCCCAACGCGCCGGAAGCGGCCGAAGCCCAGATGCGCGTGGGCGACATTTACTTCAAGCAGATGGACAAGCCGGACCGCGACTACGCCAAGACTGTAAGCGCCGAGCAGGAATACCGGTTGATGCTGCAGCAGTTTCCCGAGTCTGTTCTGGTTCCCCAGGCGCAGCAGCGTCTGCGCGAGGTGCAGGAGGTTCTGGCGGCACGCGACGCCAGCATTGCCACCTTCTACGCGGAGAGGACGCCGCCGAACTGGCCCGGCGCCATCGCCCGCTACCAGACTGTGGTGGACACCTATCCGCTGTACAGCCGCATGGACGAGGTCCTGATCGGCCTGGGCGACGCCTATGAAGCGGAAGCGAAGTTTGTCCGCACGCTGAGACTGCCGGAAGACGGCAAAGCGCGCCTCATCAAGCTGTATGACGATGAGGCCATCGGCGCATGGTCGAAGGTCGTGCTGGAACACTCCGCCGCTGTTCATGTGGACGACGCGCGTGACCGGCTTACAGCCATGAATGTGCCAATCCCGACTCCGTCGAAGGAGCAGGAGGCAGCCAGCGCGGCGCTTGAAGCGAGCCGCGGCCAGTACACGCTCAAGAGCCGGGCCACGCTCCTCTTCCTGAGCAAGTCGGACACGGTGCCTGCCGCGACGATCGGCGAGCCTACTCTGGACGATGCGAAGCCGACGCTCGCGCCCAGCATCGTGCGGCAGTCCGTGGTTGACTTCCAGAACTCGATGGGTCCCTCCGCCGCTGCACAACCTGCGGCCACCGGAGCGACCCAAGCGGCGAACGCGCCCGCAGCAGCCGATGGCAGTGCGCCCGCTGCGGCAGGGAGCGCTCCACTCTCGCTGCAGGAGGTTCCGGCGGCCAATTCCGGCAGCAGCCCAGCTCCTGTGGTGACCAATGTGCCGCAAACGGCTACGCCCGCGGCCACCTCCACCGGCAACTCCATGGGGATTGAGATTGTCCGGCCGGACGCTGCCACGCCGCCGGCCACTGCTCCCGCGACACCGCCGGCCTTCCCCGGCACCTCGGCGGCTCCGGCTCAGCCCAAGGACACGACGGGCGGTATTGGCCCAGTTGGACCGAAGGATGCGACTCCGCTGGCTCCGATTGAGAAGGCCGCGAAGGCTCCCGACGTCATCAACGATGCGGCGGGGACGTCGAATCCTCCTGTCCAGGCCACTCCCGCCAACGGCAAGAAGCCCAAAGTTGAGTGCGACAAGAACGACGAGTCCTGCAGCAAGCACAAGCCGAAGAAGGGCCTTGGTAAGCTGAATCCGTTCTAATCCGCCCGGGGCGGTTTTCCCGATGCATCCGTGGCGGCCCGTGGAAAGTTTGCAATAGGATTTCAATTCCTGAGATTTAGGTTTAGCATTGCAGGTCTGGATTTCAACCGGAGGTTCGCCTCACGCGATGGCACACAACGGGCCAATCCGCAAAAGCGCGCATACCCCGGGTGCGCCTATGTCCGAGATCCCCGACAAGCTCTACTTCCGCATCGGCGAAGTTGCCCGGCTCTGTGAAGTGCCGGCCTATGTTCTGCGCTTCTGGGAGAGTGAATTCCCGCAACTGAAGCCGAACAAGGGAGGCACCGGCCAGCGGCTCTACCGGCGCCGTGATGTCGAAATGGCTCTGCGGGTAAAGACGCTGCTGAAAGAGGAGGGGTACACCATCCCCGGCGCGCGCCACGTGCTGAAGGCGGAGTTCAAGCAGAAGGAGCCGCAGCTTTCTCTGCTGGGCGCCAGCGCGCCGAAGTCCGAACTCAAGCAACTGCGTGGCCTGCGACGTGAGTTGGAAGCGCTCGTCGCGATTCTCTCGCGCCCGGTGGGGCAGCCAGCGACCGCCAAGAGGGCCCAGCCGATCCAATCCATTCGAGCCCAGCGCCGCGCTTCATCGAACAAAGACCGGCCGGGCGAATTCTCCTTCGACACTCCAGCCGACAACAAATCGCACTGACCCTTCAAGGTGTGGATCATGCTCGCCTTGCGCCGCGATTGCTCTAGAATCGTTCTATCCTGATGAGTCTCTCGCCTGCCCCCGGCGCGCAACCTCCTGTCCCGCGCGCCTCCGCCAAAACGCACACTGCCGGCTCCGCTGCCATCCTGCTGATGCTGAGTTCCTTCGCCTCCGGCGTGCTGGCGCTGATCCGCATCAAGTACGTGAACATCCTGTTCGGTGCCGGCGTCGCGCAGGACGCGTACCGCGCCGCATTCCGCCTTCCTGATCTGATCAACTACTTCCTGATTGGCGGCGCTGCTTCCATCTCCGTCATCACGATACTCAATCGTTATCGCGAGGCCGGGGACGAGGCCGGCGGCGACCGTGCCCTCTCCGTGATCCTGACGACCATGCTTGTCGTGCTCGGAGGCGGCATCCTTCTCGGAGAACTGTTCGCACCACAATACGTCTGGCTCGCGTTCAAGGGATATCGCACCGACCCGGTTGGCGCGGCGCTTTGCATCTCGCTGACCCGCTGGATGCTCCCTGCGCAGCTCTTCTTTTTTGTGGGAAGCGTGATGAGTTCGCGCCTGCAGGTCCGCAAGATCTTCCTCTACCAGGCCTTTACACCGGTAATCTACAACGGCGGCATCATCCTGGGTGCGTTTCTGCTGCATCGGCAGCTTGGAGTCCATTCGCTCGCGGTCGGCGTGCTCGCGGGAGCGCTGGTCGGTGCTTCTATCCTGAACTCGCTGGGCGCATTTCGCACCGGTCTGCACTACCAGCCCATCATCGGCTTCCGCGATCCCGCATTCCTCGAGTGGCTGCGGCTTTCTCTCCCGCTGATGATCGGTGTTTCGCTGGTGATGTTCGACAACTACTTTCTCAGCTACTTTGCCTCAGTGCGCGAAGGCAGCATTACGCTGATCGGCAACGCCAAGGATCTGTTCAACGCGCCCTTCAATGTGATTGGCCCTGCGGCCGGAGCTGCCTCGCTGCCCTTCTTCGCATCGCTCTTCCAGCAGGGCCGCGCGCGCGACTTTTCCACCTCGGTTGCGCGCTCCGTCTCGCGGCTGTTCTCCGTCGGCATGATCGTCTCTGCCTGGATGGTCGCCCTCGCCCCCTGGCTGATGGATCTTTTCCGCGGAGGCAAGTTCCGGCCCTCCGATGCCGCTGCGACGACGCAGCTATTCGTCATCCTTGCGGTTACGCTCGCGATCTGGGCCGTGCAGGGTATCTACGCTCGTGCCTTCTACGCCGCCAGTGATACGAAAACGCCCGCCATTACCGGCACGCTGATCACCGTGCTTTCGGTGCCTATGTACTGGGCGCTCTATCGTGCATTCAATCTCAGGGGGCTTGCCATCGCCTCCGACATCGGCATCTTCGTGCAGACCTCGTCGCTGGCAGTCCTGCTCCATCGCAAGGGCCTGGTCTCGTTAGCCGATCTTGAATTTGCCGAGCTCGCGCGCGCCTTTGTGGCTGCGCTGGTTGCCTGCGCCGCCGCCACTGCTGCGACCCGCGTTCTGCCACCGGTCTCCACCCATCTGCACGACGTCATTACCATCGGCGCCGTGTCTGTTGTGTGGGCCGCGGCTGCCGGCGTCACGCTTCTGGTCACCGGCTCGAAACTCCCGCAGCAGATCTTGCGGCGCCGCTAGGCCGGGTACCGCAGTAGAGAGATGCAAAACACAGAACCGTGGAACGGCCGCATACATCGCTGTGACGCAGAGCACATTGCGGCACCCTGCGAAAGCGTATAACCTTTTCCGCGCGAGCCTTGCCGACCCGACCGTCACGGCCAGCGCAATCGCCTCGCCTGGGGACACCGTTGCCGTGTACCTCCATTCGGCAGGAATGCGGCCGCCGAAGAGCTGGTGCCTCCGCGTTACAAACCGGACTACGAATCTGGAGGAACTCATGGCATCTTTCCTTCGACAGCGTTCCGTTATCGCCATCGCCGCCGTCGCAACCCTGCTCCTGTCCGCCTGCTCGCAAACCGCTAATCCAACGGCAGGCAACCAGCCCGCCGCACCAGCCGCCCCTCCGGAACTCGTCACAGCGAAGACCGCCTTCTGGCCCATGTACAAGGCCGCCCTTACCTGGAACGGCGATGCTGAGACGCTGCGGGTTTCTGCAAAGGAGATTCCGGGCTTCAAGAATCAAGCCGGTAAGGCCGCGATGTGGGAGGCGTCCTTCGGCTCGCCGAGCAACCATCAATATCGCGTCTACACCTACTCCATTGCCGCCGCGCCGCCGGACATCCACAAGGGAGTCGCTTCCGGCATCGCGCTTCCGTGGGCCGGACAAACCCGCGAGGCCATGCCGATCGACGCAACTGTTTTCAATGTCGACTCCGATGCCGCCTATCGGACCTCTGCGGCCGATGCGGCGGCGTGGCTGGCGAAGAATCAGGACAAGCCACTGTCCTCCGTCGAACTCGGTAATACGTACGGCTTCAAGTCTCCGGTGTGGTATGTCGCCTGGGGAGACAAGAAGTCCGGCTACATTGCTCTGGTCAACGCCACTTCGGGAACGCTCTATAAGAAGAAGTGATCCCGGCAGTGTATAGAAGTAGGTATGCGTTTCGAATCCCCCGTGCTCACCGGCACGCACATTCGCCTTGAGCCGCTCGAACCCGGCCACACTGAAGGCCTTGCCGCCGCCTCTGCGGTCGACCCCTCGCTTTACCAGTGGAGCCCGGTCCCGCAAGGCAAGGCCGAAGCCGCGCGCTACATCGATACAGCACTCGCCTTGCGCGATGCATGCACCTCGGTCCCTTTCGCCACCGTCCGCTGCGAAGACGGTGTTGTCCTCGGCTCAACTCGCTTCTTCGACATCGAGCGCTGGGCGTGGCCCGAGGGCCATCCGCGCCACAACCGGCCCACGCCCGACGTCTGCGAGATCGGCTACACCTGGCTGAGTCGCGCCGCCATCCGCTCCGCCGCGAATACCGAGGCCAAGCTGCTGATGCTGACCCACGCCTTTGAGAGCTGGCGGGTCGTCCGAGTGTGCCTGCACACAGACGCTCGCAACGACCGCTCGGCGAACGCGATCGAACGAATCGGGGGCAAGCTCGAGGGGATCCTTCGCGCACATCGCATGGCTGCAGATTTTATCCCGCGCGACTCCAAGCGGTTTTCTATCCTCGCCGCCGAATGGCCGGAGGCTAAGGAACGGCTCGTGCAGCTGCTTAGGCGCACCTAAGCCTAGATTGTTGTATTCCGTGCCACATCCCTCCGGTCTTGAAGGTTGGGCCTGGCTTTCGTTATGCTCAATACGCAAGCCAGGCACGCGATGACCACGAGGTGAATCATGGCTCGCACCACCCGACGCGACTTTCTCCGAACTTCTCTCGCTACCGGCGCGCTCGCTACCACCGGCACACTCCCTCTTCTGGCCGCCGGCGCCAAAGCCACCGATTGGGTTGCCCTCGGCAAGTCCAACATCAAGGTCACGAGGCTCGCTTTTGGGACGGGCAGCCACGGCGGCTCCGTCCAACGTGCGCTTGGCCAGGATCAGTTCACCGCGCTGGTGCGACATGCCTACGACCGCGGCATCCGCTTCTTTGAAACCTCCGACACCTACGACGAGATGCACAGCATGCTCGGCATCGCGCTCAAAGGCATCCCGCGCGATACCTACCGCCTGATGTCGAAGGTCACCACCGACTCCGGCGACCCACAGCAGCGCTTCGACGATCTTCGCCGCCAGGCTAACACGGACTACTTCGATATCATGCTGCTCCACGTGCAGCAGACGGCCAGTTGGCCCACCGATTCCTCGCGGTGGCAGGACGGCATCCTCGAAGCACAGTCGCGCAAGATCATTCTGAGCCGCGGAGCCTCCGTACACGGGCTGCCTGCGCTACGCCAGGTGCCCGCGAATAAGTGGCTCCAGGTGGCCATGATCCGCATGAATCACATGGGCACGCGCATGGATAACGAGATCAATTCGTGGAATGATCTTGGTGTCGTACCCGAGGTAGTCGATCACGTGCACAAGGCGCGCAAATCGGGCCTAGGCATCATCAGCATGAAGCTGATTGGGGAGGGCGTTTTCGACCACGAGCAACGCCAAGGCGCCATGAAGTTTGCCTTCCAGTACGCCGGCGTCGACTGCGTGACCGTGGGATATAAGAGCCCCGCCGAAGTCGACGAAGCGATCGACAACCTCAACCTCGCACTGGCGTAGGTTCGTGCCAGCATCGACAGCAAGGCCGCTCCGAGGAGCGGCCTTGCTGTGTCCTGGTTCGTTGTTGGTTGCGCGCTAGTTGAAGATGGCGCCCACGGTGATATTGGTGTTCGCTCCGGTCAGGACGATCGTGCATGTGTTCGGTCCAACCGGGTTGGGTACAACGGGGTTGGGGGTGCAGTTGTACGACCATCCGCCAAAGGAAACCCCCGCCTGGGCCGGGGCCGTCAAGACGATGGTCGTGCCGCCGGAAAGGATGGGGTAGGTTGCAGAACAGACCGAACCTCCGGACGTGGAACCCGGACCGCAATGGATTACGCTCGGCGTGCCTGATGCGGAAGGAGCCGTGACCAACCAGTTCGTTGTGTTCAAGCCTTCGTTGTACACCGTCACTGTCTGCAGGAGCCCAGCTGCCTGTGACCCTGGGAAGCACGAGCCTGGCGTCGGTGGATGCGTCGTGGGATCGGGAAGGACCAACGGGCAGTTGAACGTCGCGGTTGCGGTCTGAATCGTGCCGTCGATCGGATTCTTCGCCTCGGCGATAATCGTGGCGCTGCCACTTGCATACGCAGTCACAATTCCGGCGCTCGCTCCTGAATTGCCCCCGGTGTTGCTATTCACCGGAAAGTCATTGGGGAAAGAAGAGATCCACGTCAGATTGGGCGAGTTCGTCAAATCCCTCACATACGGGGGAGTTGCGTAGGTTCCGATTGCCAGGAATTGTCCGCTCCCCTGCAAATTCCCTACTGAAAGTGAGTTCGGAACGATGGCGAGTGAAAGCAGAGGTTCTGGCGCAGGAGTAATCGCAACGTTGACCGTCGCCGTACTCGATACAATGCTGGTGTCAGGGTTCGTCAACTCCGCCGTGATGGTGCTGGTGCCCGCACTTAGACCCGTGACCAGACCGGTCGCGTTCACCGAGGCGATCGTGGGAACGCTGGAGCTCCACTTGATCTGGGCCGAATTGGTTACGTCACTCTGCGTGCCATTGCTGCCGGACGTACCCAACGCGATCAACTGGCTGGTCTGCCCGGAAGCCGATAGCGCCTGAGATGCCGGCGTGATGCTTACCGCTGTGTACTTCTGCGTGGTCCCGCCCGAGACGGTAAACGTCGCCGTTCCGGTCACGACCGTACCGCCTGTGGGGTTCGAATAGATGGCGGCAATCGTCGCAGTTCCAGGTCCTATCGCCGTGGCAAACCCGTTATTCGCTCCGACGGTCGCAATCTGTGTGCTGCTGACACTCCACGCCACCGCGTTGGTCAGGTTAACTGTCGCGCCTGACGACGTTGTGCCGATCGCAAGGAACTGGCTCGTCTGTGTCGGCGAAGCAACGGCCTGCGAGCCAGGAATAATTGTGATCGAAACCACATTTCCACCGGCTGTACCGCCTCCCGAAGCCGCAACGGTAATGGCGGCACTCGAACTTACCGGGCCGGCGTACCCTGCGGCGCTCGCCGAAATCGTCGTCGATCCGGCGCCCACTGCGGTTGCCAGCCCCGAGGAGTTGATCGTCGCCACCGAGCTATTGCTGGAATTCCACGTCACCGAGCCGGTGATCACCTGGGTCGAGGCGTGGTTGGCATTTCCGAAGGTCCCGGTTGCCGTAAACTGCGCTGTTTGCCCAACTGTTAGGGCCTGGCTCGTCGGTGACACGCTCACCGAATCCAACCCCTGAGGATTTCCACATCCAATCAAGGCAGATACGACACAGAGGAAAGCAAGCCCTCTAAACTGACGTGCAGACATGGTTGTCTCCTGACACTTTCAACATCGGAGAAGCGTTATGTTGCAGAATCAACCGCATGATCCCACGAAATCCGATCCAACGACAAGGAACTCCCGTACGCCACGATCCTTTTGGCGCACGGGTAGCTGCTTTGCTGTGCCCTGATTCTATGCAAGCGGATATCCATTCGGGTACTGGAATTCCCGGCCTGTAATCAGCATGTTACATACCACCCATAGTGCCCGGGTGTCATCGCACGTATACAGGACTCCCGGGACCGGTATTCCGCGTATACAGAAACCGACCCGGCGGACTCGGCTGCCACACCCAGCCGCCATCCCCGCTCCCCCAGCGTCGGACCGGTCAGGCCCCTTTGGCGTCCGTGTATTCCTCGTGCCAGGCGGTCTGGATCGCCTCCAGAATCCCCTCATTCGATTTGGCCGGATCGCCCACAAACCCCGGCAACTGCACTACCCATTTGTGCAGATCGGTGAAGCGCACCGAGTAAGGATCCGTCTCCGGAAACATCTCCTGCAGTTGAATCCCGATCTCCTGCGCATCGGTCCACTCCAATTCCCGTGCCATACGCTTACCCTCCTCCGCCAGTGTACGGCGAAGAGAACATAGAGTGCACCCCCGATCGCCGTTTGGATCCAATCCGTTGCGATACGATACCAACACAACCGGGAGTGCAGGGAGACGGGAATTTTCCCGACACCCGGTTCCGCGTTCCCTTCTCCTTGCAGCCATGACTCCACGCTGGACCGCATCTCAACTTCGCCGCGACCTCAACTTCCGCGCCGAAGTGTATGCCCGCAGCCATAATCTCCTGCATGACCTCTCTGCCGGCTCATCCCCAACTGTCCTGTTCGGACGCGATGAGCAAGGCCGCCACGGCAACTTTCACCCGGCCGCCTACGAACGCATCTGCGCCAACCCAGACTGGCTGCGCCGCCTGGCCAAGGTCCACACCGCCTCCCGCCGCTCGGTCGCGCGCCACGACTGGCATTGGATGGAGCTCGACGCCGCCACCAGTTCCGACGCCTTGCTGATGAACATCTTCTGCCACCCGCTGGTCTTCGACGGCACTCACCTGGCTGTTCCCGTCGCCGCGCTTCTCGGCGTCGACCGCGCTACCATTCCCTGCTTCGGCGCGCACCCCGGCGTGCCCCTGCGCACCACACTCAAACCCCGCAGCAAGAATGCGGCCCCGTGCGAAGCACTCGACCGCACTGAGATCGATCTGACCCTCGCCGACTCTACCGCCCCGCTCTTCGTCGAGGCCAAGCTGACGGAATCCGACTTCCAGACCGCACCGCCCGCTCTGATCGCGCGCTACCGCGACCTCGAAACCGTTTTCGACGTCGAGCGCCTCCCCCGCAAGCTCCTTAGCCCGCCGCCGCTTCCGCCCAACCTCGACCCCGACGACCCCACCGTCAATCTGCGCGCGCGCGCCACGCGCATTCGCATCGCCGGTTATCAGCTCATCCGGAACGTACTCGCCGCGTACACCGCCAACGCGTCCTTCTGCGTTCTCTCGGACGCGCGCCGCTACGACCTCATCGAGACCTGGTTCGCTGTCCTCTCCGCGGTCCACGCTCCGGTGTTCACTCCGCGCCTCAAGCTCCTCACCTGGCAGGAACTCGCGGCCACCCTCCCGCACGATCTGCAGAGCTACCTCGACGTCCGTTACGCCATCGTCCCCACGTAGGTGCTGCGGTGTCTCCATACGCGATTCGCTTTACGCGGCCTTGCCCGGCTTCCGTTTCGCCGCAGGCTTCGCCTCTGGAAGTTGTGCGACCGCTTCCCGCAGCTTCGCCAGATTTACCTGCAGTTCATACACCTCGGCCCGGCTTTTCTCCTGCTCTTCGTGAATCTGCGCCTTCAACTCGTCTGCCATCTCCGGGAATTGCCGTGCCAAACGCTGCTTCAGTGCCGCGACGTTATCCGCCACTGTGCCCAGCGCGATTGCCTGGCTGCCCATCGCCTGCACCAGCGCATTCAGAACTTCTTTCATCGTCCCCTCCCACAAGTTTCGCTGTTTCTCTAAGATGCGCTAGCGATCCGAGGCGTCCGTCCGGGCAACTTAGGTCCTCACGAATCGCGCCGCATCTGCGGGAGCCAATTAGGCGTTACTAAGCTGATCACTCCCCCACAAGAACCCGTATCGAGCGCGCAAAATGATGGCCTCGCGATATGCTGGGGGCTGCCTCTGACGCGCTATCCGCTCCCACATGAAGTCCATCCAGCCTCACTCTGCCTTACTGCGGAGCCGCCCCGGCGTCCGTTGCTGCCTTGCCTTCCTGTTGGCGTGCACGCCCCTGCTGGTGCTCCCCAATGCTCTTGTTGCCCAGCCCCCCGCAAAGACCCTTCCCGCAGCCGCGTCTCGTGCGATCGTCTCAGGCCGCGTCCTCGATCCCACGCGCGCCATCGTTCCCGGAGCTCAAATCAACCTTCGGGCCGCTGACGGAGCAACCGTCTCCTCCGCCACGTCCGACAGCGCCGGCCACTTCCAATTTCCGCAGCCCGCCCCGGGCGACTATCGCCTCACCATCAATCTCACCGGGTTCACGCCTCTCGATCGCACCCTGCACGTCACCCGCGCGCAGTTGGCCCCGCTCACGCTGGTCCTTGACCTCGCATCCGTTCTCACCAGCGTCACGGTTAACGCCGACCGGGACATTCTTGCCGCCGAGCCCGAGAACAACCACGATTCCGCCTCCGTCTCCGCCGGCGATATGAAGAACCTGCCCGTCTTCGACGCCGACATTGTCTCCACCCTCTCTGCCTTCCTCGATGCCAATGTTTCGGGAGAAGGCGGCGCGACGCTGGTTGTCGACGGCGTCGAGAGCAAGTCCGTTGGCGTCTCGCCCTCCGCGATCGAGCGCATCAGCACGAACCAGGATCCCTATTCCGCGCAATATCGCCAACCCGGCCGCGGCCAGATCGAGATCATCACCAAGAGCACGGCCGACCGCTTCCACGGCAGCGCCAGCTTCACCTTCCGCGACTCCGCGCTGAACGCCACCAACTACTTCGCCACCTCAAAGCCACCCGAGCAGCGCAGGATCTACGAGGGCTTCCTGACCGGCCCGGTTCCCACCCGCCATGACACCGCCTTCCTCTTCTCCATGACCCACAGCGAGGAGAACAACTCAACGCAGGTCCTGGCGACAACTCTGCCCACCGTGACGCCGGCGCAGAACATCTCCACAACCTACCGCGATACCGACCTCAGCATGAAGGTCAGCCATCCGTACAACGACCACCACTCGGCCTACGTTCTCTACCAGTTCCACGACTTCACTGGGCTCAACCAAGGCATTGGCGGACTCACGCAGGCGTCGGCCGGCGTTAACAACTATGAGTACGATATGGAGCTTACCTACCATGACGACCTCACGATCTCCGCAAGCATCCTGAACCAGTTCAACCTGAGATTCGAGCGCAACCTGGACCGCACTGTCAGCAGCCGGCAAGCTCAACGGATTGTCGTCGAAGGCGTCGGCGTCTTCGGCAGCGCGCAGGCCGACAGCTACAACACCGAAAACAATCCTGACGTGACCGATATGGTGAGTTGGACCGTGACCCGGCCTATTCCCCAGCAGCTCAAGTTCGGTCTGCAGATTACCAACACGGGCCGCCGTGTGCTCGATGACACTACCGATCGGCTCGGCACGTACACCTTCTCCAGCGCGACTGCGTATGCCGCGGGCACACCTTCATCGTTTTCCATCCAGCAGGGCCAGTCGCGCTTCCAAACGCTTTTCGCCACGCCCAGCGCTTTCTTCCTCGATCAGATTCAAGCCACCGATCGCCTGACCATTACGCCGGGCCTGCGCTACGACTTCCAGAACACGATCTCCAACACGAAGGACGGCGTGGAGCCGCGCCTTTCCATCGCTTACCTGGCCGACAAGAAGCACGCCCTCGTCCTCCGCACCGGCGCGGGGCTTTTTATCCGACGCATGGGCGCCAACATTGGCCAGGACATGGCGCGCTACGAGTTTGCGGCGGAGCGTAAGCTCCTGCTGACGACCGGCATCTGCTATCCCACCTGCACCGCAGCGCAACTTGCTCCGCAACCGCCGAGCCTCTCCAACTTCGCGCCGGGCGTGCATGCACCGATGCAGGCGTACTTCGGCCTCAGCATCGAACGGCAACTCACGCGGAACTCCACCGTCACTCTCGGCTACAACGGCTACCGGGGCTGGCATGCCCTGCGCGCTATCGACATTAACGCGCCGCTGCCGCCCTTCACCAGCTATGCGCGGCCGAATCCTAATTACTCCCAGATTCTGCAGCTGCAATCGGAGGGCTACCAAAAGACCGACGGCATGAGTCTCAACTATCGCGGACGGATCGGCAACGTGTTCTCGGGCAACGCGCAATATACGTGGCAACACGCGGACGCCAACACTTTGTGGTCCTACTTCACTCCGCAGAATATGTACGACCCCAATGCGGAGTGGAGCCGCAGCGACTTCGACCAGCGCCACCACCTCGCCATGTTCGGCACCTTCTATCCCGACAAGCCGCTCACCCTGGGCTTCGGGTTCTATGCCAACTCGCCGTTGCCTTACACCATAACCACAGGCACCGACGACTACCATACCGGCCTGTTCAACGCTCGGCCGGCAGGTGTCGCGCGCAACAGCGCCAACGGCGGCAACTCTCAGGATCTTCAACTGCGCCTGAACTACACTCGCAAGTTGCATCCCAAGCGGAAGGATGACGAGACCGCCGTCGAATTTTCCTTTTCCACCTTCAACACCCTGAATCGCCCCAACTTCGAGAACTATGGCGACGTCGTCGGCTCCTCCGTCTTCGGGAAACCGACTACCGCAAGCGATCCCCGCAGGCTCCAACTCTCCGCGAGCTACTCCTTCTAGGAGTGCGGCCTACCCGCCGGGGCTTTCGGATCCACTAGCTTCCCGGGCCGTGCGCGGGTTTGCCTTCCTGCACATAGTTCCGGTTCCACTTGGGGATCTCGACCACGTAGGCACCCGGCTTCTCAATCACCGCCTGGCAACCCAGGCGCGAGTTCAGCTCGATGCCGGCCGCAGTCTCCATACGGTCCAGTTCTTTGTCCTCCGGCTCGCTGAGGCCTTCGGCTCCCTGCTTAACGTGCAGATGGCAGGTCGTGCAGGCGCACACTCCGCCGCACGCATGATCGAGAAAGATGTTGTAGTTCTCGGCCACATCGAGGAACGACATCGGCTCGCCGTGGCCTTCGTACGGCAGCGAGTCGAACGCAAACTCCACCGTCCTGCCCTCTGGCAGGAACGTAACCCGCACCATGCC
>DASYEU010000075.1:0-9507 GCA_036498865.1 Acidobacteriaceae bacterium | reverse complement strand
TTCGCCAACTTTGCTGAGGCCATGGCAGAGGGCCGCGGCAAGGCACAGGCCGATGCGTTGCGGAAAGCGAAGTCCGAAACGACCGCCTATAAGCTGAAGGCGAACGGCGAAGTCGAGGAGATTCCCAGCTCGCACCTGCGCGTTGGCGACAAGGTCCGTGTCGTAGCCGGCCACATGATTCCCGGCGACGGCGAGGTGATTGAAGGCGTGGCATCGGTGGATGAATCGGCAATTACGGGCGAGTCCGCGCCGGTGATTCGCGAGGCCGGCGGCGATCGTTCGGCCGTTACTGGCGGCACGCGCGTGCTGAGCGACGTCATCGTCGTCAGCATCACGGCGAATCCGGGCGAGACATTTCTGGATCGCATGATCGCACTGGTTGAGGGTGCTGAGCGGCAGAAGACGCCCAATGAGATCGCACTCAATATTCTGCTGGCGGGACTCACGATCATCTTCCTGCTGGCGGTCGTCACGTTGGAGCCCTTCGCTGTTTACTCCGGCGCGCCGCAGACAGTCTTCGTGCTGATCTCGCTGCTGGTCTGCCTGATCCCGACGACGATTGGCGGGCTGCTTTCCGCGATCGGCATTGCGGGGATGGACCGCCTGGTGCAGCACAACGTGCTCGCCGTCTCCGGACGCGCGGTGGAAGCTGCGGGCGATGTCAACACGCTGCTGCTCGACAAGACCGGCACCATCACGCTCGGCAACCGCCAGGCCTCGGAGTTTCTCGCGGCGGCGGGAGTTACCAGCCAGGAGCTCGCAGACGCAGCGCAGCTTTCATCGCTGCCCGACGAGACACCGGAGGGCCGCTCTATCGTCGTGCTGGCCAAGGAGCAGTACGGCTTGCGTGGACGCGAACTGGCGAACCTCAATGTCGAGTACATTCCCTTCTCTGCGCTCACGCGCATGTCCGGCATCGATATGGAAGGCCGCAGCATTCGCAAGGGAGCGGCGGACGCGATCGTGAACTACCTGAAGGAGAACGGATCGATTCTGCCCGACGAGGTAAGGGCGACCGTGGAGGCGGTTGCGCGGCAGGGCGGCACGCCGCTGGTCGTTGCGGAGAACGGGCGCGCGCTTGGCGTCATCCATCTGAAGGACATCGTGAAGGGCGGCATGAAGGAGCGCTTCGAGCAGCTGCGCGCGATGGGCATCAAGACCATCATGATCACCGGCGACAACCCTCTTACGGCGGCGGCGATCGCGCGCGAGGCGGGCGTCGACGACTTCCTGGCGGAGGCCAAGCCGAAGGACAAGATGGACCTGATCAAGCGCGAGCAGGCGCAGGGCAAGCTGGTCGCGATGACCGGCGACGGCACGAACGACGCACCCGCGCTGGCCCAGGCCGACGTAGGCGTGGCGATGAACTCCGGTACGCAGGCGGCAAAGGAAGCCGGCAACATGGTCGATCTCGATTCGAACCCGACCAAGCTGATTGAGATTGTCGGCATCGGCAAGCAGCTTCTGATGACGCGCGGCGCGTTGACCACGTTCTCCATCGCGAACGACGTGGCGAAGTACTTCGCCATCATCCCTGCAATGTTCATGGTGGCATTTCCCCAGATGGGCGTAATCAACATCATGCATCTGCAGTCGCCGGAGTCGGCGATTCTGTCTGCGGTCATCTTCAACGCGCTGATTATTGTTGCGCTGATTCCGCTGGCGCTGCGCGGTGTGAGCTATCGGCCCATGTCAGCGGCTGCGCTGCTGCGGCGCAACCTGTGGGTCTACGGGCTCGGCGGCATCGTCGCCCCGTTCATCGGCATCAAGGCGATTGACATGCTGATCGCTGCAGTTCACCTCGTCTAGTTCGAGGTGCAAGGTTTGGGTTCGAGGGGAAAAGAAATGAAGAAGCACATTCTCACATCGATTCTGTATACGCTAATCACCGCCGTGCTCCTGGGCATCGGTTACCCGCTGGCGGTCACGGGGCTGGCGCGCGTTATGTTTCCGAAGCAGGCCAACGGCTCGCTCATCTACAGCACGGATGGCACTCTGGTCGGCTCGCGCCTGATCGGTCAGTCATTCACGGGGCCCGGTTACTTCTGGTCGCGCCCTTCCGCGGCGGGCGCTGGCTACGACGCGTCGGCCTCCGGCGGATCCAACTATGCGCCCACGAACGCAGCGCTGGCGACTCGCGTTGCCGGCACGGTGCAGACACTCAACCCGAAGGGTACGAATGCGCCGGTGCCAATCGATCTCGCGACCGCATCGGCTTCCGGCCTGGATCCTGACATCTCACCCGCCGCAGCGTATTACCAGGTCGCTCGCGTCGCAGCAGAACGCCATGCCAGCGAAGACGCTGTGCGCAACCTGGTGACTGCGCACATTACTCCGCGGCAGTTCGGCCTGCTGGGAGAGCCTCGTGTGAACGTGCTGGAACTCAACCTTGATCTGGATAAGGCCGCATCGGCCGCCGCCGCGAAGTAAGAGTGGTTAGTGCCTGAGTGGCTGTTGCTGGGCTAGGGTTGCTGGTCCTGCCAGGTCTCGAGCTTGATGTCGTCGTAGTAGACCGAGCCTTCGTAGTAGTTGTTGTGGGGATCGCCGAGCATGAAAAAGTCGGGGATCCCCTCGGCCGCCTGATACACGGAGCGCACGGGGATGGTGCCAACATAGGTTTGCTGTCCGCCCCACTTGAAGTCGCCGGAGATGGTGAGCACAAAGTTGCTTTCGTTGCGTTCGATGCAGGCGGAGTACCAGGTCTTGTCCTTGTACGCGTCCACCGCGCGAATGGCGCCCGCGGGCTGCAGCGCCCCGTGGGACCAGGAGAGAAACGGGCGGCCTGCGCTGTCTTCATCCTCGCCATCTTTGTCCACGCCGAACATCATGATGGGATGTTGACCGTCCGGCACCCAGCTCTTGCCCTCCCAGATATTGGTCCACGCGTCCTTGTTGTTGTCGGAATCGATGGTGACCTTGCGGTGGTGATGGATCCAGAGATTGTTGTGCGGGCGCGGAGTCGTATCCAGAATGGTCAGCCAGTAGAAGCCGTTCTCCAGCGTTGCATCGCCATTGGACCAGGGAGAGTCGGTCTCGCCTCCCGAGTAGCCGTTCAGGCTGGCGACGCCGGGCTTGCCGTCGCCGAAGGAAGCGAAGCCGGCTTTGAGGCACACACGGTACTTCTTCGGCAGCGCGACGGTGGGGCGAACGATGGTGCCATCGGTGTGTTTGCGCGATGAAAGTTTGAGCACATGATTCGCTGGATCGGCCGGATCCGGAACCACGCTGAACAGGTCAGTGAATGCTGTGAGGTTGGAGCGGCTGTACGCGGCAACGCTCAGCCATCCGGCTTTGCTAAACGGAGCTTCCACGCGGTAGGCCAATGGCGGGGTGATGCCCAGATGCTTGAAGTAGGCGCCCCCATCAGAGAACTCGTCTGTGGCTTGAAACGTGTCCGCTACCCACGCAGGACTGGCCTTGAACAAAGGGGCCTGACCTTCGAAATTCTCTTCGTACAGGACCTTCCAGGAACCGTGATGCGCGGCAGTCTGCGAGTGCGCGGGTGCGGCGATGACAAACAGAATAATTCCGGGTAGTAGGAACCTGGTTGAGTTGTGCGTCTTCCACCTGGTCATGTTTCACCTATGCCACGTTCACTAAAGGTACCAGCAGCTCCACCTCTCACTAGGCGACGGCAGTGGCGCGGGAAACGTAGGCACTAGCCCTGCTGCCCTTCTTTGCTTTACGAATAACCTGTCTCTTTGCTACCGGATTCGCGCTAGACTTGGGTGCGCGAAATATCCGCATCGCCGTCTTCTCAAACTTCTCCGACCTTCTGGCTTCGCGGCATTCGTGTTCATAGAGCCTCACTATACAGGGTAAGCGCAATAATATGGATGAGCCAAAGAGCGACGATTCCAGAGCAGACTGCAGTACCGGGCAAGATCGTCCTCTTGCGTGGACTCGCATACTCGGCAAGCAATCTAGCGAGCGCAAATATAAATATCTGCATGAGGAGGGAAGAGAAAATCAAGCAGATCGCTTTGAAGATATCAAGTCTCGTGGCATCGGTTGGGATAGGGTTGTCGAACTGATCCTTGCGGGGGCGATAACTCTCTTTGCGGCTGCTCAGTGGATCACGTCGTGCGCTAATAACTACAGCACTTCCGGTCAGGTTAATAAGATCATTATCGCGACTAACCAGATCGGAACCGCTGCATCTAGGTTTTCCGATAGCGCAGACCGTATAAATAATGGTATCGGGGATGCGGTGAACAGACTGGGCGATCAAGCCAACAACATGGGCAAGGTCGCAGGCGCAGGTAGTAAAGCGAACCAACTCTCTGAAGATGCGTTGGAAGCAAATATGGGAAATGAAAGGCCCTACCTTGAAATCCAAGATTTGACGCGCATTCCCTATTCTGAGGGCGGATCCATCTTGGTGATTGGCCCGAAACAGACTCGTTTTCAATTTCGAATCCTTAATACCGGCCCCGGACGAGCTATCAATATTCGGTATCAGCTCAGCCGTCCACATCGAATCAGATGGGATGCGGGAAACCGTTCGGGCATTATTGAAGCCCAAATTGCGAAAGGAGAACAACTCGGGAAAGACCCAATGAGGGACAGTATCCCCGAGATTTTAGGTCACGATAAATCCGAACCCATCCGGATATCTACGGACAACATAGTCCTTGCAGCTTATATGACGAGGCTCGAAGACGATGGGGAATATTTCTTCGGGCAATTGGACTATGACGATCTCATCGGATTTGGTCACAAATGGCAGAACACTTTTTGCATCATGGTGGGAACTTCTAATCGCGTCGAAATCCTTGACAAGTGCCATATCAAACAAGAAACGATACACCTCAGAACGGACGACCGGGAGAATAGAAAGAAACACCGCTAGCCCCGTCATCGAAGGCAGGAGACTAACGGGTTTGATCCTGTGTGCCTGGTATGTTGTGTCAAAGATATTTGACAAGAGACGCAGCTTGTCTCTAGAGTGATCATGTCAAATATGTTTGACATGGAGGAGTGCATGGCGCGTCTTGGATTTCAGGAGAAGATGCTTTGGGCCCAGCTTGTCGGCATCGTGGTAGTGGTCGCGTTCTATGCGCGGTTTCTGGTGCACGCTGCACCCGGGCACCACTACTTCCACGCTCTGCTGCTGGTGCTTCTGTTTCTGTTTGCCTCGGTGCGGACGTTTGTGCGGCGGCGTTCGAAGACGGTGGTAGAGGACGAGCGCGACCAGGCTGTTGCGTCGATCGGCGCACGCTGGAGCAACATCATCCTGTGGCTGGGGCTGATCGCAATCCTTGTCGGGTACTGGGATCACGGCAGCATGCGTTCGGCGAGCCTGCTGATCGGGATTCTGTTTCATCTGCTGGTGCTGGCTGGCCTGGTGCGGATCATCCGCGAGCTGGTTGCGTACAGGATGACGGCATGACGCGTCCTGTGGGGTCACCCATCCGCAACACGATCCGCGAGCTGCGCGGGGTCCGCTCGATGACGCAGCAGGAGCTCGCCGACTTGATCCTGGTGACCCGGCAGACGGTGAACGCGATCGAGGGCGACAAGTATTCCCCGTCGCTCGAGGTGGCGTTCCGGATCGCGCACGTGTTCGGGGTTCCGCTGGAGAAGGTGTTCCAATACGACGCCAAGCGTTCGGGCAAATGACGCGAGCGCTGTGAGGTCGCTGAGAGATGTGCCCTTTCATCGCTACCGCTGAAGGGGCGCGTCTGGGGAAGTGTGCGGACGAAGTGATTGTTTTCCGGAGGGTTGACCTCCGCGGCTGAAGCCACAGGCTGCTGTGGTCGCGCTACGGCACGTCTGAAGCCGTGTCCCTACATCTGCCGGTGACCTCGAAAAATCGATACAACTTCGTGGTCTGAGTCCGGGTTAACGGTGGGGCAGGGCGAGTGCCTGCAGTGGAATCGCGCCGATGGGATTGCGGGGAGGCATCTCATGGATCGGGCGCGTCCTCGTGCCCTGAGGTCTGGAGACTATGAATCAAATCGTTCGTCGTCGGCTTGCGTTTGTGTTGAGTTTCTCCCTGATGTTTGTGGCCGCTACGCTCAGTGCGGCTGGACAGTACTATCCACCCCCACCGCCGCCGTCGTATCCGCCACCGCCGCCATCGTATCCTCCGGCTCCAGTGCCACAGCGACCGGATTATCCGCGGCAACAACGGCCGCCAGCGTATCCGCAGTACGGCAGGAACTCGCCGTACCTCTCGCTGTATGGAATGTTCAGTGCGGGGCACTACTCGGGCCAGGGGGTTGGAGTGGGCACGCCCCCGACGCAGAGTGGAGGCATCACTGCACTTGGCGGCACCTTTGGCGGCTATGTGCTGTATCCGTCGTCGGGACCGGTGAACGTGGGCGCCGACGCGCGGCTGATCGTGGAGAACAGCGCCAACTCAACGCCCTTCGGGAACAAGATATTGGGCGGGCTGGTGGGCGTGCGCATCGACGGCTCGAACGCACAGCTTCCGTTGGTGCCCTACTTCCAGTTTGAGATTGGGGGCGTTGGCACCAACAACGGAACCAGAACCAACCGGTCGGGCGCGTTTGCATACCAGGCACAGTTCGGCGCCGACTTTCCGTTTGCCAGCGACCAGGTGGCTGCGCGGGTGGAGTACGGGACCGGGCAACTGCTTGGCACCAGCACGAACCACACGCTGCAGACCTTTTCAGCTGGCATCGTGTTTCACTTCCGATAGCCGGCGGAAAGAAGAAGGGGGACTCTCTCGAGTCCGCCCGGTAAGTGGAACAACGAGGATGTGTGACTAGCGTTTCGGCCCCAGTCCGAACTGGACCGAGAGCGTGACGCTGCGAGCGGACATCACGTTGATGTTGTCGCCCGCTGCGATCGGCGTCTGGCCCACGGTGTTGAAGGGGTCGACGTAGGTGGTGCCGTTGGCCGCGATGTTCTGCGTAGCGGCCGCGCCGGTGATGCTGTCGCTGGTGATGTTGTGCTGATTGAAGAGGTTGTTGAAGCTCAGGCGGATCTTGGTCTGATCGAAGCGCGAGCCGCCGCGGATGGTGTAGTTGAAGAACATGTTGGTGGTGGAGAAGGGGTTGATAGTGGCCTGGTTGTGATACTGGCCGTTGTCCTGGTTGAGCGTCCCGACGCGCTTGTTGAAGATACCGAAGTCCACTGCCTTGTTCTGGTAGGTGATGCCTTCCGACTCGGTATCCGACGGCGTGTTCTGTACCCAGAGCCCCGAGGGAGCGGCAATCTTGAGCTGCGGCGTGCTCGAGGTGCAACCGGTCCCTGTGCAGCTAACAGGAAGCACGCCGACGTACTCCGCGCGTCCAACCGTCGCGTTGAGGTAGGCGCTCAGGCCGTGCACGATGTAGATGTTGCTCTCGGCCTCGAAGCCCTTGCTGATGGAACTGGGCTGGAGGAAGTAGACAGGCTCGCCGCTGGGGTCGTTGGTGGAGGAGTAGCTGTTCTGGAAGCGGATATGGTAGAAGTCCGCGTCGAACGTCGCCCGCTTCAACTTGAGCACCGTGCCGGCCTGGTAGGTGGTAGAGCGTTGCTGTTTGGGAAGCGTCTTGACAGGGATGCCGGATGCGTTCTGGGTGTAGTCGAACACCTTGCTGGGCGGAACGACGCTGCCAGTGGCCACCTGGCCATAGACGGACCAGTTGCTCAAGACCCGGTAGTTCGCCACCGCGGAAGGCAGCCATGCGGAGTAGTTGCCGCCGTTGGTGATGAACTGGTTCGGGTTGTTCGAGCCCAGACCACCGATCGTCTTGCCGTCGTCGGCAAACTGCTTGGTGGCGATGGAGTAGTACGCGAACTTGGTTCCGGGCGTGATGTTGAGTTTCGAGCCGACATGGAACTCGTACTCGACGAAGGGCTGGTAAGAGTTGGTCCAGAAGTGCTCGTTGAAGTTGGAGAGAGCCTGGTCCGTCCAGTTGTTCAACGGGTCGGAGGGGTACTGGTGGCGGCTGGTGGCAGCCCACTCATACCAGAGGCCGGCATGCAGGATGCCAAAGCGCGACACCTGGTTGACCTCGCCGGTTTCGCCATACTTGCGATAGCTGTTGTACTTGTCGACGCCGCACGGAATTGCAGTCACGCCCTTCTTGGTGACGGGAGTGGTGCAGAGCGCGGTAATTTTGGTGGCCAGAGGTGCATACGTGGTGTTCAGCTTGGTCGGGTCGTCGGTGATTGGAACCGCGTTCGAGTACCTCTCGGAGTTGTCGTAGTTATAGGTGTAGGGCTTCACGTCGATCGATACGCCCTTGCCCAACTCCGAGTGCACTCCGACGTATTCGAAGTCGGTGGGCACGTGGTAGGTGTTGTACCGGTAGTCCAAATAATCCATCGGATCGGAATTGTCCGTCATCAGGAAGTTGAGGCCGGCGCCTGCGAACAGGGCGTTTGCACCGGCGCAGGTATAGCCGGTTTGTGCGCCGTACATCTGGCAGCGGGTGGCGTTGAAGTTGGGTGTATTGGCATCGAGCCAGATGACGCCGGAGAAGCCGGTTAGCACGGTCTTGTCCGAGAGCTTGTACTGCACCTTCAGGGAGCCGGCGTTGCGAGTCTGATGGTTCCAGGTCTGGTAGCCATCGGACTGGAGATGGTGCACATCGACATTGAGGTTGAACTTGTGGCCGGGGCCAAAGACGCCCGAATCGAACTCGCCGTTGACGAGCAGGGTGTTGAACGATCCGTAGGAGAATCCACCGCGGATGTTTCGCACCGGCGAGAGATCCTTGGAGAGCAGGTGAATCGAACCGCCGAACGGCGTGGGTCCAATGGTCGACGCGCTGCCCGGGCTGCGGTCGAAGTCAACGCCGCCGAGGAACTGCGAGGGGAAGAAGGCCCACGAGTGATGGGTCGGCGTGTTGGTGTCGTAGAACGGAATGCCGTCGAAGTCGATGTCGTAGTCGCCATCCGGGAAACCACGGAAGTAGGTACTGGACTGGCCGAGGCCGACGCCATTGCTATTGGTGGTGAAGGTGCCGGGGGCCATCTGGACGGCCTCGCCGAAGTCAGCAACGGGCGACATGAAGTTGTTGATCATCGCCGCAGTGATCTCGGTGCGCGCGGAAGTTTCCGAGAGCAGGGCATCCATGGGCGCGAGTGCTGCCGCGACGGAGTTGGCTTCGCTGGCCTCGACCGTGATCTCTTCGGAGACGTTGCCCAGCGCAAGCGTAACTGGCATGTCGACTGCCTGTCCCGCGCTGACCTGGATGCTGGTCTTCTGCGCAGTCGTGAACCCGTTGGCATTCACGACGATGGTGTACTTGCCGGTGGCGAGGTCGGCGAAGGAATATTTGCCGACCGAGTCGGACTTCTTCTTCGCGACGGCTCCGGTGGCTTCGTTCTTGACGGTGACGTCGGCGCCCGGCAGCGGCACGCCGCGCGGATCAAGCACAGTGCCGGAAAGACTTGCGCTGGCCTGGGCGTAGAGCGGGGTCGCGCGAATGGTGGTCAGCACAGGGAGCGCCAGCGCGGCGCACAGGGCGAAGCGGGCATAACGCAGGTATCGAGTCATCAGGTGATTCCCTTCGTGGTTCAGCGGTCTGGGTTGTTGGGGAAAGT
>DASYEU010000074.1:0-71420 GCA_036498865.1 Acidobacteriaceae bacterium | reverse complement strand
CGCGAAGGCGGCGCGGGGCAAGTTTGTGGCGCCGGAAAAGAAGACGGGAGTGCCGGTGGCGAAGCCCGGGAGTCCAACAGAAAAACCGACTGGCAGAACGGCAAGAAAAGCGGCGCCATCAAAAGCAACGAAAAAGAAGACCGGCAAGCGCAAGACCTCCGCATGAGCGACCTCTTCGAGAACCAGACCGCGCCACCTCCCCCGCCTCCGCTACCTGAGGAAGCCGCGGCACTGCCTCCGCTGCAACGACGCGTTCCCAACCTGGGACATGCGCTGCTGTTGTTCGCCTTTGCCGGCGTCTCCCTGTTTGTCTTCGAGCTGATTGTGATCCTCATTGGAGGGCCGCAGGTTGCGATGAATGGCGGCCACATGACGATCGAGCATCCGAAGCTGCAGTTGGCGGCGGAGGGCGGCACGTACGTTGTGACGCTGCTGGTGGCGTGGCTCTTCTTTCCGTTGCTGTGGCGGCGCAGCTTCCTGAATGGGCTGCAGTGGAACTGGGCGGCTGCCAGGGATCAACTGAGCAAGCTGGTGTCGCTGGGGCTGCTGGTGGGGGTGATGTCGGCGGTTGCGAATGCGTTTCTCTCTTCGGCGAAGCCTCCGCCGATCGAGCAGTTCTTTCTAAAGGCGTCGGATGCGTGGCTGATTACGGTATTCGGCATCGTGATTGCGCCCGTGTTCGAGGAAATCTGCTTTCGCGGATTTCTGGTCCCTGGAATTGCGATCGCGTACGACTGGCTTAGCCTGAAGCGCAGCGAGGAGAGCCGCTTCTTCTGGCAGACGACGACCACGCTGAGCACGGGTGGGTACGTGTTCGCCGCTGTGATTTCGAGCGTCCTGTTTGCGGCGCTCCATGGCCAGCAGCTGGCGTACGCCCGGGGAGCGCTGGTTGTGTTGTTCTGCGTTTCCTGCCTGCTGACCTGGGTTCGGGTGAGAACGCAGTCGGTTGCGGCGTCGGTGATGGTTCACGGTGCGTATAACTCCTTTATTTTCCTGGTGACGATTATCCAGACCGGGGGATATCGGCACCTGGAGCGGATGACGCAGCAGTGATGCTCTGCTCTCGTTTCTGTCCGTTCGGCGCGCTCTGAGATTCGCGAGAGTCTCGACGCGATCGCTCGACTGCAGGCAGGTCGTGCGGCTTTCCGAGGACAGTAAGGAACTCTCACGCACGGTCCCCGATCATGAGCATCGCCTGATCCGGATCGAGACCACGCTGGAGATTGCGAAGCGTGTCTCGCCGCACCTTGCCTGGAGACTGAGGTCGGTTTCTACCGCTACACTTAAGAGATGGCCAACGATACTCGCGCTGCCCTTCTTGATCTGATCGCTACCCTTTCCTTCCGGTTGGGAGATTTCACGCTCGCCAGCGGACAGAAGTCGGATTACTACATTGACTGCCGGACGACCACGCTGCATGCGGAGGGCGGACGGCTGGCCGGGTTAGTGCTCTACGAGCTGATGCGCGAGCATATGCCGCATGCTGTCGCCGTGGGTGGGCTTACGATGGGCGCGGACCCGTTGGTGTCGAATACTGCTTCTGCGAGTGCGTGGGCTCTGGCGGAGCATAACGAGATTCTTGAGTTGTCTACTTCACTCTCGCTCGACGATGAGGACGCTGGGCCGCCGCCGGCGCTGATCCACGGCTTTCTGGTGCGCAAGGCGGAGAAGGCGCACGGGACGGGGCGGCGCGTGGAGGGGTTCCTGCACCCGGGTGCGCAGGTGGTGATTGTCGACGACGTGTGCACGACGGGCGGGTCGACGATTACGGCGATTGAGGCGACACGCGAGGCGGGGATGGTGGTTGCGGGCGTGCTCTGCCTGGTAGACCGCGAGCAGGGCGGGCGGCTGAATATTGAGCGCGCGCTGGCGGAGGTTCCGTCGGATAAGGACATTCCGTTCCTCAGCGTGTATACGGCCGCGGATGTTCGGAAGGCGCATGTGGCGCTGAGGCGGTAACGGGATGGTCAGGCTCGTTCTTCTGCCTGGGATGGATGGCACCGGGAAGTTGTTTGAGCCGCTCGTCGGGCAGCTCGGGCATGTGTGCGAGATCCAGGTGGTCGAGTACCCGCGTGATCGACCGCTGTCGTATTCGGAACTCGAGGCGCTGGTTCGGCCGGTCCTTCCGACGTCGCATCCATTCGTCCTTCTGGGTGAGTCCTTCTCTTCTCCGCTTGCGGTCGCACTCGCCGCAAACGCTCCGCTTAATTTGAAAGGTCTGATTCTGTGTGCCGGCTTTGTT
The DNA here is from genome assembly GCA_036498865.1 of Acidobacteriaceae bacterium. GTDB lineage: Bacteria > Acidobacteriota > Terriglobia > Terriglobales > Acidobacteriaceae > Edaphobacter. The sequence continues at coordinate 69,178 of DASYEU010000074.1, read as the reverse complement.
CGGAGCCCAGTTCACGGCTTGAACCGACGACTGTACTCGCTGATCGCGCCCCTTGTCATCGGCAAGAGATTGCCGGACCGTGTGATCCGGTGGCTTCTAGCTGGACCGAATGCGCCACCTGCGTTGCTGGCAGAGATACAATCTGCGATTTCGTCGGTGGCACCGAGCGTAATGACGTACCGGTTGCGCACGATTCTTGCGTGCGACGCACGGGCGGAACTGGCCAAGGTTCACATCCCGATTTTGTATCTTCAAGCCGAACAAGACCGCCTGGTTGGCCCAGAATGTCTCGACGACATCCCAGCAATCAAGCCGCTGACGGTCGCCCGAATCACAGGGTCTCACTTGCTTCTTCAATGTGAGCCGGAAAAGTCCGCCGCGGCAATCGAGGCTTGGCTGCGGAAGCTTACCAACTGCGGGATGTGCGGGTGCGAGCTTAATATAGGTTCCAATCCCCTTTCGGGCGATTGCGGAGGGGATTGCTGGGGGTGCATCTCTCGAGTAGAGGCCGAGATGATGGGTGTTTCGCTTGAAGAGTATCGTGCGGACCCAAGCAAATTCTTGCCTCCCGTTTAGTCCTTCATCCAAGTCTCGAATGGAGGTGCGGGTGCGTTGATTCTGTTGTGGCCCGGGAAGCACGATAGCAATAGGCGAGTACGGGAACGGCTCTGGAAATGGTCGAGGTTGCGCGCGTTGAGTGTCCAATTGATACCCAAAATCCCTTACCGAGTCAGTTGGCCGAAGGCATCTCGGCGTGGTCGATAACGAGTGTGTCGACCGGGAGTTTGACGGGCTTGAGCTTTAGGCCGAGCTGGTCCTGGATGGCGGTGAAGATGGAGACGAAGTTTTGGCCACTCTGTTCCTCTGCCCAGTCGGGGCTCCACGTGAGCGAGAAGCTGCCTGCGCCTTTGAGTCCGGTGCGGTCCACGACGAGGCCATGCAACCCACTGTCGGAGAGAACCCCCGCGAGTGTGGCCATGGATGACCGCTTGAAGGTGAGGGTGCTTTGTCTCCCCCAACTCATGGTCAGCGAGGAAGCTTCAGGTTCATTGAGTTTGAATTTCGGGCCGCTCTTGGCGGCGATGAGCTCGTAGACCGTCATCATTTTTGGCACAACGTGTACACGGAGGTGGAAGCGGTCCGCGAGCAGAGAAATCGTCATGGCTTGAAAGTCATGGCTGGTGAGTTTAGCTGGCCGGTCGCCATCGAGGTCGGCGACCTTTGCCCTGATGTCGAATCGGGCTGAATCGAGAGGCTCTGAGATGCCGGAGATAAGGTCGAAGCTAGCGAGATTGTAGGCGAACTCGACGATTTCTCGAAACGGAGCGTTCTCGACGTCGATGCCGTCTTTGGTCGTATCGAGCGACGAGTCTCCAGTTCGGCGCTTGTTTTCATGGACGGAGATGACATCGTACGCGGGAAGCCGCGCGGCCCTCGCGATGAATTTGGCCGCGGGGTTGACGTCGTCGTTGTTTTGCGCGGTCGCAAGCTGTGATGGAATTGCAAGCAACGCAAGCAGGAGGAATCGTGAGGAGAGCAAGCGCATTGAATGTGCCTTATCGTCGAATTCTAATCGGTTCAAGGACTCACTTGTCCATGTAGTCGACTTCTCGTACGTGTGCCGCTGAACGTCGCTCAAGTGGGTGTGCCCTACTCAGTGTGACGGCATCGCGGTAGCCTGGATTAGCTTAGTGCCGCCTTGGCTTTGGTATCTAGGCGGTGCCCACCTGGGCTTGGAACTTGCTCAGGACTCGTCTGCGGAGTGACACCCGCAACCGGAATCGTTCTCCTCAACGCTTGCGCCGGGCACGGCTAGTTTTCTGTTGGTGTTTTTTCGAAGTGGTCGAGGATGAGTGTCGGCAGCATGAGTTGTTGCTGTTCCAGCTTGAGGCCGAGTTCCTTGCGGAAGGCTTCGTCGATGCTGACTCCGCCGCTAGGCTCGGCCGTGGCGTTGCCGGCTTGTTTGGCTGCTGCGTCGGCGGCTTGCGCGTCCACTCGGATCTTGTGTCCGGTGGTGAAGTAGACGGTGAAGTCGTACGCGCCCTCGAGCCCGGTCTTATTGGGAACGCGTGTTTTGATCTCCACTCCGGCTATCGACTGCAGCAGGTCGGCGAACTGATCCATGGTGACGTTCTGGCAGTGGAACTCGCGATCGTAGACAGAGTCTGCCGTTTCCATGTCTTTTTCTCCCGGCGGAGGGCCGAACTTGCAGAAGCTGCGAGAGCCGGGATCAGCCTTCTTCATCTTCGGCGTTCCGGGCAAGAGCACGTAGCCCGTCCGCAACTGGTCGCCCCAGTGGTACTTGATCTGGAAGCGATCGACGAGAAGCCGCTTGAGCATGTCGGCCACCTGGTCCTGATCCTGCCATACGGCGCGGGCATCAATCTCGGGCGGCAGCTTGACCAGCACGGTGTATCGCTGCTTCGGCATGGAGGTGAGCGCGTCGCCGAGAGTGGCGGCGGTGGGCAGGTCCCATGCGCGGCCTATGAGCTCCTGCAGGAGGAAGCCGGTAAAGGTGATCTGCGAGCCGGTGGGCCGAATCATCCCCTGCGGGTCGCCGTCGGCGGAGGGCCGAATGCTGGCAACCTCGAACTCCAGGTCGGGCAATGGGGGAATTGCCTTGGCGATGTCCGGGGCATTCGGTGTGGGGGTGCGATCCACCTTGTCGATGACCATGGCCGGCTGCGGCACGTCGCCGGCAGTCACGAGCAGGCCGAGTTGATCGCGGAACACTTCGGTATAGGCGCGCACGTACTCGTCCCGAGTGCGGAAGTCGGTCAGTTTCAACTTGAAAGTGAAGTCGTATGACTTCGTCAATCCCGTCTTGTCGATCACGGCATGCTGATAGATGCCTCCGTAGTAGGTCAGGAATTGGGCCATGGACATGGAGGTGCAGCTGATGGAGTATTGGCCGGGCGTGTCTTTGTCCTGTGCGGAGTGGCAATTGGGCGAGTCGGAGGGCTGCTTTGTCTCGGTCATCTTGAGGCCGCCCTTGGACACGGTGAGCAAGAAGCCCGGCAGCGGCCTGTCCTCGGTATGAAAGGTGAGGTGAAAGCGCTGGGTCAGCACCTCCTTGAGCACCGGGCGGACCAGGTCCATCGGATTCGTCTCATGTGCCATCGGGTTTGCATCGGCCGAGGCTCCACTTGCATTCATCACAGGGTTGGACTTTGGGGCCCTGAGCGAATCGATCTTTGCGGCGAGGTCAAACCGGTCGAGCTCGATCCAGTTGGGCCCTCCGATGATGGTTGCGTCGTCGCGCTCGCGATCGTACGCAGCCGCGATCAGGTCGAGCATGTTCGCGTTGCGCAGATCGTAGCGCTGATTGCTGATGTTGGAGGAGTAATAGATGCCGGCATGGTACGGAGCCGAGTGGATATCGACCACGAGGGGAGCAGCCGGTGCGGCATCTTTTGCGGGCACTGGGGACTGCGCGGCTGAGGTGACGGCGAAAAGGAGGGCGGCGGAAAGGCAGAATATCTTCATCAGGTCTCGACAAGGAAAGAGATTCAGCGTTAAAGGCTGCCGGAACAAGGTTGTAAGCAGGAGCGATCAGGCCCGACGGATCATGATGCATCAAGTCCAGGGTGTTCGGGAAGCGGGGCCGAGATACAGGTGTAATGGATGGACGAAGACCGCGGCAATGGTGAGTGGTTTTTCCGCCAGACCGTACGAGGTAAACTAGAAATACATGATTCCTACCCTTGAATGGCTCCCTGAAGGCGTAAATTTCCTTGACCAGACCAAGCTCCCTTTTGAGGAGACGTATGTGCTTGCGACCGATTACACGCAGGTCGCGACTGTGATCAAGGACATGATCGTCCGCGGGGCGATGGCGATCGGCGTTTCGGCGGCGATGGGCGTGGCGCTGGGGATTGAGCGCTCGAAGGCGACGACGCTGCCGGAGCTGACGGCCGAGGTCGACGTCATCTGCAGGACGTTGGCCGAGACGCGGCCTACCGCGGTGAATTTGTTCTGGGGGATCGCGCAGATTCGCGATCTGTATACGGCGCTGGCGGCGAAGAATACGCCGATTGCGGAGATCAAGACGGCCGTGGTGGCGCTGGCGCGGCGGTTGTACGACGAGGACATTGCCAACCTGCGTAAGCTGGGCGCGTTTGGCGCGGCTCTGTTGCCGCAAGAGGGCACGGTGCTGACGCACTGCAATGCGGGCGCGCTGGCGGCGTGCGGGTACGGGTCGGCGTTGGGAGTGATTCGGGCGGCGGTGGAGCGCGGGCAAAAGATCGATGTGTTTGCCGACGAGACGCGGCCGTTCAACCAGGGGACTCGGCTGACGGCGTGGGAGCTGGTGAAGGACAACATTCCGACGACGCTGATCTGCGACAACATGAGCGGCTACTTCATGTCGAAGGGACGGATCCAGGCGGTGATTGTGGGTGCGGACCGCATTGCGGCGAATGGAGATACGGCGAACAAGATTGGGACATATTCGGTGTCGATCCTGGCGAAGGAGCACGGGATTCCGTTTTACGTGGCGGCTCCGTTCAATACGATCGACCTGGAGACGGCTTCGGGGGATCTGATTCCGATTGAGCAGCGGGCGGCGCGCGAGGTGACGCACGTGAACGGCGTGCAGGTGACCCCGCATGGAGTGAGCATCGAAAATCCCGCTTTCGACGTGACGCCGGCGAAGAACATCACGGCGATCATTACGGAGCGCGGTGTTCTGCGTGCGCCGTTTACGGAGTCGATCCGGGCCATGGCTTCGGAGTCGGAACTGGCCAGCGTCTAGCTGCGCCGGGCGGTAAGGGACCGGGATCTCACACGATCTAAGTCAATAGCTCTCTCGACCGCTGTGACGTACGTCACGGACAACGTCCTGAAACGGGCGCTCTAATGAGGTGCAGGCCAGATCCAGTGGCCAGCATTGAGCCTGCGGTATTCGCTCAATGTTCGAGGTGCACCATGCCGGTTCTTCAACGTGTTTCCGTCTCGGTCAAGAACATTCTTCTGGCGTCCGATTTCTCGTCTGCGTCGGACGTCGCGGCCTCGTATGCAAAGGGGCTGGCGCTGAACTTCCGTTCCAACGTCGAGATCGCGCATGTGTTCGATCCGTCGGTGGTTACGTCGTATATGGAAGCGATCCTGGGGCTGCCGGTAAAAGAGCGGCAGCACATCAGCTCCGAGAGCCTGCAGCGGCTGGAGAGTGAATTTACGGCCGCAGGAGTGGAAGCGCGGACGTCGTTGCCGGAAGGACATCGGCCGCATCTCGCCCTGCTCGACCTGGCGCGGGAGCACGACACCGACCTGATCGTAGCGGGGACGCATTCGAAGTGGGGATTGGAGCGGCTGCTGGTTGGCTCCACGGCGGAGGAACTGATCCGGAACTCGCCCTGTCCGGTGCTGACTGTTGGGCCTCATGCAAGACAGCCGGAGGCGGGCCCTCTGGTGTTCCGCACGATTGTGTACGCGACGGATTTTTCCGCGGAAGCGGCCAAGGCGGCGGTCTTTGCGTTGTCGTTTGCGCAGGATAGCGGCGCCCGAATTTACTTCTGCTATGTAGCTGGAGCCGAAGCCGCACCGGAGCAGAGAAAAGCTCTGGATGCTCCGTTCAAGGCTGCGCTGGCCAAGCTGATTCCGGAGTCGACCTATGAGTGGTGCAGTCCGGAGACCGTGGTTGAGCACGGGGATGCGGCTGAAGGCATTTTGAAGCTTGCCAACCGGGTCAACGCCGACCTGATCGTGCTTGGCGCGCGCAACGCATCGTTCTGGCTCACCCATATCGAGCATGGGCTTACTCCCGACCTGCTCGCGGAGGCAACATGTCCTGTTATGACCGTAAGTTAGACCCGTCGCTGGAGATTGATCCGGCGGGCAAGCAACCAACGCGATTTGTCACACCGGCGTCCACGAGCAGCTTATGGCGCGGAGGTCGTTCCTAATATGCCCCAGTCCTCCCTTTCTCGTCCCGTGCGTCAATGTGGCAACTGCGATTTCCGTTCCCTGCGCATGTTCTGCGCGATGGGCTCCGAAGCTCTGGAAGAGTTTGAAACGATCGGCGCACATTCGACGCTGCCGCGCGGGGCCAAACTGTTTCAGGAAAATGCTCCGAGCCAAGGCGTGTTTGTGATCTGCTCGGGCCAGGTAAAGTTGTCGTGCACTTCGCGAGAAGGACGGACACTGATTCTGAAGATTGCGATGCCGGGCGACGTTCTCGGACTGGGTGCGGTAATTTCGGGATCAAAGTACGAGGTGACCGCCGAGACGGTGCAACCGGCCGAGATCAAGAGCATCCGGCGCGAGGAGTTCCTTGCGTTTCTGAAGAAGCATGGGCAGGCGAGCCTGCACGCGGCCAAGGCGCTCTCCGAGGAGTACAAGGCGGCGTTCTTCGATGCGCGCCGGTTGGCGCTGTCGGGTTCGACCGCTGGCCGGTTGGCGGGCGTGCTGCTCGACTGGGGACGCGCGGAATCCTGTGGCAAAGCAGAGATGCGGCTGACCATGGCGCTGACGCATGAGGAGCTGGCGAATCTGGTTGGCTGCTCGCGCGAGACGATGACTCGCATGCTGGGACGGTTCAAGAGAGAGAAGTTGATCAAGATGCATGGCGTCTCGATCCACATTCTTTCGCCGGAACGGCTGGAGCGGATTTCGGCTTGAGTCCGAAGCCGGAAGTGCGTGTGGGCGCGGACGTTCCACTGTCTCGAACAGGCGTGACCCCTATCACAGATTTGTGCTACGGAAGCACTTAAGCTTCAGGTGTGACGAGGTGGCTTATGGTTCACAGCAACACCAAGCCGGCACCTGCAATGGAGTTTGTCATCAGTAACGCGGTTCCAATGGGCCTGTACCCGGTCGAGCAATTCAGAGAGAGGGGCGCCTATGCTCGCGCCTAGCTCGAACACCGCGCAGTCCGGAGGCATTGTTCCGAACGTCCCGAACGGCCTCGACTTTTCCGTCGCGTATCAGAAACGAGATACCCTTTCCATGCCAACACCCGCGACCGATTCTTTGCCTTCTTTCCAGCGCCTTCTTGTGGCGACCGATTTTTCTGCTGCGTCGCAGGCAGCTTTCCGCACTGGCCTGGAAACCTGCGCCGCGGTGGGCGCGAGCCTGGTAATTCTGCATGTGTTCGAATACGCAGAAACGGCTCCTCCGGAGACGGGCGGGCTGTTGCTGGAACTGCAGAGTCAGCGCGAGCAATGCGGCAAGTCGCTGGAGGAGATGCGCCAGCAGGCCGAGCGAGTTGGAGTCGCCTGCGAGACGATCCTGGTAACGGGCAGCGCTCCTTCGGTGATCCTGGACCTCATCCCCGAGCGAGGGATCGATCTGGCGGTGCTGGGAACGAACGCCCTGCACGGATTTGAGCGGCTGGTCTTCGGCTCGACCGCGGAGGCGGTGCTGCGCAAGGCGCCGTGCGCCGTGCTGACGGTTGGTCCCCGGGTGGGCACCTGCACCAAGGCCAGCCAGCCGGATGGGCCGATTATCTTTGCCACCGACTTCGATTTCACGACGATTCGGGCGATTCGCTATGCTGCGTGCTTCGCTAATTTGAGCGGGTCGCCGCTGCACTGCCTGCATGTGCTTCCGCGCACGCTGGAGGCCGGCTCGCAGAGCGAGATTGTGCCGGCGATTATGTCGGAAGCTTTGCAGCAGCTCGCAGCGGAAAGTGGCGTGGTGATTGCGCCGCCCACCTGTGCGACCACCTTTGGCAGTGAGATCTCGTATGCGGTGGTGGACTACGCCCGCGAACACCATGCGAAGATGATCGTTCTGGGGGTGCGGCAGGCGTCTCTGCTGGCGTCGCATGTGCCCGAGCACATCACCTACCGGATCATCACGGAAGCGAATTGTCCGGTGTTGACCATGGCGTTTGCTTCGCAGGCCAACGCGGTGCACACAGGGGCCCGGCGGTAGCGTAATTCGCTGATTTAGGGTGTCGTTGGGAGTGTGACGGCGGACACAGACCCGTTTGCCGTGTCCTGCCAGACTGCATCCTGGGGGTGACAAATGCAATCTGCTACCGCAACCAGTTCCTGTGCCGCAACGAATCCACACTGCAAGGGTGTTTGCTCCGGCTACGGAACGCAGACTGTGTGCCCTCCTTTGATTGTTCTCGCGGTGCTTTCCACGCAACGGCCGGAGGCCAACGGGAGCACCGTTTAACGCGCGCCGCAGCCGGACGCAACGACCGGCGGCTCCCGTGATATACCGGCGGTGACGCACCGCTGTGGCGCACCATTCCGCGACCTCGATCCCTCACACTCCAGTCTCAGTCAGAAGACTTTCGCTGCCTTTGTGGCGGCGTCGTACACCCTCGTGTCATGCGGCGGGAGTAACATCGTAGGTGGCGGGTGCTTCTTCTTCCCTACTCCAAACATCCAAAGACCTGATGACTCCCAGACGAAAGATCGGCATCACCTGCTATCCCACGTACGGCGGCAGCGGCGTAGTCGCCACGGAACTTGGTATCGAGCTGGCGGCCCGCGGCCACGAGATCCACTTCATCACGTCCTCGCCGCCGTTCCGGCTGAATGGGCGCGAGGCGAATATCCATTTCCACGAGGTGGATCTCTACCACTACCCGCTGTTCGAGCATCCGCCGTACGACCTGGCCCTGGCCACGCGCATGGCGGAGGTGGCCGAAATCTACTCGCTCGACCTGCTGCACGTGCACTATGCGATTCCTCACTCCATCTCTGCACTGCTGGCCCGGCAGATGATCGAGACGCAGCAGCAGGCGGAGCGGAGGCGCTATCTGCCGATCATCACGACGCTCCACGGAACGGACATTACCCTGGTGGGACTCGACCGGTCGTATCTCCCGATTACGCAGTTTGGGATCGAGCAATCGGACGGGGTGACCGCCATCTCGTCGTATCTGCGCGACCGCACGCGGGAGGCGTTCGGGATTAAGGGCGAAATCGAGGTGATTCGCAACTTTGTGAACTGCGATGTGTACGTCCGCAGCCCGACCAAGGTGGCGGCGATGCGGCCACGCTACGCGGCGAAGGACGAGAAGCTGCTGGTGCACCTGTCCAACTTTCGCCCGGTGAAGCGCGTGCTGGATGTGGTGGAGGTGTTCGCTCGAGTGGCGAAGGCGATCCCCGCGCGGCTGATGATGATTGGCGATGGGCCAGACCGCTCTGCGGCGGAACATCTGGCGGTGAGCCTGGGTGTGCACGATCGCATCCACTTCCTGGGCAAGCAGGACAACGTCAACGAGCTACTGCCGCTGGCCGATCTGATGATCATGCCGTCGGAGATGGAGTCGTTCGGTTTGGCAGCTCTGGAGGCGATGGCGTGCTCCGTGCCCACGATTGCGACGCGCGTGGGTGGCGTGCCGGAGTTGATCGACGATGGAGTGAACGGCCTGCTGTTCCCTCTCGGCGATGTGGAGGCGATGGCCAGCGCAGCGGTTACGCTGCTGAGCGATGAGGGCCGGTTGCTCTCGATGGCAGCTACCGCGCGCAAGACGGCGAGCGACCGCTTTTGTGCGTCCCGAATTATTCCGCTGTATGAGCAGTACTACGAGCGGGTGCTGGAGCGCGCGGATCCAGCGGTTGCGGCCTCGTAAGACCGAAGCGAGTCTGGTGAACCGCGAGCGTTACTTCTTCTCGGGCGGATTCGCCAGATCGCGGGCCTCGCGCAACTCTTCTGCGGCCGCGCTGATTTGCCGGCGGATGTCTTCCATCTCTTTGTGGAATTCGCTGGTATCGACACCACTCTGGTGCAGGTCGAGTTGAAACCTCGCGTTATCCAGCATCCTCCTGAGGTCCGCGCTGTTCAGCTCTTTTGCCGCAGCCAGGGCTCGCTTTTGAGCCTCTTCCATCTGCTGGTGGAACTCGGGAGTGTTGATGCGGTTTGCGGCCTCCATCGCCTGCCGCTTCGCATCTTCCATCTGCTTGCGGAACTCGGGAGAATTCAGCCGCGTCTTCGCGTCGGCGGCCGGCCGCTCTGCATTCTCCATCTGCTTGCGGAATTCAGGGGAGTTGAGGCGCCTGGCGGCCTCAGCGGTTGCGCGTTTGGCAGCGTCCAGGTTGGACTCCAGTTGCTTCCGCTGCTCATCGGTCAGGCCGTATTGCGGCGTGGCCAGTTCGGGTAGGGCCTGCGATTGGGCTGGTGCCGCCTGGGCCCTGGCAACGTATAGGCCAGCGGAATTCTGCTGAGCCATCTGGAGCAATATTGGCTTCAACGCCAGCGTTTGTGGGAATGGGAACGCGAGGGGCTCGAGCCGGGCTACCAGAACCGGCGTGGACATGCGCAGATGAAAGGGCGCTGCCGTGCTCGAACTTGCATCCGGGTCCCGGAAGATCTGGAAGTTGACCTCGATATTCAATTGCACGGGCACTGGCTTTCCATCTTCCATGGCCGGCCGGAACCGGTATTGCTTCACTGCTTCCAATGCCTTCGCGTCCAGCCCCATGCCCAGGCTACGCAGGACGTGGACGTTCTGGGGCACACCCTGCTGGTCCACAACGAGGTTCACCAGCACAACGCCGCCGAATCTGGCGTTTCTCGCTTCCGGCGTGTATTCAGGGTCGACCTGGTAGATGACCATAGGGGCAGATACATTGCCGCCAATCTTTCGCGGCGTAAGATCCGCAGCCGTGTCTTGCGAACCCGGGCCATTGGACCGGCCGGCGTCATCGAGAGTGTAGTTGACCGCGATCGTGGTTTGGACATCAGTAGGCTGGCCGTTCAGCAGATAGGGCGAGTATTTCCAGCGCTTGACCGCGTCGATCGCGCTGGTGGTGAGTGCGGGCGGTCCGCTAACGACTTGAAGGGAGTCGACGGTGCCCGCCTTCGAGACGACTGCTTTCAGAATTACCGATCCTTGCACACCTGCTGCCTTGGCCTCCTCGGGATAGATGGGGTTGATCCTTGAGATCACCATTCCGGCTGCCACCGAACCCGCGACGCGCACCGGGTCCGCGGTAGCGTGCGCCGGTAAAGCGTCCGCGGGCGGGTTGTAGTTGGCTGCGCTATCGTCCGCCGGATGGGTCTTGCTCAGAGCTACCCGCGAGAGAACAGGGCTGGACGTAGAGGCGGGCCTGACCTGCGCGGGCAGGTTGGAGGCAGAGACAGGCGGTGACGGCCGCAGGACTGCGGCTGGAGCGGAGTCCGGGGATACGAGACGGTATCGTCCGAATGGTCCGTCGGCCACGAACTTGATGTCGACCTGTTGCCCCGCAGCGCCAGCGGTTTGATAGCGCCAGACTTCGAACGGCGCCGTGCGCGTGACGGGGTCGCCGCCGGGATGAGAGTCAATCGCATACGGCTTGCCGAGCACAATGTAGGTGCGACCGCGGCTGGTCTGCCAACCGGGACGGCCATCTGCGAAGTGCTGGTTCGCATACGCCACGCGGGCGTAGTGCTCTTCGCGGAAGCTGTTTGGCGCCGCGCCGGCAGGGTTGCGCCTTGCCCAGAAGTTCTCAATGAACGCATCGCGCTGCTCGTTGCTCGTCAACGTGAGGAACTGTGCTCGTTCTTCCGGCGTGATGATGTACGCGACGTCCTGGCTGACCCATTGGCTATATGCGGGTGGAAGAGACTGGGCCTGTGGGCTCGCCGCGGCTGAGTCCTCTTCGCGAGCGAGATCTGCGGCGCGAGCCGGTGTGATGACGCTGGCCACTTCCGCATGGGTCTGCGGGTCGACGGCAGGGATTGCCGCGTGGGCCATCCTGGACTGCGCCCGCGCGGTTGCGACGACGTATGAGCCTGCAATTGCAAGCAAGGCGGCCAGCACGGTAAGGGCTGCAAACTGCGACGCTGCCGTGTTCTCTTTGAAGCCAAGGATTCGCTTGATTCGCATGGTGAGGACTCCTCCATTTGCGCCCAGCACAAACTCAGGGAATGATGCCCGGCGCTCTTCGAGATACGACAGGGCTTTGGCGTATGCGAGGACGTCGCCGCCCAGCGTGAGGGCAACATCATCGCAGCAGCACTCGCGCTCGCGACGGACTTGCTTCGACACCCACCAGACGGCGGGGTGATAGAAAAGAAGGGTTTCGATGACCGACTGGAAGACGCTGACCAGGTAGTCGTGACGACGGACATGCGCGAGTTCGTGACAGAAGATCGCCTCGATCTGCTCCGTGGACAGGCCTGTGAGACAGCTTGCGGGAATCAGAATTACGGGCCGCAGCCAGCCGATGACGGTCGGGACCTGGACGCGGGCCGAGTGGAGCAGGTGGACCGCACGCGCAACTCCAAGGCGGACTCGAAGCACCTCGAACGCGTGCAGGAGCTCGTCCGGCGGGGTCTCAGTGCCTGCGTACTTCAAGCGCCGTGCAACCAGGAGGCCGAAGTTCAGGCGCGCTACAAAGAAGACGACGCCGGCGAACCAGGCCGTCAACAACCACGGCAAGGCGTGATCCAGCGCTACGGCTGTGCGCACAGTCCAGGACTGAGCGAGGTCACCTGCGGTGACCTGCAGCAGCAGGCTGGGATCAATGAGTGAGGCGGCGCCGGCGACTTCGGATCGCATGCGGTAGTCGGCTGCGGCAATGCGCGCGCACGTGATGATCGGCAGCGCGACCAGCAGCACCAGCGCGAAGCAGGAGGCTGCATACCGCGCCTGCGACGACCGGCCGCTGAACAACGCAAGTCCGCACCACAGCAGGCCTGCGACCGCAGCGCCCTGCCAAACGAAGTGAAGCAGCGTCCAGCCGAGTGCGTGAACCAGCGGATGCCCGGAAAGCCCCATCAGCACAGTCATAGCTACCTCTTCTCGAATTCATCCAGCATGACCCGAATTTCCGCTAGTTCTTTTGCCGATACTTTCTGCGACGAGAGCGCTCCGAGGACCAGGTTCTTCGCCGAGCCGTCGAAGGCGCGTTGCACCAGGTTTCTCGCGAGACGCTGCTGTGTCTGCTGCTTCTCCGCGACTGGTTCGTACACGTGCGAGCGGAAGCGCTCGCTGCGTTCCAGCAGGCCTTTTTCCACCATTACCTGCATCTGTTTGAGCACGGTAGTGTAGCCGGTGTCTTTGCTGCTGGCGGTGTGGACATCGCGAACGGTACTGGGCCCGCGCGCCCAGAGGATGTTGAGAATTTCCAGCTCGGCCTCAGTTGGAAGTTGGACAGGTTCGGGGTTCTTGTCTCGTCTTTTTATGTTGGACACCTTGATCGCCTCGCGCATTGACCAATCCAGGACTCAATGCTTCTTATTCAATCTGAAACGCTACTTCATAGTTCAATGCAACGGCAACAGGCTTGCCGTTTTCCATCGCTGGCCTAAAGCGGTACTGCTGGATCGCGGCGATTGCCCTTTCATCCAGCCCCTTGCCGGCACCACGAATCAAATGGACGTTCTGAGGTTTTCCGTTCTGATCCACAATCAGCGCGACCAGCACGGTCCCCATAAACTTGGCCTCGCGTGCCTCCTCGGAAAACTCCGGATCGACCTTTTGAAGGACCACCGGCATCGAAACTCCTCCGCCGACCCTGCGCAGACCGCCGCCATAGTTTCCACCTGAACCAGAACCCAGGCCGGAGCCATTGCCTGAGCCCAGTCCCGAGCCGGTTCCGCTGCCCATCGACGTCCCGACCACGGGCGAGGTAGGCAGGCCGATGTTCGGCATGGTGTTGCTGGCCATCTTCAGGTCTTTCTGTACCTCGATGGTCGGGTCCGGCATGGGGATCTTTGGCTGCTCGAGCGGCGGGACCTTGGGCGGGGTAATCTGCGTTTCAGCGAACCGGGGCAAGTGGCCCATGGTCACCGGGGTCTGGCCGCGCTGCCCACCTCCGCCAGCCATCGTGCTTTTGATCGGGGCGATTGGAGGAGGAACCGTCAGCGCTATGATTTGGAGGGTCTTCTGCGCCTGGAACTGCTGGATCTTGCGCGCACCCCAGAACACGAACAGCAGAGTGAGAACGGCATAGATCAGGATCGCGGACGCCGTGGCCTTCGGGTCCTGGTGCATCTCCATCCGGTCGACCACTGGGATCGGTTTCGACTCAAGATGCAGCGGCGGCAACTTTACCGGGAAGAACACATCGCGCAGGTTGCCGCACAACGAGGCGAAGACGCCCTCCTCCTTCCGCAGCACATCACCAACGCTCAGAGAGGACGAGGCCCCGGCGCGCACCGTCGGCGTTGGTTTCGCCACATCCGGAGTCTGGATCGCCTCAGGTTTCTCCATTCGCCACCCCATCGACATCACCATAGTACGACGTGCCTCGTATGTCAACGACTATTATCGTATATCCCGTTCCAGTCCGGGCCATTGCTGGATGATTCGGTCCGCAAGTTGATCGACAAGCGCGTCTCGAACCAGCGCGTTATCCGGAGCCGGCCGGATGTATCGGATGATGCCGCGAAAGTCGGTTGCGATGATCAACGGAAAGTCGGCGGCGACGAAGGTGTCCAGCGTTGCAGGCGGGACTACAAGGGTAGGTGTCCCCATGAGCATTACAGCTGGGTTCGGTGCCGCGGTGATCTGTACATCGACGTGCAGAGTGCCTCCGGCGACCGCTTCCGGCTTTGCGAACCTTGCCCCGGCCACGGCCTTTGCCGCTGGCTTCGGTGTAGGCTTCGTAATCGGCAATCCCGGGTCGTCCTGCGCCAGCAGTCCATAGAAATGCACGTAGTTGGGCGCGAGTCTGGCCGACGCTGTGGCGAAGAATTGCGATCCCATGCGAACGCACTGGGCACACCAGTTGGGGAATAGCAGGAAAACGCTGGCCGTTCCGAAGCGCGTATTCAGATCGCGCGGGACGGTGAATGGCGCTTGCAGCAGCAAGGCAGAGGCGTTGAGCGGGGGCATGTGCGCTCCCAGTAGAAGATATTGCCGGCGCAGGCCGCGGGTCATGATGGTGTCGTCGGGCGACATGGCGGCGGGCAATGCGGCTTCGAGCTCGGCGAATGAGTCGGCTGCATCCTTCGGACGATTGGCGAACTGCTGCATCGACGGAAGGTCGATCGCGTCTGCATAGAGCTCGTGGATATTGAGCGGCGGATGCAGGCTCGCGGCTGGGGCCGGGCCGGGTGCGGCGCCCGCTTTGAGCAACGCGAGCAACAGCGGCTGGCGCTGCTGCAGCAGCGAGATCGCCTGATCCGTCTGAATGAGCTGCACGTACCGGACGACAGCGTTGGTTGCTTCGGAGGTTACGTCGTCGTAGGGCACGGTGCGAAGCATGGTCTGCGCAGTGCCGAAGGCATTGTTGTGATTGCCAAGGTGCAGGCTGGCCTGGATCTCGTAGTCGAATGCCATGGCGAGATTGGGGAAGCCCGTTGCCTGCTCGGCCGGCGTCGCAAGTTTCTGGGCGATGAGGTAGCTGGTCGCGGCCTGTTGAACTGGCTCCCATTGCTGGGCGAAGGCGCAGAGACGCGCGTAGGCGAGCAGGTCTTCGCCGGTGAACTGGTACGGCGTGCGCGCGAGACACTCATTCTTCGCCTGGCCGGTGGCGACTTTCAATGCGGCCTGCTCGACCTCGGACCAGTTCTCCACGGGGCGGCGGGTGATGTCGAGCGGGTGCGCAGCGAGGTCGTAGGCTGCCTGGGGCGAGAGCTGTAGCGCCGGTTGAGATGCGGGTGCGGGAGCAGCTTGCGAGGCAGGTTGCGGCGGCTGAGCCTGAGGTGCAGCCTGCGCAGCGGCCACACCAGCGAAGGACAACAGCAGCAGGACGGGCAGCCAGCGCATGGATTCTCCTCAACGGCAGACGGTGGACGCACAGTCTCCTGCGGCCTGTCGCCATCCTAGTACGATAGATGTCGTATTGGCAATGAGGGGTGGATCAGGTGGTTCTATTCGCGAGTGATGACGCGAGAAAGGTCGGCCCAGGTAGCCTGGAGCGCCTCGCCGAACTGAGCCCACGGAGCGGCGCCCGCTTCCAGCACCGGCATGACTAACGTGATCTTGGTCCCGCGCCCGGGACGGCTGATCACGTCCACCTCGGCTTGATTTCCGTACAGGACTTCCATGCGTTCGCGCACGTTGCGCATGCCGATGCCTCCGGGTCCATTGTTCAGGCCGGCAAGCACGGACTCGCTCGCGGTGGCAGTGAACTCGCTGACGGGCTCAGCCTCCATACCGATGCCGTCGTCCTCCACCTCGAGTAGCAGGCGTCCGTCGGAGAGCAAGCGGCTGCGCAGCGTTACCGTGCCGCCGCCGATACGCGGCTCCAACCCATGCTTGATGGAGTTCTCAATGAGCGGCTGCAGCAGCATGCTGGGAACCACGATCGGCAGCGTCTCCTCGGCGATCTCTTTCACCACGCGCAGCTTCTCGCCGAAGCGAACGACCTCGATGTCGAGATAGTCGTCGGTGAATGCGAGTTCGTCGGAGAACGGAACGAATGCCTCGCGATTTTTCAGCAGCACGCGCAGGATGTTCGCGAGCTTCACGATCATCTCGCGCGCCAGCTCCGGCTGCGACCGCACCAGAGAGGCGATGGAGTTCAGCGTGTTGAAGAGGAAGTGCGGGTTGATCTGCCGCTGCAGCGCGTCCAGCCGCGCCTCCATCAGCAGGCGGCTCTGCTCTTCCAGCTTGCGCTCCATGCGGATGGCATTCCATATCTTGAGCGGGATTCCGACGACCACCGGAGCGCAGGCGCAGAGCGTGATCTCTACCAGCCAGTACGGCGAGTGCAAGGCGAAGAGCTTATGCGGATACTTGCGGGAGAGCATGCTGGTGCCGAACTGCATCACGGTGATGAGCACCAACAGCAGGATCTGACGGTCGAACTGCGGTTTGCGCAGGTTGCGCGTGACCCAGCGATAGAGGCTGAGGTCGATGAGCGGCGAGAAGGACCAGATATCTTCGGGATCGGTGAAGCGGCCAAACGCGCTCACGATGGCGGCGACCGCGAGGTTTACAGGCAACGTCCAATATTCGCCATGCCAGACGGCCGGGAGCGACAGTGCGGCTCCCCCCAGGAGAGCCGGCCCCGGCCCTAGCAACAGGCCCATCAGGATGGTCGCTTCAAACGAGATATCCGCTGCGTAGAAGTTAGGGACGCGGACGCGAACCCACACTCCGGCTGTCAGGGGAACGCAGACCCAGGCGAGGAGAGCCAGGGTCTGGCGCCAGCCGCGGTGCGGCAACAGCAGCAGCTTTTTGAACACGGTGGAGCGTGCCAGCGCACTCGACACAGCGGCCGCGACGCCCAGTTCCACCAGGAGCGTAATCAGGATCAAGCTGTCTGAGATCTGCGGCACCGCGCGCGTCATGCTTGCACCATACCCCTTACTGTAATCGCATTGCGGACGGCCCTGCATCCAACCGGCGCGGCAAACATCCAACCCTTTGTAGCTCGAACCGTATAATCAAACTATGCCTTTTGAAATCGTTCGCAAGCTCGCCGATGCAGACTTCCCCACCCGCTGGGGGCAGTTCCGCATTCTGGGCTTCGAAGGAGTGGTTGCCAACCCCGAGCCGTGCAACGACGCGATACCGGCGCCCCGGCTACGTGTCGAGTCTGCCGTGCTGCTGGTGATGGGCGACATCGCGAAGGCTGACGCCGAGCCGCCGATTGTGCGCATCCATTCGCAGTGCCTTACGGGCGACGTCTTCCATTCGCTGCGGTGCGATTGCAGGCAGCAGCTTGAGCTCGCGCTGGCCACTATTGCGGACGCCGGCGCAGGCATGGTGATCTACGAGAACCAGGAAGGCCGCGGGATCGGATTGATGGCCAAGCTGCAGGCGTACGAATTGCAGGACCAGGGGCTGGATACGATTGAGGCCAACCTGGAACTCGGCTACCGCGCGGACTGCCGCGAGTACGAACTGCCGGCCGCAATCCTGAAGATGCTTGGGGTCAAGGCTGTGCGGCTGATCACGAACAATCCGCAGAAGGTCGAGGCGTTGGAGGCTGTCGGTATCACTGTCGCCGAGCGGATCTCCGCCGAGGTTTCTCCCGAACCAACGTTCGAGAAATACCTGAAGACCAAGCAGGACAAGATGGGGCACCTGGTTAGCTAGTAGTGCGTCAGAAATAGCATCCTTTTAATTCGAGGTTGGAAAAGAACCTCGTGGCGGCATAAATGCGGATTCTTCGCCGATGGCTCAGAATGACAGCCATGGGGAACTTGGAATGTTTGCCGATCTGCGCGGCGCACAACACTAGCGCAGTCCCTGGCGTTCGCGCCAGAGGAGATAGACTCCCCAGGCTGCGGCGGAACAATTGTCGACGATGCGCCCGTCGAGGAGCATCGCTTCAAACTCCGCCACCGGCACCCGATGGACTTCGAGATCGCTCTCTTCGGCGTCGCGGCTGTGGTCGCCCTGGGTAAGGCCTTCGGCGAGGAAGACGTGGTGCTTCTGGTTCATTACGCCGTAGCCGATTTGCAGCGTGGTGAGCACCGTCATGCGCGCTGCGGTGAGGCCGGTCTCCTCGCGCAGTTCGCCGCGGGCCATCTCTTCGGGATCCGCATCGGCGAGTTCCCACCCACCCTGCGGAAGTTCCATGAAACGCGCGCCGACGGTGTAGCGGAATTGCTCGACGAGGTAGAGGAAGTCGCCGTGGGGCGTCGCGTCGATGGGGATGATGATGCAGGCGGGATCCTTGTCGACGACGCCGTAGATGCCGCGCTCGCCGTTGGCCCGCTCGATCACATCCTCGCGCACGCGTGTCCATTTGTTGCGGTAGACTTCGCGGCTGCTGATCGTTTTGATCTCGGGCGCGCTCACGCCTTCTTCTCCGTGCTCCAGTAGACGGCGTATTTCTCGTCGGCGATGCGGTACATTGGTTTCACGGGGACATTGCCGTTCGCCTTGAAAGCAAGATCCCGAGGCGATGCGGCTTCGAGCCATGTCGTCACCTCGCCGGCCGGTGCGACGGGAGCAGCTGCTGGCGGGCCGAGTTCCGTGTCGCTCGGAGCTGTGCCGCGACCGTGACTAATCTTTAGGGGACCATCCCCCTTCGGTCCGGGGCCAAGGTCCGCCGCCAACACCAGCGGCCCATATGAGGCGGCGCGCAGGGTCGGATCGCCGAGAAGTGGCTCGGAGCGGAGACTCATGGGCAATGACAACTCGATTTTGTCGCCGTCGCGCCACTCGCGGGTAAGCGAAAGATAGCTGCCGGGCTGGGCAAACGCTTCGAGTTCCCGACCGTTGATGCGCACCGAACCGCCGTTCGTCCATCCTGGGATTCGGATGTGAATCGTACGCTTCTGGGGCGTAGGCGTCTTGATGCGTAGCGTAGTGCCTTGCTCGACCGGAAAGTTGGTGTCCTGACGCAGGCCAAAGTTCTGCTCTTTCCAATCCAGTTCAGAGGCGATGAACTGGTTGACCCATACGCTGTTGGAGTCGTGGAAGTAAATTGTGTCGTTGAATTTTGCGAACTCCTCGACGCCCGTGCCGGTACAGCACCAGAAGGAGTCATCCGCGGAGTGGTAGTAACGCCAGTATCCAGCCGCAAGCGGAAAGAAGTACTGCTTCAAGCCTTGGTCGTTTTGCGTACCCATGCGGCAGTTCCAGAGCTGACGCTCGTATGCATCCATCCACTTCGCGTCGCCTGTCCAGCTAAAGGCGTGGCGTTCGAGCTTCATCAGGTTGTAGGCGACGCAGCACTCGGCGTCGTGATATTCCAGGCTGCCCTTCAGGTTGCCGGGATCACTGCGCCACGACTCGCCGACGCTGGTGTTGCCGATGCAGTAACAACGTTCGGTCAGGACCTCTTCCAGGAAGTACTGCGCAATGTCGCGGTAACGTGAATCGCCGGTGAGCTCGTACATGCGCGCCGCGCCGATGACCTTGGGCACGTGCGTGTTGGCGTGCAGACCGCGCAGGTCATCTCGATGTGCTGCGAGCGGATCGAGGAATGTCGCCTGCTCGAACAGGTGCGCGATGTCGAGGAAGCGCTGTCTTCCCGTCAACCCGTACAGGTTCGCCATCACTTCATTCATACCGCCGTATTCGGTGCGCAACATGAACATGCGCTGGTCGTCGCCGATGCCCTGGAAATACGCCTGCACCCAGCCGGCCATGTCCTCGGCCGTCTGCAGCGCCTGCTCGTTGCCAGTATGGACGTACATGTCGACGAGCCCTGCCATGATTTTGTGCAACGTGTAGAACGGAGCCCACACCTTGCCGCCCTTGGCCAACGTTTCGAACAAGGTCTCGGGATACGCGCTCAGAAAGCCGTTATTGTTCGCCTTCTGGCAACGCGCGAGTTCGGCCACCATGGTGTCGCCATTCTTGCGCAGCGTGTCGTTCCCGGAACTCGCATAGGCCAAGGCAACAGCAGAGAGGTAGTGCCCGCCATTGAAGTGGCCGCGCAACTCGCAGTCGGGCTTCTCCCAGCCACCGTAGGGCGTCGCAGTGGACGTGATGCCGGCTGTCACGCGAAAGCTGTGCAGCAGGCGATCCGTGGACAGCGACGCGAGGTAGGTCTGGTTGATCTCCGCCTGCGTCTTGAGGAGACCGTCGAGCAGACGCACCTGCGTCATTGGGAAGGGCGTCAGTTTGCCGCCGTACTTGCCGCTGAGGAACTCGTCCGGCCTGCCGGAGGGTGCGTCGAGCATTCCCAGTGCGGTGCGGCCCAGGGTAAGACTTCCGGCAACCGCCGTCATGCCGGCCAGAACGCTGCGGCGAGTGGTGTGAAATTGCAAAGGCATCCGAATTCTCTCTCCGCTGCGGAAGCGCGTTGAAGCGTGCAAGTGACCGCGTCCGAAGTCTACCAAGCCGCTGACAGCGTCACCAAACGAAGCGCCGGACAAAACAAAGAGCCTCCGCGTGGGAGGCTCTTTGCAATCGAACGTATTGTTCGATGCTTACGCTTTGACCTTGAGGAAGATGATGACGAAGGTGAACAGCGCCAGCGACTCGATGAAGGCCAGACCGAGAATCAGGAAGACGAAAATTCCGGGGCGAGCGCCGGGGTTGCGGGCGAGAGCTTCGGTGGCCGAAGCGGTTGCCTTGCCCTGGCCGAGGCCGCAAAGGCCGGCAGCGAGCGCCATGCCCAAACCGGCGGCCAGTGGGACCCACTGAGCAGCGGCCGAGGTCTCGGCACCTTGTGCGAACGCCGGGGTTGCCAGCAGCAGCGCGGACAGCGTCATAAAGAGATATTGCAGTTTACGCATAGTGTGACTCCGTTCTCCCAAAGTACGCCGCCAGTGGGTGGTTGATGCTCACCGTGCTGGCACCCTCACGCTGTACGGCGTTGGAACGTACCGCGAAGCGGGAGAGAAGCTCCGCGGCAAAACCTGGGTAGCTCCGCGCCTCAGCGCGGAGTGATGCGAAGCATCAATGGTCGTGCGATACCGCCAGCGACAGGTAAATCGTCGAGAGCAGCATGAACACATATGCCTGAACGATGGCAACGCCGAGGTGCAGGCCAAGAAAGATCAGAGGGATGCCAATGGGAACCAGTGAAAAGAACGCGAGGGTTACCAGGTCGCCGGCGAACATGTTCGCGTAAAGACGGACCGTGAGCGAGAGCACGCGCGCGCAGTGCGAGATGAGTTCGATGGGCAACATCAGCGGATAGAGCCACCACACCGGCCCCAGGAACTGCTTGATGTAGCTGAAGCCGTTCGCGCGAATGCCGCTGAAGTGATAGTAGATGAAGGTCACCAGCGCGCAGCCCAGCGGCACCACCACATTCGCGGTGGGCGACTCCAGCCCCGGAACCAGGCCCAGCAGATTGCCGAGCAGAATGAACATTCCCAGCGCGGTAAGGTAGCTGACGAAGCGCTCATGTCCATGGCCGATAATCGATTCGCTCTGGTCGGAAACGAACTCGTGGGTCATTTCGGCGAAGTGCTGGAAGGTCGACGGCTTTTCTACCTGCAGCGTGAACCGGACGATCAGGAAGTAGGCAATGAGCACCAGGAAGACGAGCAGTTCCATTGCGAACGCGTTGCTCATCGGCGCGTCGGGAAACTGCGGCTGAACATGCACGGCGCGCAGCAAAGCGTCGACTGGCGCGGCGAAATGGGCATTCAGAAATTGGGTAAAGAGCAGTTGATTCGGCATAAATCTCGTAATCGGGAAAAGGCTACACAGTCCAGCTTTTGACAAGGCGGAGGCCTTCAATCGAGAGCGCGGCAACCCCTAATGCAAGGCCGGCAACCAATGCGTAAACCGATCCGTCCAGATACCTAAGGCTAACATACAGCAGCACCACGGCGAGCCCCAGGCGGAGAAAGAATCCGATCAGTATGGGGGCCAGCGGACGGACCGGAACGGGCGTCTCGCCGCCCGCATCCATGCGCAACATGACCGCCGTCATCAGGCGCAGCCATTCATACAGCCCCGAGCCGGAGATGACCGCTCCGACCAGGAGCAGCACGGCGGAGGGCCAGCCCAGTTTCCACCAGAGTAGTGGCACTCCCAGCACCACGGCTACGGCTACCAGGCGCAGCGCGCCCCAGATGGTGCGCTTGAAATCTTCATCGGTGTAGGTGTCGAAGGTCTTCATCGGTCGTTTTTGAGGAAGCGCGCAGCGGTCCGGTAGATCTGGACAAAGCCGCCGATCGCCCCGAGCACGATGCCAGCGATGGCAATCCATTCCTGGTGGAAATGACGATCGAGCCACGTGCCGACAGCCCAGCCGACCAAGCATCCGATTGGAATCGAGAAGGCGAGCTGAATCATCGACTCGGCCGTCACCAGTTCACGGAGGCCGCCGCCTTTCTTCTTGTTGGGTTCCTCGGCCATCGCTCGACCATTAGACCATGTTCGCTCGATATACTGAATTGTCAGCGCTGCATCTCCGGGGCTAAAACCCCTTGTCGCGGCGCCAATTTTCGGCAGGGCCAAATCTCTGCCCTATCCAGTACCGGAGTCCACGTGTACGAATCGCAATTTGAAGAGAGACTGTATAACGAGCGGCGCGAGAAGCTGCGGCAGATCGGCGCGCTTGGCCAGAAGGCGGGGCTGAGCTACGGCGCTGCAACTTACCCGAACAGCTATACCTCGACGCACACCGTCGCGGAGTTGCTGCCTCTGGGCAAGAAGGCCGACGGCAGCGAGAAGACCGCCGAGGAACTGACTGCGGAACAGGTTGCCCAACGTCTCGAGGGCAATAAGGGTGAGGTGTCAGTCGCCGGGCGGATCATGGCAATCCGGCTGCAGGGCAAGGCGGGGTTTGCGCAGTTGCAGCAGGGTGGGCAGCGCATCCAGATCTATGTGCGCAAGGACGATGTGGGCGAGGACGGCTTCGCGCTGTATAAGCTGCTCGACCTGGGCGACCACATCGGCGTGCGGGGCTTCCTGATGCGGACGCGGACGGGCGAGCTGACCGTGCATGTTACGGCGCTCACGTTCCTGGCGAAGGCGATGCTGGCGCTGCCGGATAAATTCCACGGGCTGGAGGATACGGAGTTGCGCTACCGGCAGCGGTACGTCGACTTGTTCGTGAACACGGGCCAGGGTGCGAAGGCGGAAGGCGAAGCCGAGGGTCCCGGCAACGTGCGCGAAGTGTTCGTGAAGCGGGCGGCGGTGCTCCGCGCGATGCGGCGTTTCTTCGATGAGCGCGGGTATCTCGAAGTCGAGACGCCGATGATGCACACGATCGCGGGCGGCGCGGCGGCACGACCCTTTACCACGCACCACAACACGCTCGACCTCGACCTGAAGCTGCGGATTGCACCGGAACTGTACCTGAAGCGGCTGGTGGTGGGCGGGATGGACCGCGTGTATGAGATCAACCGCAACTTCCGGAATGAGGGCATCTCGACACAGCACAATCCTGAGTTCACGATGCTCGAGTTCTACCAGGCGTACGCGAACTATCACGACTTGATGGACCTGACCGAGGAGTTGGTGAAGTACGTCGCGATGGAGGTCAACGGGACAACGCTGACGAACTTCAATGGCGTGGAGATTGATCTCGGCAAGTGGACGAAGCTGTCGATGCGGGAAGCCATCATCAAGTTCTGGCCACCAGAATTTGGATATCCTCCCACTTTGCAAGAACTATCTAATTCTGCCGGCGACGTTCTGGCACGCCTGAGTCAACTACTCAACCCAGGTTATCCGGAGATGCTGCCGGATATCGGTGCTATTTCGCCGAAGCTCGGGTTTGGCATTCTCAAGAAGTTTGCCATACTGGAGTTCACGCGGGTCACAGCCGCAGGATGGTCGAACGGGAAGATCGTTGCTCAAATCTTCGAGACACTCGCCGAAGAATATCTCCAGCAGCCGACAATCATTTACGACTTCCCTCTTGCCGTTTCGCCGCTTTCGAAGGTCAAGCCGGATGAGCCGGAGTGGGTCGAGCGGTTTGAGTTCTACATTGGGGGGTTCGAAGTGGGCAATGCCTTCTCCGAGTTGAACGATCCCGACGACCAGCGCGGGCGCTTCGAGGCGCAGATTGAAGAGCGCAAGCGCGGCGACGAGGAGGCCATGGCGGAGGTCGACTACGACTACGTGCGTGCGCTCGGCTACGGCCTGCCGCCGACAGCCGGCGAAGGCATCGGCATCGATCGGCTGACGATGATCCTGACCGGGTCGAAGTCGATCCGCGACGTGATCCTGTTCCCGCTGCTGAGGCCGCAGGGCAAGGCGCCTGCAGCGGAGTAGAGAGATGGCCGACCCAACCAACCCGGAAGAGACCGACCTTGACCGCGTAGGGCGGCTGATTGCCGAGTTGGACGGTGAGGAATTCCTGCTTACCGGCCTCGATCCCGCGCCCGCTTCGCCAGAGATCGAGATGGCGCTGATCGCGCTCCGTGAGCAGCGCGCGCGGCTGGAAGAGGAACTCGCCGAGGTGTGGGCCAAAACCTGCGGCAAGTGTTGAGCGGCCTGACGGGCGAAATGTGGAGCGCGTGAGTTTTGCAAAGACCTCGCAAAGTCTTGTCTATTGACTAGTTGGTACTTACTGCAAAGCATTTCACGTTGACGGATTAGTACCTGGGTTTTCGTTACTGAATCGCAAAACAATTCATGTTGGCAAGTTAGTACCCGCACTCCTGCGAATGTGCCGGATCCTTACTAAAACTCTCTTGCAATGTGCGGGTTGGGTTCGCCCGAGCGGGATAACCTCCAGGCCGCTGCGAACGAAGCCTCATCGATTCGCCGGAGCGTTTTCAGGCTGGCCACCGATTTGGGCGAAATCGAAGGTTTTGGGACCTGATTTTAGTCGAATTGGGGGGTCAAAAGTGAGAAACCCCACGATAACGCTCGCCTGAACGGCTCGCGTGATCATGGGGCACCCACCTGGATTCCGTTGTGCAGACTAGCCGTTGAAGTTGAGCGACTCGATGCCGAGGAATTCGGCGGACTGGCCGAGCTCTTCCTCGATGCGGAGCAGCTGGTTGTACTTGGCAATGCGGTCGGTGCGGCTGGCCGAGCCGGTCTTGATCTGGCCGGCGCCGGTCCCTACCGCCAGGTCGGCGATGAAGGTGTCTTCGGTCTCGCCCGAGCGGTGGCTGATGATGGAGGTATAGCCGTAGCGGCGTCCGAGTTCAATCGCCTCCAGCGTCTCCGACACGGTACCGATCTGGTTGACCTTGATGAGGATGGAGTTGGCGACCTTCTGCTCGATGCCCTGCTGCAGGCGCTCGGTGTTGGTGACGAACAGATCGTCGCCGACGAGCTGAATGTGGCCAATCTTGTCGGTGAGCACCTTCCAGCCTTCCCAGTCGTCCTCGGCCAGGCCGTCCTCGATCGATACGATCGGGTACTGCTTGGTCCATGACTCCCAGTACTCGGCCATCTCGGTGGAGCTGAGTTCGCGCTTGTCCGACTTCTTGAAGATGTACTTGCCCTTCTCTTTGTCGTAGAACTCGCTGGAGGCGGGGTCGAGCGCGATGACGATCTGCTCGCCCGGAGTGTAGCCGGCCTTGTCGATCGCATCCAGAATCAATTCAACAGCTTCCTCGTTAGACTTCAAGCTGGGCGCGAAGCCGCCTTCGTCGCCTACGGCGGTGTTGTAGCCCTTCTTCTTGAGCACGCCCTTGAGGGTGTGAAAGACTTCGGCGCCCCAGCGGAGGGCGTCTGAGAACGTCTCGGCCCCGACGGGCATGACCATGAATTCCTGGAAGTCGACGTTGGAGTCGGCGTGGCTGCCACCGTTGAGGATGTTCATCATGGGCGTGGGCAGGATGCAGGCGTTGACACCGCCGAGGTAGCGGTAGAGAGGCAGTTTGAGGGCGGAGGCGGAGGCACGGGCGCAGGCCATTGAGACAGCCAGGATCGCGTTGGCGCCGAGCTTGGACTTGTTCTCCGTGCCGTCGATGCCGATCATGGTGGCGTCGATCAGCCGCTGGTTGGAGGCGTCCATACCCTTCAGTTCCGGGGCCAGGATGGATTCGACATTTTCAACGGCCTTCAAGACACCCTTGCCGAGGTAGTGCTCCTTATCGCCGTCGCGCAGTTCGACAGCTTCGTGTTCGCCTGTGGAAGCGCCCGACGGAACCGCGGCGCGGCCCATGGCTCCGCCGGAGAGGGTTACGTCGGCTTCGACGGTGGGGTTTCCGCGGGAATCGAGGATTTCGCGGGCGGAAATTGAGACGATCTCGGTCATGGGACTCCTCTTGGGTCGATCGGGTGCAGGAATGGCGCCGTTCGCTTGCGCGACGATCCGGTGCTGCATTCGATCGTTGAGTTTGGCACGGCGGTCTACGGGAACGCCCGAGCCACCTGTGGTGTGGATGGTTGTGATGAGTTCGACAGCAGGTTTCACCAATCGGATTCTAGCAGGGGTGCGTTAAACGGCTGGTGACGGCCGATACTCGAACTCATGGGCGGTGGTATTTTTCCCGGTTGCGAAAAACCTTTCACCCAATGTGCAAGATATTGCACTTTGCATGGTTTTGGGCGCGGAAGGTTGGAAATTCCTAACGATTT
Source organism: Acidobacteriaceae bacterium (assembly GCA_036498865.1). Classification (GTDB taxonomy): domain Bacteria; phylum Acidobacteriota; class Terriglobia; order Terriglobales; family Acidobacteriaceae; genus Edaphobacter. The sequence goes on along the minus strand of DASYEU010000074.1, from coordinate 42,480 downwards.
CGCCCTCGCGATTGGCCCCGCGATTGCTATTACCAAAGTGCTACTCCGAATGCGCGTCTTCTCATCGGGTGAGACGACGTAAGCGCGGGTTACGAAGCAGGTGTACTCCGGGAAGGTACGCGGGCAGCCCCCAAAAGGGGCTGCCTTTTGCCTTTTAGCGAGTACGCGGTTGAGCCAGTCGGTGGTGTACCGGCTTCGGCGACTTATTAGCTGTCTCGATTCCCTGTCGGGGATTTTCGCGCACTGAAACGGTGGCGACTCTAGTCTGAAGCATGAGAAGTGCTGGCGCGACGCGCTTCGCGAGTTCGTTACGTCGAACAAGAGCAGCCGGCGAACGACAGGAAACCTGAAGGGGAGATACCCATGAGAATCGGCAAACGAGACGAGGCGGTGCTGCCGCTTACGGGGATAGTATGTGCGGCGGTTTGGATGATGACCGCAACAGCAGGGATGGCGCAGAACGCAGACATCCGCACGGGAGTGTCCCAGCCAGACTCCGCACCGATTACGGTGGAGGATGCACCACCTGCCCCGGTGATCCCGGCAGCAAAGCCCTCAGCGGCAATTCCGGCGACTCAGAGCACACAGGAAGTCTACGGACCGTATGTGCCCTACACCGGGCCCAAGAAGGCTGGTCCTGCGGACAGTGCCGCAGCGAGCGAAGCCGCCTTCGATCCGGATGCGCACCTTGCGGGCGATGCTTCGCCGCGGCGGCCACTCGGAAGCTCGCCCAGCGCCAATTCTGACGATGGCATTGTGACCTACGTACCGTCACGGCAGGGGGAGATTCCTGAGGGCACCCTGGTGAAGGCCAAACTGCGTGAGGACCTTTCGACGCTGACCACCAGGGCCGGCGAGAAGTTTACGGCTGAAGTGATGGAGCCGGTGATGCGCGATGGAAGAGTGATTGTGCCTCCGGGTTCGGTGATGGAAGGCCGCGTGACCTGGGTGCGTGGAGGCAAGCGCATTGGCGGACCGGCTGCAATTCACCTGGAGCCGCGCACGATCACCTTGCCCGACGGCGGGCAGTACGTACTCCGCGCCCGGGCCATCGATACGGATCAATGGGACTCTACCAACGTCGATAACGAAGGCACAATCTCGAAGACGGACCATAGCAAGCGCACCGCAGCAATGATTTCCCTGTCGGCCGGAAGCGGTATGGCAGCGGGCGCGATGCTGGGCGGGCTTCCGGGAGCGGTCATTGGAGCAGGAGTGGGCGCAGGCGTCAGCACTGTGGTGTGGCTGAAGCAGGACCACCAGGCGCAACTGCCGAAGGACCTGGGCGTGATCTTTAGCCTGACCGAACCGATGAGCGTGACGCCGATAAGCGCGGCGGCTGCAGCTCCCGTGAAATCCGGCAGCACCGGCGGAGAGTAACCACACAAGTTTGTCTTGATCCAAACACTCTGTGGCCGCTCGGACGATCGAGCGGCCTTTTTGTGTGCCTACGGTTCGAGTTGGCCGCCGAGTTGGGGTGGCGGACTCGCCAACTTGCGAGCGCGTAGAAATGCCCGCACATTGAATCCGTACCAAATCAGGCAGACCACGATGAAGGCCGCTTCAGACAGGGGAATGGCGAAGAATATTATTCCCGACCCGGCGCTGTAGAGCGTGAGGCCCCATAGCAGGATTCCAGTCGTGATGATGAAGCCCACGATCGCACCGGCCATCCTGGACGATCTCGAAATAAAGCTCTGGGCGACGATGGCGATGATGATGATCGGATTCAACGGTTCTCCTTTTCTCAGCGCAAGCGTAGGTGGAAAAGACAGCAACCTTCTTCGACACCTGGATCGGGGGGAGCGAGAGAAGGATACACCGATTCCGCCTAAGTCCAGCGTGAAAATGCGCGGCGCGCCTGCTATGGCGCAGGTGAACGCTCGACTAGTCGCGGACCTGGGCTAGCAGACGCTTCCAGTTTTTCTGGTTGCGCCGGTAGGACTTCTTCAGGTCCTCGAGGATGCGCTCGAAATCGCTGTGGCCGACGAGCTTGCGCCACGCTGGATTCTTGGTGAACCACGGATAATTCTCGTTGCCGAGATAGATGGCGCGGCGCAGCCAGTGGAGCGCTTCGGACTCGTCGCCATCGACCGCGAAGTACGTCGCAAGCCGGTAGGCCATCTCGCCGTCGGCCTCTGCCGCGGACAGCGTCTCTTCCAGGATGAAGCTGGCGGCCTTGACGCGGTCACCGAGTTGCACGTAGCAAAGCGCGATGGTTGGGAACACAATCCGCAGCGAGGCCTCGTCGGAGACGACGGCTTCCAGTGTCTCGACCGCGTGAGCGAGATCTCCAAGACGCATCTGCTGGTAGCCGAGCGAGATCCTTAGAAGCGGCTGACGCGGCTCGAGCGTGAGGCCCTTCTCAATCTCATCGCCAGCCAGTTCAAGCTGGTTCTGATACTGATACACACGCGCGCGGTGGTTGTAGATGATGGCCGCGTTCGAGGGGTTCAGGCGCAGCGAAGTGTTGAACTGATCGAGCGCTTCCTCATACAAGCCGTCGATGCGCAGCGTGAGTCCGGCGACGAGGTGGACGTTCCAGTCGTTCGCGGCAGACTGTAGAAGGTGCTCGATGCCGTGGCGAGCCGATTCCTTTTCGCCGCGCGAGAGCATCATGTAGACGCGGTAAAGATTCGCCTCGACGCCACCAGGGTCGAGTTGCAGGGCCTTGTCGAAGGCACGTCGCGCCTCCAGAACGTGCATCTGTCCGCCCAGACCGTGTCGCGCGTATTGCAGATGTGTAATGCCCAGGCCGGACCACGCCGGCGCATACTCGTCATCCTGCCGGATCACGCTCTCAAAGAGACCGCGAGCACGATTCAGATCGTCGAGTGAACCGGTGCGCGACATGAAGGACGAGAGCACAGCGCGCGCCTCGAGATATTCCTCGGAGAGGTCTTGATTCAGCGAATCGGGGCTTGGCGAAGGCGAGGTGTCGCGCGCGGCGGCGACAGTGTTCTCGAGATCGCCGAACCCCTGCAGCGTCGAAAACACTTCGTTGCAAATCTCGGTCTGCACGCTGATGAGATCGAACGAGGCGACATTGATGGACCCGCCGGCTCGCACCGACTGCGACGGAATGTCGAGCAGCTGCCAGTTGAGGTCGAAGCCGGCATCCGAGCGCATGAAGTTGCCCGCGAGCACAAACCGCACCAGCAGCTTCTTCCCGATTGCGAGCGGATCAAGCTGCTGCGCTGGGATCGACATCAGCGAGCTGGAGGGCCGCACCACAAGCGACGTCATGCGAGCCAGCCGCGCGGCGATGGCGTCTGCCAGCGCGTAACCGTAGAGTGGCGCTGGGGCGGTCTCGCCGTCGAGCGGGACGCTGTTGCCGAAATTGATAAAGGGCAGTACGACGATGGAGTTCTGCTTCGCAGTGGCGGTCGCGCCCGACTCGCGGAAACGCTCCGCCAGCATGGAGAGGATGCCGGTAGCGCGCTTCTCTTCCTCGGGCGACTCGAGTTCCAGGCGGCCTTGCGCGGGCAGTTGCGAGATGGAGTCGCCGGGCATGCCGACTGAATCGAGTTGCAGCGCCTTCATCACAGTGCGAAGCCCTTCGCGGACGTCGGCTGCCGAGGAGAACCGCGCGGACGGCTGCTTCTCCAGGCAGCGCAGGATGACCGACTCGAGTTCGACGGGCAAGTCGGCAACGATCTCGCGCAGATCGGGCGGATCAGCAAACTGTGTGGCACGGATGGTCTGAAACTCGGGCGCGTCGGGCCGATGGAACGGGTGACGTCCACCGACCAACTCGTAGAGGATCAGCCCCAGGGCGAAGACATCGGACTGCACCGACGACCGTCCAGTGACGAACTGCTCCGGCGCCATGTAGGCGATGGTGCCGCCTTTGGCTGTGTAGGTGGCCTCGGCGGGCGGAGGCGTGTGCCTGCCCGGAGTAGCGGGATCGAAGTCCGCCTCTTCGCGGCTAAGCTGGCGGGCGAGGCCGAAGTCGAGAATCTTGATCAGGCCGCCGTCCGTGAGCATGACGTTCGCAGGCTTCAGATCGCGATGGAAGATGCCAAGCTGGTGCGCGGCGGAAAGCCCGTCGGCGATCTGAATGCCGGCGGAGAGCGCGAGCTGCAGGCTGGCGGGCCCCTCGGCGATCACCTTGTCCAGGGACTTGCCGGGGATGTACTGCATGACGATGTAGGCTTCGTCCTCGCCACCAGCGTCCGAAGGCGCTTCGCCGACTTCATAGATGGCGCAGACGTTCGGGTGGTCGATTGCCGAGGCCAGACGGGCTTCGCGGAGTTGCGTGGCACGCACCTGGTCCAGCGACAAGCTGCCCCGTTTCAGCAACTTGAGGACGACTGGGCGCTGGAGGAGGGTGTCAGTCGCAAGATACACGACCCCGCTGCCTCCCGCTCCGATCTTGCGTAGGAACTCGTAGTGCCCGATTGTGCGGCGCTTCATTCTTCCATTATCGCAAGTCAGGGGCGGTGGAAGACTTATCCACTAAAGGACAACGAAGTGCGCAGGACTATGATGGCAACCGTGCAAAGTGAAAACCGGCTCGGCGATATTCTGGCGAACGCCATTACGCATGGCGTGGGAGCGGCGATTGCGCTCGTGGGGGCCATCTATTTGATCGCCGTATCAGCGCGAGGGAATGCGTGGTTGGTAGTCAGTTGCAGCATCTTCGGGACGACGCTGGTGCTGGTGTACCTGTGCTCAACGCTCTACCACTCGCTGGTGCGGACGCGGGCGCGGCATGTGTTTCATGTGCTCGACCACTCCGCGATCTACCTGCTGATTGCAGGAACCTATACGCCGTTCATGCTGGTGTCCATGCGCGGAGCGGCGGGGTGGACACTGCTGAGCGTGGTGTGGTCGCTGGCCGTCGCGGGAGTGGTGTTCAAGAGCCTCGCCATCGGCCGCTTCCCTGCCGCGTCGGCAACGGTGTATGTACTGATGGGTTGGTGCGTGATCTTCGCAGTGCGGCCGCTGCTGCATGCGATCTCGTGGCATGGGATGGCCTGGCTGGTGGCGGGAGGCCTCGCCTACACGCTGGGGGTCGTCTTCTTCGCGAACGACCGCCTGCGCTTCTTCCATGCGCTGTGGCATGTTTTTGTGCTCGCTGGCAGCGTTGCACACTATATCGCGGTGCTGCTGTATGTCGTGCCCGTGCGACGCTAGCTTCCGGCAGGCGCATCTCACTGGTAGATGGCAACTGAATCTCACCTGGAGGGTCACGCCCGGCAGCCATTGCTGGCCTGGGCGCCATTGCTAACCGGCACGTTCAGCAGCTACGGCGGCATCGCGTTCAACTACGGATTCGCGCTTTACTTTCTCAACTACCGCCATGGCTTCGTGAAGCGCGGCTTGGTGGGTGAACTTTTCTCCGGCGTGGCGTTTCTGCCGCGCACCCATCTGCTCGCCATCGAATACCTCTTCCTGGCAGCAGCGTTTGGGCTGACGTACGCCGTTTTCCGCGGGATGCTGTTTGGCTCGCCGTCCGAGTGCAGGCTGGCCGCGGCGTTGCTCAGTGCGCCCGCGCTGCTTCCGCACCTGGGCTTCCTTTTCGCGCAGCCGGATGTCACGCTCTACATCCTGCTGCTGGGCTGCCTCGCACTCTTCCTTCGCGCCACGCCTGGAGTCGCCACGGCCGCGAGCTGTGTCCTGTGCTGCGTTTCGCTGTTGGCGCACGAGGCCTTCAGCCTGATGTTCTATCCGCTGGTGGTCGCAATTCTGTGGCACCTGTGCGCCAAACGGAGGCTGCCGTGGCTGGCGGCTGCGGCGCATGTGCTGGTGGTCGCAGGAGTGTTTGCGGCGGTCGTGCATTGGGGGACGCTGAAAGTCTCTCCCGATGCCATGCTGCAGGAAGCCAGCGCGCGAACCGATGTCGGGATCCAGCGCCAGGTCTACGACGTGATGGCTTCGACACTACAGCAGCAAGAGGTGCTGGTGCGCCAGATGTACAGCCCGTCCGGACTCAAGGTGCTGCTGGGGGTGACGCTGCTTTTCTCCGCCCCGTACTTTGCGCTGCTGGCGCGCCTGTTGCATGGAGCGATGCGAGGCGCGGAAGTGGGCCGGGTTCGAGCGGCGGGCACAGGGCTCCTGTTTGTTTCGCCACTTCTACTCTGTGCGCTGGGCCACGACGTCTCTCGCTGGTTGGGTGCAATGGGCATCGACGCCACGCTGATGGTGCTGTACCTGTACCTTGCCGAGCCGCCGGAGAGCGCTACTCGGCGTTACCTGCGCGACTGGGCGGACAGCCCAGGCTTCCTGACGTGGCTGGTCTACCTGGTTGCGGTGGGTCCGTTCGGCGCGACCGGCATCCGATCGGCTGAACTTCTGGTGCAAGCCTGGTTGGGCGGCTGATCCTACGCGCGAGGCATGTGAGCTTCCAGCAGGTTGCGAAGCTCATCCTGCTGCGGAGTCGACATGTTGCTCTTCGGGACCGGAAAGAACAGCACGCTGCCGCTGTGAAACAGGACAAAGGAGTCCTTGTCCTCGGCGTACTTCGAATACACCGTCCAGTCGGTACGGGTGATCGAGTCCGTCGTCGAGTTGCGAAGGCCGCTGTTATCGAAGTCAACGGCTTGCAGGGGATGCAGGTTCCGCAGTTTCCTGTACTCGCGCTGCATAGTCCTGCGCCGCAGGGCAAGCACCCCGATGAAGATGGGGATGACGCCCAGCGTCAGCAGCAGATCGGCCGGCTGCTGCAGATAGTTATTGAATGGATTTGGAATGATGCTCGTGCCAATCCAGATGACAGCAACGACGTACGGGCCGTAGTAGTCCAGCGCGGAGATGTTGGAACGCTTGCGCATCGCAAGCAGTGCGGCACTTTTGTAGTCTCTTTCGTTGATGAAAAATTGGATGTGCATAGGAGGTTAGTGGCGTGGTGTGGCCTTGGATTCGCGCTCCCAGGGGCGCGGGGTAACGGGGTCGTTCTGCCACTTCTGGCGCTTGCCTACATAAAACATGATGGCGCCGAAGACAAACATGATGCCGCCCCAGGTGAGGTTCAGATCGACGCCCAGCGACTTCTCATAGAGCGTCGCGTCGCCGTGCGTGACCATGCCGAAAATGCCCATGACTCCGCCGATGATCAGGAAGATCAATCCGAGGGGAATGCGAATGTCCAGTCCCATATAAAGCTCCAGTTATCGGTTTCCCGATCCAGCTCTTAAATTGTCATTGTTGCATGAGGTTGGCCCGTTTCTACTGGCCGAAATTGGGTATTGACTTTCTTTCGTCAACATCGGCCTAAGCAAACACCAGGTTCAGAACGATCAGCATTGCCAGTACGCCAATGGCGAGCGTGGAAGGCTTTTCGTACCACTCCAGATGGCCCTCCACCGGCTTGGGTGTCAGCGAGTAGACCAGGCCCACTAACTCCGGCTCGGGGCGAGGCCGCGACATCATCGAGACGCCGATGGTCACCACGATATTCACCGAAAACGCGAAGATCGCGGTCCAGAAGTTCTGCGCCATATCGCTGGGGTATTGGTGAACGATGGCGATCCAGCCGCCGTGAATTCCCGGAACGGCAGAGGCAGGAAGAGTCAGCCCATGGTGAATCAAGGCGCCGCCGGTTCCTGCCAGCAGGCCGGTAAACGCGCCATGCCCGGTAGTGCGCTTCCAGAACATCCCCAGCAGGAACGTGGCAAACAGCGGCGCGTTCACCACCGAGAACACCAGTTGCAGCGCGTCCATGATGTTATTGAAGCTGCTCGCCAGGTAGGCCGCCCCAATAGACAGCAGGATTCCCCCCACGGTGGACATGCGGCCCATCCAAAGGTAGTGAGCGTCGGTTCCCTTCTTGTTGATGTAGGCCTGATAAATGTCGTAGGTCCACACCGTATTGAACGCGGTGACGTTGCCGGCCATTCCCGACATAAAGCTGGCCAGCAGTGCCGTCAGCCCAAGCCCGAGGATCCCGGTCGGAAAGTAGTGCAGCAGCATCACCGGGATGGCCTTGTCGTAGTCATAGACCGGGTTGCCACTGCTGTCGACAATTGGCGCTCCCGAGACCGGGTCGACCTTGACCGGGATGATCCCGTGCGGATGAGCCTCATCCAGCGGGATGGGATTGCCTTGGGCGTTAACCGTGGAGTATGTGGCTGCATTGCCCGCTCCCTGTCCCGCACCCGCCATATGGCTGGTAGCGGAGATGGCGATCAGACCCGGAAGGATCACCAGGAACGGAAAGAACATCTTCGGAATGGCGGCAATCAGCGGAACCCGGCGAGCGGAGATCTCGGAGTCGGCGGCCATCGCGCGCTGAATCACGAGGAAGTCCGTGCACCAGTATCCAAAGCTGAGCACAAAGCCAAGCCCCATGGCGAGCCCCACCCACTCGACACCCAGGGTGTTGGTCGATGCGTGGGCCATGCCTCGCCACGAGTGGGTCATCGTGGCCGGCAGCGTCGCTTTGATCCCGGACCAGCCGCCCACGTTACGCAGGCCAATCCAGACCAGCGGAAGGAAGCCGGCGACGATCAGGAAAAATTGCAGGACCTCGTTGTAAATGGCGCTGGTCAGGCCGCCGAGGAAGATGTATCCAAGCACGATGACCGCGCTCATCACAACCGAAACGTGAAAGATGTACTGGTCCGGAATGATGCCATGCAGCAGGCCCAGTGTCTGGATGAGCAGGGCCATCGCATACATCGAGATGCCCGAAGAGATGACCGTCATGAACGCGAACGAGAAGGCGTTTACTGCACGCGTCTTTTCATCGAATCGCAGGCGGAGGTACTCCGGCACCGATCGCGCCTTGGAACCGTAGTAGAACGGCATCATGAAGATGCCCACGAAACACATCGCCGGGATCGCGCCGATCCAGTAGAAGTGGCTGGTGACGATGCCGTACTTGGCGCCCGAGGCGCCCATGCCGATCACTTCCTGCGCGCCAAGGTTGGCCGAGATGAACGCTAATCCGCAGACCCAGGCAGGGATCGACCGTCCGGCCAGAAAGAAGTCGTTGGAGGTGCGCATATAGCGCTTAAGGGCAAACCCGATCCCCAGAACGAAGGTGAAGTAGACCAGCATGATCAGCCAGTCGATATACGTGAGATTCACTTTGAGCTATCCTTGTCGGCGACACGGTCTAGGTAACGGTGATAAGGGGACGAAAGCGTCTTCGGGGCAACTGTAAATGTTTGAAACGGATGAGTCCAGCATCGAATGGGAACCATGAAGAGGAAGCTGGCAACTCGGCCCAAAATAAGTGCAGCCGTTGGCAAACGTTGGCGACACGGTTCGCATCCAAATACACAATGCGCTGTGGGCGCCCATTCCGGGTGCGGCAGCCAGACCCAGTAGAGGCGGCCGGTGTATTCGATGAAGCTTGATGACCAGCAAATGACCCTACGGACCGCCGCCACGATTCTCCTAGTGGATGACAATGCCATTCAGGCAGCAACTCGCCAGACCATTCTCCGGCGAGCAGGGTACTTTGTCATCGCCGCGCTCAACCCCGGGCGCGCCCTGGAACAGTTCCGCGGCAACGAGTTCCCCTCGGACGTCAGCGCTGTCATCACCGACCACATTATGCCGGGCATGAACGGCGCACAGTTCGTCCGCGAGCTGCGTAAGGTGCAGCCACACATGCCAGTGCTGGTGATCAGTGGCCTGGAAGAGGCGGAGCAAGACTACGCCGGACTGAATGTCCGCTTCCTGCTGAAGCCGCTTTCCCCTGACCTTCTCCTCTCTAACCTCCGCTTTATGTTGGAAGAAGAACAGAAGGGCGCAGCCTGACTGCGCTGTTCGGTGATCGCACCACCAAGTCTTAGTGATGTCCATCACAAGCCAGAGTGACCGCATATCTGCGAGAATGACTCTGCGATGACTTCTCACCCTATGCCCGAATTCGGGAGTTTTTGTCTGCTCCTGGGCCTGATGCTGACCGTTTACAACTTAGTTTTCGGCGGACTGGCGCTCTGGGGTGCCTCTCCGAGCGGGCTCCGCATCTCGCACCGGCCGGAAGCTATCTGGAACCGCCTCGGCGAGACAGCCCGGCGAGCGGGAATCGCCAGCTTCTTTGTCCTCTGCTGCGCGGCATTTGCGCTGGTGTGGGCGGCCTTCACCAACGACTTCTCGGTCGAGTACATCCGCTCACACAGCAATATCGCGCTGAACCCCGCTTACAAATTCGCGGCCCTATGGAGCGGACAGGAAGGCTCGCTGCTCCTGTGGGCGTTCCTGCTGAGCGCCTATGGATTTGTCCTCCGGATGCGCCATCGCGTCGACGTTCGCCTGACAGCGTTTGCGTCTACGATTCTGGCCGGCGTCCAGGTGTTCTTCCTGCTGCTGTTGTGTGTTGCAGCGCCGCCGTTCTCCATCGCGCCTGGCCAGGTCGCAGCCGACGGCGCCGGGTTGAATCCGCTACTGCAGTATCCCGAGATGGTGATGCATCCTCCGATGCTCTATCTCGGCTACGTTGGCTTCTCAGTTCCCTTCGCCTTCGCCCTCGGCGCGTTGATCATGCGCTACCCTGGCGAGAAGTGGATCCACATCACGCGCCGCTGGACCATGGTGACGTGGCTGTTCCTCACCGTCGGCATCTTCATGGGCGCGCATTGGGCCTACAGCGTTCTCGGCTGGGGCGGCTACTGGGGCTGGGACCCGGTAGAGAACGCGTCACTGATGCCGTGGCTCACGGGCACTGCCTTCCTGCACTCCGTCATGATGCAGGAGAAGCGCGGCATGATGAAGAACTGGAACGTGTGGCTCATCTTCTCCACCTTCATGCTGACGATCCTGGGCACGCTGCTCACCCGATCGGGTGCGGTCAGTTCCGTTCATGCTTTTGCGCAGTCGGCCATCGGAACCTGGTTCTACGTCTTCATCACCCTGGTCTTTGCGGTGTGCCTGTTCGTGTTCTTCTTCCAGCGCGATCATCTGAAGTCCGAGAACAAGCTGGAGTCGCTGGTCAGTCGCGAATCGAGCTTCCTGTTCAACAACCTGATCCTGCTCGTCGCCTGCTTCACCGTACTCTGGGGAACGCTCTTCCCCGTGCTGAGTGAGTACGTTCAGGGCTCCAAGGTCACCGTCGGCGCTCCCTTTTACAATCGCGTCAACATTCCCATCGGACTTTTCCTGCTCTTCCTGACCGGGATTGGGCCTCTGCTGGCGTGGCGTTCGACGTCGTTGCGCTCGATCCGCCGCAACTTCATTTTGCCGACCATTGCCATGGCCGTTACGGCCACAGCGCTGATCATTGGCGGCCTGCATCCCTGGAACGATGGCGACGACATGCAGTCGACGTTCTTCTCGCTGACCTGCTTCACGCTTGGCGCGGGCGTCATCACGGGCATCATCGAGGAGTTCCTCCGCGGCGCCAAGGTCGTCCGCACGCAGACGGGCAAGAACCTGCTGTCCTCCGCCGTGCTGCTCGCGCGGCGCAACACCCGGCGCTACGGCGGGTACATCATCCACTTCGGCATCGTGGTGATGTTCATCGGCATTGCCGGCGGCGCGTTCAACCAGGCGCGCGAGGCTGAGATGGGCTATGGCGACTCCATCTGGATCGGTCCCTATCAGTTGGTCTGCCGCAGCATCACGCAGGACTCGAAGGCTGAATACGACACCGACTACGCTGTGCTGGACGTGATGAAGAACGGCAAGTTTGTCCAGCAGCTCTCGCCGGAGAAGCGCGTGTACTTCGCCGGAACGGATCACGAGCAATCCTCCACCATCGTCGCGTTGCACTCGACTGCGCAGTTCGATCTCTACACCGTCTTCGAAGGCAAGAACCCCGACACCGGCCGCCCGATCATCAAGGTCTTCCTGAATCCGCTGATCGCCTGGATCTGGATTGGTGTCGTCATCGTGGTGGCCGGCACGTTTATTGCACTCGCTCCGAACCTGGAGCGCACAGCCGTGCGTCAGCGCCAGGAGGACCTGGTTCCTGCCGGCAACTCATCGCTGGCCGCTCCCGGAGTTTTGGCGAAGGTGCCCCATGTCTAAGTTCACCCGATCCTTGCACGGTCCGGTCTTCTGGGCGCGAGTGGTCCAGATTTCCCTGCTGTGCATCGTTACGTTCGTCATGATCGGCGCAGGCCGGTCGCGCTACGACCGCGTCGGGCACGAGTTGATGTGCTCCTGCGGCTGCGGTCAGATTCTGCTCGAGTGCAACCACGTTGGCTGTCCGAACTCTTCCGGAATGATCGAGGAACTGCACGCGCAGATTGCGAGCACCAGCACCGATGTGCAGGTCGAGAACTGGTTTGTGGCGAAGTACGGCGCCACGATCCTCGCCGCCCCCATGCGCGGCGGCTTCGACAAGGCCGCCTGGATCGTTCCGATCGCAGTCTTCCTGCTGGCGACGGCGGGCACGTTCGTAATCGTGTGGTTCTGGAAGCGGCGCACGTTACGGCTCGCCGGTAACGGCATCGGCGCATACCCCGCTGAACCTGAATCCAATCCCCAGGACGCGGCCCTGCGCGAACGCATTCGCCGCGAAACGGAGTACTGATGAGCCTGATCGCAATCGCAGTATTGTTTCTCGGCTGCTTCGCCTTTATCTTCTGGCCGGAGCAGAACCCATTCGTCCAGGCCGACAAAACTCGCGTCGACTACCTGCGCGAGCGCAAGGACGTCATCTACGAGAACCTGCGCGACCTGAACTTCGAGTACCAGGCCGGCAAGTATCCCGAAGCCGACTACGTCGACCAGCGCAAGGCTCTCGAAAACGAAGCGGCGGCCACGATAGCCGAAATGGAACTCCTGATGTCCCGCGGAATGAAGAGCGGGCGCGCGAGGGCCTGACACACGCGAAACATGACCTCTATGCTGAACACGTTTTCACCTCAACTCGGGCTGACGCCGGCTGCCAACATTGGGCGAAAGTTCAGCCGTATCCCCAATCGATCGATTGAGAATTGGACCCGTTAATCCTTGCTTACTTCGAAGAGAACGTTCCGCCATATCCTGTCCTCCTCCTGCGTCCTGTTCTGCGCCTCTACCGCCTTCGCCGCGGCCATCACCGGCACCGTGACCAACCGCACCACCGGAAAACCCTCGGTGGGCGATACCGTCGCGATTATCGACACAGCAAAAAGCATGGATGAGATCGGCAAAGTGACAACCGACTCGCAAGGCACGTTCCATGTCGCCACTCCCGATGGCGGCCAGATTCTGCTGCACATTACGCATGCAGGCGCGGAGTACTTCAAGACTGTCACCCCGGGCACCTCCAGCGTGGACGTTGACGTGTACGACTCGGCCAGGAAGATCGACGGCATCACCGGCGAAGCGCTCGTGCTGCGCGCTGAGACAGACTCAACCGGCAAAACCCTCAGCGTGACCGAGAACTTCTTCGTGCAGAACACCTCGTCTCCGCCGCGCACGGAGTACGGCGGCAATACCTTCGACTTCTATCTGCCGAAGGGCGCCGTCGTCGAAATGTCCCTGGCAAGTTCTCCGGGAGGCCTGCCCACGAACACCAAGGTTGTCCCGATCGATGCGGCTTCCGGCCACTACGCCTTCACCTTCCCTGTCCGCCCCGGCGAGAGCCGTTTCCAGGTCGCCTACACGCTGCCCTACACCGGCAAGCTCCCCATATCGATCAAGCTGTCGGTCCCCACCGGCGACTTCGCGGTGATGCTGCCCAAGACCATGCAATTTGATGGCGGCACAGCCTTCCAGCCCATCAGCCCTGACCCCAACACCCAGAGTTACGACGCGCATCGGCCGGCCATTGGACAACCCGTGCAGTTCACCCTTGCGGGTACTGGCCAGTTGCCCGACGAGTCGTCCGCGCAGCCCAGCGGTGGACAATCCGCCGGCGGAGGCCAGTCTTCGCAGACCGCAACCGGCGGTTCCCGCCCAGGCGGCGGCCTTGGAGCGCCCGAAGACCCCGAGGGCACCAATGATCCCTGGGCCAAGTACAAGGGGTGGATCCTCGGCGGACTCGGCCTGATCCTGGCGGCCGGAGCCGGCATCATGCTGAAGAACAGCCCCAAGACGGAAGTTGCCGGAACGGTTCCGTCTGCCATCGACGCCCCTGCTCCAACCGCGACGGAGTACGCTGCGGCTCCAGCGCCAGTCCCCGGTGCCACTCCTCCGCTGCTGCAAGCGCTGAAGGATGAGTTGCTTGAGCTGGAGACTGACCGGCTCTCCGGCAAACTGAGTCCGGCAGAGTACGCCGAGCACAAGGCAGCGTTCGACATCGTCCTGCGCCGCGCTCTGAACCGCACCGACGTCTCCTAGCCCGCATCCACACCGTGCCTGCCGCGTCTAATATGAGACAAGGCAGGCACGGCTGCGTTTAGGCCACCCGCCGGATAGGCAAACGGACGTTATGAACACCTTCAAGTCGACACTGCTGCTGGTTACCCTGATGCTGGGCCTCATGTTCGTCGGAGGCCTCGTCGGCGGTCGCAACGGCATGGTTCTGGCATTCGTTATCTCGATCGCGATGAACTTCACCGCGTACTTCTATTCGGACAAGATCGCGCTCTCCATGTACCGCGCGCAGCCGGTAACCCGCGACCAGCTTCCCCGCGCCTACGACGTTGTCGCGCGACTGGCCGCAAAAGACGGCATCCCCATGCCGAAAATCTACGTCATCCCCACCGAGTCGCCTAACGCCTTCGCCACCGGCCGCAATCCCGAGCACGCCTCGGTTGCCGTCACGCACGGCATCCTGAATCTGCTGACCGACGAAGAGTTGGAAGGCGTCCTCGCTCACGAACTCGGCCACGTGAAGAACCGCGATATTCTCACCAGCTCCATCGCAGCTACGCTCGCCGGAGCCATCACACTCGTCGCTCGCATGGGCTATTGGGCGTCGCTCTTCGGTGGCTTTGGCGGAGGCGACCGTCGCGATCGTGAGGGCGGCGGCCTTGGCGCCCTGCTGATGATCATCGTCGCGCCCATCGCGGCGACCCTGATCCAGCTCGCCATCTCCCGCTCGCGAGAGTACGAGGCCGACGCCACCGGCGCTCACACCACGGGTAATCCCTACGCGCTGGCCCGCGCGCTGCAGAAGATCGAGGATTACTCCCGCCGCGTGCCGCTACCGGCGTCCCCTTCGACCGCGCATCTGTTTATCATTGCTCCGCTGGTTGGCGGCGGCATCGGCAGCCTCTTCTCCACGCACCCACCCACCAAGGAGAGAATTCGCCGCTTGATCGGCCGCGACATGGTCTAGCGCCGGAATCTCCCCGGATCCATTTTCTTCGCTCCCAGAGCGTCGGCAACTGTTCAAACTGCTCTAGCATGGTTGAATGGATGGAATTCTTCGTGCCATGCGACAGTTGACCATGGTGGTCTGGGTCGGCGGCCTCATCTTCTTTGCCTTCGTCGAAGCGCCGACGGCCTTCCGCGTCATGGGCACTACCCGCCAGTTCGCACAGATCATCGGTGACTCCATCAGCGAACTCAACCGCCTGGGACAAATCTGCGGCTTCATCTTCCTCATCGCAACCGCCATGGTGTGGCTGCGCGCCTGGAGACGCCGCCGCTGGCTGCTGATGGCACAGATCGTTCTCACCGTCCTGATGATCGGCGCGACCATGGTTGTGCAGGCCGGCATACTCCCCGCCATGGAACGCGACCGCATCGCGGCTGGCGGAGACATTACTGCCGCGCCGGCCACCAACCCCGCCCGCGTCGACTTCGAACGTCTCCACCCGCTCTCGGAGAAGGTGGAAGGCACCGCGCTGTTCCTCGGTCTCTTCGTCGTGATCCTGATGGCGTACGAAACCCGCAGTCCGAACGATTCTCGCCCCAGCTACAGCTACTGACGCTCAGACGTTGAATTTGAAGAAGAGAATGTCGCCATCCTTGACGACGTACTCCTTGCCTTCGGACTTCAGCAGGCCCTTCTCCTTGACCGCCTGCTCGCTGCCGTACTTGAACAAGTCGTCGCAGTGGTAACAGTCGGCCTTGATGAACCCCTTCTCGAAGTCGGAGTGGATGACGCCGGCAGCCCCGGGGGCTTTCGTTCCACGCACAATCGTCCACGCGCGCACCTCCTGCACGCCCGCCGTGAAGTAAGTGATCAGATTCAGCAGGCGGTAGGCGGAATGGATGAGGCGGTTGAGCCCCGGCTCTTCCAGACCCATCTCCTTCAGAAATTCATCGCGCTCCGCGGGCTCCAGCTGGGAGATCTCCGCCTCCATCGATCCGCAGATGCGGACCACCTGCGAGTTCTCCTCAGTTGCCCGCTTCTCCACCGCATCGACCCAGGGGTTGTGCCCGGAGAGCCCCTCCTCGTCCACGTTGGCAACGTAAAGCTGAGGCTTGGCGGTGATCAGATGAAGATCCCGCGTGAAGGGCAGTTCTTCGTCCGTAAACTCGACTGTGCGAGCTGGCTTCCCGCCCTCAAGAGCTTCCTTCAGCTTGCTCAGCATGGCAAACTCGGTCTTGATCTTCTGTTCGGCGTTGGCAGGCTTGTTGAGTTTCTCCACCTTCACGTAGCGCTTCTCAACCGTGTCCAGATCGGCCAGCAGAAGCTCGGTGTTGATGATGTCGATATCGTGGATGGGATTGACGCCTCCCGCCACGTGAATGACCTCGGGATCGGCGAAACAGCGGACCACGTGCAGGATCGCATCCGTCGAGCGGATGTGACCGAGGAACTGGTTGCCCAGGCCTTCGCCCTTTGATGCGCCTTCGACCAGACCGGCGATGTCGATGAACTCCATGCTGGTCGGCACCAGCGACTTCGGCTTGATCAGCTGCGAGATCTTTTCCAGCCGTATGTCCGGAACCGTGACCACGCCGGTATTCGGATCGATGGTGCAAAAGGGGTAGTTGGCGGCCTGCGCCTTGGCGGAGGTGAGCGCGTTGAAGATGGTGCTTTTACCGACGTTGGGGAGCCCAACGATTCCACAATTCAGAGGCATGTTGAACGGTTTCCTTCGAGCGTGTTGCCGTGAGCGGATACGAGGGTTGAGTTGGCTTCGTGGAGTTGTCTCTTACAGGATAGTTCATTGGGGAGCGAAGCCGCTGGCCCGAAGATTTGAGATTCGGACTTGGAACACACCATGCGCGGGTAGAATTGGAAGGACATGAAAATCAAGGTGATGGCCCAGCCCAAGGCGGGTTCGACTTCTGTTCAGGGAAATCCGGTCAAGGATGGCGATGTGCTGAACCTTCGTCACAACGGGTAGCGCGGTGATGGGATCCATCACCCTGTCCGCGTCGCGCTTCTGGATCGCCCTGGCGCTCGGACTGTTCGCCGGCCTTGCCGACTACCTTGGCGGCTTCCTTCTCGTTCTGCGCTCGCCTTCCGCGCGTGCGCTGCGCTACTTCGTCGCCCTCGGCGCCGGCTTTATGCTCTCCGCCGCGCTGCTGGAGATGCTGCCCGAGGCCTTCGTGGTCAGCGCGCACTGGGCGCCGATCCTCATCCTCGCCGGCTACTGCGGCGTCCACCTGCTGGAACACACACTCGTCCCCCACTTCCACTTTGGCGAGGAGACGCACCACCAGGAGTTCCTCTCCAAACGCAGCAGCTACTCCGTCCTGCTCGGCCTGGCGACGCACACGTTCTTCGACGGGATCGCCATCGGTTCTGGCTTCGTGGTGTCGTCGTGGCTCGGCTGGGTGCTCTTCATCGCGGTCTTCCTGCACAAGATTCCCGAGGGCTTCACCGTCGCCAGCGTGATGCTCGCAGGCGGCCAGAGCCGTGGCGCTGCCCTGAACTCGGCGCTCTTCCTGGGCGCGACCACTGTCCTGGGAGTGCTCGCCATCAACCTTGAACCTGGCTGGATCAAGGCCGGCTTGCCGCTCTCCGCCGGCGTCACCATCTACGTCGCCGCTACCGACCTGGTCCCCGAGGTCAACCGCGAACCCGGCGTACGCATGGCGCTCGTCTTCTTCCTCGGCGTAGTACTCTTCTTCCTGCTTCGGCTCTTGGGGCCAGGATAGTCGCCAACCGCCAGGCGCCAACGGGCAACTGCCGATGCCTTCCGCCAAGCCAAAATTCGAATTCGTCCCCGCAACGGCCGACCGCTGGGCCGACGTCGAAACCCTCTTCGGTGCGCGCGGCGCGTGCGGCGGCTGCTGGTGCATGACCTGGCGCCTTCCCCGCGCCGAGTTCAACCGCAACAAGGGCGAGGCGAATCGCAAGGCTCTGCGCGCTCTCACGCGCAAAGACCCGGCTCCCGGAGTCCTCGCCTATACAGACGGCAAGCCCATCGGTTGGTGCGCCGTCGCCCCGCGCGAGGCCTACCCGGCACTCGAGCGCTCGCGCATCCTTCAGCCCGTCGACAGCCAGCGCGTGTGGAGCATCTCCTGCCTCTTCGTCGAGAAGAGCCACCGCCGCCAGGGGCTCAGCGCAAAGCTCATTCAGGCCGCCACGAAGTTTGCGAAGTCCCAGGGCGCAAAGATCGTCGAAGGCTATCCCCAGGTTGTCGAGGGCTCGCTGCCGGCTCCGTTCGTCTGGACTGGGCTCGAGCAGAGCTTCGTGAATGCCGGCTTCGTTGAAGTCGCGCGCCGCACTCCGAAGCGCCCCATCCTCCGCAGCAAATCCTGACCCCGCTACTGGAGCACTTGAAGCGTCACAACCGCAGAGTGCTGCAGGGCCGTCCCCGCCGGACTCGTGGCCGTGCCGGTCACCGTCAGCGTGTACGTCTTCGCATGCACCAACTCCGGCGCGGTGTGGATGCGGTCTCCGCAACCCATCGCCAGTGTCGCTGCCAGCACGCCAAGCCCCAGCATCAATACTGCCCGTAGCCGGGGGCGCGCGCGACGCGCAAGGCTCGCTGCTGGCAGAACCAGTAACGCGAACAAGGCCTCCGAACCACCAGGCTGCCCGAACGGTCGCGAACGCGGCTCCACGCCCGCCAGTGGTGTCTGGACCGTCAACACGAACGCCGTTACCGTACCACCCGGCGGCAAAGTCGAAGGATTCAGCGCAACCGTCGCGCCCACCGGAGCCCCCTGCACCGCAAGCGTAATTGGGCTCGCCAACGCTGCTCCCTGCATGGCAACCGAGAAGTTGAACGTCGCCGCGCTCCCCGCCGGAACCGACTGCGTCGCGGCACCCGTCGGCGCCAGCGTGAAATCCGACGCCGCACCCACCGTAACGCTCGTCCCCGTCGACACGCTAGGCAGAAAGTTCGCATCGCCCGAGTACGACACACTCAACGCATGCGCCCCCTGCACCAGAGCGCTCGTCGTCCACACCGCTCCGCCTGCAGACAGTGGAACCGCCGCAAGCGCCGTCGCGCCATCCAGCATCGTCACGCTGCCCGTCGGCACGCCGCTGGTCGTGCTTGCAGCCTGCACAGTCAGTGTCACGGGAGTTCCCGCAACGGGAACTCCGTTTGAAGCCGAAAGCATCGTCAGCGTGGGCGCCTGCGCGATGGTCAGGTTCGCCGGCGTCACGCTCACTGTATAGTTCCCCGCAGCGCTACCCGTTAGAGCCGCCGTAATCGGATAAGTCCCTACCGGCGCCAACATCCCCGCGCCGGTGCTGAACGAAGCGGTGACCTTCCCCGCGTCCTGGGCCAGCACCCCGCTCAGTCCCCCACTCAGCGCCGGAATCGCCTCCCCATACAGCATCGATGCTGCATTCGGCGTTGCAATCACTCCCAGCGGGGTAACGGTCAACACCATCGCCTGCGACTGCGCGGCAGCATGCGAGGCGTCGCCTGCATACACCGCAACCAGGCTGTGCCCGCCCGCCGCCAGTCCTCCAACGAACAGCGCCGCCGAGCCTGCGTTGATTCCCGCGATCCCCACGGACACCGGCGCGCCTCCGCTTACGTCCACCAACGTGATGCTGCCGGTTGCATTGCCAGCCCCGCTCAACCTAGCCGTCACCGTACCGCCGCCATACGGGACATTCGCCGGTCCACTCAATGTAAGCGCCCCGCTCACGCTGCCACCAACGCCCAATCCGACGATCGTGCGAATGTCCGGCCCCGGAGTAGCCGTGGCATCGATCTGCCGCACCCGCTGATTCCCTGAATCCGTCAGCGTCACCAATCCGTCCGGAGAGAGGGCCACTGCTCGCGGCGCGTCCAGACTCGCCTTAGCCGCCGGCGCGTTGTCCCCCGCAAACGCCTCCGTCCCCTCACCTGCCACAGTCGTCATCGCACCCGCCGGTGAAATCCGCCGCACGCGGTGATTCGCGCTATCGGCAACGTACAGATTCCCCGCTGCGTCCAGCGCCAGTCCGCGCGGAAGAGCCAGCCCCGTTGCCCCGGCAACGGTCGAAATCACTCCGGTCTTCATATCCACCACACGCACCCGCCCATTGTGCGTGTCGGCCACATACAAGTTGGCCCCATCCAGCGCGAGCCCGTTCGGTGAATCCATCGAGGCCGCCGTCGCCGCGCCGCCATCCCCGGCGAAACCTTCCACGCCATTGCCCGCAACCGTCGAAATCCTGCCCGTACTTGCGGCGATCTCCCGCACGCGATGGTTCCCTGTATCCGCGACGAACACCTTCCCCGCCGCGTCCACCGCCAGTGCGGTCGGCAGCTTCATCTGAGCCGCCATGGCCGCACCGCCGTCACCCGAGTAGCCTGCCGCACCTGTCCCTGCCATCGTCGAGATCGTGCCCGTCCCAGCGCTCACTTTGCGGATGCGGTGATTGTGGCTGTCCGCGATGTACAGGTTCCCCGCACTATCCATCGCCAACCCCATCGGCGAATCCAGCAACGCTGCGGTTGCAGGTCCGTTGTCCCCCGCGAAGCCCTGCACGCCGGTCCCCGCAACAGTGGTCAGCACTCCGGCCGCGGAGAGCTCGCGGACTACGTGATGGCCCGTTTCGGCAAAGTAGAGATTGCCCTGCGTGTCGAAGACGATCGCCGAAGGAAGCGCCAGCTGCACCGCCGCGCTCTGTGCCTCGGCCAGGCTCGCGGAGACAGCCGCCAGCAACAGCGCCGCGCAAACCCTCATCGTGGTGGGAAAGGTCTTGCCAGGGCGACGTGCAGATGCGCGCATTGGGTCGGTCTTGCTCAACTCACCCATTCGCTTCTTCGCCCGGAGTCGTACGCCGTTCGCGTCCTTCCGGTGTCCCCACAAGAGTACACCCGTGCCCTGTTTTGCGAGCCGCCGACCGCGATGGTACGCTGCTCAGGAGCCCGCCGAGGCATTTACGAACGCGCCGCGGCCGTACCCAACGGAGAACCGATGCCACGGCACTGCCTCACCCTCGACCTGCAGAACGATCCCGCCAAAATCGCCGACTACAAGCGCTACCACGAGAAGATCTGGCCTGAAATTCGCGACAGCCTCTTCGACGCCGGAGTCGTCGACATGGAGATCTACCTGAACGGCACGCGCATGTTCATGATCATGGACGTCAGCGACAGCTTCTCCTTCGAGAAGAAAGCCGCCATGGACTCAGCCAACCCCAAGGTGATGGAGTGGGAGGCCCTCATGGCCAACTTCCAGGCTGTTCCCGAAGGCGCAAACCCAGTCCGCCGCTGGGCCGTGATGGACAAGGTCTTCGACCTCTCCAGGCAATAAGCGCCGGTCTTTCGGCAAAGCCGTCAAAGACCGCCGAAGTGCTATTTTTTCGCCATGCCGTAGCTGCAGGTGTCGATATCCTTCGGCTGCATGGTGATCTCCAGCCTGCGGTGTGCCAGCAGCGACCCTTCTATCTTCACCGGAATATTCGCCGGGCACAGGCCTGGAATCCGCGCCACCACGCGATACAGGCCCTTCTCCACCTTGTTGAACCGGAACTTGCCGTCCTTATCGGTCAGCACGGTCGAGAGCAGTGTGTGTCCCACCTCGGTAAACAGCGACACGGAGACGCGCGGCATGGAATCTCCGCCGAGGCCACGGACCTGGCCCTCAACGCCGCTCAGCTTCAATGGCGGCGGGTCGGTGGAGTTCTCGTTCACGTACATCGCCGGAGCGTCGGCCTGGCTTGCGTACGCGGGCGTCGCAGCCAGAACGGACAACCCAATCATTAGTATCAAGGTCGTTTTCATCGATGTCCCCAGCAGAGTCTAGCGCACCGGCGCGTCACCCGGCACAAAATTCGGACGCAATTCCAGACAATATTCCTCTAGGATGAAGCATCACGCATTTTGGAGGCCTGATGATCCTGACGCATCTCGATTGGCTGGTGATCGTCGCTTACTTCGCGGTCAACCTTGCCATCGGCTTCTTCTACATGAAGCGCGCGTCCGGTGACATCGGCGAGTTCTTTCTCTCCGGCCGCAGTGTCACCTGGTGGCTCGCGGGGACCTCGATGGTCGCGACCACCTTCGGCGCGGACACGCCGCTGGTCGTCACCGGCCTCATCTACGCCCAGGGCATTGCCGGCAACTGGCTCTGGTGGTCGTTCCTGCTCTCGGGGATGCTCACTGTCTTCTTCTTCGCCCCGCTCTGGCGTCGTGCCCGTGTGCTTACGGACATGGAGTTTGCCGAGCTTCGCTACGCCGGGCCGCCCGCTACCTTCCTTCGCGGCTTCCGCGCAGTCTACCTTGCCATTCCCGTCAACACCATCATCATGGGCTGGGTGAATCTGGCCATGTGCAAGATTCTCGCCCTTACGCTCGGCCTTACCTCCACGCGCCAGCAGCTTGCCGGAGTCTTCTGTTGCCTGGCTCTCACGCTTGCTTACAATGCGATCTCCGGTCTCTGGGCAGTGCTCTGGACGGACCTGCTCCAATTCATTCTCAAGATGAGCATGGTTTGCCTGCTCGCCTACTTCGCTGTTCACGCCATCGGCGGTATGGGCTCGCTCGCAACGCAGGTCCACGCCTTCGACCTGGCGCACTCTACGGCAGCAGCCTCTCGCGACACGCTTGCCTTCATCCCCTCCTCCGCCTCGCCCTTCTTCCTGAGCTTCCTGGTGCTGCTCTCGCTCAACTGGTGGGCCTCCTGGTATCCCGGGGCCGAGCCTGGCGGCGGCGGCTACATCGCCCAGCGCATCTTCTCCGCAAAGGACGAGAAGCACTCTCTCGGCGCGACGCTCTGGTTCAACATCGCCCACTATGCGCTGCGGCCCTGGCCGTGGATCCTCACCGCGCTCGTCGCCCTGGTCCTGCTGCCCAATCCGACTGCGTCGCAGGGTGGAATGGAGGGCGCGTACGTCTGGGTCATGGTCCACTACCTGCCTCCGAGCCTGCGCGGGTTGATGCTCGCCGGATTCGCCGCTGCATACATGTCCACCATCGGCACGCACCTGAATCTGGGCGCGTCATACATGATCAACGACATCTACAAGCGCTTCTTCGTGCCCGGCCGCACCGAGCGCCACTACGTGGCCGCTTCGCGCATCGCCACCATCCTGGTCGCTGTCCTGAGCGCTTCCGCCACGGGCTACATGCTCACCCACGGAGCCTCCATCGCCACCGCGTGGAAGTTCCTGCTCGCGCTCGGCGCCGGTGCGGGACTGGTCTTCATCCTGCGCTGGTACTGGTGGCGCATCAACGCGTGGTCGGAGATTGCCGCCATGACTGCAGCGGCGACGATCTCGCTGACGCTGGAGTCGAGCCTCGGCCTGCCGGTCGTCCGCATGCTCCACTCGATCGACCCAGCGCTTGCAGTCGCTCCGCTCAACCAGGACGATCCTCACGCCTTCGCATGGCTGATGCTGACGACCACGACCCTCACCACGGCCATCTGGCTCGCGGTGACGCTGGCCACGCGTCCCGAGTCGGATACTACGCTGCAGGCCTTCTACGATCGCGTTCGTCCTGCCGCGCTCGGCTGGCGCCGCTTCGCTCCGCCGCAGGAACAGGCCGACGCCACGCTGCGCTACAACTTCTTCCACTGGGTGCTTGGCTTCACGCTCATCTACTCCATGCTCTTCGGGGTCGGCGACTTGCTCTTCGGACGAATCGTCCACGGCCTTGGGTTGATGGCGCTGAGCGCTGCATGCCTGTCCGTTCTCTTCTGGAGCCTGAACCGCCGAGGCTGGTCGGTCTGGCGCTAGCTGCTGGCCCCTTGGGGGTGGTTCAGAGGTCTTGCGCACGCGCACGACACACTTCGCCGCCTTTTAATCGCGCGCATCAACAGGCAGTGGCTGCAAGATGCGCTAGCTGCGAAGCCGTTGCAGCGTCTCGTGCGTACGGATGAACGAGAGCGGATCCTGCGGCGCGTTTGGGTCTTCCGGAGACGCTGCGGCGGCGGCGAATTCAGGAGACGATGCACGTAGCGCGGCCACGCTGGGAGCAAGGGCGGTCGGCTCAGACATCGGCCGTCGCTCGACGCGAACGCGGGGCACCGGCGCTTCCTCCTTCGCTACGACGGACGCTGCGGCCTCCTTGGCGCTCTCCGAGGGCCCCGGCGAACCGCCGGGCGCATAGAGGTATAGCCCCGAAATGCTAACCATGATGGTGATCACTGCGGGGATCTCGACATCGGGGCGCTCCGGCATGAGTTGGTGGACCGCAAAGGCCATGAAGAGCCCCCACAGCAGCGAAAGGCTGCTCGCTGCCACCGCCCAGTTATTGCGATAGGGGCTGGGCTTCCGTGTGGTGAGCCACGCCGCGCCATAGAGCACGGCAAGCAGGCCGCTCCCAAAAAGCATTCCGTAGTACGGGACAGGCCCATAAATTGCCGCGTATACCGGGTGATTCAGGCTTATTACAACCAGGCCAATGAAGGTGACGGCTCCTAGTAGGAAGGCAGAACGCACGCGTCGACGCAAAATCTTCATAGTACGGGCAGAGTACAGCCTGACCCCGGACCCCGAACATGCCACTTAGGCGTCAGGCTCCGGGCCGTCTGGTGGCTCCCTAGGGCACCATGGTGATGCGGTGCGGCTCCTCGGGCGTTACCGCCTTATGTTTGGCGAAGTAGGCGGTCAGAGCGGTCAGATCCGTCTCGCCGATGATCCGGTCTGTCCCTTGCTTCAGCACATACAGATCCTCGCCTCCGCCCGCCAGCAGATTGTTCACCGTAACGCGATATTTCGCCGCCGGGCTAACCGCCGTGCCGCCGATCCGGATGCTCGCCGCGTCCACCTTGCTGCATGGCGGCGCACTTTGGCTCCAGGTGTAGCTGAAGCCTTCCGACGGTTGCAGCATCCGGGTATTCGTCGCAGCTACCTCTCCCGCAGCCGCCCCCAACGTGCACCCGAGGAACTGCTCCTCCAGCATCGTCTTGATTTGCGTCCCGGTCAGCGTCATCGTGATCAGGTTGTTTCCGAATGGCTGCGCGGTGAACAGTTCGCCGTAGGTCACGTCTCCCACTCCGAGCCCCGCTCGAATCCCGCCGGGATTTGTAAATGCAACCTGCGCCCCACCACTGCCCGGCGCGCTGGTTGCTTCCAGCTCTGCATCGGCAATCATGTCCCCCATCGAACTCTCGCCGCTCGGTCCCTCGACTTTCGAAAACATCCCCGCCGACGTCCCCACCACGCGACTCACAATCGGCCACGTCAGCGCGTCGTATCCTGCAACAATCTTCGCAATCTCCGCGTTTGGCCGAACCGCCGCGTTCGTGCGATCCACGACCAGGTTCCGAACCAACACCGGCGTCATGTTCCGGGTCTTTGCATCGATCGTGATATCGATGTCGGTGAGCACGCGCCCGTACGACGATGCGCTGGTCACGGGAATCTTCCGCCCCATGCGATTCGGCAGCGAACACACATACGCTTCATGCGTGTGCGCGGAGATCACGAGATCGACCGCGTTATCCAGCTGCCCCACGATGGGCCGGATCGGCTGCCCAACCATATCGCCGGCGCAGGCATTCACATCTCGAGGCGTCGCTCCCTTCTGAAAGCCGCCCTCGTGGATGAGCACGACGAAGCTCTCAATCCCCTGCACCCGCAGCCGCCGCACCACGGCATTGATCGTCGCCGCCTCATCCGCGAACCGCAACCCGGCCACGTTCTTCGAGAGCACCATCTCCGGCGTCTCTTTCAGCGTGATGCCGATGAACGCCACCTTCACTCCGTGATAGGTCTTGACGGCGTACCCCGGAAAGATAGTCTTGCCGGTCTTCGTATCGAACACATTCGCCGCCAGGTACTGGAACTTTGCGCCCTCAAACGGCACCGGAGTCCCCACCACCGCGCCTTGGCACGTATTCGTGTCGAGCGCGGAGCAGCCGCCGCGGGTGTATCTGCGCAACTCCGCCATTCCACGATCGAACTCGTGGTTGCCTACCGCTTCGATCTCCAGCCCCATACGGTTGGCGGCCTCAATCGTCCCCTCGTCGTGGAACAGGTTCGACACCAACGGGCTTCCGCCGGTCAAGTCGCCGGCCGACACCACCACGTTGTCCGGATTCTCGCCCTTCAACTGTGCGATGTAGCCGGCCATATACTCGACGCCGCCCGCATCCACAGCCGGAGCGCCCGGCCCGGTCGCGAACTTGCCCGGCGACTGCAAATTTCCGTGCAGGTCATTCAGCGCGATAATCTTCAGCCGAAACACCTGCGCCTGTGCGCAACTCACCACGGTCATTCCCACCACGATCGTGCAAGCCGCCCGCCGCAGGTGCATGTACCGCCTCTTTCAGATGACTGGCTTGAATGTCACCAGCGCTGCCACAAAGATCAAGCCAAACAAAATCACCAGCACCTGCCAATAACGATCGAACCACGACGTCCCATTCGACGAACTCATTGTGTATCCCTCCATATCCGATCCTACCCGACAAACGATGTCACCCTCAAACCATGGGCGCAGCTATACTCAGGAGCACCCGACTCTCGTTGACATGACCGACGCCCACTCGCCCCGCAGCCTGCGCCGCCACCAGGCCATCACGCTCTCGCTTCTCTTCCTCGCCGGCGTGGTCAATTTTCTCGATCGCTCTTCGCTCTCCATCGCCAACACCACCGTCCGCGCGGAGATGCACCTCTCCGCAACCCAGATGGGCTGGCTCCTCTCCGCCTTCTCCCTCGCCTACGGCGTTGCGCAGCTTCCACTCATCGGCCTGCTCGATCGCGAAGGCACACGCAAGGTTCTTGGCGGAGGCCTGATCCTGTGGTCCGCCTCGCAGATGCTCACTGGCCTCGTCCGCAGCTTCCCGCCGTTCATCGGGCTCCGCATTCTGCTCGGAATCGGCGAGGCGCCCTTCTATCCCTCCGGCGTCCGCAGCACCCGCGAGTGGTTCAGCTCCGCTACCCGCGCCCGCGCTACCGCCGTCATGTCGTCCTCGCAGAATATCGGCCTCGCAATCGCTCCGCCGATCCTTACCGGCATCATGATCGCTCTCGGCTGGCGCGCCATGTTCGTCGTCCTGGGCGCCTTCGGGATTCTGGTCGCCTTCGCCTGGATCGCGCTCCACCGCGCCCGCCACGAAACTCCGTTCGCCGAACCCGATCCTGCCAACCTGCGCGCGTCAGAGTCCAGCGGCGCCTGGCGCGTACTGATCCGCCAACGCACCGCCTGGGGCATGATGCTCGGCTGGGGTGGCATCAACTACACCGTGTGGCTCTATCTTTCATGGCTTCCGTCGTATTTGCAGGACCAGCGCCACCTCTCGCTCGCCCACAGCGGCCTCGTCGCCTCCGTGCCTTTTCTCGCGGGCGCTGTGGGCATGTGGAGCAGCGGCATTCTCTCCGACCACCTCGCCCACCGCGGCCAACCGCTCACCACGGTTCACCGGCGCAATATCGTCGCCGGCATGATCGTCTCCGCCGCCGCGACGTTTCTCGTTGCCCACAGCCACACCACGGCGCAGGCCGTCGCCGGAATCAGCGCCGCCATCTTCTGCATCCACTTCGCGGGGACCTCCGGCTGGGGATACGTCCAGACCGTCAGCCCGCTCCGCTATGTCGCTTCGCTCGGAGCTCTCCAGAATTTCGCCAGCTTCATGATCGCGTCCGCCGCGCCCGTGCTGACCGGCTGGCTCCTCGACCGCACCCACTCCTTCAACCTCGCTCTCGGCGTCTGCAGCGCCATCGCGCTGCTCGGCGCCCTCAGCTACGCCACGCTTGCCGCGCCCTCCGGCATGCATCTTGACCCGCAGGAAGCAGCCGTCGCGAGTTAGGTAGCACGGCTTCAGCGCTCTCCCGGCATCACTACTGCGAACGTGCATCCTCGATCGCGATCGTCACAGTTTTACCGCTTGCAAAAACTATATTCAGCCCACGAAAACGAATGCGATTGCCCCATTGCAAGACGATCATGTACACGTATACATTTAGCCCGCGTTATCGAACGGCTTCCGTAAGCAACCAAATCATCCAGAGCTTCGATCCGCGAAGCGGAGGAGATCCATGCCTTCCAGAAACCCAACGGCGCTCACGCTTGTGCTTGGAGCGTTCTTAGCCAGTACAGCGCTACACGCGCAAACCCCTACGCCCACGCCAGTCCACCTCAACGCCGACGGAACCATCCAACCCGAGACCTGGGTCGGGAACATCCTCCAGGCCGCACCCGAGAGCCCCGATTGCAGCCATCTCAGTTTTGGTCCGCACCTGACACAAGCTCCCGACACCACCCTCGGCGGCTATGTCTTCGTGTTCAACATGCACGTCGTCCCGGATAACGATCGCTGCTCCGCTACCGACCGCCAACGACTCGAGATCAAGACTGAGCTCCACTCCAAAGCTACGCCGTACCAGAGCTACATCATCGGCCACCTCGGCGAGACGGTCGCCCATCGCTGGCGCTTCATGCTGCCCACTGGCTTCCAGCCATCGTTCAGCTTCACCCACATTCACCAGATCAAGGCTGACGACGGCGACGACGGCGCGCCGCTCATCACTCTCACGCCTCGCTTCGCGAGTCCGAATACCATCCAGATTCTCCTCATCGACTCCACCCTCGCATCGCCACCTAGCCAGACCATTACGCTCGCCGAGGTGCCGCTCGCTCCCTTCCTTGGCCAGTGGGTCGAAGCCTATGAGCGGATTACCTACAACCACACCACCGAAGAAGGAGCGGCGACACCCGGCCAGTACTCGCTGGTCATTCATCGGCTCAGCGATGGCGCAACCCTTCTTTCCTACTCCAACAGCGACATCGACATGTGGCGTGTCGGCACCACGGTCGTTCGCCCCAAGTGGGGCATCTACCGCAGCCTCTCCAATGCGCAGCAACTCCGCGACGAACAAGTTCGCTTCAGTAACATCTGCATCGCCAAGGCTCCGGACGACTGCCCCAGCGATACGACCCTCCCCGACTTTTCAATTACGCCCGTTATCATCTCCAGTTCGGTTGCTCCTGGCGGCGTCAACACCTACACCCTCAACATTGCTCCGCTGAACGGCTTTACCCAGACTGTGAATCTCAGCCTCACCGGCTCCAACGCAGTTCCCGGCTCAACGGGAGTTCCCGCAGCTACAAACCTCACCGGCTTGCCCGCCGGAGCATCCGCGTCCTTCGGTCCTGCATCCATTGCCGCGGGTATAGGATCGTCCGTGCTCACCATTACCACCTCGCCCGCCACGCCTCCGGGAACCTACACGCTGGTCGCGAACGGCCTCAGCGCGGATGGAGTCCGCTCCCACGTGGCCTTGCTCCCGCTCGTCGTCACCGGAACGCCCGGCGATGTGACCGGCGATGGCGCCGTTGGATGTGACGATGTCACCGCCGTGCGCGTGGCCTATGGCAGGTCCGTGGGAAATCCAGGTTATAACCCCGCGGCCGACTTCAACGGCGACGGCTTCGTCAACGTGCAGGACCTGCAGTTCGTCGTGCAGCACCTGCCCGCAGGCACCACCTGCCAGTAGACCGGCCCCAATCAACCTCACGGATTCCCAGGAGAAACATGCAATGAAGGTAGCTCAAGTATCCCTACTCGCCGCTGCTCTGGCCCTTTTCCCTTCTTCCGCCTTCGCCGATGCGGTGCTCAGCATCGTGCCGCCCTCCGGATCGATTGTCGCCGGACAGACCTTCAACGTCGGCATTTTTGTTACCGGCCCGACGGTCATCCACAGTGGCAAGCCCACTACGTCGAATGTCACCGACCTCGATGCCTTCCAGTTCGACGTTGCCTTCAATTGCAGCGTCGCGACCTCCAACCCCACAGGCTGCCAGCCCGGGGCAAGCCTGCTGAGCACCCTGTCGGTTACGGAGGGCAGCTTTCTTCCCCAGGGAGGCACAAATCCGACCTTCTTCGAGCCCGGCACCATCAATAACGCTGCCGGAGAGATATCGCTAATCGGCGATGTCGGGCTCTCGGGCGTCACCGGCAGCGGTACTCTCGTCAACATCACTTTCCAGGCGCTCGGAACCGGGATTACGAGCATTGCGATTCTTGCGAACAGCGACTTGCAGCTCTTCGATTCTAACTTCAATCCCATCGTCGTCGACGATTCGGTCACCACGTCGCCCAACCTCCAGACGTTCCCCACCAATCAATCCCTTTCCGCTTCCATCCTGAGCACGCCGGAGCCCGCCTCCGGGCAGCTGATGCTTCTGGCGGCTGCGGTCCTGCTCGGTGCCATCGTTCACCATCGGCGCCGGTCCTCTCCCATGCCAATCTAAGTCTCCCAGGTCTGTTATGCTTCCCTCCGTGCGCCTACCCCAGACGACATCGGAACCCTCATGACGCAAACAGGAGTCGCTCCGGTGCTCGTTACCGGAGCGACTGGCCGTGTAGGGCGCGGTATCGTCGACTTGCTGGCGGGAGCAGGCGTGCCGGTCCGCGCTCTTACGCGTCGTCCCGAGGCGGCGGCGACGCTGCCTGCGAACGTCGAAGTCGTCACAGGTGACCTCACCGTGCCCGAGTCTCTGGACGCAGGCCTGCGAGGTGTCGGAACCGTTTTTCTGGTCTGGACTGCCCCGTCGGCGACCGCTCCAGTAGTTGTCGAGCGTCTTGCCAGCCATGCGCGGCGCATCGTCTTTCTTTCGTCGCCGCACCAGACTCCGCACCCCTTCTTCCAGCAGCCAAATCCGATGGCAGCAATGCACGCCGAGATCGAGCGGCTGATTGCAGCGTCAGGACTCGAATCGACCATCCTCCGGCCGGGGATGTTCGCGTCCAACGTAGTGTCCTGGTGGGGGGCTGAGATTCGTGCTCACCGTGCTGTACGGTGGCCTTACGGCGCTGCCGAAACTGCACCGGTAGACGAGCGGGACCTGGCAGCCGTGGCAGCACGGACTCTGGTTGAAGACAGGTATGCCGGAGGCGATTACGTGCTCACCGGCCCGGAGTCTCTGAGTCAGGAACAGCAGGTGCACATCATCGGGGAGGTTCTAGGGCGGCAGATCCAATTTGAGGAGCTGTCTCCGGATGAGTTCCGCAGCGAGACCCAGGGAAGCTGGCCGCGCCCGATCGCGGACATGCTGCTCGCTGCGTGGGGCGCGACGATAGGAAGGCCGGCCTACGTCACCTCTGCGGTGGGCGACATCCTCGGATCTGCGCCGCGAACGTTTCGCCAATGGGCCGCCGATCACGCCACCGCGTTTATCGAGAGCTCAACCCCTACCTGAGCGTGGAGCAGCTAAACTGCATATTTCAGAGACTTTATTTTGTATCTATTCCTGAATCAATACTTTACCTGGCACCATAGGTCCGATATTGCACCTAACTCAATTGTTTAATGTACTTTAGGCCAAAGTACGGTAGGTCGTTTTACGCCTCCGCGTTCCGCCCTCGCCGAGCCGCGATGAACGACCGAACGCACAACACGACGAACACAAGGCAGATCGCCGACATCGCCACCTGAGACTCAACAGCCTCAGGATGAGCCAGCGTTCCGCCGTGGGCTTTCACCGTCTCCACAATGGCCATCGCGCCCGCGCCGAGGAAACCGAGCAATCCAGTTGTCACGGCAACGTGCATCCACAGCATGCGGCGCTTTTCGTTCTTCGAGTGCGCCAGGATTCCCGACCAAGCCAGGACCAGACCGAAGTAGGTCGGAATCAGCGCGGTCGGATGCGTGCTTCCTGTCGCAAAGAATCCCCAGAAACCGACCACCATCAACAGCAGCCCAAACCCGATCGTCACCTTCGCCATCGCTTACTCCTCCGTTCATCGTTGCTTCAGGATATTCAAAGCTTTCAGGCCGCAGCCGCACTCTTCATCGCCGCCAGAACTTCTTCCGGCGTCCACTCGTTGGTGGGATACCACGCACGCACCTTGCCATCTTTCCCGATCAGCGCGGTGGAGAGCGAATGCGTCAGCGTCCCGCCATCTCCCGGAGTCACTCCCACGTCGAAGAACTGCTCCAGCGCGTGCAGATCGCTCTGCGGAGGTGCAGCGAAGTCCCAGCGCGCGAACTTCTCGCGGGTATCCGCGGTATAAATGCCGCCGTAGCTTTTCAGAATTTCGGGCGTGTCGAACTTGGGGTCGAAGCTGATGCTGAGAAGATGCGTCACCTTGTCCAGCTTCGGATCGGCTTCCAGAGCTTTGTCGATCAACGCGAAATTCTTGTTCATGCGCGGACAATAGTCCGCAAGCGGGCAGCGCGTATAGATGAACGTGAGCAGCACGACGCGCCCTTTGAACTGCGCCATGTGAATCGTCCGCCCATTTTGATTCACAAGCTTGAAATCCGGGACGACATCGCCTTCCGTTGGAACGTGATAATCCACGGCAGGTTTGTAATCCGGCTTTGCCTGCGCAGTCACCACAATCTGATCCAGCTGCGGATCTTCGAACCCATCCGAAGTCTTCCGCACCAGTAGCGTCGCGGTAATGCGATCGCCCGGATGCAACTCGCCGATCACAGACGTATCCTTCAGCTTGTACGACATCGTCATCGCTTCCATGAAGCCGGGAACAGCTTCATGGTCGAGCATCACGCTTCCCTTCTCCGCGTTGATGCTCACGATCTTCCCGCGGATCGGAAAGGTCTTCAGTTCACCCGCTGCGGGCGCAGTTGCTGCGCCGCTGCTCGATTGCTTGCACCCAACCGCAAACACTCCCATCAATCCCAGGCAAAGTACCGCTGGCCACGCGAACCGCATACGCACGCTCCTACCTCCATGATACCTTCACGATCGCCACAGCGACGCCGATGCCTGGAGTTACAGCCTTGCCCCTTTTCCGCTCCTCTGAGGCGTATAAAAGCCTTATGGACTCGACTTCCGCGCTATCTGAGCAAGTCATCGACGCGCTGGAACACGATTCCATCGTCCTGACAGCCAACCAACGCGCCGCCCGAACGCTGCGCCGCGCCTTCGACCTGCGCCAACGCGCGCTTGGCAAAACCGACTGGAATCCACCAGCGATCCTCGCGTGGGACGCGTGGCTGGGAAGCCTGTGGAAACGCCTTCTGCTCGACGGACGCACCGCGAACCTGCTGCTGAGCTCCACGCAGGAGCACACACTCTGGCGCGCGATCATCGCCTCGGACGCCTCGACGGCTAGCTTGCGCCCAGTCGATGCGCTGGCAGAAACCGCCGCGGACGCGTGGACGCTGCTGCACGCCTACCGCTGTCGCAACCGACTGCAATCTCACATGGGAAACGCCGACACGCGAGCCTTCGCCCGCTGGGCAGGCGAGTTCGGGCGCCGCTGCGGTCACGCAAACTACCTCACTGAGGCCGAGCTTCCGGAGGCCTTGCGAGCCGCCGTTGCTGGCGGTCATCTTACGCTGCGCACCGGACTGCTCCTGGTCGGCTTCGACACGATCACTCCCGCGCAAGCGGCGCTCCTGGAAGCGATCGGAGCCTCAGGCAGCCGCATCGACGAACTCGGCCAAGCGCCCCCAGCACCGAGCCGCACGCTGGTTCACGCTCCGGATGAGCACGCTGAGCTGGCTACATGCGCCCGCTGGCTGCGCAAGCGGATTATCGAGCAGCCGAACGCCAGTCTCGCCGTGATTGTTCCCAACATCGAGACCGACCGCGCCGAGATCGATCGCGTCTTCCGCAGCATTCTCGCGCCCGAACTCAACGACATCTCCGCATCGACTGCGGCTGGCCCATACGAGTTCTCGCTGGGCGTTCCGCTGGCCCAAACACCGATTGCCGCGTCTGCACTGGAGTTGCTGCGCTGGGTGCTTGGGCCGCTTCCGCTGGAACGGGTCAGCGCACTGCTGCTCTCCCCTTACTTCGCGGCGTCGACTCCGATTGCAACTGCCGAACTTCTCGCGCGCGCCGAGTTCGACGCGTTCACGCTTCGCCAACAGCACATCGTGGAACCGCAGATCACGGTCGATGGTCTCTATGGACTTGTCTCCGGTTCGAAGCAGACTGCCGGGATGCCTCTGCTGCGCGAACACCTCCGGGCGCTTCGAACCGCTTGCAACCGAAAAGAGATGGCTCGCGAAAGCCCCTTTGCTGCCTGGGCTGCGAGTTTTCACGATCTGCTCGAAGCCGCGGGGTGGGCTCCGCCAAACCAGCTGGACAGCGTTGAGTTTCAGACGCGCCACAAGTGGGAGGATGCTCTCGACGAGCTGACGACTCTGGATTTCGACTCCGCTGCCGACGGTGC
Organism: Acidobacteriaceae bacterium; assembly: GCA_036498865.1. Classification (GTDB taxonomy): domain Bacteria; phylum Acidobacteriota; class Terriglobia; order Terriglobales; family Acidobacteriaceae; genus Edaphobacter. The sequence continues at coordinate 8,307 of DASYEU010000074.1, read as the reverse complement.
ACGCGTCACGTTCCAAGAGGCGCTGGATGCGCTGGAGCGCATCGCCACCAGGACTCTGTTCGCTCCGGAATCGCGCCATGCGCCGGTACAAATTATGGGTCCGCTCGAGTCCGCCGGCGCTACGTTCGACGCAGTATGGTTCCTGCGCGCAAGCGATCTCGCGTGGCCCGCGCAGTCCAGTCCGAACCCGCTGCTGTCGTGGCTGCTGCAGCATGAGCTCGGCATGCCGGGCTCGGATCCGGTGCGCGATACGGCTCGGGCGCGCCGAATCACCGACCGCATCGCCGCCAGCGCTCCGACGGCTCTATTCAGTTACGCACGGGAAACCGGCGACGGCCATCAGCGCCCGTCTCCGATCCTGTCGCCGCTTGAGTTGGAGCGACGCTCGGCTGATGACGTGTCTCCGACACAAGCCGCCGCAGCGCCCATCGAGTTGGATAAGACTCCGGACGACGCGCCGATCCCGGCGACGCCCGATAGTGTGTTGCAAGGCGGCGCGGGCATTCTGCAATCGCAGGCCGCCTGTGGTTTCCGCGCCTTCGCCGAGAAGCGCCTGTTTTCCACCACGCCCGACACGGTTGAACTGGGGCTCGATGCCAGCGAGCGGGGCAACCTGGTGCACGCGGTGCTCGACTATTTCTGGGAGGCGGTTGAGAGCCAGGCGACTCTGACCAGCATGACCGCCGCCGAACGTACCGCACAACTCAACCGATCCATCGACCGCGCGATCGCGGAGGACTATGCAAACCCCGCTCCGGGATGGCCGCGCGCTTACATCGATGCGGAGCGCCAGCGGCTGCTTACGCTTCTGCTCCATTGGCTCGAATTTGAAGACCTGCACCGCCCGCCGTTTACGGTGAAGCACCGCGAAGAGAAGCTCCGCGATGTTTCCATTGGCCCGCTCCGCCTGGAGATTCGCGTGGACCGCGTCGACACCAACCTGAGCAACGGTGAGCCCGCGGGGGATATCATCCTCGACTACAAGACCGGCGCGGCCACTCCGAGGGATTGGCTGGGACCGCGGCCGGACGCACCGCAGCTGCCGCTTTACACCGTCGTCGCCGACAGCCCCGATCTTGCTGCGGTTGCCTTCGCCAGCGTGCGTCCCGGCAACCTGATGGGCATCGCCGGCTACGAGGCGGGAGGCGCCGGCCGGAGCAACATCCTGCCAAAGACAGCGAAGCTGAACAACCCAAGCCTTGCAGCTCAGGTGGAGGAATGGCGCGGCGTGCTGACCTTGCTGGCCGAGGAATTTCACGCAGGCAATGCCAGTGTCTCGCCGAAGCACTACCCGCAGACGTGCCAGTACTGCGAGCAGCGTCTGCTCTGCCGTTTGAATCCGACGGTCCTCGACCCCGACGTGCTTGAAGAGCTCGAAGAGGAGACCGACGCATTTGGCTCGGAGGACAACGACTTTGCCTAAAGTTCTTCCGTTCCTTCCGCTCTTCGATTCGACCGACGCGATCGAAGAGACTCCGACGCTGCGCGAGGAACTGGCTGGGCCACCCGATGCTGCCGCTCGGGCCGAAGCGCTCGACATTCGCCGCTCGTTCATTGTGGAAGCACCGGCGGGCTCCGGCAAGACTGGCCTCCTGATTCAGCGCTTTCTGAAGTTGCTGACGGACGAGAGCGTTGAATCGCCCGAGCAGGTTCTCGCTATCACATTCACCCTTGCCGCAACTGCGGAGATGCGCGACCGTGTGATTGCGCACCTGGAAGCGGCCAACAGCGGACCCGCCTCCGCGACCGCGAAGAGCTTCGACCGCCAGACCCGCGAGCTTGCGCTGGCTGTTCTTGAGCGCGACCGACGCCTGGGCTGGTTGCTGCTCGATCAGCCTCATCGCCTGAATATCCGCACCATCGACGCTGTGTGCGCCGAGATTGCGCGCACGCTTCCGGTGCTTTCAGGAAGCGGAGGCCGGCTGACTCCCGCCACCGACGCGGCGCCGCTCCATCGCGAGGCTGCGCGCCGTACTCTGCTGTTATTGGGTAACGGCGACGCAGACTTCAACACAGCGCTGCGCAACCTGCTGCTGCATCGCGATGGCAACCTCGACGACTGTGAAGCGCTGATCGCAAACATGCTCAGCCTGCGCGACCAGTGGGGCAGCCTGGTTCCCTTCTCCGAGCGCGAACTCGATGATGCCTATCTGGACACCCAGGTTCTGCCTCGGCTCGAACTGGCGCTGGACCATGCGATCTGCTCCCAACTCTCGCGGCTGGAGGAGCTCTTCCCCGCAGAGGTCCTTGCAGATCTGACAACGCTTGCGGCCGAGCTTGGAAAGTTGCCGGGATACCGCGGCGAGCCCTCACCCATTGCTGCCTGCGCCGGCTGTCATCAATCGCCGGAAGCGATTACCGCTGACCTTGATCGCTGGCATGCGCTCATCCATATTCTGTTGGCCCCATCCACCAAGACATGGCGCAAGGGGTTCAATGCCAACCACGTCGGCTTTGAAAATGAGAAGCACCACAAGGCGAAACTCAAGGCTGTCGTCGACCAGCTGAGCCACAGCGACGACCTGCGCGAGGTGCTGCGTACCGTCCACGGCCTTCCTCCTGCGACTTATCCTCCCGAGCAGTGGGCCGTTGCCAAATCGCTCTTCCGCGTTCTTCGACGCGCATTGGTGGAACTGCAGTTCGTATTCGCCGAACACAGCCAGTGCGATTTCGCGGAACTGAGTCTGCTGGCGCGCCATGCGCTCAGTGAGGACTCGGGTGCGGAGGATCTTGCCGCAGCGCTGGGAGCGCGTCTGCAACATCTGCTTGTCGACGAGATGCAGGACACCTCCACCGGCCAGTACGACCTGATCGAAAAGCTGACGAAGTCCTGGGACGCGCACTCGCAGACGGTTTTTCTCGTGGGCGATCCGCGCCAGTCGATCTATCTGTTCCGCCAGGCGCGAGTGGAACGCTTCATGCGCGCAACTCGTACTGGACGGCTTGGCGCATTGCCTCTCACACGGCTTCAGCTGACTGCCAACTTCCGATCGCAACAGGATCTCGTGACCCGGTTCAACGAGGATTTCCCGCTCATCTTCCCTCAGCCTGTCGCGGCCGATCCTTACGCGCTTCCGTACTCTTCGGCCGACGCTACTCTTCCAGCATCGTCGCATGCGCGCGGCCTGGTGTGGCATCCCCATCCGCTGCGGTATGTGCCGCGTGCGAACTCGCCGGCGGCTGCCTCCGGAGTTCTCCCCTCGGTCGCTCAACTTCGCCATACGCAGGCTCGCCGAGACGCACGCGAGATCCGACGGATCGCAGAGGCATGGTTTGCCAAGCCGTTGCCAGCAGGCCGCAGCAAGCCGTGGACGCTCGCCGTGCTGGTTCGCAATCGCAGTCATCTCGCCGAGATTGTCGCGGAGTTCGAGAATGAGAAGCTCGGCAAGCTTCCTTACCGCGCGGTCGAAATTACTCCGCTGAACGAACGTCAGGAGATCCTCGACCTCACTGCGCTGACCCGCGCGGCTCTTCATCCCGCTGACCGTGTCGCAATTCTCGCCGTGCTGCGTGCTCCCTGGTGCGGCCTGTCGCTCGCCGACTTGCACATGCTGACCGGAGCCGACGACCCGACGATGAAGCGCCACTCCATCCTGCGGCTGATCGCCGAGCGCGGCCATTTGCTTCCAGCCGAATCGTTGCGGCGACTCGACAGGGTGCGAGCGGTTCTCGAGGCCGCGGTGGAACGGCGCGCTCGGCTTACGACGGCTCAGTTGGTCGAGCGTGCCTGGAGGTCGCTGAACGGCGATGCGTGGCTGAATGCGACCGAACTCACGAACGCCCGCCGCTTCTTCCATCTGCTCGATTCGCTGGAGTCACCCCGCGGCATCGATACTTCGGTGCTCAACGAGCGGTTGCAGGAGCTCTACGCCGAGCCAAACCCCATCCCAGACGGCGCGCCCTGTGTCGAGTTGCTCACCATGCATAAGGCTAAAGGCCTGGAGTGGGACGTCGTCTTCATTCCCGCACTGGAACGCATGCCCGGAACCAGCCGCAGCCGCCTGCTACGCTGGGCGGAGGTTGGCTCGCCCGACGACCTGGAGGATGAGGCGGCGCACGTGATGCTGGCGCCAATTGCGGGTCGCGGTGAGGAATCGCAGGGGCTTTACAAATGGCTTGGCCGCGTTGAGTTCGCTCGCAATACCGCAGAGCGCAAACGACTTTTCTACGTCGCGGTTACCCGGGCACGCGAGGAACTTCACCTCTTCGCCACTCCAGAGACTAAGGTCAACGGCGAGGTCAATCGTAATGCACTGAGCCTATTGAGCGCGGCGTGGCCGGCCGCAGACAAGCACTTTGAGCCAGTCCCAGACGACGCACAGAAACAAGCGGCGGCGGCTGATTCTCCGCCACTCGCGCTGGCCGCGGCCGGAGAGTGGCCGCGCCCGATCCTCCAACGCCTGCCAGTGGGCTTCGATCCGAACGCGGGGTTTGCCGAGGCACGCGAGCATAAGCTGCCGTATGGCGATCCCGACCGTGGAGCGATCGGCCGGGCATTGTTTGCTCGTCCGGAAGGCTCGTTTGCGGCGCGCTCTTTGGGCAACGCCGTCCACGCGTGCCTGGAGGCGTTCGCGGATCGCATAGCCAACGGCGCCGAGCCGGCTGCGCTGCTGGCCGAGTTGCCGTCCTGGGCTCCGCGCATCTCAGCCATGCTGCGCTCGGATGGTCTTCCGCGCGCGACGGTCGACAAGCTTGCACGCGAAGCGCGGACCTCGCTAACCAATGCCCTGCGCGACCGCGATGGAATGTGGCTGCTGGCGGCGCACCCACGTTCGGCGAGTGAATATGGGCTAACCGCGTGGGCCGATTCGCAGACTTCGATCCGGATCGACCGCGTCTTCCACGCCGGGTCAGAGCCGCACGTTTCCGGCGACGACTTCCTGTGGATCATCGACTACAAGACTACCGACCACAGCCGAAGAGGCCTTGACGGCTTTCTCGCGGAACAGCGCGCGGCGTATAGCCCTCAGCTCGAGGCCTATGCGCATGCGCTCGCACGCTCGCGTGCTATCCCGCTCGCGAACGTTCGCCTTGCTCTCTATTTTCCTGCGATTCCGAGGCTCACGTGGTGGAGCGCATCCTCCGGCAGCTAGGCAACTGGGTTGTGGTGCCGTACATCCTTGCCGCGCACCCAGAAGATGACGTCCTCTGCGATGTTGGTTGCGTGGTCGCCCACGCGCTCCAGGTTGCGCGCGATGATTAGCGCGTTCAGACTTTGGGGCGTCAGTTCGGGCTTGTCCTTGATCAGCGTGCTCAGCGCGTAGAAGGCCGCGTCGTTCATCTCGTCTACCTGATCGTCCAGCGCCAGGACGGACTGCGCCAGTTCGGCATCGGCTTCAATAAAGGCTTGCAGGGCCTTACGCACCATGGCTGAAGAGAGCGATGCGAGCTTGGGAATGTCCACCGGCAGATCGATGTTTGCGAACGCGCCCATCTCGCGCACCCGCACGGCGATGTTCACAGCCTGGTCACCTACGCGCTCCAGATCGGCGTTGATCCGGATCACGGACAGAATGAAGCGCAGGTCGATCGCCATCGGCTGCTCCATAGCGAGCAGGTCCAGAGCCATCTGATCGATCTCGCGCTCCAGCCGATTGATCACAGGCTCAGACTGAAACACCATTTCGCAGATCGACAGATCGCGCGTACGGTATGCCTCGATCGATCGTTGGATTGCCTGCTCGGCCATCCCGGCCATAATCAGCAGGCGCTCCTTCAGATCGTCGAGGTTCTGTTGAAATTTGATGCGCGTTGCCATTGATTATCCAAACCTTCCCGTAATGTAGTCCTCGGTCCGCTTGTCCTTCGGGTTGGTGAATATTTTATGCGTCGAATCGAACTCCACCATCTTGCCGTTCAGAAAGAAGCCCGTATTCTCCGCCACGCGCGCCGCCTGTTGCATGTTGTGCGTCACAATCACAATCGTATATTGACTCTTTAATTGGAAAATGAGGTCTTCGATTTTCGAGGTCGAAACCGGATCCAGCGCCGAGGCTGGCTCGTCCATCAACAGCACCTCGGGGTCAACCGCCAGGGCTCGTGCGATGCACATGCGCTGCTGCTGGCCGCCGGAGAGGCTTGCGCCCGACTTCTTCTTCAGATCGTCCTTCACCTCTTCCCATAGCGCCGCCGACTTCAAGCTGCGCTCGACCGTCTCATCCAGCACGGAGCGATTGCGGAAGCCATTCAACTTCAAGCCGCTCGCAACATTGTCGTAGATCGACATGGTCGGAAACGGATTGGGCCGCTGGAACACCATGCCGACACGGCGGCGGATCTGCACCGGCTGCGCATCTTTGTAGATGTCGATGTCGCCCATCTTTACGACTCCGGTTGCGCGTGCGATCGGATTGGTCTCGTGCATCCGGTTCAGGCAGCGCACGAAGGTGCTCTTGCCACATCCCGACGGCCCAATCAACGCTGTCGCGTGATTTGCCGGCAAATTTACGTTGATGTCCTGTAGCGTGTGCGTCGTTCCGTACCACGCGTTCAGGTGCTCGACACTGATGGTGACTCCCACTTAGCTTGCCCCCTTCATCACACCGCGGCTCGCATAGATGCGCACCAGCGTCACTGCCACCATAATCATCACGATCAAGACCAGCGCTCCCGCCCAGGCGAGTCTGTGCCATTCGTCGTATGGAGAGATGGCGTACACATAAATCTGCAGCGGCAGCGCCGCGATCGGCTCATTCAGCCTGAAGCTCCAGAACTGATTGCCGAACGCGGTAAACAGCAGCGGTGCGGTCTCTCCTGCGACACGCGCAAACGCCAGCATACATCCCGTAATGATTCCGGGCGATGCCGTCTTCAGGCTCACTGAAAACACGGTCCGCCACTTGGGCACACCCAGCCCCAGAGCAGCTTCGCGGATCGAATGCGGCACGGTCGCGAGCATCTCTTCCGTTGTACGCGTAATCGTCGGCACCATCATGATTGCCAGCGCCACACCTCCCGCGACAGCGGAGAAGCCTCTGCCTTTTACCAGCACAACCCAGGCCGCGATTCCCATCACGATGGAAGGAACGCCGTTCAAGACGTCGGCCGTAAACCGGATCGCCGACGCCAGGAACTTGCCTCGCCCAAACTCTGCCAGGTACACCCCGGCAGCAATTCCCACCGGGACCCCAATCACGCTGGCTACCGCGAGGATGATTCCTGAACCGACCATGGCATTCGCCATGCCGCCACCCTGTTCGCCGACCGGCGCCGGGATGTGGGTGAAGAACGCGAGATTGAGCGAGCTGGCGCCCATGTAGAGGAGATAGCCAAGAATGGCCAGCAGCGGCAGGATCACCAAGACTGTGCTCAATACTGCAAGCACTGTGACCAGATGATTCACCAGATACCGCCGTATAGAGTTCACGCGCGCCCATTTCGACTTCGGGCTCGCGGGCACTGTGTCGGTAGGCGAAGACGGTGGCGTATGGAATGGATTAGTGCTCATTCTAGTGTGCCCTCGCCGGCGTGCCGCGCGTCACGGCCCATACCAGACCGCGCGCAATCGCATTGACCACAATCGTTACCAGGAACAGCACCAGGCCAATCTCCACCAACGAACTTAGGTAGAGGTCGCCGCTCGCCTCAGAGAACTCGTTCGCCAGCACACTGGCCAAGGTGTACCCGGGCGCAAACAGGCTCTTCGCAACCTCCGGGTGGTTGCCGATCACCATGGTGACGGCCATGGTCTCGCCCAGCGCGCGTCCAAGTCCCAGAATCACAGCGCCAACGATTCCAATGCGAGCGTTGCGTAGTACACCGGTCCGGATCATCTCCCAGCGTGTCGCACCCAGAGCCAGCACGGCCTCGCGCTGGGAATTCGGCACTGCCAGCATGATGTCGCGCGTAATCGATGAGATGATAGGCAGGATCATGATCGCCAGGATGATGCTCGCGGTCAGGATGCCCACGCCGAAGTTGTATCCCTCAAACAATCCGGTCCAGCCGAAGTACTTGGTCAGGAAGGGGCCCAGTTGGTCCCGCATGATGGGTACCAGCACAAATACCGCCCACAGACCGTAGACCACGCTTGGGATGGCCGCCAGCAGCTCGGTAAGAAATGAAATTGGGGCGCGGAGTTTCGCCGGGCACAGTTCGCTCAGGAAGATTGCAACTCCGAGCGCAAGGGGCACCGCCATCGCAAGAGCCAGGAATGACGTCATCAACGTGCCGGCAATAAATGGCAGCGCGCCAAAATCTCCGGCGACCGGATCCCACGACGAGCTCTTGAAGAAGCTGATTCCGAATTGATGCAGACTGAGCTTCGACTGCTCAATCAGGATCGTCAGGATGAAGACTACTATGGCG
>DASYEU010000073.1:0-45475 GCA_036498865.1 Acidobacteriaceae bacterium | reverse complement strand
GCGCAATACGGGCTGGACAACCTGGTGCTGATCGTAGATCGCAATCGGATTCAGCAGGGTGACTTTACGGAGAGCACCATCAACATGAACCCGCTGGGAGACAAGTGGCGCGCGTTCGGTTGGAGCGTGGTGGAGGTGGATGGGCACGACCATGGCGAGTTGCTGCGGGCGCTCGGAGCTGTACCTGTGGAGAGCGGCAAACCGACGTGTGTCATCGCGAACACGGTAAAGGGGCACGGCGTGTCATTTATGGAGAACAATCCGGCTTGGCATCACGGCGTCCCATCGGATGCTCAGCTTGCCGCGGCGATCGCCGAGTTAACGGAGGACGGTCTATGAGCGTCGAGAGCACGAAGACAGAGGGCCTGTTCGACTGTCGAGATGAGTTCGCGGCCACACTTGCGGCGATGGCGGCAGATGATCCGCGCGTTTGCGCGGTGGTGAACGACTCAGTCAGTTCGACCAAGCTGAAGGGGTTTCGCAGTGAGTATCCGCGGCGATTTGTAAATGTCGGGATTGCGGAGCAGAACATGGTTGGCGTAAGTGCCGGCCTTGCGAACGGCGGAATGATTCCGTTCTGCTGCGGGGCTTCGTGCTTCCTGACGGCGCGGTCCATGGAGCAGGTGAAGGTCGATCTCGGCTATGCCAAGAACAACGTGAAGCTTTGTGGGATGTCGAGCGGGATGGCCTATGGCGAGCTTGGCCCAACACATCATTCGATAGAAGACCTAGCCTGGATGAGGGCGATTCCGAACCTCGTGGTGGTAGTGCCTGTTGATCCTATCGAGACGCGCGAGGCAATGCGGTGGGCGAAGGACTACGTTGGACCTGTGTTCCTGCGGTTGAGCCGGACACCTGTACCGAAGCTGCTTCCGGACGACTTTGTGTTCGAGCCAGGCAAAGCGGCCGTCCTTCGTGAAGGCAACGATGTTGCGTTACTGGCAAACGGGATTCTTGTGATACGTGCTCTGGAAGCGGCAGAAGCGCTCCATCATCGGGGCATCGAGGCGCGCGTGCTGAACATGTCGAGCATGGCACCGATGGATCGTAGGGCTGTGATTGCTGCTGCGAGGGAGACCCGTGGAATCGTCACGATTGAGGAGGCGTCAATCTACGGCGGGTTAGGCGGAGCCGTGTCGGAGATTGTGGCAGAAGAGTATCCAACGCGGGTGAAGCGGCTGGGTGTGCCTGGTGTGTTCGCCCCAACCGGCAGCGTGGAGTTTCTGCTGGAGCACTTTGGGCTCACTTCAGAGGGCATCGAAGCGGCTGCCGTCGAAGTCCTTCAGAAGGCGGCGGCGGGATGAGCGGGGGCTACATCCTGGCGGTGGATCAGGGAACGACGAACACCAAGGGGCTTCTCGTGGGCAGGGAAGGCAAGCCCGTGTTTCGCGCATCTGCTTCCGTCAAGGTGCGCAGCCCACGCGCTGGATGGGTGGAGCAAGATCCGATGGAACTGTGGACCGGCGTGTGTACAGTGATTCAGCAATGTCTGGCGGATGCCACGCGGCGTGGCGGGCTGGTAGAAGGAGTTGCGATTTCGAACCAGCGCGAAACGGTAGTTGCGTGGGATCGGGCAACGAGTACTCCGGTTGCGCCTGCGATTCTCTGGCAGTGCAGACGGTCAGCCGCGATCTGTGAAGAACTGGCGGCGAACCATCGGGAACAGTTACTACGTGACCGCACAGGGCTTGGAATTGATCCGCTGTTTTCCGCAAGCAAGATGCGGTGGCTCCTGGAGAATATACCGGGCGCGCGTGAGCGAGCGGCTACAGGGGATATTCGCTTCGGCACCGTGGATAGCTGGCTCATCTGGATGCTGACCCAGGGAAAGCAGCATGCGTGTGATGTGTCGAATGCTTCGCGCACACAATTGCTCAATCTGAAGACCACAAATTGGGATCATGAACTCGTCGAGTTGTTTGGCATTCCACGAATCGCACTGCCCACTGTGAATTCATCGAGCGGAGTCTTTGGAGAGTGCTCTGGCATTCAAGGGCTCGAGGGAGTTCCAATCGTCAGTACGATGGGAGATTCCCATGCGGCGATGGCGGGCCACGTCTGTTTTTGTCCGGGCAGCGTGAAGGCGACCTACGGTACAGGTTCGTCGTTGATGACTTTGATGTCGGGGCTGCAGGTGTCGAGAGAGAAATCAAAACTCGCGACAACCGTGGCGTGGAGTTTGCCGGGATCGACGCCCCAATATGCACTCGAGGGAAACATCTCAATGACTGGTGCTGCAGTCCAATGGGTTGGGGAGTTCCTGAATCTCGCTGATCCAGTCAATGACGCGGTGGCGCTTGCGGCCTCGGTTGACGACAGCGACGGCGTCTACTTCGTGCCCGCCATGTTGGGGCTGGGCGCACCGCACTGGGACAGCAATGCGCGTGGCACTGTGACAGGCTTGGGGCGAACAAGCCGGACGGCCCATCTTGCGCGAGCAGCGGTGGAGGCGATCGCGTTCCAGATACGGGATGTTCTCGCGGCAATGGTGGAAGAGTCCGGTTGCGATCTTCCGGAGCTACATGTGGATGGGGGAGCCACTCGAAATGACTGGCTAATGCAGTTCCAAGCGGACATCCTTGGACGGCCCGTTGTACGATCCGGCAATGAGGATCTGTCAGCACTCGGATCCGCATGGTTCGGTGGCTTGGCGCTGGGTTGGTGGAAGACTCTCGCAGATCTCTCAGCCTTGCCGAGTGATACAGCGACGTTTTACCCACAGATGGAGAGAGAGCAGGCCGACGTTCGCTATGCGGGATGGAAGCTTGCAGTCCGGCGTACCCGCTTGCGCGAGGTGGAAGGATGACGGAATCCATTCAGGGTAGCCTTCACCCAATCGCGCTCGAAGCTCGCGGGATGTCCAAGCGCTATGGCGCACAACTGGCGTTAAATGACGTAACATTCCGGGTGCGGCGGGGTGCTGTAAATGTCTTGATAGGTGAGAATGGCGCCGGCAAGTCGACGCTGATGAAGCTGATTGCGGGAGTCGAAGGACCCACTGCGGGCGAGATTTGGATGGACGGGAAAGTCTTGCGAATCCGTTCGCCAAGGGACGCCACGGCCGCCGGCATCGCAATTGTGCATCAAGAGCTTGCCGTGCTGGACAATCTGAACGTTTCGGAGAATATCTTCGCAGGACGCGAACTGGTGCGGGCAGGTGTCCTGGTCGATCAGCGCAACGAAGAAGAGCAAAGCGGCGTCGCACTGCAGCACGTTGGCATGCCCATGAACCTGGGGGAAATGCGAATAACGTCGGGTGACCTATCGCTTGGCTGCAGGCAGTTGGTGGAGTTGGCCCGATCTCTGGCGCATGGCGCGAAGATACTGATTCTGGATGAACCGACCTCCGCGCTTAGCGCGGCTGAAGCCGCGACGCTGTATCGGGTGATCGAGGACCTGAAGTCGCGCGGCGTCGGGATCGTCTATATTTCTCACCGCCTGCATGAGTTGCTGCACCTGGGCGACTACTTCACGGTGCTCCGGGATGGACGCGTCGCTGGAGAGGGTGTGCGCGCAGACGTCGATCGCGCGTGGATCGTCGAGTGCATGAGCGGTCGCCATGGCACTGCCAGTGCTCCGGTTGGTGAAGTGCGGAGTGCGGCGGAGATGACACTTGTAGTGGAGGAGTTGAGCGTGCGGCAATCCGGACGCCCCGCCGTGAATGGAGTGAATCTTGAGGTTCGCAAGGGCGAAGTTGTTGGAATCTACGGATTGTTGGGAAGCGGCCGCACGGAACTGCTGGAGACCCTTGCAGGGTTGCACCGTCCCACTGCTGGCCGGGTCAAACTGTGCGGTAAGGTTGCGGAGTTGAAGAATGTGACTGCGGCCATTCGCGCTGGAATCACTTTGGCTCCGGAAGATAGGCAGAGGGACAGTCTGATTCCGGATCTATCGATTCGGGAGAACATCAGCCTCGCGGCCCTCGAAAACTTCTCACGCCACGGGTTTCTGGCACGTGCGGACGAGGCAGGCGAAGTGAAAGGGATTGCAGATCAAGTGCAAATCTCGGCCCAGGACCTGGAACTTCCCGTGACGACCCTGAGTGGCGGGAATCAACAAAAGGTGGTGCTGGCTCGTTGTCTGATGCGACGGCCGATTGTGCTCCTGCTGGATGAGCCGACGCGTGGCGTAGATGTGCGCGCGAAGGCAGATATCTATGCTGTGCTGCGCGGATTGGCGATGCAAGGCCTGAGCGTGTTGTTTACGACCTCGGAAATGGAAGAGGCACGGCTGCTCGCGGATCGAGTCCTCGTGATGGCACGGGGCAGGATTGCCGCGGAGTTTCAGGCAGGCAACTTTACGGACGAAGCGCTCTTTGCGGCAGCGAGTCCTATGGTGGGAGCGTCAGCATGAGGATGGGATGGGCAGACACAGTTGTCCTGCTGCTGAAACTGCGTGCGGTCTTGGTACTTATCGTCCTGCTGATTCTCTTCTCGGCACTGACGCCTAGTTTTCTGACCGCGAACAATCTATCGATTCTCGCGAAGCACGTAGCGATTAGTGCGCTGCTCGCCGTCGGCATGACCTTCGTGGTGCTTGCCGGCGGGATTGATCTTTCGGTTGGCTCAATTGCAGGGCTATCCGGCATGGTAGCCGGCGGGTTGCTCACGGTGGGGCTCTTTGGTCACTCGACAGGAGTTGTAGCCGCAGTGTTGATTGCGTTGCTGGTGAGCGGCTTTGTGGGCTTGCTGAACGGTGTCATGGTGACGCAGTTCGGAGTCGCACCGTTTATCGCGACGCTGGGTACGCTGTATATCGCTCGGGGAGCAGCCCTGCTGCTGTCGCATGGCGCGACGTTTCCCAACCTCGCAGGTACAGCAACAAAATCGACCGGTTTCGCCTCGATTGGACAGAGCTTCTTCCTTGGCGTTCCGACCCCGGTGTGGATGATGGCTGTAGTTGGAGCGATCGCCGCAGTCGTTTCGCTCCGTACGCCCTTTGGCCGGCACGTGTATGCTGTCGGCGGAAATGAACGAGCCGCCAGGTTGTCCGGCATCCGCGTAGAGCAAATCAAGGTGATCACGTATGTGTTCTCCGGTGTCTGCGCGGGCCTGGTTGGGATCGTGATTGCGTCGCAGTTGGAATCGGCGCATCCTGCGACAGGAGAGAGTTTCGAGTTGAATGCGATTGCCGCGGTTGTGCTGGGCGGTACTTCCCTGATGGGCGGACGTGGGTCGGTGGGCGGCTCGCTGATTGGTGCGTTCGTGATCGGCGTGCTCGCTGACGGTCTCGTGATGATGGGCGTCTCGGAGTTCTGGCAGATTGTCATCAAGGGCGTTGTGATCGTGCTCGCCGTGACGGTGGATCAGCTGCAGCTTCGTCTGCAATCCCGCCTGATGCCGGCGCTCCTGCGCAGCCGGGCGAGCCTCGGGAAGGTGACGATTTGAGACTCGCCTGGGCAGTGACGCTTGGTTGCGTTCTCGCGCTGCTGGCGAGTTGCCACGCGCGGGATGTCCGCCCCCTGGTTGTCGTTTTGGTGCCTTCACAAGACAACCCATTCTTCAAGGCGGAGGCGGATGCTGCGGCACGCCGCGCCACCGAGTTGGGGTACCGTGTTCGAGTGGATGCGCATGACGATGACGCGTATCGGCAGGACAACCTGATTGATGCAGCGATTGCTAGTAATGCGGCCATCTTGATTCTGGACAATGCCGGAACGGATGCTTCCGTATCGGCAGTTCGCCGCGCTGCGAAAGCGGGTATTCGGTGCTTCTTGATCGATCGGGCGATCAACGCGACCGGGTTGGCGAAGGCGCAGATACAGAGCGACAACGACCAGGGCGCACGCCTGGTGGCCGCAGAGTTCGTCCGCGCCGTGGGAGGGAAGGGCGAGTACGTGGAGCTGCTCGGGCGCGAGAGTGATACCAACGCCCAGGTCAGAACAACCGGTTTCCATGCGGTGCTCGATGGAGTTCCGGGGCTGAAGATGGCGTCCGCGCAAAGCGCAAATTGGAGTCAGGCGGAGGCCTTCTCAAAGACCGAGACAATGCTGCAGGCCCACGCACAGATTGCAGGCATCATTGCGGGGAACGATACGATGGCGCTGGGAGCAGCCGCAGCCGTAAAGGGTGCCGGACTGAAGGGGATCAAGATCGTAGGCTTTGACGGAAGCCCCGACGCGGTGGCTGCGATCAAGACCGGAGAGATGCAGGCAACAGCGCTGCAGCCGGCGGTTCTGATCGCACGACTCGCGGTGGATGAGGCTGACCAGCTGATGAAGACAGGAAAGACCGACAAGCCGGAAATCCAGGTGATTCCGTGTGAACTCGTGACGCGAGCGAATGCGGCCGAGTACGAAGGGTTTGAGCATATCGTGAAGCCGAAATAGAAGCTTCGTGCATGAAGGTGTCTGAAGGAGATCTGCGATGTCTGCGAAGAAGCAAATGACTCTGGGCGTGATTTTCGGAAATCGAGATTTCTTTCCAGACGGGCTGGTGGCGGAAGCACGGCGCGACCTGACACAGTTGTTGGCTGAATTGGGGATCGAGATGGTTGCCCTGACGCCCGACCAGAGCAAGTTGGGTGCAGTGGAAACCTGGCAGGATGCGGTGCTCTGTGGCCAGGTGCTGAATCGACAGAAGCACAATATCGATGGCGTTCTGATCTGCCTGCCGAATTTCGGCGACGAAAAGGGCGTTGCCGATGCGCTGCGGCTGAGCGAACTGACCTGCCCGATCCTTGTCCAGGCCTGTCCCGACGATCTCGATCAGTTCGGATTGGAGCGTAGGCGCGATGCCTTTTGCGGCAAGATCTCCGTCTGCAACAATCTTCGCCAGTATGGGATGAAGTTCTCACTCACGCGCGACCACACCGTTGCGATTCTGTCGGAGAGGTTCAAGCAGGATCTGGTGGAGTTTCTCGCAGTCTGCCGCGTGGTCAAAGGGCTGCGGCGAGTGCGAATCGGCGCCGTCGGAGCCCGGCCGAACGCGTTCAACACGACGCGCTACAGTGAGAAGCTGCTGGAGGCCGCGGGAATCAGTGTGAACACCATCGACCTGTCGGAGGTATTTGGCAGGGCGGCGGACCTGGAGAGTTCCGATCGGCGAGTGCGTGAGCGCATCGATCAGATTCGCGCTTACGCCGACAGTTCGGCGGCACCGGATGAGAGCCTGCTGCGCATGGCAAAGTTCGCTGTTGTACTGGATGGCTGGATGAACGATCTCGGGCTGACCGCAACAGCCATTCAGTGTTGGAGCAGCATGCAGAAGAACTACCACGTCAACGTGTGCACCATCATGAGTATGATGAGCGAGCAGATGTTGCCGAGTGCCTGCGAAGTTGATATTGCCGGGGTGGTCAGCATGTATGCGCTGCAACTCGCGAGCGACCGGCCGTCCGCGCTTGTGGACTGGAATAACAATTACGGGGACGACGAGAACAAGTGCGTCTTCTTCCATTGCGGCAACTGGGCGAAGGATTTCCTTCCGGACATTCGCATCGGTACGGCTCCGATCCTCGGAACCGTGCTGGGCGAGGCGAACACCGTGGGTGCGCTTGCCGGACGAACACCGGCAGGGCCGGTTACGTTTGGCCGCATCAGCACCGATGACCTGAGCGGGAAGATTCGCGCGTATGTCGGCGAGGGACGGTTTACGGACGATGCGCTGGATACCTTCGGCACCAAGGCGGTGGTCCACGTTTCGCGGCTACCGGCGTTGATGCAGTACATCTGTCGCAACGGGTTCGAGCATCATGCGGCAATGACCGGAGCCCATTGCGCGGGTGCGGTGGCAGAAGGGCTGGAGAATTACCTGGGGTGGGAGATTCTCCGCCACGAATAAGGTCGACCGATCACTCCCACTCAATGGTGCCAGGTGGCTTCGACGTAATGTCGTACACCACGCGATTGATTCCACGCACTTCGCTGACGATTCGGCTGGAGATGGATCGTAGCACCTCGTAAGGCAGAGGGGCCCAGTCCGCGGTCATTCCGTCCTCGGACTGCACTGCACGCACGCAGCAAGTGTAGCCGTAGGTTCTCTGGTCGCCCATCACGCCAACGCTCTTCACCGGCAGCAACACCGCGAAGGATTGCCATACCTTGCGATAGAGTCCCGCCGCCTTGATCTCTTCGACGACAATTGCATCGGCCTCCTGCAGCAGGGCGACGCGCTCCGCAGTCACCTCGCCGAGAATGCGGACCGCGAGTCCTGGCCCAGGGAACGGCTGACGCTCGAGGATGTCCTCGGGCATGCCGAGGTCGCGGCCGATGCGTCGCACTTCATCCTTAAAGAGATCACGCAGCGGCTCGATCAACTTCAGCTTCATATTCTCAGGAAGGCCGCCGACGTTGTGATGGCTCTTGATCGTCTGCGAAGGCCCTTTAACGCTGGATGACTCAATGACGTCGGGATAGAGCGTGCCCTGCACCAGCCATGCGATCTCCTCGCCGCCAGAGTGCGACGAACTCTCGAAGATCTTTTTCGCTTCGTCATCAAAGACGGCAATGAACTCGCCGCCGATCACCTTGCGTTTCTGTTCCGGGTCCGTTACGCAAGAGAGGCCGGTCAGAAAGCGTTCGCTCGCGTCCACTGCTACGACGCGAAGGCCAAGCTGCTCGCGCATCGTCTTCTGTACCTTGGCAAACTCGTCCTTGCGAAGCACGCCGTTGTTGACAAAGATGCAGGTCAGCCGGTCCCCGATCGCTTTCGAGACAAGTACCGCCGCAACACTCGAATCGACTCCGCCGCTCAGGCCGCAGATTGCGTGCCCATCGCCGACCTGGGCGCGTACCTTGTCTACCGTGGTCTGAATAAAGTGCGCTGGTGTCCAATCGGCCTTCGCACCGCAGATATCGAGGACGAAGTTGCGCAGCAGCTCCATTCCCTGGCGCGTGTGGGCTACCTCCGGATGGAACTGGACGGCCCAAATTCGTCGCTTCTCGTCTGCGATACCCGCCAACGCATTTTGCGTCTTCGCGGTCAATTCAAAACCTTCTGGCAGGGTCTTGGCTTCGTCGCCGTGACTCATCCATACGTCGAGCGAGCGAGGCAGGCCGCGGAACAATGCAGTTTCGGCGATCACCTCGACCTGGGCATGACCGTACTCACGTGCCGGCGCTGGTTCTACTCGTCCGCCCAGTTGATGCACGATGAACTGCAGGCCATAGCAGATGCCGAGCACAGGAACGCCCATCGTCAGCAGGGCCTGATCGGCTGCGGGTGCATCGGCGTCATAGACCGAACTTGGGCCGCCGGAGAGGATAATGCCAAGCGGCGACAGCGCTCTAACCTGCTCGATCGGAACGGTGCAGGGAAGCACCACCGAGAACACGTTGAACTCGCGAATGCGGCGCGCGATCAGTTGGGTATATTGCGACCCAAAATCCAGAATGACAATTGTCGAGGTATCCACAAATCTGATTGTAAACGTGGACCCAGCGGTGATTCTCCGTTTCTAGTTTGGATCCTTGCTCCGCGTCTTCTGGACCCCGGTCACGAGACCAATGCCAAACAGAATGATGGAGACTGCCAGAATGTAGGCTTGTGGAACGTGCATCAGGTGGGCGAGGTAGGCCACGCCAAGGATCAGAACGAGGTAGCCGACTGCATAAATAGCAAAGGACATTGTGTTCTCCGCGGCGAGAATCACACTATTCGCACCTTGAATGAGATGCGGAATCTCCTCTCGCGGACAGCAGTTAGGCCTCATGTAGATCATGCTGTTTCAGTAGAGCGGTGGCTCACCGGAGGGGCGTGTCTTCCAGCGGCGGTGCATCCAGAGCCACTGCGATGGATACTTGCGGATTGCCTCCTCCAGTACCGCAGTGAAACGAGCGGTGTTGTCGGCGGTATCGGCCTCGGCGTCGCCAGTATCCGCAAGGGCGATCTCCGGATAGAAGTGCAGGACATACCGGCGTTCGGACTCCTCCCACAGCAGAAAGCCGGGCAGAACTGCCGCGCCGGTCTTGAGCGCGACGCGTGCCAGACCGGAGGCAGTGCAGGCTTCAAGTCCGAAGAAGGGTACAAACAGGCCTTGAGGCGGAGTCATGTTGGTGTCCATTAGAATGCCGACGGTCTCGCCTGCGCGCATGGCGGCGAGCAGGCCGCGCGCGAAGTCATCCTTGTGCAGCACACGGTTGCCGTGACGGCAGCGGATCTCGTTCACCATACGGTCGACGAGCGGGTTGTCCAGCCGGCGGATGACCATGCCCATGGGGTAGCCGGCGAGCGAGTGGTAGAAGCTCGACAACTCCCACGCTCCTAAATGCCCCGTGAGCACCAGCACGCCTTTGCCGCGGTCGCGCGCAGCGAGATAGTTGTCGAGGCCCTCGTACCGGATGAAGCGGCCGGCAAAGTCCGGGGTGTAACTGGACATCTGACAAAACTCAGCGAGCAGCCAGCCGAGATTGCGGTATTCCTGCCGCAGAATATACGTCCGCTCGATGACGGACAGCGATGGGAAGGCAAGTTCGAGGTTGCGCAGTCCCACTTTGCGGAGACGGCCAAGAAGAACGTACGCCACCCGCGCAATACCAACTCCGGCCGCCCGTGCCGCACGGCGAGGAAGAACGCCGAGGGCGTGAATGAAGAGCCAGGCGAAAATGAATTCAAGGATCTGGCGGAGCGTGGGCCGCGGCGAGGGCTCGGAGTTCAATTGGCGTGCGTGACTCAAGCATCCAGTTTAGAGGATGAAGGGAAGTGAGCGCCTAAAACCTGCAGAAGCCGCCAGCGGGTATTCCGGCTGGCGGCTTCTGCAGCATTGCGGCGGCTGAGTTTGGTTAGTGTGCAGCGTCCTTGGAGCCCACGAAGTAGGTGCGAACCGTGCGGACGAACGGCTTGGCGTTGTCAGGAACAGGTACGCTTCCTTTCAGAACGGTGTCGAAGGGAAGATCTGAGCCGTATTCCGCGCGGGTATCATCCCTGTTCTGCGAGAGGACCGTGCCATCGAGATCCAGGCCTGCGAACAGTCCCTTGGATCGCGAGTAGGTGAGGAATTCAGCGTTTAGCTTCCAGTCTGTGCCGGCTTGCGCATTGCGTCCAACCGGGCCTGCCGAAGCCGCTGCATCGGCCCCCAGTTTCACCTTGTTCTTCAGCATGTCCTGCAGGCCATTCTGGTTCATTGCGATCAGGACCAGGTCGGTTGACTGCCCGCCGATCTGCCAGCCAAAGCTACCGCCGGCGAGTTGCACGAATACCGGCGCACTCCAGCCATTCGGAGTCCGGCAAGTGGCGACACCCTGGCCATATTGTGCGCCCACGATAAGCGCACCCTTCTTGTACGCGGGGATCACGGTAACGCAAGCTGCGCCGGCGAGGATTCCGCGGGGAATACCCTTGTCAGGAGTCGCCATAATCTCGTTCATCACGTCCTGGGCAGCCGTAAGGCGCTCGGAGAGCTTCTGCTTGTCTTGGCCAAAGCCCGAAAGCGTGGAGGTCATCAACACCATGCCACAGAGAATGCCTGATATCTTCTTCATCGGTTTGTCGAACCTTTCACCTTGCAATGTTCTGCCCCGTCGGAGGCGACATATTACCTTTATAGACCTGTACTTACGCGTGCGGCGCGATTGCCGCAACGAATCCATACGATGGGTCGAAGTGATTAATAAGTTGCTCTCAGCGGCAAATATGCAGGAAAACGGGAGTTAAGGCTTGACCCGGCGACGATGCGTTGAGCACGCAGAGGAAGGTAAAAAAAGGGGGTTACAAGAGTCGAACAGCTTTCGCCGCACAACCTTGCAACCCCTCTCCCAGGTCTGTGTTGCGCAATTATCATGGGCTAAGCGTTTGGCATGAACAACGGTACGAAGGTCTAGAGCCCTTCGTACCCATCTCTGTTAACGAATTAGTACATAGACTTTCGCCGCAAAGTGGGACAGTCGGCCCTGCCAGGATCACTTGATCTGGGTGAACGGATGAACCGTAAGGGCAATGCGATTGTTGACGCCCACCTTCCGCATCAGTCGCCCAATGTGCGCCTTCACCGTCCCCTCATCGATGCCCAGCGCCTGGGCGATCTCTCGGTTCGGTTGTCCGGCCCGAAGTAGGCCGAGGATCTCGAGTTCCCGCGCCGTGAAGCGCGGAAAGTCGATCGGCGATCTGACAGCGTTACGGCTGCTGTCCAGCAGACGCGCGAGTACCTTACGCGGCGCCCAGACGGAGCCGTCGCGCACCGTCTCGATCGCCATGCGGATCTCCGACTCCTTCGCGCTCAGGACGAGGTAACCCTTGGCACCGGCACCGATGACGCGCTGGATGTAGTCGTGCTCAATCTCGTTACCGAGGACGATGAGCTTCAGCGTCGGGCGCACCTGGCGAAAGGTTGCGATGAGCTCGAACAGGTGGCTGGTGCACTCTGCGTCGATCAGCACCAGGCTGAGGTGCGTGTCGTCGAGGGCGCCGGGCACGGAGAGATGAACGATCTCCAGTTGCATCGCCTCGCAGAAGATGGCCTTCAGGCCAAGCACGCGCAGCGGGTCCGTCGCGACAACTCCGACGCGGTCCGTACGCATTGGTAGAGCCTCATCCATGGGAACCGTAGCCTCAAAGTCTCTGCCTGGCTAAGCGCACTGCAGCGGGTAACAACCGTCCGTGGTGCAGAGAACCGCTGCGATGCCTTAGAGCTTGGGAAGAACGATGCCCTGCTGGTTCTGGTACTTGCCTTTGCGGTCGGCGTAGCTGACCTCGCACACCTCGTCGGACTGGAAGAAGAGGATCTGGCACAGGCCTTCGTTCGCGTAGATGCGCGCGGGCAGTGGCGTGGTGTTGGAAATCTCCAGGGTGACGAAGCCTTCCCATTCAGGCTCGAACGGCGTGACGTTGACGATGATTCCGCAGCGCGCGTAGGTGGATTTGCCAACGCAGATGGTGAGCACGTCGCGGGGAATCTTGAAGTACTCAATCGAGCGGGCGAGTGCGAAGGAGTTGGGCGGAACGATAACGCTCGGGGCCTGAACGCTAACGAAGGAGCGCTCATCGAAGGCCTTGGGGTCGATGATGGCGGAGTTGACGTTGGTGAAGATCTTGAACTCGTCGGAGACGCGGAGGTCGTAGCCATAGGAGGAGAGTCCGTAGGAGATGACGCCTTCGCGGACCTGTTTCTCGCTGAAGGGGACGATCATCTTGTGGTCGATTGCCTGCTGGCGAATCCAGCGGTCGCTCTTGATGGCCATGCGTGTGGTCTGCCTCTTTGGCGGCCTTCCCGGTCTGGTTCCGTGACGCTTGGTAGGCGCTCGGGCAACGGGGAGGGGCCGCGATTCTTCGGATAGAAAAATCTTACGGCAGCGTTGGCGCGTTGACAATCTTGGGCTTAGTTCCTAACATCACGAGAACGGGGCAGTGGGGAACCGACACGCTGCCAACGAATTACGCGAGAGAGGCGGCCGAACTTGATCAAACAGGACCTTATCCAGAGGGTCGTGGAGCGGACCGGGCTTCCGAGAACGAAGGCGGAAGACGCGGTCGACGCTATCTTCGACAGCATGAAGAAGACGCTGATCGCGGGCGACCGCATCGAACTGCGCGGGTTTGGCGTATTCACGGTGAAGCCCCGGAAGACCGGAATCGGGCGAAATCCGCGAACCGGCGCCGAGGTGAGCATTGCGCCAGGCAAGGCGGTTCGATTCAAGCCGGGCAAAGAACTGCACCTGATGGACGAGCCGGCGGCGTAGCAGCGCGACTCGGCTTGAGAAGGTGCATGAGCAGGCAGTCGTGCGCGAGCTGGCACACGAACCTCCGCGTCAGCTTCGATATCCCCCCCGGGGGGGTACTATTGCTAAGTTGATTGTTTACAATTACTTACTAAATTGATCATCTGCAAATATTTGATTTCATGGCGGTTGGAGTCAAATATTTGTATTCATTGGAGTTACTCGTTTGGATGCAGAAAGCCCCGGCCAACTAGCCGGGGCTTTTGCTTTCTTCTTTAACTCTACTTTTAAGTATACCAACTTGCCAAAACTCGGATCCCAATTTTTTTCAGCATTTTTTTAGCCCTAAGTTATTGAGAAAATTCATGAAAATATTTTTGGGGCTGGACGCCGCCTCTTGACACAATTCGCAGAGCAGGGCGTTTGGGACAGGCGAAGAGCGGCTGATTTGTGTACGGTGAGTTTAGAAGCGTGAGTGATATATTTGGCCGAACCTCATCGGCCAATTTCCATGCGCTTTAATAGAGACTTTGCATACGGGCTCGTCTTTCTTTCGCTTGCGTCGCTAGCTATGGCGCAGAGTGCGACCAGCACTTCGCTTGCGATCAGTTCTGGTGGAAGCCCGGTCACCTCTGTGAAGGAAGTGACCGCTGTGACGTTGACCGCGACTGTGGTGGCGGGGAGCACGCCGGTCACACGGGGGCAAGTGGAGTTCTGCGATGCCGCTCCGCCTCACTGCAGCGACATCCACCTGATGGGGACCGCACAGTTGACGGCGGCAGGAACCGCGGTGCTGACGTACTATCCGCCAGTCGGCGCGCATACGTACCAAGCCGTGTTTGTTGGGACGAACAGTGCGAGGACAAGCTCCGGCAGCGCGCCGTTGCAGGTGAGCCTGTACGCGCCATCGTACACCGAGATTACGTACCCCTATTTCCTTGCGGCGGGAACCTACTCGCTGGATGTCATGGTGACGGGCTCGGCAGGGTCGACCCCTACGGGAACTGTGTCCATTCTTGACACCGCGAATGGGAACTACGTGCTGGGTACGGCGACGCTGATGCCGGGCGGGGGCAGCAGCGGCGGCGGGGATGGTTTCGCTCCCTACGTGCACAGCACAACTTCGGGAACCGGATACGCGGCGGTGGGCGACTTCAACGGAGACGGGAAGAAGGACCTCGCGGTGGGGACGTACCAGGGAAGTTCCGTTTCGGTGATGCTGGGGAGCGGCAGCGGGACATTCTCCGCAGGACAGAATCTTTCGGTAGGTCCAACTCCCAATTCGATTGCGGTGGCGGACTTCGACGGAGACGGCAAGCAGGACCTGGTGGTGTCCAACTATGGTTCTTACAATTCGTGCATCTATCCGTCCGTGCCGCCGCCGCCGGTAGCGCCGCAACCCTGCCCCCAGACCTGGCTGTCCTACCCCGTGCTCGATCCGGTGACGTCGCAGGGATCGGTCACGATCCTGATGGGCAAGGGTGATGGGACGTTTACGGCGAAGGCGTTGCCGGCTTTGCTGAATCCTGCGCCGACGTTTGTCGCGACGGGAGACTTCAATGGGGATGGCATTCCGGATCTGGCAGTGACGAATGCGACGACCACTACGGGGACCGCCGTCAACACGGTCGTGATTCTGCTGGGCAACGGCGATGGAACCTTCACGCTGAAATCCAACCTGCCGGTGGGAAACAAACCGGTCGGTGCCGTAACGGCGGATTTCAACCACGACGGGGCCGTCGATCTGGTTGTGGCGAACATGAATGACAGCACACTGACTGTGCTACTGGGCAATGGCGACGGTACATTCCGGGCTCCTGTGACGATTCCGTCGACGAGCAAGTCGGAAGATCCAACGGTACTCTCCGTGGCGGACTTCGACGGCGACGGCAACCTGGACCTGGCCGTGGCACATGGGGGTAGCTTCGGTGTCAACGACCTCAGCGTGCCTGGTTCTATAGCGATCCTCCTGGGTAATGGGGATGGGACGTTCCATGCAGTGCCCGAGGTCACGACCCGCTTCCATCTGAACACCATGGATGTGGGCGATTTCAATGCAGACGGCAAGCCGGATCTGGTGATCTCGGACTACTTCGGCGAGCAACTGGTGATGTTGGGGAATGGTGACGGGACCTTCGGAGCACCGACCGCCCCTACCACGGGCGGCTTTCCGATGGCGGTGGAGGTGGGGGATTTCAACGGCGATGGAGTGGCCGACATCGCCTCGCCCAGCTATTTGGTCCTCGATACGAGTTCCCCGCTTCGAGTGAGTTGGGTAGACGTGCTGTTATCGCTAGGGGGAGCGCCGGCATCGGTGTTGACCGCGACGACGACGGTGAGCAATTTCTTTGTTGTTGGCACGGGGAATCACAATGTGGTTGCGAGCTATTCCGGAGACAGTATCAACGCTCCGAGTGTTTCCGCGGTGGAGGGGCTGACTGCGCAGCCGGAGCCAACGACGGTGGCGCTGAGCGCGAATCCGTCGACCAGCAACTACGGGCAGGCGGTGATGCTGACGGCGGTGGTGACTCCGAGTACGGCGCAGAACCACACTGCGACTGGGACAGTGACCTTCACTCTGGGGAATACGGTGGTGGGCACGAGTTCCCTGGTGGGTGGAGTGGCGACGTTCCAGACGAGTTCGTTGCCGGCCGGCGCCAACAGCTTGACCGCGACTTATTCGGGCGATCAGAACTTTGGGCCGAGCACCGGGACGACGACGGCTAATGTGAACGGGGCTGCGACCACGGTCGTGCTGACGGTTGCGCCGAACCCGGCCATCGTGGGGCAGACGGTAACACTGAGTGCTGCGGTGATCGGCGTGGGCTTGTCCAGCACGCCGACGGGATTGGTGACATTTTATAACGGGGCGACATCGCTGGGGCAGGTTGCGGTGGATGCGAACGGGCATGCAAGTACGACACTGACTGGCCTGGCGTTCGGCAGCTATGCGATTACGGCAGCGTACTCGGGCGACGCGGCGTTTTATCCGAGCACGTCGCCGGCAACAACGCTGGTGGTGGGCGGCTACGCGAGCGTGACCACGCTGACGGCGGCACCGAATCCGGCCGGGTTTGGCCAACCGATGACGATGACAGCCTCTGTAACGGGCGTCGGGTCGACGTCGATTGCTGCCGGTGCGGTTACGTTTTATGACGGGGTGGCGAAGATCGGTTCTGGGACGCTGGATGTGACGGGGCGTGCGAGCGCGACGACGAGCGTTCTGGCTTTGGGCGTCCACAGCCTGACGGCTGTGTATGGAGGCAGCGCGATCTATTCATCGAGCACGTCGACTGCGGTGCAGGAGACGGTGGAGACGCCCGGGTTTACGGTGACGCTGTCGAATCCGAGCGTGACGCTGGCGACCTATCACCACACCACGACCGGCGTGACGCTGGCCAGCGCGGGTGATTTCTCCGATCAACTGACGCTGAAGTGCGGCAATGCACCGGTGGACGTAACATGCATCTTTACGCCTGCGCCGGCGTCGCTGGTGGCGAACGGGTCGGCCACTGTGTCGTTCTACATCGATACGGATTCGATTGTTGGTGGAGATACTCTCAACGGGCCTCTGACGAGTCCGCTGCTGCTGATGTCACCGTTTGGGTTGGTGGCGCTGCTGGGTTGGCGGCGGAGACGAGGCCTGCGGGTGTGGGTAGTGCTGGCTGTTGTGGCGCTGGGAGTTGCGTCGGGAGGATGCGGAGGGAGCACGATTACCGCAGTGCCTTCGACGCCGCCGGGAGTCTATACGATCTCGGTGACCGGGACTGGAGCAACCAGCGGGATCACGCGTTCAGCCCAGTTGACGCTAACCGTCACACGCTGACGTTGATTCGCCACAGGTTTTCGCTGGTGTGCATCCAAACCTGTTAACCTGCGCAGATAGAACGGTCGCGTGCGGACGGAGAGACTCGGCGCGATGGATGCGAGGTATAACTATGAAGATCGGTCGAGTTGCAACGGGGGTAGCGATTTTGGGATTGGGGACTGTGATGGCGGCGGCGCAGGGTGGAGCTGGGTGGGACTCGAAGCTGGGAGATCCTCTGCATATCTGGATGGGGAATCCGGATGCGGCACAGGCGAAGGCGTGGGCAGACGCGCACCTGGCCGCTGCGCAGAAACAGGTGGACCTGCTGCTGGCGGTGCAGGGGACGCGGACGGTGGAGAATACGCTGCGGCGGTTCGACGAGGCTCAGCGGGAGCTGGACTTGGCGGGGAGTGGCGCGGCGCTGCTGACGAACGCTTCGCCGAAGAAAGAGCTGCGCGATGTTGGGGATGAGGTATCGCAGAAGGTGTCTGCGCAGGCGACGGCGCTGTCGCTGAATCCGGAGGTGTACCACGCGCTGCAAGGGGTGGACGCGAGCAAGACGGACGCTGCGACAAAGTACTACCTGGAGCACACGCTACTGGAATACCGGCTGAGCGGCATCGACAAGGATGCGGCGACGCGGGAGCGCGTGCGCAAACTGAGCGATGAGCTGACGGCGCAGGTGATCCACTTTCAGCGGAACATTGCCGAGAGTCTGGGCAAGGTTGTGGTGAAGGATGTGTCTGAGCTGGATGGACTGCCGGCGGATTTTATTACTCGGCATCCTGCGGCGGCCGATGGGACGATTACGCTAACGACTGACGAGCCGGACTATCGGCCGGTGCTGACGTATGCGAAGAGCGACGATCTGCGGAAGCGGCTATACCTGGCATACAACGGGCGAGCGTATCCCTCGAACCAGGAACTGCTGGGGCAGGTGCTGAAGACGCGCGCGGAGCTGGCGAAGGAGCTGGGTTTTGCGAACTGGGCAGAGCTGGCGACGGCGGACAAGCTGATCAAGAGCCCCGCGAACGTGCGTGCGTTGCTGGCGGAGCTGGACAAGGCCGCGAAGCCAGTGGCGACGAAAGAGTACGCGGAGATTCTGGCGTTTGCGCAGAAGCGGCAGCCGGGGTTGACTGTAATTCCGGCGTACAGCGCCAGCTACTGGATGGAGCAGTATCAGCGCGAGGCCTACGGGTTCGATTCGCAGGCGGTGCGGGCGTACTTCCCGTTCCCCGAGATACAGCGTGGCGTGCTGGATACGGCGGCGCGGTTGTTCCACGTGAAGTTCGTCGAGGTGAAGGGTCTGGATCTGTGGGATGCGTCGGTGAACGTGTTCGACGTGATGGACGGACTCGATGGCAGTGGCAAAAACCTGGGGCGAATCTATCTCGATATGCACCCGCGTGCAGGCAAAAACAAGTGGTTCAACGCGGGCACGATGGTGGTGGGTGTTGCGGACCGGCAGTTGCCCGAGGCTCGGTTGAACGGGAACTTCGCAGGCGGGTCAGATCCTTCGGATCCGGGGTTGATGCAGTACTCGGACGTGGTGACGTTCTTCCATGAGTTCGGACACATGATGCATGCAGTACTGGGCTCGCACCAGCAGTGGGTAGGGAGTTCATCGTTCAACGTGGAGTGGGATTTTGTAGAGGCGCCTTCGCAGATGCTGGAAGAGTTCTTCCGCGATAAGAAGATCGTCGACAGCTTTGCGAAGAACTACAAGACGGGCGAGGTGCTGCCGGATGACCTGTTCGCGAAGATGCTGCGCGCGGATGCGTTCGGCCGCGGGATTGGGTACGAGCGGCAGATCGCGCTGGCGAATTATTCACTGGAACTGCATGACCGCGCGCCAGACAAGGTGGACGTCGAGGCGATGTGGAAGCAGGCGTCGATCGATGGAGGGCCGTGGCAGTGGGTGGATGGGAACCACGGGTTCACGACGTTCACGCACCTGATGGGGTATTCGTCGAACTACTACACGTACTCGCTGAGCAAGGTGATTGCGCTCGACTTCTTCAACCAATTCGACCAGAAGAACCTGCTGGATGGGCCGGCGGCGATGCGGTACCGGAAGATGGTGCTGGAGCCGGGCGGGTCGATGTCAGCAAATGACCTGGTGAAGAACTTTCTGGGACGGCCGCAGAGCTACGAGGCGTTCAAGGCCTGGATGAATGAGGAGTTCACGGCGGAGAAGCCTGTGCATAAGGCTGAGGGTGGGAGCTAGAAGGCGGCGCGGGCTACGCCGTCCTGGGCGGGCTTGCGGTTGAGCAACGCCGCGGTAATGTCGGTGCCGCCCTTGAGGTTCTTGTAGATGACCTGCGGGGTATAAATGAAGCCCCAGGGGATGCCCCACCAGCCGAGGACCAGAGTGAGCATCGTGAAGGGGAGACCCTTGACGGCGGCGTTCTCGCCTGCGCGGATGAACTTTACGGGCGAGTTGCGCTTGAAGGTGACTACGAGCAGCGAGACGCAGTATTGGTAGACGACGAAGCGTCCGCCACGCTGCAGTTCGAAGCTCAGTTCCTCTGGGGACATTCCGAAGTTGGTCGTGGCAGGCATGCGGAATCCTTTCGCCGGGGACAGTCCAATGCAGCCGACTGTGGCGTGGCTGGGTAAGAGTCCTCTATGGTTCGCGAGAAGGGTAGCACGGGCCAGTGCGAACGGCAGCTAGTTTGTGTTGCCGGGGTTCTTGCGGCTGGAAAAGTAGGCGCGCAGGCGGGTTGGTTCGAGCTGGCGGCCGGAGGTCCAGGTGGGGTGCTCGGCTTTGAGTGTGTTGGCTTCGATCGACTGCGGAAGGACGTCGTTCAGGACCCAGTCGATGCGTTCGCAGGCGTCTTTGACGAGGGCGTTCAGCTCCTGGTCCTCACGGAGCGACGCGGACAGGACGACGCAGGCGAGAGCGTTGCGGACGTGATGGTTGACGTCTTCGACGATCTGCATGCGGACCAGGAGTTCTCTCCGGCGGGCTTGCAGTTTCAGCAGGGCGGCTCCGCTGAAAAGGGCCGCGAGCGCGCCTTCGAGCAGATCGGAGCCGTAGATCGGGCGGAGGTCTCCGTGCAGCACCCAGTCGAACCCGAGGCTGGCGGCGATGGCCAGAAGGCCAATCATCAGGGCAAGCAGAGCGACGAACCAGTACGAACTGGTCCAGGTGTAGACGATCGTTCCGCTGCGATTTGTTTGGTTATCTGCCATTAGCCCCTGAGGAGATACTAGTCCACTCAATCGCCGATTGAAATTCGGTGGAATGTGATTTGTCGCAGTAGGGAAGACGTGGAGCTCCGGTTGGTGGGGCGATGGCTTCTAAAGTGTGGGAGCGGAACGGAATGGACCAGTCGTCTGGGTTACGTCGAAGGTGAGCCCGAGGCCTGGCGGCCGCAGTGTGTAACCTATTTTTGAGTGATGTATTGTTTCCTACGAGGTGGATTCTCCGATGATGCGTGTGATGAAGGTTGCAGCGGTAGTGGGCCTGGTTGTGTGGACTGGCGCGGTGATGGCGCAAGGGCAGCCGGCGGCTGCTCCGGTGCAGGCGGTAGCTCCGCCGCAAGCAGTGGCGACCCTGCGGATTGATGCGAGCAAGGCAGTGGCGAAGGTGAGCCCCACTCTGTACGGGTTGATGACCGAGGAGATCAACTACTCGTACGATGGCGGGCTATACGGCGAGCTGGTGCAGGACAGAACCTTCGAGAGCAGCCGGAGCGACACGGAGAATTGGATTCCTGTGCCGCAGGGGATTGCGCGCGGGTCGGTGATGCGGGATCCGAGCACCGGGCCGAGCGCTGCGCTGACGGCGAGCCTGAAGATGACGGTGACGCAGGCGGATGCGGCGAACGCGTATGGGTTGCGGAATCGCGGATGGTGGGGCGTGCCGCTGCGGCCCAACACGACGTACACGGGATCGGTGTATGCGAAGTCAGACAAGGATGCAATGGCGTCGGGTTTGAAGGTGAGCCTGGTTGCGAACCAGACCGGCAAAGTGCTGGCGAGCTGGAAGCAGCCGGCGTTGACGGGCGAGTGGAAGAGGTACGACTTCACCATGAAAACCGGCGGCGACGTCGCGGCGACGGCAGATAACCAGATTGTGGTGAGTATGGACCATCCGGGCACGGTGTGGCTGCAACAGCTCTCGGTGTTTCCACCGACGTATAAGGATCGGGCGAACGGCAATCGGGTCGATCTGATGGAACTGATGGCGGCGATGCATCCGCAGTTCTTGCGATTCCCCGGCGGCAACTACCTTGAAGGTGACCACATCAACGAGCGATTCGACTGGAAGAAGACAATTGGGCCGCTGGTGGATCGGGCGGGGCATCGGAGTCCGTGGCGGTACCAGTCGAGCGACGGACTTGGGTTGCTGGAGTTTTTGAACTGGTGCGAAGACCTGCAGATGCAGCCTGTCCTGGCGGTGTATGCCGGATACAGCCTGCAGCAGGAGGTGGTGAAGGCCGGGCCCGATCTGGAGCCCTATGTGAAGGACGCGCTGGACGAGATTGAGTATGTAACGGGCGACGCCTCGACCAAGTGGGGTGCGGAACGGGCGAAGGATGGGCATCCGACGCCGTTTGCGCTGAAGTATGTGGAGATCGGCAACGAGGATTGGTTCGATCGCTCAAAGAGCTACGATGCGCGATACACGCAGTTCTACAAGGCGATTAAGGCGAAGTATCCGCAGCTGCAGTTGATCTCGACGGCGGATAGTGGTCAGAACGGTCGCGGCAATGAAGTGAAGTCCGTGAAGCCGGACATGATTGACGACCACTACTACCGGCGGGCTGAGCAGTTCTTCGCCGATGTTCACCACTACGACAAGACGGATCGCAACGGGCCGAAGATTTTTGTCGGCGAGTGGGCGACGCGGGAAGGGAATCCAACGCCGAATATGGGCGCTGCACTGGGCGATGCGGCGTGGATGACCGGGATGGAGCGGAACAGCGATCTGATTCTGCTGTCGAGCTACGCGCCGCTGCTGGTGAATGTGAATCCGAATGGGATGCAGTGGCAGGCAGACTTGATCGGGTACGATGCGAACTCGGCGTACGGCAGCCCCAGCTACTATGCGCAGGCGATGTTCGCGAGCCACATTGGGACGGAGATTCTGAGCGCCGATCTCGAGGGCGCGGGCGATCGGATGTTCACCTCGGTGACGCGCGATCCCGCGAAGGGCGTGGTATACGTGAAGCTGGTGAATGCGTCGTCGGCGAAACAGGATGTGAAGATCACGCTGGACGGAGTGAAGGACGTGAAGGGCAAGGCGACGCTGACGAGCCTGACTGCGGGTTCAACGGCAGCGACGAACTCGATCACAGACCCGAAGCGCGTGGTGCCGGTGGAGAGCTCGGTAAAGGCAGGCAAGGAGTTCACGCGGACCGTGCCCGGCTACTCGGTCGAAGTGCTGGAACTGGGAGTCATGTAGCGCGCGGCGAAGGTGAGGAAGGTGGGGAAGTCGGGGATTGGGGTGTGTCCGCCGGGGTGCTGGCGGAAGCCGAGGTCGCCGGAGATGACCGCGGTGCCGACGGGTGGGAACTCGGCGGTGCCTAGGTCGCGGGCGCCGAGGAGCTTGTAAACGGGACCGGCGGCGACTTCGGCGAGGAAGGTGCCGCGGACGTCGGCCCAGCCGTCGCCACCCTCGGTGGTGCCTCCGCCAATGAAGACGGGGCGCGGCGCGCAGAGGGCGATGAGCTGGTGGGAGTCGACGGGCATGTCGGCGGGGGTGACTTCCTTGGGTGAGGCTTCGGCGTAGCGCAGGTAATTGCCGGCCATCCAGTGATATTCGCCGGTGCCGGCGATGTTTTCGAGCTGTTCGCCATAGTGGCGACGCGCGAGGTTGGCTCCGCCTGCGCCGGAGGAGTTGATGTAGGCGACGGCGAAGCGCGGGTCGTAGGCCATGGCGACGAGGGCGGTCTTGCCGAAGCGGGAGTGGCCTTCGACAGCGACGTGGTGGGAGTCGACGGCCTGGTCGGTGGCGAGGTAGTCGAGGAGGCGGGAAGCTCCCCAGGCCCAGGCGCGCAGGGCTCCCCAGTCGTCGAGCTTGCGGGGCTGGCCGTGGTTGGCTAGGCCGATGATGCCCTGGGTGAGGCCGGCTCCGTTGTCGGCTTGTAAGGTGGTGGGATAGAACAGCGCGTAACCCCAGCCGCGGGCGAGGACCTGCTGCTTCCATGTGGGCTCTTTTTCCGGTGGTGCTGGAGGCGGACGGTTGGGCGGCTGCGGGTAGTTCTCGAAGGTGATTTCAAGGACGACGGGGACGGGTTTGGGCGCGTCGACAGGGAGCGTGAGCGAAGCTTCGACGTTGACGGTGACTGCGGGGTACGCGGAGTTGTCGACGTGGCCGATCAGCTTCTTTGTAATGGTCGCAATTCCTCCGTCGGTACCGGGGGTCGTGGAGACCACTTCCCAGCGAACTGCGGGAACGTTGGTCGGAACGCGCCCGAGGATCTCGCGGTCGAAGAGCTCGACGAGCTGCGGTCGACGCTGGGTCTGCCAGACGCTTGCGGTCTTTACCGGCTTGCCGTTGTTGAGGGCAAGCGGGTTGGGCAGGTTGGGCCAGGGGTTGGCCTTCGACTCGTCGTAGTTAACCAGGTTGGGGGACTTCGGATTCTGACTTACGCCGGGGCGGAGAGCGGTAATGTGGAGCAGGTCGAGGAGGCGCTGGTGATCCTGTGCCGCGGTGAGTTGGACGGGCGGAGGCGCCGTCTGCTGGGCGAGGGCTGACGGGAGCAGGCAAAGGGCGAGGGAGAGGAATTGGAGACGCATGGCCGTCGGGAACACGATATCAGACGCAAGACAGCCCATATCTCGAAATCGAGACATGGGTCATCCAGCGACAGAATGCAGTTAGGCGGCTTTGGAGGTGTCCGCGAGTTCCTCGGTCACGAATTTGCAGCATTCGTTCAGGGACTCGAAACGGTGGGCCGTGTTGTAGGTGAACGCAATATGGCGTTCGAGAATCGAAAGGGCCTCGATGTGGTGAGGCAGCAGACGACCGCGGTCGCGGGTGGAAGCTCGGCTGGTGTAATCGCTGAAAAGGTAAATCCGAGCCGAGGTAAGGGAATTGGCAACTTCACTATAGCGATCCGTACGGCTCTTACGAGTGAGCCAGAACCAGAGGCCGCAGAGTTTCAGGACAAGGTTTTCCATGGTGTTCTCCTCTTAAAGAGAGAATCTATTTTTTACTAAGGGGCCCAGAGACACAATGACAGATAGAGGGTGGGATGCGGTCCTCGCGGTGCGGGTTGTGGCGCTTCGAGGCCTAAGGAGGCAATCTTTGGTAACCATGGAGGTGGTTACTTTGCAACGACTTGCGCGGTGAAGGCAATGAATTGCATGACATAAAAGTCTTTAGTCACTTTTGACCAAAATCTGTTTACCGCCCTCGGCTGGATCGATTAGGCTCGGACATTCATGCGCACCGCAGTCTCCAAGCTGATCCTGATGTTGTCAATCGTGTTGTGGGCCGGAGGTGTGGCTGCGGGCGCGTCCCCGAGTAGCTGGACGGAGGTCCGAAGCGCTCATTTTGTCGTGATGACGGACGCGGGCGAACGGGATGGGATCCGGGTTGCGAGTCAGTTTGAGCGGATGTACCAGGTCTTCCACACGCTGTTTCTGACCAAGGGTGAGGAGTCCGATCCGCCGATTGTGGTGCTGGCGGTGAAGAGCCGGAAGGGCATGGAAACCCTGGAGCCAGAGGCCTATCTGGGCAAGGGCAAGGTGGACCTGTCGGGGTTTTTCGTGCGGGCCACGGACAAGAACTACATCCTGGTTCGGCTGGACGCGAAGGGCGAGCGTGCCTTCTCGACCGTGTACCACGAGTACACGCACTACATGTTGCGCAAGGCGGAGTGGCTGCCGCTGTGGCTGAACGAGGGGCTGGCGCAGTTTTACGAGAACACCGACGTTGAAGAAAAAAGTACGTTGCTGGGGCGGACAAATACGGAACGGCTGCGCTATCTGAACCGGAATGAGCTGCTGCCGATTGCGACCCTGCTGCGGATCAACAGCGAATCGCCCTACTACCACGATGAACAGAAGGGGTCCGTGTTCTATGCGGAGTCGTGGGCGCTGACGCACTACCTGATTGTGAGTGATCGCATGCAGGGGACGCACCGGATCCGCGACTATGCGCAGCTGCTGTCGCACGGGGAAGACGCGGTGACCGCAGCGCAGCACGCGTTCGGCGATTTGGGCGCGCTCGAAGGCGGGCTGAGCAATTACCTGATGCAGCGACGGTTTATGTACTTCACGGTGCCGGCAACACAGGCAGAGACGAGTGCCGCCTTCGAGGTACGGTCGATATCGACCGCAACGGCCGACGCGTTGCGCGCCGATGTCCTGATCAATACGGGACGCCGGGCGGCGGCGCAGTCGCTGCTGGAGGAAGTGCTACGCAACGACCCAGGCAATGCAATGGCACACGAGGCGATGGGCACGCTGCGGTATAGCGAAGGAAATATGGCGGGGGCGCAGCGGTGGTACGGTGCGGCAGCGAAGCTGAACCCGGAGAGTGGACTGGCGCACTACTACTTTGCGATGACGGCGATGCATGGCGGAAGCGGGGCGGAAGATGTGGAGGTGGAGTCCAGCCTGCGCGCGGCAATCCGGCTGAGTCCGGGATTTGCGCCGGCGTACGATGCTTTAGCGACGTTCTATGTAAGCCGGCACCGGCAACTGGATGAAGCGTATTCGCTGAACGTACGCGCGATGGAGTTGGAGCCGGAAAGCCTGCGGTATCGCGTGGATTGCGCGGAAGTGCTGACGGAACAGCGTCAGTTTGAGAGTGCGCTGAAGATTCTGGACGTTGCGCGAAGGTTGGCCAGGACTCCGTATGAGGTGGATGCGGTGCAGAGCCGGATTGCGCGGGTGGAGAGGTACGAGGTGGCGCAGGCAGGAACGCGAGGCAGGACGCTGGATGTGTCGCTGCCGATCCGAGATGACGCCGACAGGAACCAGGATTCGGCGGGCGGGGCGGGGAATTCCGAGGGCGGGCAGTAGTGCAAACTGGGGCGGGTATACTGCAACTGCATGTCTGAGAAAATCATTGCAATGTTAGTGGGTTTGATTGCGAGCGGCGGATATGCCGCCGTAATTGTGTTGATGGCGATTCAGTCGGCCTGCATTCCGATTCCGAGCGAAGTCATTATGCCGTTCGCCGGCGTGGCGCTGGCGCACAACCAGATGCAACTGATTCTGCTGGCCACAGTGGCATCGTTCGCGTCGAACCTGGGATCGATTCCAGCGTACTGGGTGGGAGCGCGTGGCGGACGTCCGATGGTGGAACGCTATGGTCGGTGGCTGCTGCTGAGCAGGCACGACCTGGACCGCGTGGACCACTTCTTTCAGAAGTACGGATCGATCACGGTGCTTGTGGGACGAATGCTGCCGATTGTGCGGACGTTCATCGCGTTTCCGGCGGGCGTAGCGAAGATGAACCAGGTGCGGTTCCACATCTATACGTTTGTAGGCTCGTGGCCCTGGTGCTACGTGCTGGCGTACGTGGGGATGACGCTGGGTGACAAGTTCCGTACTGACCCGCGGTTCAAGGCGGCGTTCGACCGCTTCCACCTGGGAGTGGAGGCGGTGCTGTTGGTGGGATTCGTCTGGTTCGTGGCGTCGCACTGGAAGAACCGAATCCGTACGGAAGCCGCCTAAGCCTAAATCGCGGGCGAGATATGCGGTTCAATTGAGCACCGCCAGGTCCAGCTGACGAACGCGTTCCGGGTCGGCGATGGATTCGATCTCCGCGATCTTTCCGTTTCTGAGCGTGAAGCGCAGGACCATCAACAGCCGTCCTCGCGGAGCCACGACGACACCAACGGATCCATCGACCAGCACTGGACGGGCTGCACGGGCACCACCTTTAATCGATCGCTCGGCGACTGCAGTGGCTCCCTGAAGTAGTGGGGGCAGGCCCAGCGTCAGGCTGGGATCGGAGCGAAGGACGACGTCGGGGTCGAGGACTTCGAGCAGCGCTGCGAAGTCTCCGCCACGGGCCGCTGCGAGGAAGGCGTCGACAACCTGGCGCTGGCGTTGGAGGTCAGCGTGACGTGAGATATCTTCGCCGCGAACGCGACGGCGAGCACGACTCGCAAGCTGGCGTGCTGCAATGGGAGACCGGCCGACCACGGTGGCGATCTCGTCGAAGGACAGGTCGAACATATCGTGCAGCACGAAGGCAAGTCGCTCGGCCGGCGTGAGTGTGTCGAGAACGACGAGGAGAGCGAGCCCGACGGAATCTGCGAGGACGGCTTCGTGCTCTGGATCGGTGGCGGGCTTGTGGTCGGCGAGAGTGTGAGGCGCCTGCTCGTCGAGCGGGTCCTCGGCTTTGGATTTGCGCGACCGGAGGAGGTCGAGGCAGACTCGCGCGACGACGGTGGTGAGCCATCCGCCGAGGTTGTCGATGTCGGCAGCTTCGGAGCGGTTCAGCCGGATCCATGCTTCCTGCACCGCGTCTTCTGCCTCGCTGAGTGAGCCGAGCATGCGGTAGGCGACCCCCTGAAGGTGGCCTCGTTTCTCTTCAAATTGCTCGGCTAAGAGTTCGCGCTGATCCATCGGTCACATTCCTCCGTTGTAGTCCGTCATGGATATGACGGCGGAAAGCGTGCTGTCGTGACAGAAACGTTAAGACCAATGGAGGAAGAGACTTATGAAGGCACGAATCAACAACCCAGCGATCCTTGTTCCGGACGCCATGCAGGCTTTGCTGGCGCTGGCCAAGGCCGTAGAAAACGGCGGCATTCCGCAAAAAACGTTGAGCCTCATTCACTTACGCGCGAGCCAGATCAACGGCTGCAGCGTATGCGCGGACCTGGATCGCATGTTTACGAAGAAGTCCGGTGAGACTGAGGACCGCATCTTCACGGTGGCTGCGTGGCGTCATGCACCGTACTTTAGCGATGCGGAGCGGGCCGCTCTGGCGCTGACGGAAGCGGTGACGCGAATGAGCGACCGCTCGGACGCGGTGCCGGACGAGATCTGGAACGAGGCGGCACGGCACTACGACGAGCGAGGGCTCGCGATCCTGGTACTCGCGATTGCGATGGTCAACACATGGAACCGATTGAACGTGGCGACGGCGCAGATTGCCGGCGAGTGGGCCAAGTCCGCAGCAGCGAAGGATGTCCTCGAGGAGAGGCTCGCGAGCTAAGCGACCGCACAGCGGCGGGCGCGGGAGAGTGCGCTCGCCGTGGTGGTTGGTTGGTGTAGCATCGTCGACTGAGGGGCGCGGAGGGGGAGTCCGCTTCCATGGATCGACGAGGTCTTCTGAAGGCGAGCCTTGCGGGCGCCGCTGCAATGGGGATGTCTCCGGCGCGCGATGCCGAGGCGGAAGGTGCGGCGCAGGTGAGCGGCGGCGGGAGTGCGCCAGGTGGCGCTGCTCCGCTGGTCAGTCTGAGCGACTACGAGGCGGCGGCGAAACGGAAGCTATCCGTGCCGGCGTGGGAGTACTTCAACGGCGGGGCAGGCGACGAGATTACGCTGCGGCGCAATCGGTCAGCGTTGGACGCACTACAGTTGAAGCCGCGCGTGCTGGTGGACGTGACGAAGATCGACACGAGCCGGACGCTGCTGGGGCATGCGTTGGAGCATCCGATTCTGCTGGCGCCGACTTCGTCGCACCAGCTGGCGCATCCGGAGGCGGAGGTGGCGACAGCTCACGGAGCCGCGGCAGCGAAGACGATCTTGATTGCAAGCACCACTTCGAACAGAAGCATCGAGGAGATTTGCAAGGCGGCGAGTGGGCAGGTGTGGTTTCAGTTGTACGTGGAGGACGACCGCAAGGCGTGCCAGGCGCTGATTGAACGGGCCGAGGCCGCGGGTTCCAAGGCGCTGGTGATTACGGTGGACAATCCGCTGGCGTACGCGCGCAATCGTGAAGAGCGGGTGAAGGCGCAGGCACCAACACTGCCGTTTCCGAACATTGGGATTGAGTCCGGACCGGGGGGGCGTGGGTTGTCGCGGCGGCACTTCAATTGGGGCGACCTGGGGTGGATCCAATCGGTGGCGAAGACGCCTGTGATTTTGAAAGGAATTCTGAACCCGGACGATGCGGACCAGGCCGCGCGGCATGGGGTTGCGGCGATTGTGGTGTCGAACCACGGCGGGCGCGTTCTGGATACGGAACCGGCGACGATTGAGGTGCTGCCGGCGGTGGTCGATCGCGTGGCCGGGCGGGTGCCGGTGCTGTTCGATGGAGGAGTGCGGCGCGGTACCGATGTACTGAAGGGGCTGGGGTACGGAGCGGCGGCGGTACTGATTGGGCGGCCTTATATCTATGGGCTTGCAGTGAACGGCCCGGACGGCATCCGCGATGTGGTGGGCATTCTGCGCACGGAGTTGGAAGGCGCGATGGCGATGACCGGGCGGGTGCGGCTGGACGAGGTGGATCGTTCGGTATTCTGGAAGGCCGCGGACTACAGTTCCTAGCTTGCAACGTGAATCCGTGGCGGACTGTGTGTCGGTGGCTGCTATCGTTAACGTGTTATGCCAGAAGAACGACCCAGGTTACGTCCCTCCCAGACTTCGTTAGTTAAGCGGCTCCCTTTTAGTTCCGATTTGCGATTGCGGCGGCATTTTCTGCTGACCGATGAGCCGGTGCGTTCGAATCTGCGATTTGGGCTGCTGCTGGAAATTCTGGACAAATTGGCAGAGGATACGGCGCTGCGATATGTGCGGCGAAGTTATCCAACGGCGCGGGTGGTAACTGCGGCGATGGACTCGATGCAGGTGAGGGGCGTGCCCGATGAGACGCGCGACATGGTACTGCGGGCGCGGGTGAACCTGGTGGGAACGACGTCGCTGGAGGTAGGAATTCGGATTGAGCAGCCGGGGGCCGGGCCTGGAGATGCAGTGCTGCATGTGGCGTCCTGCTACTTCACCATGGTGGCGCGGATGCGCGACGAAGATGGGACCGAGCGGAGTGTTCCGCTGCCGGGGTTGGAGTATCGCAGTAAGCTGGATGGGGCGCGGGCCGACCGGGCTCGGCGTCGGCGGGATAGTTACAGGGAGTATCTGAGTGTGGCTGAGGCACCGCCTTCTGCCGAGGAGTACACGTTGCTGCGGCGGCTGCATGAGGCGCAGGAGCAGCCGGGCGCGGATTTATTGCTGGCTTCGAAGCTGACGGCGGAAAGCTGGGAGCGGACGTACCTGGAACATGAGAATGTGCCGCATAAAATCTTTGGTGGATACGTGGCGCATCGGGCGTACATGGTGGCGCACATCTGCTCGGAGATGGTGACCAGCCACCGGGCGTTGCTGGTGAGCGTGGATCGCATCAACTTCCACCAGCCGGTGCGAATGGGGGATAAGCTGCACTACGTGAGCCGGGTTGCGTTTACGGGAAACACGTCGATCACGGTCGAGACTTCGATTATGCGCAACAGCCGGGATCGGAAGAGCACGGCGCTCAGCAACGTGTGCACGTTCACGTTCGTGAATGTGGATCCGGAGCTGCGCCCGATGCCGGTGCCGCAGATTTATCCGACGACCTATGCCGAAGATGCGCGGTATCTGGCAGGATATCGGCGGCACAGGGCGCACGTTGCTCCGGGCCAGGCCTGAAAGGCCAGGCGTAAGTTGTCGATGGCCCGGGTAGATATGGGCAAAATCGACTAAACTTGAAGGAGCATGTTTGAGAATCTAAGCGACAAACTCCAGCGGTCCTTCAAGAATTTACGCGGCCAAGGCACGATCACCGACGAAAACGTCGGCGAAGCGTTGCGTGAGATTCGCCTTGCCTTGATTGAGGCAGACGTCAGCCTCTCGGTTGTGACTGAGGTGGTGGACCATATCCGCGCGCGGGCGCTGGGCGCACAGGTGGCGACGGCACTATCGCCCGCGGAGCAGATCGTGAAGATCGTTCACGACGAGCTGATCAATATTTTGGGCAAGGACACGGCGCGCTTCAAGACGTCGTCGCAGCCGCCGAGCGTAATCCTGATGGCCGGGTTGCAGGGTGGCGGCAAGACGACGACCTCGGCGAAGCTGGCGGGGTGGTTGAAGAAGGCGGGGCATCGGCCAATGCTGGTGTCAGTCGACGTGTACCGGCCGGCAGCACGTGAGCAGCTGCGGTTGGTGGCGACGGCCATTGGCGCGCAGATTTATGAGGGCAAGCTGGAGCCGGGCGTTACCCACGGAACGGACGATGTTCTGCGGCTGGCGAAGGAAGCAAAGCGCGACGCGGCGAACTTCGGGTGTGACATTCTGATCGTCGACACGGCCGGGCGCAACCAGATTGCGGCTGACTTGATGGACGAAATGGCCGCGCTGAAGAAGCAGATGAATCCCAGCGAAATCCTTTTCGTCGCGGACGCGATGACCGGGCAGGACGCGGTGAAGTCGGCAAAGGCGTTCCACGATCTGCTGGCGTTGACGGGTGTGGTGCTGACGAAGATGGATGGCGATGCGAGGGGCGGTGCAGCTCTCTCGATCCGGCACGTAACTGGAGCTCCCATTAAGTTTTTGGGAACCGGAGAAAAGCCGGACGCGTTTGAGCCGTTTCATCCAGACCGTATCGTCGGGCGCATTATGGGCTTCGGCGATATCGCGACCCTGCTGGAGCATGCGGAAGAGAAGCTGGATCGGGGCAAGGCAGAGCAGTTTGCGAAGAAGGCGCTGTCGGGCGATGGATTCTCGCTGGACGACTTTCGTGAGCAGTTGCGGCAGATAAAAAAGATGGGATCGATGAAGTCGATTCTGAAGATGCTGCCCTCGGTGGGGCCGTTCGCCGGGATGGCTCAAGCCGCGGAGAATGTGGACGAGAGCCAGTTCAGCCGCGTGGAAAACATCATTAACTCGATGACTGCGAAGGAGCGGCAGGACCACGAGATCATCAACGGCAATAGGCGGAAGCGCATTGCGCGAGGATCAGGAACTACGGTGCAAGACGTGAACAACCTGCTTCGGCAGTATGCGCAGATGCGGAAGATGTTCAAGACGATGGGGAGCGGCGGCGGATTGAAGGCGCAACAGCGAATGATGAGCCAGATGCAGGGGCGGCAGAAGTTCGGGCGTTAGCGGCGAGCTTTCGCCTTGGCCGCCGACGGAACTACTTTGAGTCGGCGAGCAGCTTAACCAGGCGGATGCGGCAGCGGTTGTACGCTGCTGGGCCGCGCACTTTAGCAGCGGCGCAGGCCTGCTCGATGGAGACGCGGTCGTCGTCGGTAAGGTGGGAGAGATCAGGGCGCGCAGGGGACGCGGCTAACTGAGCCATTTGGAGAGTGAGGCAGTGCCCACGGTCCTGCGAGCCGCGGAGGGGGGCGCCGTCGGCGCAGGCGCTCTCGATGGATTCGCGCTCGGGGCCGCTCAGGCTGCTGAGGTCCGGTGGATCGGAGCCGTTGAGGATGACGGCGAGTTGCGCCCTGATGCACGATTGATACGCGGAAGAGTCAGGCTGATCCTGCAGGCTGCCACAGGCTGCTTCGATGTGGGCGGTCTCCGCATCCGATAGGCCGCGAACGTGGAAGGGCGCAGAATCCGGGTGCGGCTCAGCTCCAGCCGTCGGCGTGGGCGGCGTGGCGCGGTCATCCGCGGGCGTTGGGTGCAGGGAATGCAGTGGAGCCGAATCGGACTCCGTGGGATGGATCCCCAGCTGCTCCGGTTCGCTGAGGTGCACCGCGTAGAGCGTAATGGCAATCAGAAACATTGCGATGAGGATGTAGAACCATAGCCCCGGACGCATGACGCGCCGGTTCGGACTTGCGGCAGAGGCAGGCGGAGCCGGTGGCGGGACGGGACGTTTGGGTGCAGGAGGAGAGGCGGGCCGTGGCGCCTCCGTTGGAGGGGACGAACACAACGTTTGATAGGCATCGTTGAGTTGCTTAAGCTTGTTCTCTGCCTTGTGCCGAAGCCGCGCGTCGGTGCCAAAGCGGTCGGGATGCCACACCTTCACGAGGTCCCGGTAGGCCTGCCTGATTTCGGCCAGCGTAGCGCCGGGCTTCAGCTCCAGAATGTCGAGTGCCTCGTTCGCCTGCAACGCTATCCCTCGGGGTCGAGATGAGTGGGCGCTCGCTGGGTGCGAGCTGCCGGATCAGCTCTTATCGTAGACGGACTTGGCGTCGAATTCTCCCTGGTCGAACTTGATGTGGGTTGCCTTGGTGAGAACCTTGCCGTCATCGGAGAGGGTGTAGGTAGAGGTGAGCATTCCCTTGGAGTCTTGAAAGCTGCTGGTCTGCGTAACGACGAGAGAGCTGCCCTGCCATTCGGCTTTGGAGGTGAGGATGCGAAAGGGTGAGTCTGCCGGAAACGCGTCGGCGGCTACCGGCGTGTCCGTGCCATCAAGTTTTGCGGAGAAGGAGTAGTTCATCTTGCCGAACTGACCTTCGGATGCGATGGCGACCGTGAGTTCGGCGTCGCTCTGCGTGACGGTGTACGTTTCTTTGTCTGGGGCGATCTGGCCAAGGTCACTCTTCTGCAGGTTCAGCTTCCATGTCCCGGCAAAGTTCGGTTTGGCAGGGGCAGCGGTTTGTGCGATGGCGAGCGTTGCGATGGCACCGAACATCATGGCGAGAGCGAGTCTTCTCTTCATACGGCGTCTCCGTTTTCCGAATAGAAATTGCGGGATGAATGTATCACGGATGGAGCGACGAGGCGCGCGCAGCGAAGACAGAAGCGCCCACCTTTGGTTGAAGGTGGGCGCTCAAAGGTAGTTCAGAGAGTGTCAATCAGGAAAGCTGAGGGGCGAACGGTGCTGGTTAGCGCCTGCCTCCGTGGCCACCACCACCGCCATGGAATCCACCGCCGCCTCGGAAGCCTCCGCCACCGTGGAACCCACCTCCGGCATGGCCGCGTTCTACGAATCCGCCGCGGCGTTCACCGCCCCATCCGCGAATCGGTGCGCGGGATCCATATCCGCGTCCGTAGTATCCGCCACGGTAGGCGTATCCGCGAGCAAAGTGTCCGCCGCGAAACCATGGGCCGGCTCCGATAAAGACGCCGCCGCTAAACCACTCCGGTCCGTAGTATCCGTATGGAGCGCACGCGTACGGGGAGTAGTTGTAGTAGCCATACGCGCAGGTCGGAGGGCCGTAGGCATAGGGGGCATACGCATATGGCCCTACTCCGACGCCGACCGAAACCTGCGCGTGGGAGTAGGCCGCCGGGACCAACACAATTGCGAGCACAGCAAAAACTTTGAGCAACCGCATTCCGTTACCTCCTGGCGACGCCGAAGTC
The DNA here is from genome assembly GCA_036498865.1 of Acidobacteriaceae bacterium. Lineage (GTDB taxonomy): Bacteria > Acidobacteriota > Terriglobia > Terriglobales > Acidobacteriaceae > Edaphobacter. The sequence continues at coordinate 10,916 of DASYEU010000073.1, read as the reverse complement.
TCGTTCAGCACGTCAACGTTGCCATTTTGCTTCTGTGTATAGGAACCCGAATAGAGGCGAAATGTTGTCCGGAGGGGTGGTGCTTCCAGGGCGAAGATTGCACGCATTTTCTGATAGATGCGGGGCGCAAATAGAAACGCCCACCTGAACTGAATCAGATGGGCATCCCTGAAGTTGGTACGGATGGCTTAGGAGAAAGCGATCAATACCGGCCGCCATGTCCTCCGCCGCCACCGTGAAATCCGCCACCACCGTGAGATCCGCCACCACCGTGAAATCCGCCGCCACCGTGAAATCCGCCACCGCTCATCCCATGGTTTACGGGGCCAGGCGCGCTGTGGATCGGCCCGTGATAGCCGTAGCCTCCGCGGTATGGACCGTGATAGAAGCCACCACGGAAACCGTAGCCCGGGTAGATGAACCCGCCCGAATAGAGGTAGTAAGGCGAGTAGAACCCGAAGCCGAACGGACTCCAGAAGAGGCCATCACCCGGGAGCCACGTGTAAGCGTAGAGGCCCGGATCCCAGAACCAACCAGGATAGAAGCCCGCTGAGCCAGCGTACTCCTGGGCGAGGTCAAGGTTGGCTTGGCCGAGGTAGCTCGCGCGCAACTTGCTCCATTGATACAGCGAATCGCTATCGGCAATCTGTTTTCCATCGAAGCCCTGTGATTTAACGGCTTCACCCGTCAGCGCAAGTTCATGATGCCCCTTCACTTTCGTCCACTTCTGCGCAGTTTCCGATTGAGAGACTGCGGCTTCGCCGTCGAAGACACGCATCTTGTTGGCGGTTGCGTCGAACTCATACAACCCGTTTTTCAGAAGCTTCGTCTGGGCAGCCCCCTGGTCGATGAGTAGATCATTCTCCTTATAAAGCTGATCGACCTCGACTTCGGCGGTGCCGGCGTTGAGTTGGACTTCGGTCTTCGTCAGGTCCGGAGACACCATGGTTACTGAGCTGTTGTCACCAAGGCGCAGAAAGACTCCGGGCGTGAGGAGAATCTCGATCTTTCCGTTGGTAGTGGCGACGGTCTGCCCTGTTGCGACTTCGGTGTGGCCGGTGGATTGGGACGTCAGAGTCTGGCCATTGAGGGTGGCCTGACCTTCTACATAATTGATTGTTCCGGGGCGGGCGTTGATCGTGTTATCAGCCAAGGCAGCAGGCACGAAGAGACTCGTCGCCAGGGAAAGGAGCGAGAGGGCTCTCATCCTGGTCATGTTCTTACCTCCGTAGTCTTAGATGACCGAGGAGGCAAAAAGTAACATGTGTGAAAGGTTGGAGATAGCGCTAGAAGCAGCGTGAACACTGAACGTTTAACCCATGCCGGCGGGATTAGTTGCGCTCGAGTAGTGCTGCGTAAAAGCCGTCGCACGGATGCACTCCGGGCAGCGTGCGTAGCGATCCATTGCGTATCGCAGTTGCCGTGAGTGTGGTCGCGGAGTCCGCAGAGAGGATGCCCGCTGCTGCGAGTCCGGAGAGCAGCGGCTCGACCGGCAGCACGCGAAGACCAGCCTGCAAGGCTACAGCTTCGATCACTTGCTCGTTCTCTTCAGGCTCGAGGGAGCAGGTGGAGTAGAGGAGTCGGCCGCCGGGGGCAAGACGCCGAGCCGCGCCGAGAAGAATGTCGCGCTGGCGAGCGGCCTGGCGGAGAAATTCTTCGGGGCGGAGGCGATGCCGGATCTCCGGGTTGCGCGCCAGCGTGCCGGTACCGCTGCAGGGAACATCGCACAGGATCAGGTCGAAGTGTGTAACTGGTTCGGTTGCAGAGGTCGAGGAGGCATCGACGACCTCCGTCCGGACGCGGGAGGCGTAGGCATATCGACGCAGACGAGCGGCAGTGTGAGCGAGGCGCTTCGCGCTGACGTCAGTGGCGAGAATATCGGCCGTGGGGAGGCGAAGCGCCAGAATGAGGGTCTTGCCGCCGGGTGCGGCGCAGCAGTCCCAGACGCGGGATGGATTGGCGGAGGAGGGAACCGCTGCTGCTGCGAGTTCCGCGACCAGGCGTGAGCCGTCGTCCATTTGCGGCACGGAGTGGTTGGGATGGGCAGCGGTTGCCGGCGGTTCGGCTGCGTTGGCGGACGGAGCGGGGAAGAGGATGCCGGAGTGCGGCTCGCGCTGATCGTACTCGCAGATGGCGAGCGCGGCATCTCGGCCGTACGCGGCGACCCAGCGCTCAACCAGCCAGAGTGGATGGCCGAGACGTTCCGTAAAGGCGGCAGGGGATTCGAAGATGCGCGTGCTGGGTTTCTGCGCGGCAGCAAGTTTACGCAGGATCGCGTTGACCATGCCGGCGGCGTGAGGCTGGCCGGCGGCGCGGCATAGTTCGACGCTCTCGTTCAGGACGGCGTGCGCGGGGATGCGATCCATGTGGAGAAGCTGGAACGCGCCCATGCGGAGTGCGATGGCAACGGGCTCGGCAAGACGCTGGTCGGGACGAGTGAGCAATTTCGAGAGGCGCGCGTCGAGTGCGATCTGCCAGCGGAGAACGCCCATGACGAGCGCTGTGGCCAGGTTGCGGTCTTCAGGCGAGAGCGCATCGGTGCGCGCGGAGTGGAGAAGCTCGTCGCTGTGGCCCTTGTTTTCGCCGACGAGTGTGAGGATCTCGAAGGCAGCGGCGCGGGCGGGGGTAATCTTTGCGGCCGCCTCGGCGGCAGACGCGGTTGGACCCGCTGAGGCTGGACGTGCGCGGACGGTCTGTGCTTTTGGCTTGGACGTGGGCGAGGAGGTGCGCTTCAAGAGCCGAGCCTCTCGCCACTGCGGAGTTGAAAGCCGCGGAGGAATTCTGCGGCGGGCATCCGTCGCTTGCCCTCCATTTGTACTTCGTCGAAGACGATGGAGTTGCCGTCACCGCAGCCCGCGATCATTTGATCGCCGCTGATATGGAGTACGCAGGGGTCAATGCTGGTGGCGCTCCCGATGTGCATGCGATGCGCAATCAGCTTCTTGCCGCGCAGGAGCGTGTGTGCGCCCGGCCATGGCTGGAAGCCGCGCCAGCGATTGTGGATGGTGGCCGCAGGACGGGTGAAGTCGATGATGCCATCTTCACGCTTGAGGATCGGGGCGAGCGTGGCGACGGCGTGGTCCTGCTGGACGGGCGTAATGATGCCGGCTCCAAGGCCGTGGAGCGTCTTGATCATGAGGCGTGCGCCCACGTCGGCCAGGCATTCGTAGACATCGATCGCAGTCTCGTGGGGTGCGATGTGCTGCAACTCCGCGAGCAGCATGGGGCCGGTGTCGAGACCTTCGTCGATTCGCATTGTGGTGACTCCGGTGAAGGGTTCACCATTCGCGACTGCCCACTGAATCGGTGCTGCCCCGCGATACTTCGGCAGCAGCGATCCGTGCAGGTTGATATTGCCGAGGGGCGGCAGATCGAGCATCCACTTCGGAATGATGCGGCCGTAGGCGACGACGATGATGGCGTCGGGACGGATAGATTCGAGCTGCGCGCGGAATTCGGCGTTGGCCTTGATCTTTTCCGGTTGCAAGACGGGGATATCGTGAGCGAGCGCAGTGCGCTTGACTGGAGGCGCGTGTGTCTCCATGCCACGGCCTGCAGCGCGATCGGGCTGGGTGACGACGAGCGCGACGTCGTGGCACGGGATCAGTGCCTCGAGCGTGGGTACAGCGAACTCAGGCGTTCCACAGAAGACCAGTTTCAAATAACTACCTCACGCCGCATCGGCTTGTAGCATTTCGAACAAATCGATCGAGAGCACTAAGGCTCGGCTTACCAGGCGTAGCCACCGCGCAGCGGTCCAAGACGGCACGAAGTGCTTACCACTCGCCGGTTTTCTGCATCTTGCGAATCTTGCGCAGGACGAGTTCGCGCTTCAGACGGCTGATGCGGTCGATGAAGAGCACGCCGTCGAGGTGGTCAATCTCGTGCAGCAGTGCGCGGGCCAGCAACTCTTCGCCTTCAACCTCGAACCATTCGCCGTGCTCGTTCTGCGCCTTTACCTTGACCCACGCGGCGCGGTGCACCTTTTCGCGAATGTCGGGCAGGCTGAGGCAACCTTCTTCTTCCGTCTGCTTGCCGCGAGTCTCGACAACCTCCGGATTGATCAGCACCAGCTTCTCTTTCGGATTCTTTTTGAAGCTGATGTCGATCACGGTAAGACGCTGCGAGATCGCGATCTGCGGCGCGGCGAGGCCGATGCCCTGGGCAGCGTACATACTCTCGAACATCTCCGCGACAAGGGTGCGCAACTTGTCGTCGAAGACAGTAACGGGCGCGCCCTTCTTCGCCAGCACCGGGTCGGGATACTTTACGACTTCGTGGATCTTGAGGATTTCTTTCGCCGCCATCTTCTTCCCTGACGCGTTCTTTGCTCCGCTGCGCTTTGACACTTAGTATGCTCGAATCTGTTCACAGTAGCCGGTGTAGTTGCGCTGCATTTCGCGCAACGAGTCTCCGCCGAATTTGTCGATCACGAGGCGCGCAATGGTGAGCGCAACCATGGACTCCGCAGCCACGCCGGCTGCGGGCACAACGCATACGTCGCTGCGCTCGTAGGCTGCCTTCACCGGCTCGCGCGTGGCGAAGCTGACGGAGGCGAGCGGACGGCGCAGGGTGGAGATCGGCTTCAGGTACCCGCGCACCACGATGTCTTCTCCGTTGGAGATTCCTCCTTCGATGCCCCCAGCATTGTTGTGCTCGCGGGAGAATTTCGTGAAGTCGCCGTCCTCGCCGTCGCCGGCGTTCTTGTAGCCGATTGCATCGTGCACGGTCGAACCAAGTGATTCGGCGGCCGTAACTCCACGGCCAATCTCAACCGCCTTGACCGCCTGCAGGCTCATCACGGATTGAGCGAGCAGCCCGTCCATGCGCTCATCCCAGTTGGCGTGCGTGCCGACTCCGGGGGGCAGACCGTGGACGACGACCTCGAAGACGCCTCCGACGGTGTCACCGGTGCGCAGCGCCACGTCGACTTCAGCCTTCATCGTCTGCTCGTCGTCGGGATCGACGCAGTTCAGCAGGACTTCATCCTTTGCCTGCAGTGCGACGATCTGCTCCCAGGTTGCGGGGCGCGACAGTTCCGCTTTTCCAACGCGGATCACGTGGCTGGCTATCTCAACTCCCACCGCGCGCAGAAGCATCTTGGCGATGCTGCCGCAGGCCACTCGGGCGGCGCTCTCGCGGGCGCTGGCGCGTTCCAGTACGTACCGCGCGTCGGGGAAGTCGTACTTCAGGCTGCCGGCGAGGTCGGCGTGGCCCGGACGCGGGCTAGCGACCGCCTTGTGCTTAGTGGGGTCCCCGGTTTCGACGGGCAAGATCTCTTCCCAATTCTTCCAGTCGTTGTTGGCGATCGTCATCGCAATGGGCGATCCGATGGTTTTGCCGTGGCGCACACCGCTCAGGATGTGGGCGCGGTCCTGCTCAATGCGCATGCGGCCGCCGCGGCCATAGCCCTTCTGGCGACGCCAGAGTTCGCGGTCCAGAAACGCCTGATCGACCGGGACGCCCGCCGGCAGTCCACTGACCATTGCCACCAGGCTCTCGCCGTGGCTCTCCCCCGCAGTTGAAAAACGCAGCATCTATCTCTTCTCTCAGGTGTTGCAGCCCAAACTAAAATTGTAACAACTCCTGCGGAGTTCGCCTTTACGGGGGACTCTTGTCGCCCTTGGCGAGGGACCGGCTATCCGGTTGCAGTGGGATTTCCGACGACGAGGCAAACGGTCAATGTTGCTCCTGTCAAAATGCGTGCAACCCCACTGGATTGAAATTATTTACGTATTGACAGCCTCTGATTTTCAACCCTAGCATTCCCCGCTGTACCTCAAAAACGGCAGCTAGATTGCCGCTATTCCTGAAGGCTGGAGCCTCCCCATGCAACGTCTCCTTCTCTTGGCAATAGCGCTCGTCCTATTGCAACCCTCCCCCGCTGCACACGCACAAATCACCATAGACACCAGCAACGCCACCGACTGGAAGATCTCGAACGGGGTGGTCAGCGTGGATTGGCTACCCGGCGACGGCCGCATCTTCAGCATTCACTGGTCCGCGTTTCCCAGCCAGGAGATCATCGACACAACTAACCGCGACCACAACGGACCCAAGGGCTTCTATATGGACAACGTCGGGCCTGGCGGAGGCACGGCGACCAACAACTACTACCTGGATCCCAACGGCCAGTACATCGATTGGTGGAATCAGTTTCCAGCCAGCTCCAGCAATGCATTCACCTGGTCGCAGCACCACATCCTGTTTCTCAACGATCCCGGCATTCACATCTACTTCGTCCTGGATCACGGACCGGGGAATATCGCGGGCAGCATCGGGCAGATTCAGTGGGTTGTGCGCAGCAATCTGACGTAGTTTGCGAACACGTATTCGGTCAATTCGGGCCTGAGTAATCTGGGCGCCACAACGGTCCCGACCAATCTCGACTTTGGCGGCGCCGGCCGAGGCGTGCAGGATGCGACCAACGACCTGCACGGGTTGACGGAGCCCGCGGGCTTCCGCCGCCAGTTCTACACCAAATACGACTACTCCAGTTACGAATACCTGCATCAGGCCGAAGGTGTCTATGGCACGGGCATGGCGGCGTGGATGGTCGTGCCGAACTCCGAATCGTTGACGGGTGGGCCGAGCAAACAGGACCTGATCTTTACCAACAATCTGCTCATCATGGAGGCCTACTCGAACCATCTCAACAACCAGATGACCTTTTCCGTGCCCGCAGACGCAGTGATGCATCGGCTATACGGCCCGTTCTATCTCCACTTCAACTCCTTTGGCGCGACCACTCCTACGGCGGCCTCGCTGTACCAGGAGGCGCTCTCAGCGTCGGCTGGGCTCCAGCCGTCGTATGACACCGAGACGGAGCTGTTGCAAAACGGCTACGCACCTCCGTCCACGCGTGGCAACGTGCAGGCCAGGGTCACCGGGCCGCAATCGCCCTCGACGAACCAGGCTTGGGTTGTGCTCAGCGATCCTGTAACCAACGTGCAGTACTCGCACGCTGGAACGGAGTACTGGGCGGACCTGAATCCCGCCGGGTTCGCCAACCTGCCTCGAGTCGCACCCGGAACCTATCGGCTGTCGGCGTACGTTCTCGGCCAATGGGGGGAGCTGCGGCATGAGGGGGTCACGGTGCACAAGGGGCCTCCGAACAAGCTCAACCTGAACCTCGTACCGGAAGATTTCGGTACCGCCGCGCCCATCTGGACCATAGGCACGCCGGACCGCTCCTCGCACGAATTCCTCCACGGGCAGATCACGAACCCCATCGATCTTGACTCCAACTACGTCGACGCATACACCACTCAGTTCGGCACCTCGGTGCAGGATGACCGCGAGTACTGGGGCAACTGGAACTACTGGGCGGACTTTGCAGCAACGGGTGGCGCAGTCGTGTACTACGCAACGGCTGTGGGCTCGACTCCCGCGACCAATGACCTGACCAAGTGGAACTACAACCAGTGGCACATCTTCAATCCGGGCTTGTATGCGGGAATCTACAATCCGGCTGACCAGACCACCGATGGCTATAACTACATTTGCCCGTCGTACGTCGGCGGTCCCACTCCTCCGGTTCATCCATGCGTGACAACCGCTGTTCCTGACTGGCAGGTTCATTTCACCACCACAGCAGATCAGCAGGCGCAGGGGCAGTATGTGGTCCTGTCGGTTGGGCTGGCGGCGACTGAGTCCAGCCTTACAGTCACGCTGAATGGTCACCCGCTGGTGTGGCACAGCTTCAACGTCAAGAATGCGGATGCCGGGGTACGCAGCGGCCTCTCGGGAACCTACCAGTGGGCGGTGCTGCAATGGGATACCAGTCAACTGAACCCCGCGGGCGCCGACAACGTCCTCACCTTCAACGTAGGCCGGACGCAAGGCGTGATGTACGACGCGCTACGCATGGAGGTTACCCCGAAGTCAGCCGATCACGCAGTGACCGGTTGGAACGACTACGAGTTCCTGTACGGCACCACCGACGAACCGGCGAACGACGCGATCGCCAACCAGTAACCCGTCCGTAACGTTTCCCCCTCGGAGCATTGTCCGGCTATCGCGGCGGCAATGCTCCGAAGTGCTTTGCGTCCCGTGATCTGGATCACGGGCAGTTTGGCGCACAGTCGGCTATATCCAAAGAAAGACATGCAGGATTAGAATTACCGCGTTCTCAGACAAAGGAAGTGCGATGGCTCTGAAACTTACTGTGAATCATGTGGCGACCACTGTGGATGTTCCGCCGGATACTCCGTTGCTGTGGGTCCTGCGCGACGTCCTTGACCTGAAGGGCTCGAAATACGGTTGCGGGATCGGGAACTGCGGCGCGTGCATGGTGCACGTGAACGGTGTGCCCACGCGCTCCTGCACCACCGAGGTGGGATCTGTCTCGGGTCAGGCGATCACGACCATTGAGGGGCTCTCCAGGGACGGCACTCATCCGGTGCAGGTCGCGTGGGAGCAGATGGATGTCGCACAGTGTGGCTATTGCCAGGCCGGCCAGATTATGACGGCGGCAGCGCTGCTGGCGAAGTCTCCGCATCCGTCGGACTCCGAGATTGATACCGCGATGAGCAACAACCTGTGCCGTTGCGGAACCTATCAGCGTATTCGGCAGGCGGTCCATCAGGCAGCCACATTGGGCACATCCGCCCCACAGAAATAAGAAATGGAGACTCAAGCCATGCGTCTCAATCGGCGATCCTTCCTGCAAATGAGCGCCCTGGCCGGCGGAGGACTTGCGCTCGGCTTCTTCGACTCACCTTTTCTCGGCGCGCAGGGAATGGCGCGAGCGGAACTCGTGCCCAACGCGTTCATCAAGATTGCGGGCGACGGGACCATCACGCTGATGGCGCGCGCGCCGGAGGTCGGGCAGGGCGTAAAGACCATGCTGCCCATGATGATTGCCGAAGAGCTGGATGCCGACTGGAGCAAGGTTCGCGTAGAACAGGCCGATCTGGAGGATCACTTTGGCGGGCAATCGGCAGGCGGCAGCACATCGACGCAGGGCAATTATCTGCCAATGCGCCGTTTGGGCGCAGCCTGCCGGCAGACGCTGGTTGCAACGGCCGCGAAGCGCTGGGGAGTTGCCGAGACAGAGTGCACCACCGCGCCAAGCCGTGTGCTGCATGCGAAGTCCGGGCGCTCGTTTGAATACGGCGAGCTGGCTGAGGATGCCTGCAAGCTGGCCCCGCCGAGTACGGATTCGCTGAAGCTGAAAGACCCGAAGGATTTCCGCATCATGGGCAAGCCGCAGCCCAATGTGGACAATCACGCGATCGTGACTGGCAAGCCGTTGTTCGGCATCGACTGCAAAGTTCCGGACATGTTGCACGCCGTCATCCAGAGAAGCCCGGTCGTTGGCGGCAAGGTAAAGACAGCGAATCTGGACGAGATTAAGAAACTTCCCGGTGTGCGCAATGTGCTGATCGTTGCGCCGGCTCCGGCAGGTTCGGTAGGTCCAGCCGACACGACGACTGAACCCGGAACCGTGATTGCCGCAGCCGGGATGGAGCCCGGCGTGGCGATTGTGGCCGACACCTGGTGGCAGGCGCAGAAGGCCCGCAGAAGCCTGGTCGTGGATTGGGATTCCGGTCCGGGCGCCGCCCAGAGCAGCGAGAAGTTCGATCAGAATGCGGCCGAGTTGATAAAGGCTGCGCCCGAGAATACCCTGCGCAGCTACGGCGACGTGGATGGAACGCTGAGCAGCGCGGCCAAAGTCGTCGAGGCCACCTACGCGTATCCGTTCCTGGCCCACGGAACGCTGGAGCCAATGGACACTACCGCGGCCTACAAAGACGGCAAGCTGGAGATGTGGACGACGAGCCAGCAGCCTGGCGGTGGACGTTCCCAGGTCGCGCGTGCCCTGAACATGCAGGCGAGCGACATCAAGGTGCATCTGTGCCGCGTCGGCGGCGGATTCGGCCGGCGTTTGCAGAACGACTACATGGTGGAAGCCGCATGGCTCGCGAAGCAGGTCGGCGGCGCCGTGAAGCTGGTGTGGTCGCGCGAAGACGATATGACGCATGACGCATACCGGCCCGGAGGCTACCACGCATTCAAAGGTGGGCTGGATGCCAACGGCAAGCTGATTGTGTGGAGGCAGCACCTCATCACCTACGGCGAGGGAAAGCGGTATGTGTCCGGCGGGACGCTGGATGCGGTCGAGTTTCCTTCCGGCCGGGTTCCAAACTACGCGCTGTTCGCCTCTGCCCAGCCCCTGATTCTGCGCACCGGCGCGTTGCGTGCCCCGGGGCACAACGCATACGCCTGGGCAATCAAAGCGTTCATCGACGAAATGGCTACGGCGGCTGCGTGCGATCCGCTGGAGTTCCACATGCAGCTATTGAACGCGACGCCGGTGCCAATGCAGTCCACTGGCGGACGCGGTGGGAACGATACCATGAACGCTGAGCGGTTGAAGGGCGTGCTGAAGTTGGTGGCGGAGAAGTCCGGCTGGGCCGATCGGAAGAATACGCCCGGCAGAGGCTTCGGCCTGGCTTGCCACTACTGTCACGCAGGCTACTTCGCGGAGGTGGCAGACGTTAGCGTCGACTCGCGCAACCGGATCAAGGTGAACAAGATCTGGGCGGCGGGTGATGTCGGGAATATGATCGTGAATCCATCCGGCGCCGAAGCGCAGGTGCACGGCTCCATTATCGAAGGCATGAGCCAGATGCAGCAGGAGATCACGATCAAGGATGGCAAGCCGCAGCAGACGAATTTCAACAGCCATCCGTTGTTGCGATTCCGGCAGGCGCCGCCGATTGAGCTGCACTGGCGCATGACGGAGTTTCCGCCGACGGGACTGGGAGAGCCTGCGCTGCCGCCGGTACTGCCCGCGATTGCGAATGCAGTCTTCGCCGCGACAGGGAAGAGGATCCGCACACTTCCGTTAGCGCGCAGCGGATTCAGCTTCGCGTAACGAACGAGTCCGCATTCGTTTTGTGTCACCGGAG
>DASYEU010000072.1:0-16420 GCA_036498865.1 Acidobacteriaceae bacterium | reverse complement strand
GCGAGCCAGCAGAACGTGCTCCTTGGTCTGCGGCATCGGACCGTCAGTCGCCGCCACCACCAGGATCGCGCCGTCCATCTGGGCTGCGCCGGTGATCATGTTCTTGATGTAATCCGCGTGGCCCGGGCAGTCGACGTGCGCATAGTGGCGCTTCGCCGTCTCGTACTCCACGTGAGCGGTGGCGATCGTAATGCCGCGCTCGCGCTCTTCCGGAGCGTTGTCGATCGAGTCAAACGAGCGGAACGAATTCTTCGGGTTGTGCTTCGACAGCACCTTCGTGATCGCCGCAGTCAGCGTCGTCTTGCCATGATCAATGTGTCCGATCGTCCCAACATTCACATGCGGCTTTGACCGGTCAAACTTTTCCTTGCCCATTGCTGTTCATCCTCTCTGGTTGGCCGGTGCATGCCGGCGATTCAAAATCAAACTCGCTCAGTAGTATGCATACAACTTGAAAAACTTCGCTCTCAGCTCAGGCGCCACCTTTTCCAGGCTGGCGAGATAGAACTCGCGAATCTGGCCTTGGTCGCCGTTCGCCAGCTTGTCATACGAGTTGGCGGTGGGCGCGCCCAGCAGCCCTTTGCGCAGCACCAGTTCGAAGTCGCGGATGCGCAAGCCCGCACGCAAAAGCGACGTCAGAAAGCTCTTTACCTTGACCGGGGAAAAGGCGGACTCAATGGCTGACCGGACCGAACCGAAGGCCTCTGGATCGGCCACCGGAATGACTGCCTGCTCGTGCAAAGCGCTCAACACACAACTCCTGCTTCAAGAACCGTCATTCAAGAAAACTCTGGAGCGGGAGACGGGAATCGAACCCGCGACCAACAGCTTGGAAGGCTGTGACTCTACCACTGAGTTACTCCCGCAAAACCCGCGAGCAACAACCTGGAAGCTCGTGACTTTAGTCCGGGCTAAAGCCCCGAACCTGCCGTTACTGCCGCAAAACCGGGAGACTGACTCGCCTCCACTTTCTGCGGCCCGAAAATCTGGAGCTGATGATGGGGCTTGAACCCATGACCTCTCCCTTACCAAGGGAGTGCTCTACCACTGAGCTACATCAGCTTTCTTCAACCAACCTAACCATCCTACCGCGAACGCATGGATCCCAGCACTACACGGAAGGCAAAAAACGCGAGCAGAATCCAGGTGAGCGACCGGAACTTTCCCGGCTCCATCGTCTGCCATGCCAGCACGGCCAACACGGCGAACGCGCCCAGCGCGATCCACATCCGTCCCCTGCCGGCCGGGCTTAGATCCACAACCACTCCAACACGCCTTACTACGACAAAAAGTATGGTGCACAGGGGAGGATTCGAACCTCCGTAGCGCATAACGCGGCAGATTTACAGTCTGCTGCCATTAACCACTCGGCCACCTGTGCATCTTTTGCCCAACTTGCTCGGGAACGCAGCACTCGAGCACTCGCCTCCAAAATCCCATCGCCGATCGTGACCTTGGATTCAGGTGCGAATCGTGCGGGAGATTACCTTGAAGGGAGTGGCGTGAGGTCTGCGAGCCGGAACCAGCCAGGCAGTACAACCAAATCCGTCCAACTGTCGCTGCTTTGCCTGAACCGAACTGGAGTTTGCTGGTTGTGGAGCTGACGAAGGGATTTGAACCCCCGACCCTCTGATTACAAATCAGATGCTCTACCAACTGAGCTACGCCAGCCCAAACAGCCTCGAGCTGGAAAACCAGCCCCTCAAGCCAAAGACAGCCTCGCGACCAGCTCCCGGAGGCACTCCGCAAGCTGCGCAGAAATGCCCGCGCAGAGTGCGCCGCAAGTCTCAACTTTAGCATAGCCTGCAGGCCGGAGCAACGGAAGCCGCGACGCGGTACTGGTCAAGTTTGAAATCCACAGGTCTTGCCGTCTGATCTGAGTCGGCGCACAATAGATGCATGGATGTGAACACGCTGGCCTTCAAGATTGTGCAGCAGTCGATAGGCGAGGAACCTATCAAGAAGAAGCAGCCCAAGACGGCCCAACGTGGGCTGGCAAGGGCTGCTGCGTTGACGCCTGAGAAGCGGAAGGCTATTGCTCAGAAGGCGGCCAAGACTCGGTGGTCGCGTCCGCCACAAGACTAGCCTGTGCCGCAATGTAGGTAGGCCCATCGTGATTCATCGGAATGTTCACTACCCTAGCTGTGAGCTTTAGCCTCCACCGATCCCCGACCTTCTCTACATCCCTAAGCTGGCCCAGAGTAGCTGATACAGTTCCAAGCGGACTTTGGGCATTTGTAGTCCATCCACCTTCCTTCAAGGTGCTCAGAACCTCGCTAGTAGTCATGGGAATCGCTGCATCCTTCAAGACAAGAGGGATAGCTTTTGTGGCCCCCATTCCTTGAAACCTTGTGCTAGGCGTGAGCGCAGCAGATTCCAGTTCCTGCTGTTGCTTGAGTGCGAAGATGGCGGGGCGCGCAGCGCGCAGTATTGCAAGCTGGTCTGTCAAAGCCTTCTCGCGCCGATCCAAGTCCTTCAACACATCTGCGTAATCTGCTGGCATGGTCGCCTCCTCGTTTGGTATACTGAGGGGCGACGACGTACCTCCATACGTCGCCGCCTTGTGGGGGGCCACCTCAGACGGCCCAGGGTGTGGTATTTTCCGTACCATATCTGACCTCACCGATTCAGACCTTTGCAGGTCGGATCATTTGCAATCCACCGGGAAATTTGAGCGTGAGCCCAGACACCGCCCCGGTGCATGGATTATATCAATTAGTATTGAAGTTTAGCCTGTGGATAAATACCACTTGACAAACTTTCCAAAATGCTTGATATTGTACTTGTGAACAGATTGAGCCAAGCCGACCGGGTTCGAGTAGTTTCCGCTCTCGTAGAGGGTTCTGGGATCAATGCCACCGCCCGCATGACTGGCATTTCCAAGCCGACGATCCTCAAGTTGCTGGCCGATCTTGGACAAGCCTGCTATGCCTATCACGACGCCTATGTTCGCGGCCTCAAATCGAAGCGCGTCCAGTGCGATGAAATCTGGTCGTTTGTCGGCGCGAAGATGAAGAACACACGCGAGGATAAGATTGCAGCCGGATGGGGCGACACATGGACGTGGACGGCCCTAGATGCTGATTCCAAGCTCATGGTGAGCTATCTAGTCGGGCAGCGCGGCCCCAAGTGGGCTAACGCGTTTATGGAGGATGTAGCATCGCGCATCGACTCCCGTATTCAAATCACGACGGACGGCCACCGCGCCTATGCGGAAGCTGTTGAAGGTGCCTTTGGATGTGAAGTCGATTACGCGATGCTGATAAAGCTATACGGCAACGATTCCTTCGATACGCGGTATAGCCCCGGCGAGTGCATCGGAACGCAGACGGCAGTATTGATGGGCGATCCCGACCCGAAGCACATCAGCACCTCGTTTGTGGAACGCCAGAACCTCACGATGCGGATGTCGATGCGGCGCTTCACTCGCCTCACAAACGCCCACTCTAAGAAGCTGGCGAACCACGAGGCCGCGATTTCGCTTCACTACATGCACTACAATTTTGTGCGGATTCATTCGACATTGCGCGTTACACCAGCGATGGAAGCTGGCCTAACCAACCATGTTTGGTCTATCGAAGAATTGGTTGGGCTGCTAGGCTAGATGTCTCCCTCCCCCGCCCACTAATAACTCATATGAGCAAAGGCAAATACAAGCGCAAGCGAGAGAGAGCCCGCGAGCGCGCAAAGCAAGAACTTACCCAGGTGGGGTGCCTCAAAGCCGAAATAGTAGCACCCAAAAAACAACCAAAACCCTCCGAAACATCCGACTCCAAGAGACATAAGAAAGAGCCAACCCCGATGGGATTTAGCGAATTCATAAAACGCAGTTCTCTCACTGATTGGGGTCTTACCTTGTTCACCTTGGCCCTCACGGTAACCGCCTTCTATCAATATCGGATCACAGGCAGGCAACTTGAGGTAATGCACATCGACCAGCGCGCTTGGATGAGTACCACCATAAAGCCTGTAACGGAAGGGAAAGACACTTGGCCAGCGTTGCCGAAGGAAGGGGAAGTTTTGGCAGTTTATACTCACATCGAAAACACAGGGAAAACGCCAGCTCTCCAAATTCACTACGTTGTCAGCATGGAGGAATTTCGCAATGGCATTCCTCCCGATCTCAGCGACACCGGAACCAACCATTTCGAAGGCACTACCGGCATAACGTTCCCCAATCGGTCGCAGGACATTAGAACCGCAAGTTTCCACACGACCGGAAACCCTCCCCCAGGTTCTCAGGTCTATCCCATCCCAGACAAATTGACCAAACAGGATGTAGACGATTTGATGGAGGGAAGAGCCTATCTGGCCGTATTCGGAAGAATCGACTATAGGGATGTATTTGGAATCAGCCATTGGACTACGTTTTGTCATTGGAAGGCTTATTCGGCTGGCACATTCAGCGCGAGAGATTGCACAGCACATAATGGCGTGGACGATGACCAGTAGAACGACCCGCCTAGCCTCACGGAGTCTCACTTAGCCCTCCGATCCAAACTTGACCAGTACCCGCGACGCTCAGCCGCAGAGTCGGTTAAGCATGTGTAAACGTCCTCTGCGCTTGTTCGTCCTATAAGATGGCTCCGTAATTTTCTTCGCCGAACGGGAGACCCGCTTCATGTCCTTGCGTCTGTCTTTGCTGTGGTTGATGTGTTTCTTCGCTCCCGCGCTATTGCCCGCACAGGATGCCGTGGACGGTCCAATGGCGGGACCGCTTCCCCCGTCCAAGGTTGCCCCGGCGAAGATGTCCAACGACTCCGTGATCAAGATGGCGAAGGCCGGCTTGAGCGACGACCTGATCGTCCAGACCATCGGCTCGCAGCCCGGACAGTTCGAGACCGACCCCGACTCGCTGGTGGCACTGAAGCAAGCCGGAGTGTCGGAGCGTGTCATTACAGCGATGGTGAACAGGGGCCGCATCCGACTGACAGGTGCGGAGACTCCGGTGACGCTCTCGGACGTCAACGAGATCGGCGTGTACTACAAAGATAAGAACGGCAAGTGGCAGCCGGTCGAGCCGGAGATTGTGCATATCAAGTCGGGTGGATTCATCAAGAGCACCATCACAAACGGAATCATCAAGACGGACAAGAATGGCCATCTCAATGGACGCGAATCGAAGCTGTTGCTCCCGCGGCCGATCGAATTTCTGATCTATACGCCCGACGGCGTGGATGTAACCGAATACGATCTGCTGCGGTTTCGCCTGAACTCGAACAGCCGCGAGTTTCGCGTGTTGACCGGCGGGGTCATCCATTCCACGGGCGGGGCGGACCGCGACGAAGTCCCGTTCAAGGCGGTCAAGACCGCACCGCATACGTATCAGTTCACGCTGGGTATGGATACTCCGGGCGCGGAATACGGCATTCTGCCGCCGGGTACGGGCAACGTGACCAACGGCGGTAAGATCTACACCTTCGCAATCTCTGAATAGACGGCGAGGGCGGCGTGCGAGGAGTATACTCAGCGAACATTCCAGGGATGCTCCCCGGAACTCGAACGATCCCTGGCGGGGGTAGTTATGAAGTTCCTTGCCCTTGGACTTTGTCTCCTGTGCCTTGGTTTCGTCTCGATGCGCCTATTCCGGATGGCGCCGACGGAATCACAAAAGGCGACAGGCACTACACCGACCGTGACGACGCAGTCGCCTGAAGTGCAGCCGCGGCGGGTTTCTGCCTCGGCCGCCCCTCTGAGCGCCGGGACAGTCGTGACCGTAACTCTGGCTGATCCGATCGACTCAGAACACGACTTATTTAGGAAGCAATATGCCGCGTCGATCAACCTGATTGGCGGGGAGGCGATTGCGCCGGGCTCCAGAGCGACGGTGGTTCTGCTCGACAACAATGCAGGCTGGCTCACGCAGCTCGCAGAATTGACTATCAGCGGCCGGCGGTTTCAAGTGCTCTCGGGAGCGGGCTCGGTTGTCAGTGCCGAGCAGCCCAGTCAAGCTGGAAAGCCCGACGGAGCCATGGGGAAGTTGGGACTCGGCTCTGACCATGCGTCTGCGTTTAATCAGCGCGTTCTGCTGCCGGCTGCCACGCAGCTTCGCTTTGTCTTGATGGGAAGCTCGACGGATGTCCGAGTCGTCGCGGCGAACCGCCGTTACGGTTACGGGCCCGCGGCGAACGTGGCGACGGCGTTCGACGTGTCTGGCGCGTCCTCGCCTGCTGCTTCCCGGGAGGAGGATGAATTCGCGTATCTGTGCCGTGCGAGCGACTCCCCCGACCGCACGTCCCCCATCAGCTACTACGTCGCGAATGTCTTCGAAACCTCCGACAGCAAGGCCGTGGTGGAGAGACGATGGATTGAGTTCCTGCTTGCAACCTATCCCTATCGGTTCGCAAACAGCCGACGTGTAACTGCCGATTGCGCTCGCTTGACCGATCTGCTCTCCGACCGCGACGCCCAAAGAAAACTCGATCGGGAAGCCGCAGGTCCAGAGAACGCGAAGATCGTTCAGACGCGCTGGCACTATACGTTGGGCCCGCCGCCCTTGCCGGCTTCCTTGCCTGAAACATCCACCCTGCCTTCGCGCGATGCGCAATAAGGGACGTTTCTCATTTTGACAGGAGGGCAGGCTTCCAGGCGACCAACGACCTCGGAGGGGGTTCTGACCGCCTGAGCGGTGTCATGTCTTCCGCTGCTACGAGGGCGACAGCGTAAAATCATCTCCGATGCGTAAACGCACGCGGTACTCGCTGCTTTTGATGCTGGCACTGGTGGCCGCGCTGATCGTCGCGGTCTGGCTGCGCAAGGCGGCTCCTCCCGAAGCGGCCCGGCTGTTGCCGGAGTCGGACGCCATCGTCTATGTCAACCTGAGACCGCTTCGCGCTGCGACCCACTTCGACCGCGACCAGGTGCAGCGCAGCCCGGACTACCAGCATTTTGTAGATGCCACAGGAATTGTCCCGGAGCGTGATCTGGACGCCGCAGCCTTTGCGTTGCATCGCATGGACAATCCAAACGGCCCCAACGGCTTGGTGGCTTACTCGGAGGTCTTCGAAGGCCGGTTCGACGGAGAGCGGCTGGCGCGCTACCTGGGCAGCATTGCCACCTCGCGCGAGGACTACGCGGGCCATGTAATCTTCACTGTTCCGATCGAGGGCCGCCAGCTACGCATCGCGCAACTTGGCTACGACACGATTGCTGCGTCGAACATGCCCACCCCGGAGCAGATTCACGAAATGCTCGACCGCTATCGTGCGTCGGCGTCGCCGTTCTCGGGCTCATCGCTTCTGGCTGCGCGGTATCGCGATGTGCCGCTGCTCTCAAGCGTCTGGGGCATTGGCCACGTCGGATTGCCGTTCTCCGAGCGAGGGCACATTACGATGTTTGGACTGGAACTGCCCCTTCCGGAGGACACGACCTTCGTGGCCAGCCTGCGGTATGTCGGCGCGCTGCATCTGCGCATCGAGCAGATTGCGCCCAGCGAGGCGGACGCTGCGCGCACGACCCAGGCGCTGGATAACCTTGTGCAACTGATTCAAGCAATCCAGCCCAAGGTGGTCGCGCAGTCGGACAAGGCGGACGCCGACGCAGTGCGCGAATTTACCTCATCGCTTAAGATCGAACAGCGTAAGGATCGCGCCGTGCTGACCGCCAGCGTACCGCTGGAGTTGCTGAAGAAACTTGGCACGCCGATCGGCGCTGCCGTTTCCGACGCTCCTGCTCCAAACGGTAGTTCAGCAGGGCATTGAGCTGCGGGCCACGTATTTTTCAGCACGACGCACGACGGACATCGGACCCAGTTGGGTAGCATCTGAACCATCGAGGACCCTTCAAGGAGAATCTCCTCTGTATGCAGACTGCTGACAAGACATCTACCTCGACACGTCTTTTCCTCACCGTGCTGTTTGCCGCTGGAGTTGCGGCTTCCGCAATCCTCATTCCCGGCGCCCAGGCTCAAAGCTCCACCATGCTGACTGGGCAGGCGGCCTTTACCGACTGGAACCAGCAGAAGCCTGGCGTGCGCCACAAGATCACTGTCGGTGACTTGCCCGCTCCGAATCCCGAGGAGGCAGTCAACAACACGGCGCGCGTGATTCCTCGGCCGGCCAATGCCTGGCCTGTCGCGCCTCCTGGCTTCAAGGTCACGCTGTACGCGGGCGGCGACAACGCTCCCATGCAGCGTGCGGACAATACGGAGCACATGGCGCGGGCGAAGGGTACGTTTACGATGCCGCGCCTGATCCGGTTTGCGCCAAATGGAGATCTCTTCCTCAGCGACTCCGGAGCGGGTGTCCTCTTCGTGCTGCGTGGGGTTGGCTCTGACGGCAAAGCGGCGCAGATCGAGGAGTTTGCGACCGGGCTCGACCATCCGTTCGGCATCGCGTTCTATCCAGCCGACAATCCGAAGTACATCTACGTCGGCAATGCCACCACTGTGCAGCGCTTTCCGTACCACGCTGGTGATCTGCATGCTACCGGCCCTGCGCAAACGGTGGTTCCGAATATTCCCGGGTACGCTCAGCTCACGGGCGGCGGCCACTGGACGCGCGACGTCATCTTCACCAAGGACGGACAGCATCTGCTCGTCTCAGTCGGTTCCGGATCCAACGTGGACGACGCCGACACGCATCCGCGTGAATTCCACCGCGCCGATGTCCTCGAATACACGCCGGAGGGCAAGTTCGAGAAGGTCTACGCGACCGGCATTCGCAACTGTGTGGGGGAGGCGATCAATCCGACGACCGGCCAACTGTGGTGCTCGGTCAACGAGCGCGACGACCTGGGCAATCATCTTGTGCCTGATTACGTGACCTCGGTTCCCGAGGGCAGCTTCTTTGGCTGGCCGTGGTACTACATGGGCGGACATCGCGATCCGCGGCTACCGGATCCGTGTGCTGCCGGCACAGGGCCGAACCCTCAACTTGGTGCGGCGCTCACATCGCAGCAGGCCGCCAACTGCAAGCGAGTCGACCTGTCGTCCAAGGTGCGCACTCCGGACGTTCTGGTGCAGCCGCACATGGCTTCGCTCCAGATGACGTTCTATCCCCAGAAGAGTAGTTTTCCGGCGGAGTACGGTGGCGGCGCGTTTGCGGCGGAGCACGGAAGTTGGAACCGCAAGAACCGCGCCGGGTACGAGGTCGTCTATATCCCGATGAAAGATGGCCACGCCACGGGTGAGTACGAGGACTTCCTGACCGGCTTCGTGACTGCCGATGGCCAGGTCTGGGGCCGGCCAGTTGGGGTGGCGGTCGCCAAAGACGGATCGCTCTTCGTCACGGACGACGGCACGCGGTCGGTATGGCGGGTAGCTCACACTGGCAAGTAAGTGCAAGAGGGCGAATGGCGCTCGTTCCGTTTGGCTCTTGTGCGAAAAGTGATCCCAGGGGTCCAACCGTTGCGTATTGGTTGGCATGAGACGAGTTGCGCTTCAATCAGTACGGATGGGCAAAGCGGGATTCACGTGTGCTGCGATGCTGGCTATGTGGAGCGCGGCGCCAACCATGGCCCAGAGTGCTTCGGTGAAGCCACTGACAATGGCGAAGGATGCGGACCCGGACTTCGATGTCGTGACGATCAAGCCAAGCGATCCAGACGATAAGTTTGACGTCATGACGACGCGTGGGCGACACATTGTCATCCGAAACAAGTCACTGGAGGCGATGCTGCGGCTTGCCTACGGGGTACAGCGCAGCCAGATTATCGGAGCGCCCGACTGGACCAGGACCGATCGCTTCGACATTGACGGTGTGCCCAATGTGGATGGCCAACCGAACATGAAGCAGTTCCAGGTGCTGGTGCAGAAGGTGCTGGCGGAGAGGTTTGGGCTGAAGTCGCACCATGAGCAACGGGAGATGCCGGTTTTTGCGCTTGCGGTGGCGAAAGACGGGCCGAAGATGGTGCCGAGCAAGGGAGATCCGAATGGATTACCCGACAACGAAGGCATGGGCGGCAATGGCCGCCAGATACGGAAGTATACGAACGTGTCGATGAACGACCTGGCGATGATGCTCCAGTTTAATCTCGACAGGCCGGTGGTGGACCAGACTGGGGTGAAGGGCCGCTATGACTTCAGGATGCAATGGACCGTAGACGAAGGACAGGCTCCGGCGGATCCGGACGCGCCGCCCGGTCTGTTTACAGCGATCCAGGAGCAGATCGGATTGAAGCTGGAATCGACCAAAGCGCCAGTAGATGTGCTGGTGATCGATCACGTCGAGAAGCCTTCCCCAAACTAAGCCCTCGACCTCAACCTAATCCACTCGCAGAAAACCCCATGTCCCGGTAGGAGACATGGGGTTTTCTGCGAGTGGATTTGCAGGAGCTAGGAGCCGGCTGTGACGTCGAGGCTGCCCATTCCGGCCATGGTTTGGCGCAGGTACTTGTGCGGGTTGACCGGGCTGTTGTGGATGCGGACCTCGTAGTGCAGGTGAGCGCCGGTGGTGCGGCCGCTCATTCCCACATAGCCGATCACCTGGCCACGTACGACGGTCTGCCCAGCCATCACCGCAAAGCCGGACATGTGCGCGTAGCAGGTTTCGACGTTGTGCCCGTGGTCGATGATGACCTCGCGCCCATAGCCGCTTTCCATGGCAGCGGACTTCACAGTGCCGTCGGCGGTGGCACGGATGGGCGTGCCCATGGGGGCCGAGATATCGATGCCGGTGTGGAACTCACCTTCGCCATTTCCGGTGACGGGGTCCTCACGCTGGCCAAAGCTGCTGCGAATGGGGCCCATGACCGGCCAGAGCGACGGCGCGTCGATGGAAAGATCTGCCAGACTCCCGCCGCCAATAGCGGGGAGCGATCCCAGGATGGTGCCGCCTCCCAGTGCGTGCGTGGCAGAGCCACTGATCGCCGAGTTGCGCAGGTTGTAGAAGGTGTTGAGCGACTTGTAGTAGCTCTCGTCAGAAAAATTGGACGTGTTGTCCGCGATCAGGGAACCGTCCTTGGTCTTCCCGGCTGCTGCCGTTTTGTGGCCTAGAGGCAGCGCCAGTTTGCTGGCGGTCAGACCGTACAGGGCGGAGACTTCGGTTGCCAGGGAACCGAGCGATGCGGCCTGCACGTCCTTCTCGTGGGCCTGCTGCTCCAGGTGCGCGTAGTCCTTCTGCAGGGTGTCGTGGTCATTGCGCAACTGGTTGAAACGCGCGGTCTTGATGAGCATCCGCGAGTACGATCCTGCCAGTCCGGCCATGGTGAAAGCACCAATAACTGCCGCCGTTACAAATACGTAGGCGTAATGCAGAGGAACTGGAATCTTGCGGAGGCCGCCTGCTTCGTCCCGGCTGACGAGAACGATGTAGTAGCGCTTTTTTAAACTGAATCGTTTGAGATTCAAACCACAACCTGAGCCCTGGATTGGCCGCTCTTCCCTGGGTAATGTACAGGTGAGAACAACACGGAGAGAGTGCAGTCAGTCGAATGAGGATTTGCAATCGTCATTCGCAATTGCAGACTGGTCTACGGCCTCTCTCTGGGACGTTACTTTTGATTTTAACAGTCACCGGAGCGGGAGTGCAATCCGAATGGGGTCGAAATCCCCCGATAAGTTGTAGGGATTCCGTAATATTTGCCAAATTGTGGAAGACTTTGGCGGTTTTACGCCATGTCTTCGCCCCTATTATCCGGAATGCGAGTCCGATCGGACTTCGGGGTTTATGCTGGCCCTAGCATGAAGAAAATGGGTGAATTGGCGCTGATCGAGCGCATCCGGAGGCAGGGTGTCCGTGCCGGAATCTCCTCTCACGGTTTACGAAGCCTGGTCCTTGGAGTTGGGGACGACTGCGCCATCCTGCGCCCACCAAAGGGACACGAGGTCCTGGTTACCACGGACTTCTCGCTGGAGGGACGTCATTTTCGCCGTGACTGGCATCCTGCGGAGTCGGTTGGGCACCGGGCGCTGGCTCGAGGATTGAGCGATCTGGCGGCGATGGGGGCGAAGCCGCTCGCCGTGTTCCTCTCGCTGGCGCTGCCCGCCGAGATGCTTGCAACTCGCGAGGGCCGCCGCTGGGTGGATGGATTCTTTCGAGGGCTACGCAGCCTCGCGGGGGAACATCAGGTTCCGCTGGCGGGAGGCGATACGGCTGAGTCTCCGGATGGGCTGGTGCTGGCCGACATTGTGCTGATGGGGTCGGCTCCAGCAGGGCGTGCGCTGAGGCGCAGCGGTGCGAAGGTGGGTGACGTGCTGTACGTTACGGGGGAACTGGGCGGATCTGCGGCTGAGTTGGCGGCGATGCGACGCAAGGGAATTCCCACCCATCGAGATAAAGCCGCGAGGAATGGAGCGCTCGGGCGGGTGGCGCGTCCGCAGTTGTTCCCTCAACCGCGGGTCGAGGTGGGGATGGCGCTATTGCGACGGCGGCTGGCGACGGCCTGCATCGACTTGAGCGACGGGCTCTCCACAGACCTGCGGCACCTGTGCGAGGAGTCGGGTGTGGGCGCGGAGGTGATCGCTTCTGCGTTGCCCCTGCATACGCTTGCGCTGGAGGCCGGAGCGACGCGCGCTCTCGACTTCTCTCTCCACGGCGGGGAGGACTACGAACTGCTGTTCGCTGCCCCGGTGTCAGTACGGATGCCGCGGACCGTCGTCGGCGTCCGCATCACGCGGATCGGCACTGTGACACCGGGTGCGAGCATTTCCATGCTCGGGGAAGACGGGCGCCGGCGACCGCTGAGGCCGGGCGGCTGGGAACACTTCGCGGCAAAGCGTCCCTAGCCGCCAAGCCGCGATTCAGGCCGCCTGCGACGTTCTGGGCGAGCTTTCCTCGCCGGTGGCCGAGATGTCTCGCGCGCCGGTATCGCGCAGCCCCTGCTTGGCGAGCGAGACTTGCTCGGATGTGTCGCAATGAACGGAGAGGAGCGTACCTCCGCCTTTGACGGCTCCTTCGTAGCGCTTCGCCTCATACTCCGGGATACCCATTCCAACCAGGGCTCCGACGATTCCACCGACTGCGCCGCCCGCGCCGACACCGGCAAGTGCGGCCACGATGGGGCCCGCAGCGATGAGCGGCCCGACGCCGGGAATCGCCAGGGCACCAATGCCGGCGAGCAGGCCGAGCGTGCCTCCGATGAGTCCGCCGGTAGTTGCGCCAGCCGCGGTGCCCTCGGGGGCCTTGGTGTTCTTCTCATGAGCGAATGCGCGCGTGGTTTCGTCATCCGGCATCAGGACGGAGATGTCCGCGTTGAGGAAGCCGAGCGTAGCCAGGTGATCGACTCCGTTCTCGGCGGTTGCGGGGGTGGCATAGATTCCGAAGACTGAGGTGTTCTTGTGGTCCATGGCTCGACTCCTTAGGGGGACGGCATCGCTCCGCGATGGTTGGCGATAAGATGGATTTGAGAGACTTGGCCGAGCTCGTTGCCTGTCTCATGAATCGTTCGCTGCGGGAAGCAAGTGCGTTCCCGCAAATTGGCTGGGCAATCAGATGTGCCGTTTTCCGCGTGAGTTGCTACACGCCTGCTCGAAAACTTTGAACACACTATGCATGACTCCACCAAAATCATCCGATCGACATTGACCCCTGCGGTTGCCGGCGAGCCGCTGCATCCGGGCCCTGTGTTTGCTGCGCCGTATCACACACCGGGCGACCCCGCGGACGCAATGTACAGCTACGCACGCTCGCACAACCCCACCTGGACGGCGCTGGAGAAGGCGCTGGCGCAGATGGAGTCAGGCCAGTTCGCGCCGGGACACCCGCAGGCCGGGAAGAACTACCGCGCCAATGCGCTGGTATTTGCGTCGGGTATGGCGGCTTGCTCGTCGATCTTCGGCGCCATCCTGCGGCCGGGCGATGTTGTGGTGCTGCCGGAGAACGCATACTTCGCTGCGCGCGTGCTGGTGCAGGATTACTTCGCCAAGATGGGCGTCGTGGTCCGGCTGGCACCGACGGCTGGAAATGCGCAGGCGGAACATCTGGAAGGGGCTCGGCTGCTGTGGATTGAGACGCCGAGCAATCCGACGATGGAGATCTGCGACATTGCGCAGCTGTGCGAGAAGGCACATGCAGCCGGGGTCCTGGTGGCGGTGGACAACACGACCGCAACGGCGCTGGGGCAGCGGCCGCTCGCACTGGGCGCAGACTTCGCAGTGGCGTCGGACACGAAGTCGATGACAGGACACAGCGATATTCTCCTGGGCCACGTGGCGACACGCGACCGCGAGCTGCTGCAAAAGGTTGAGGAGTGGCGCACGCTGATCGGCGGGGTGCTGGGCCCAATGGAGGCGTGGCTGGCGCTGCGGGCCATTGCGACTCTTCCGCTGCGGCTGGAGCGGAGTTGCGCGAATGCCCAGCGCATCGCCGAGTACCTGACGACGCGGCCAGAGGTGTCCGGAGTGCTGTACCCGGGGCTAAAAGGACATCCGGGCCACGATGTGGCGAAGCGGCAGATGCAGTATTTTGGCGCCGTGCTCAGCTTCAACCTGGCAGACAAGGCCGCAGCGGAAACGTTCTTCGCGAAGACCAAGCTCATCACGGAGGCGACCAGCTTCGGCGGGACCTGCACCTGCGCGGAGCGGCGGGCACGCTGGGGCGGGGATGCGGTGCCGGAAGGATTCATCCGGCTGAGCGCGGGGATTGAGCATATCGACGATCTGCTGGCGGACCTGGAACAGACGCTGAATGCGTTGACGCCAGCCTCGGTGCGGTGATGGTTGCTGGGGACGATGCGCCAGGGTTTCCGCATGAGTGGCGGGCGGAGGCGCTCAGCAAGTCGCCGCTGATTGCGCCAGCGCGGCAGTTCACATACCCGCAGCAGGTCGCGGGAGAAGAGGATGCGCTGGCACGGGGAGCGTTGTTGGTGCAGGTGCATCCCGCGGCGGGTGGCTCGTTCCTTGCGACGTGCGCGCTTGGGTTCACGGATGCGGCGATGCCGACCGGAATCTTCGCGTGCCCGAATCCGCGGGAGCTGTGCGCGGTCGCGGGTGGATACGCGTATGTGGTCGATACGGCCGAGCCCGAGCGTTCGACGCACATTGCGTTGAAGCCGGTGGCGCAGGTGCTGGTGCTGGCGGAGGATGGGCTGCTGGTCTTCGTGGGGTTCCACTCGATGGTGGCGTGGGGCAGGGAAGGACTCGCGTGGCAAACGGGCAGGCTGAGTTGGGAGGGCATTCGCGTCAGTGGCATCCAGCCCGACGGCCAACTCCACGGCTTCGGCTGGAACATGCCCTCGGACAAAGAGATGGAGTTCGCGGTCGACCTCCGCACCGGCGCGCACACGGGCGGCGGATTCTAGCTAGGGGCCTCGCCAGCGATGGCGTAGAAGGTGAGGGCAGCGTCGCCCTGCTTCAGGGTGCGGGTTTGGATGAGGTGGCCGTAGCGCTCAGCGAGGTGGGTTTTGCTCTTGTGCTCCGCGATCACCAGGGCGTCCTGTGTGAGGATCGCGCTTCCGCGCTCGCTGCCGAGGAGATGCAGAGTGTTGGTGTACTCTGGCTCGGCCTCCCAGGGGGGGTCGAGGTAGACGAGGTCGAGTAGGTCGCTGGGCGAGATGGGCGCTACGGTTTCGGGGGAACGCTTCTGCGCGGCTTTGGCGAGCCGCTCCAGCAGACCCCCGGTGCCGCGTTCATCCACAGTGAAGCCCCGGGCAATCTTCAACGCTTTCAGATTGGCGCGAATGGCGGCGAGCGCGGGCTCGTCTTTCTCGGCGAACCACACGTGCGTTGCGCCGCGGCTGATCGCTTCGATGCCGACGGCTCCGGTGCCGGCGTAGAGATCGGCGAAGCGGGAGCCGGGCACGCGCATGGCGATGATGTTGAAAAGCGTCTCGCGCAGGCGATCGCTGGTGGGGCGCGTGGTCGCGCCGCGGGGGGCGACGAGCAGCCGCGAGCGATAGGTTCCGGCAATGACGCGCATTCGACCATTATCGCCGCAAGCAGGATCGGCTGGAGATCATTGTGGGGGCACGCAGCTTGAGTAGAGGAGTCCTGCACCCGGATCAGGGGGACTTGTCCTCGACCCGCGGTCGACTCTGCTGTCGCTTTCCCGTTTTGGGCGAGCGCATACAATGGAACTATGCGCGGTTGGAGTTTTCCGGTAGGCCGATTGTTCGGGGTGGAGGTACGCATTCATGCGTTCTTTCTGCTTCTGCTCGCCATTGCGATCGCGGCGGGTACTGTGGCCGGTGCGAATGCCGGGCGCGTGCTGACGCTGTGGCTTCTGCTGCTGTTTGCTGTAGGGGTGCGGGAACTTGCGCGGGCGTTGGCCGCGGCATGGTTCGGCTTGGAAGTGCGTGGCATCCTGTTGCTGCCGACGGGCGGCCTGATGAGCTATGCCACTCTGGACGCAACGACCCGAGCAGCTGAGCCCAGGATCGAGCGGCGCATGGCCGCGGTTGGCCCGCTGGCCAGCATCGGCTTCAGCCTGCTGCTGGCGGCGATTGTGCTGTCTTCAGCGCCAGGGATCAACCTGATCGATCGGCCTTGGATTTCACCGGCGCACCTGTTGCGGGCCGCGGTCTGGCTGAACCTGCTGCTGGGCCT
>DASYEU010000071.1:0-10206 GCA_036498865.1 Acidobacteriaceae bacterium | reverse complement strand
TCGTGGTACAGGACGCGCTTCGTCCCGCGCATCAGCCCGCTGACGCTGGTGGCGCTGTTGTTCACGATTCTGGTGATGTTCTCGCTGAAGGGCGATTTGATTGTACGGTTGCCGCTGGATGTGGTTCGCATCGCGATTCCGCTGGTGGTGTACTTCCTCGTCATGTTTCTGGTGAGTTTCTGGATGGGGAGGCGTCTGGGCGCAAACTATGCGCAGTCGGCTACGCTGTCGTTTACAGCAGCTGGGAATAACTTTGAGTTGGCGATCGCGGTTGCCGTATCGGTGTTTGGCATCAATTCCGGCGAGGCGTTTGTGGGCGTGGTGGGACCTCTGATAGAAGTGCCGGCGCTGATTGGACTGGTCAATGTTGCCTTCTGGATGCGGCGGCGGTACTTTGCGGCTGAGTCGAAGGGGTTCGAGGTGTACCCGGTCGAGGATGCGCCGTAGCTCTGGGGGGCAGGGCATTGGCCGTGTGAGCCGGGGTGGCAGGTTCATGGGTTTTTCGAAGAGCGGGTGAAAGAGTGGGGGATTGCTCTACAATCTGAGGTCTGCTGGCGGTGGGGTTTGCGGTTCCGTCAAAAAAACCTGGGGGCGTAGTGGCGATGCGTGGAAGAGGCTCGGCGGGGGCAGCGTCGCGAGGGGTGGCGACGATGAGAGGGATGCGGAAGGTGTGCGCGCTGGTTGCGGCACTGCTGGTGAGCGGTGTGCATGCGGCGATTGCGCAGGAGACGGACAGAACAGTACTGCCGATTCCGCCGTCGCCGTTTCGCGGGATGGTAGGGACGACGTACGCGACGGCGTCGCCTGATCCGCCGCAGCCGGTGAAGGCTCCGGCGGGTGCTCCGAATGTGCTGGTGGTGCTGCTGGACGATGAGGGGTACGGGCAGTCGAGCACATTCGGCGGGCTGATTCCTACGCCGACTCTGGACCGGCTGGCGGCGAGTGGGCTGCGGTACACACGGTTTCACGTGACGGCACTATGCTCGCCCACGCGGGCTGCACTGTTGACGGGGCGCAACTCGCACGCGGTTGGGATGGGCGTGATCACGAACTGGAGCACGGACTTTCCTGGTTACAACTCGGCGATTCCGAAGAGCGCGGCCCTCATGTCGGAGGTGCTGCGGGCGAATGGGTATGCGACGGCGGCGCTGGGCAAGTGGCATCTGATTCCGGAGCGCGAGGCGACGCTGGCGGGGCCGTTCGACCACTGGCCAACGAAGGAGGGGTTCGATTACTACTACGGCTTCCTGAATGGCGAGACCAACCAGTGGAAGCCGGAGCTGACACTGGGCACGCAGCCGGTGGAGATGGCTGCTCCGCCGGGACGCGAAGCGGACTACACGCTGAGTGAAGACCTGGCGGACAAGGCGATTGCGTGGATCAAGCAGGAGAAGTCGCTGGCTCCGGACCAACCGTTCTTTGTGTACTACGCGCCGGGTGCGAGCCATGCGCCGCTGCAGGCTCCGAAGGCGTGGATTGACAAGTTCAAAGGGCAGTTCGACATGGGGTGGGACCGCTATCGCGAGATGGTGCTGGATCGGCAGAAGAAGCTGGGCGTGGTGCCCGCGGAGACGAAGTTGACGCTGAGGCCGGCGCAGATTCCGGCGTGGGCCTCGTTGAGCGTGGACCAGAAGAAGGTGGCCGCGCGACTGATGGAGGTGTATGCGGGCTTTACTGCGCAGAACGATCATGAACTGGGGCGCGTGGTCGACGCGATCGCAGAGACCGGCCAGTTGGACAACACGCTGATCGTGTATATCGCGGGGGACAACGGTGCGAGTCTGGAGGGCGGACTGAATGGGACGGCCAACTCGATGTCGCAGGTGAATGGGGTGGACGGCGGGGTGGCGTATTCGCTGAGCAAGCTGGATGATCTGGGTGGGCCGCATACGATGCCGCACTATCCGGTGGGTTGGGCGTGGGCGGGGAACGCGCCGTTCCAGTGGGGAAAGCGGATCGGGTCGCACCTAGGTGGCACGCGCGATCCGCTGGTGGTGTCGTGGCCGGCAAGGATCAAGGACGCAGGCGGCGTACGCGATCAGTTTGAGGATGTGACCGATGTGGCGCCAACGATTCTGGAGGCCGCGGGGATTCCTGAGCCGGTTGAGGTGAACGGCGTAAAGCAGCAGCGGGTGGATGGGATGAGCATGCTGAGCACATTTGCGTCCGCATTGGCTCCGGGCAAGCGGACTACACAGTACTTCGAGATGATGGGAAACCGGGCGATCTACAACGACGGGTGGATGGCGAGTGCGCGGAGCGGAATGCTGCCGTGGCTGTATAGCGCGGCTCCGGAGCAGATGATGCAGCAGCCCTGGGAGCTGTATCACCTGAGCGAGGACTACTCGGAGGCAGACGATTTGGCGGCGAAGTTTCCGGACAAGGTGAAGGAGATGCAAACTCTGTTCGACGCGGAGGCTAAGAGGAACCAGGTGTATCCGCTGGATCCGCGCACGGGTGGGCGGCAGGAGCGGCCGGTGGGCAAGCACTTCACTTTCTACACGGGGACAGGGCACTGGTATGTGTCGCTGACGCCGCAGTATGAAAATCATTCGCACACGATTACGGCGTACGTGGATATTCCGCAGGGTGAAGCGAACGGGGTGCTGCTGGCGGATGGCGCGGAGAGTGGCGGGTTTTCGCTGTATCTGAAGGATGGGCGTCCGAGCTATACGTACAACTATTTCCAGCGGCGGATTACGAGCATCACCGCGCCGAGCGTGCTGCCTGCAGGGCCGGCAAAGATTGAGTTGCGGTTTGCGTATGACGGCGGCGGGATTGGTAAGGGAGCCGCGGCGACACTGCTGGTGAACGACAAGGTGGTGGGCGAGGCGAGGATTCCAGAGACAGTGCCGATGGCGTTCTCGTTTGAGGATACGTTTGATGTGGGCGAGGACAGTGCATCGCCAGTGGGCGGCTATACGAGCCCGTTCCCGTTCACAGGTGTGCTGCACAAAGTAGACTTCGACATTCTGCCGGACAAATGAGGAGGACGATTCCGATGGGCGTTTCTCGACGCGATTTTGCGAAGCTGGGTGCTATGGGGCTGGTGGCGCAGTGGGGGCCGGGCGGACTGGGGCAGGCTGTGGGAGGACGCCGGATTGGGTATGCGGTGATCGGTCTGGGACGGATCGCCACGCACTTTATGGAGGGGACGCGGAACTCGACGCAGTCGAAGATTACGGCGCTGGTCAGCGGGCATCGCGACAAAGCGGAGCGCATTGCGGCGCAGTATGGTGTGCCTCGGGAATCGATTTACAGCTACGAAGATTTCGATCGGATCGCGCAGAATCGTGCGGTGGATGCCGTGTACGTAGCACTGCCCAACAGCATGCACGCGGAGTACACGATCCGCGCGGCGAAGGCTGGCAAGCACGTGCTGTGCGAGAAGCCGATGGAGATCGATTCGCCACGGTGCGTGCAGATGATTGAGGCGTGCAAGGCGGCGCATGTGAAGTTGATGATCGCGTATCGCCTGCACTACGAGCCGACTCACTTGAAGGCGCTGGAGATTGTGCGCAGCGGCAAGCTGGGGAAGATCCAGTTCATGGATGCGAACCATGGGTCGAACATGCGTGCGGGGGAGTGGCGGCTGACCAAGGCGTTGGGTGGCGGTGGGCCTATGTTCGATCACGGGGTTTACGGGCTCAACACTTTCCGGATGTTCCTAGGCGAGGAGCCGTCCAGCCACCAGGCGATGATCTCCACGCCGGACCAGGACGGCCGCTACAACGAGGTTGAGGAGAATGTGCAGTGGGTGAGCCGGTTTCCTTCGGGCGCGTTGTGCTCCGGCGCGGCCAGCTACGGAGTGGAACTCGGCGGGTACTGGCGGCTGCACGGCCCGTGGGGATGGTTGCAGATGAACTCGCTGACGTACCAGGGGCAACATCTCTTCGGGCACTACGCGGCTGAACCGGAGGTCGGGGCGCGGTGGATCGAGGTGGATGAGGCGAGCCAGGAGAAGGACCCGATGCAGTTCACGCGGCAGGTGGACCATTTCTCCGACTGCATTCTGCGCGATCGCACGCCGGATACGCCGGGCGAGGATGGGCTGGCTGATCTGCGGGCGCTGGAGGCGGTCTACAAGGCGGCTGGGGTGAAGCTTTAGCGAAGATCGCAGGTAGTGTGACAAAAGTCCTAGTGGGGGCTTGACACGTGTGGGTATGGTGACAGTGGAAGGGCACCATGCTGACCGAATCCGCAACCCCGATTGCAGTAGTCTCGACAACCCGACCTGCTGCCAGGCAGAAGAAGCCGCTGGTGCGCAGGACAGCGCGCGACCGATCGCAGCAAGTGCGGCGGGTCGTGCAGTTCGCGTTCCTGGCGCTGAATGCGTGGATCGCGATTGAGTTTTTGCTTTGGACTCGGTACTTCGAGACTGCGGGGCGAACGCACTATTTCGAGCGGCCAGCCGGAGTGGATGGCTGGCTGCCCATCGCGGGGCTGATGAACCTGAAGTATTTTCTGGTGACGCATCAGGTGCCGTCGATGCATCCGGCGGCAATGGTGCTGGCGGCAGTGTTTCTGTTGTCGAGCCTGCTGCTGAAGAAGACCTTCTGCTCGTGGCTGTGCCCGGTGGGAACGGCCTCGGAGTATCTGTGGAAGCTGGGGCGCAAGGTGTTTCGGCGGAATTTTGAGGTGCCGCGCTGGTTGGACATTCCGCTGCGTGGGTTGAAGTATGTGCTGCTGGCGTTCTTCCTGTTCATCGTTGTGAGTATGACGGTGAATGCCCTGAATGACTTTATGCTCGCGCCGTTCGGCATTGTCGCGGATGTGAAGATGTTGAACTTCTTCCGCGAGATGTCGCTGACCGGAGTTGCGGTGATTGCGGCGCTGATGCTGCTATCCGTATTTGTGAAGAACTTCTGGTGCCGGTTTCTATGTCCGTATGGCGCGCTGATGGGGCTGGTTGGAACATTGAGCCCGGTGCGAATTCGCCGCGATTCGCAGGCCTGCATCGACTGCGGCAAGTGCAACAAGGCCTGTCCGGCAAACCTGCCGGTGGACAAGCTGGTGCAGATTCAATCGTTGGAGTGCACGAGTTGCATGGAGTGTGTTGCGGCGTGTCCGGCGGAGAATGCTCTGCAGCTTTCGTTGCTGCCGCGAAAGAATGATTCTGCGGCGGAGCGCTGGCGGAATCGTGTACTGCAGCCGAGGATGGTGGCGGCTATGCTAGCTCTGATCTTCTTCGGGCTGATCGGCGTGGCGCGAGCTACGGGACACTGGCAGACGAATATTCCGCGCGACGTGTATATGCAGCTCGTGCCGCATGCGGATGAGTATGGGCACCAGGAGAGCCTGAACTAGGGCGTTGCTGTGAGAAGTGCGCGCAGGCCCTTGATGTCGGTCACGACGATCTTGCGCGCATCGACTTCGAGGAGACCCTCGGCCTGGAGACGCATAAGGTTCCGCGAAATGAGTTCGCGGACGGTGCCGAGCTGGTTGGCCAGCTCCTGGTGACTGGCGGGGAGCTGGAACTCGATGCCGCTTCCGGTAGGTTTGCCTTCGGTGTCGGCAAGCCGAAGCAGGGCGGTGATGAGGCGCTCGCGGATGGTGGTGAAGGAGAGCTCCTCGATGATTCCGACGAGGCGGCGCAGGCGCGAGCCGACGGTGGCGAGGACCTTGAGTGCGACGGCTGGGTGTTCCATGCAGTAAGCCTGGAAGTCGCGGCGGGAGATGAAGGCGATCTCGGCGTCTTCGATCGCCATGGCAGAGGCGGGATAGGGTCCGCCGTCGAAGACCGGCAGCTCGGCGACTGACTCGCCGGGAGTGTTGACTGCGAGGACCTGTTCACGACCACTGAGCGAGGTTTTGAAGATGCGGATTCGGCCGGCGGCAATGATGTGCAAGCCGTGGCAAGGCTCGCCTTCCGCGAAGAGCAACTCGCCGGAGCTGAAGCGTTTGCGCGCTGTGCGGGCAGCAAGTTGGTGAAGCTCGGCAGGCGTGAGGCCGGAGAGGAGCGCGGTCTTCTCGAGAACGGAAGCGAGGTCGATGCGATCAGCGGGCATTGGGGAGAGTTTAGCAGCGACTGGGGGTGGGTGGCTGGAAGTTCAGGCGGGGAGTGACTAAAGTCGCTGCGGTGGGCGAAGGGGATGTCTAGGCTGATTGCAAGGAGAAGAGAATATGACTGCTACGACACGGACCGTGCGCGAGATTGCATTGGAAGAGCCCACATCGATTCGGGTGTTCGAGCACTTTGGGATTGATTATTGCTGCGGCGGAAGGAAACCGCTGGCTGAGGCATGCGCGGCGAATGACCTGGAAGTCGACGCAGTGATTGCTGCTCTGGAGGCTGCCGCGCAGGGTCCGGCGCCGGCAGCAGAAAACTGGGCGGGCGCTTCGCTGGAGAAGTTGGCCGCGCACATCGTCGCGACGCACCATGTCTACGTGAAAGGCGAGCTGCCGCGGCTGGCTGTGCTGGCGGAGAAAGTTGTGCGCCGGCATGGCGACACCCAGGCAGAGTTGCCGGTCATCCAAGCGAAGCTCGCGCAGCTGAGCGAGGAGCTGAGCGGGCATCTCGCGAAGGAAGAGGTGGTGCTGTTTCCGCATGTGACCAAGCTGGAGCGCGCGCTCGCGACTGGCAGCACATTGCCGCGCGGCTGCTTTGGCACGGTGGCGAACCCGATTGCCACCATG
Organism: Acidobacteriaceae bacterium; assembly: GCA_036498865.1. Lineage (GTDB taxonomy): Bacteria > Acidobacteriota > Terriglobia > Terriglobales > Acidobacteriaceae > Edaphobacter. The sequence goes on along the minus strand of DASYEU010000071.1, from coordinate 3,570 downwards.
GCCGCAGAGCACGACGCGGCGGGCGGACTGCTGGCGGAGATTCGCGAGCTGAGCGACGACTACACCACACCGGCAGGCGCGTGTCCTACGTACTGCGCATTCTTTGCAGGGCTGAAGGAGTTCGAGCAGGACTTGCACCAGCACATTCATCTGGAGAACAACATCCTGTTTCCGCGTGCGATTGAGATGGAGGCGGGTGCGGCTCGAATCAACGCGTAGCTGAATGGCTTATTCGTCGACGATGAATTCGCCGTTGCGCATGATCTGCTCTTCGCCGTCGGCGTCGCCAAGCCACAGGCTGGTATTGAGGCCCACGACGTTGATGTGGGTGTGGGACTTCCATGGCGCGCCGGTCTGGGCGCCGTAGGGGTCGCCAAAGGCGATGTGGACGCCGGGAAGCTTCTCGTCCTGAAGGATATTACCGATGAGCCGCTCGACGCCGAAGTTGGTGCCGATGGAGATCTCGCCAACGCGGTCGGAGTTGGCATCGGTATGGGTGTAGGCCCAGAAGTCGCGCTCGAGGTCCTTATTGGAGCAGCGGACGCGGGCGATGCGGTTGCCTTCGATATCGATGGAGAGCGGGTTGGCGTGCAGCAGGCCATAACGCTTGCATAAAAAATCTCCGGCGACGCCGTCGACAACGAAGACTCCGTTGACTTCTCCGGGTGCGGTGTAACACTCGCCTCCGGGGAGGTTGCCCCAGCGGCCGGGGCTGAGGATGCCCGAGGTCTTGAACCAACGGTGGGCGGGCGTGAGCTGCGCGTGGATATCAGTGCCTGCCGGCGTGGTGGCGCGGATGTAACTGGCGGCGCGAAGACGCTCGAGGAGCGCTTGTGAGAGCCGGTCGATGTCGTTGAAGTCGACACGCATTCCCTGGGTCATGATCTCGCCGGTGATGTTGACCATGTGGGCGTGACGCATGCGGCGGCGGTTGACGACGTCGGTCATCTGCATGCGCGACTGCAGCTCGTTGGGCTGAATCTCAACCGCGAAGATCGATGCGTGCGAGGTCTCCATGTCGTCGAGCACGAGGGCGGGCATGGCAGTGAGCGGCCGGGGCGCGAGTGCGTCTAGAACGAAGGCGTTCCACTCGCAGCCAATGTGTTCGAGTTCGGCAGCCAGGGAAGAGGCCACCTGCAGGCAGGCGTCATCGGTGATGAGCGTGACCTTCTCCGCAGGCTGGATGCGCAGGCAGTTGGCGACGGCATTGTGTGCGCCGGCGGAGTACTCCGGCGGGAAGGGGACCATACGGAGATCGAAGATGGGTTCGGGCGGGGGTAGCAGTGCCGCGGAAAGTGAAGCCTGGGGAGCAGCAGCATTGGGGACGGATGCGATGCGGGGGCCTGCGTCGGGCCCCGGTCCGTTCGGCTTCGGCTCTGCCGTTGTCTTCATCTCGTCATACTACGATACCGGTGCGAGGGAAAGGCGGCGAAATTGTCCCTGGTGGGGCTCGATTGCAACAGGGCTGATGCGCGACAATCAGGCATGATGTTGATTCGCGAGGCAGGTGAAGGCGATCTCGATATGGTTCGGGTACTGCTGCGGGAGTACGCGGCATACCTGAACGAGTCCGTGGGCGAAGAGCATATTTGCCTGGAGAACTACGAGAAGGAGTTGCGGACTTTGCCTGCGCCCTACCAAGCCCCCGGCGGCACGATCCTGCTGGCGACGGTGGAGGATACGCCCGCGGGAGTGATTGCGTTGAAGCCGCTCAAGCCCGAGCGCTCCGCCTTTCCGGACGAGCGGGCGTGCGAGATGAAGCGGCTATGGGTACGCCCCCAGTTTCGCGGCTTGAACCTGGGGCGGCTGCTTTCGGATGAGCTGGTTGAGCAGGCACGAGCGCGGGGCTATAGCGCGATGTACCTGGATACAATGCCCGCGACCATGCGAGCGGCAAACAGCATCTATACAGAGCTGGGGTTCCTTCCGGTGGAGCGTTATGGCGACAACCCGGTGCTGCGGGAATTGCCGGGCAGTGAGGACAATCGGTCGCCGGGCGTAATGTTCTTTCGCCTTGAGCTTTGAAGGATGGTGCAGCCTGGGAAATTGACTCACCGTTTAACATTGGAGTGGACAGTTCTGCGTTAGGCTCGTACCTATCTCTATGAGTGAGACGAAAACAGCCGGAACGAAGCCGATTGGCACGAAGTCGGACAGCGGAGTGGAGCCAGCCGCGAAAGGTCGCACCACTTTGAACGGTGCAGCGAAGCCGAGGGTGAAGGGTGCGGCCAAAGGTGTTGCCAAGGCGGCTGAAAAGAAGAGTGAGCCCAGGGAAGAGGTGCTCTTCTTCGGCCGCGACGAGTCGTGGATGCTTTTCAATAAGAGGGTGCTGGAAGAGGCGGAGGACCCAAGTAATCCGCTGTTGGAGCGGGTGAAGTTCCTGGCGATTACGGCTAGCAATCTGGATGAGTTTGTCGAGATTCGCGTGGCCAGTCTGCTGCAGCATATTGAGGATGGGTTCAACGCGCCACAACGCGCGGACGAAGGTGGAACGACGCCGCAGGAGCGGTTGGATCGGCTGGGCGTGATTCTGCACAACTTTGTGGATGCGCAGTATGCCTGCTGGAACGACAAGCTGCAACCCGCATTACGCGCTGAGAATATTCGAATGTTGAACTGGCGCGATCTGGATGATACGCAACGGGCGTATGCGCTGAAGTTCTACGAGGACGAAGTGGACCCGCTGCTGACGCCGGTCACGATCGATCCGTCCCATCCTTTTCCGCGGGTACTGAATAAGGCGCTGTGTATTGCGTTGTTGTTGCGGTCGAAGCGCAGCGGCAGAGCGACTCCGAAGGCCCCTGCGGTCCTTGGCGTGGTGACGGTACCGCGCGCGCTGCCGCGCCTGGTGCCGCTTCCCAGCGCACCGGGGCATTACGAATTCATCATGCTGCATAAGCTGATCGAATCGCAGGTGGAGCGCATGTTCCGCGGGTACGAGCTGCTGGCGCGGGCTCCGTTCCGGGTGACGCGCAACAGCAATCTGTATCTGCAGGAAGAAGAGTCGCGCAGCGTATTGGAGAGTGTGCGGGCGGAACTGCACAACCGGCGCAAGGGCGACGCTGTACGCATGGAGATTGAGAGCAGCGCTCCGGAGGAGATTGTCGAACGGCTGCGTACCAACTTCGAACTCGACGAGGTGCAGGTCTTCCGCACGAAGGGGCCGGTGAACCTGCTCCGCCTGATGCATCTGTATGGCGCAGTGACGCGGCCTGAACTGAAGTTTGCGGGCTTCCAGAGCAGGAAGTTCCTCCTGTCACCGAAGTCGACCAACCTGTTCGATGAGCTGCGGACACGCGATATTCTGTTGCATCATCCGTTCGATTCGTATGCGACCGTGGAGGACTTTGTCGGGGGCGCGGTGGCGGACCCTGCAGTGGTCTCGATGGAGCAGACGCTGTATCGCACCAGCGATGAATCGCCGCTATTTACCGCGCTGACCGAGGCCGCGCAGTCGAAGGAAGTGACTGTGGTGGTGGAGTTGATGGCTCGCTTTGACGAGGCGTCGAATATTCGGTGGGCGCGCGAGATGGAGGATGCGGGCGTGGGTGTTTACCACGGCATTCTTGG
>DASYEU010000070.1:0-21884 GCA_036498865.1 Acidobacteriaceae bacterium | reverse complement strand
GTGCGGGTTTCGACCTGGACGAGCTGGCCGGGGCGGCGGCCGGCGAGGGCGCGCTCGAGGACGGCAGGCAGGCCTCCGCCGAGGGAGATGTGGTTGTTCTTGATCAGGATTCCGTCCTGCAGGTCGAGGCGGTGGTTGATGCCTCCGCCGCAGCAGACGGCGTATTTATCCAAAGCGCGCAGGCCGGGGATGGTTTTGCGGGTGTCGAGAATCTTGGTTTTGGACTTCACCTTGGCGGCGGCGAGCACGTACTCATTGGTGAGCGTGGCGATGCCGGACATGCGCTGCATGAGGTTGAGGATGACGCGCTCGGTGGAGAGGATGCTGGCGGCGTTGGCGCGGATGACGGCGATGGCCTGGCCTTTTTTGACGTGGACGCCGTCGAAGATTTCAGGGTGGGAGACGACGTCGAAACGGCCGACGGGTTTTGGGTAAACCTTCGCGAAGAGGGAGAGGAAGGCGGAGATGCAGCCGATGCCGGCGACGACGCAGGGCTGCTTGGCGACGATGGTGGCGGTGGCGCGCAGGGCGGGGTCGACGGTGAGCGCCGTGGTGATGTCGTTGGCAACTTTGTCCTCGAGGAGTGCAGCTTCGAGGAGCGCGGTGATCCGGCGGCTCTTCCAATCCATCTTCTGATGGTAAACCCGGCGGGAGTCGCCGGGCGCGGGCGCCCGGGATGCTGGGGCTAGTCGGAGGTGGGTTTTTCCACGTGGTCGATGACAATGGTTTCGATGGGGCCGGTTGTGGGTTGGAGTTTCAGTCCGAGTTCGCCGAGCGCGGTGAAGATGGAGGGGCCTCCGTCGGCGGGATCGCTGCTGGCGGAGCCGTTCGGAGGTGCGGCTGCGTGGGCGGACGCGGAATAGACGGACCAGTTGAGGACGAAGTCGTAGGTGGAGGTGAGGCCGGTCTTGTCGTGCACGGGGCGCCCGACTCCGGCGACCGGCTGGGATAGAAGGTTGGCCAGCGACTTCATGGGGTATCCCTGCGCCACGGAGGTGTCCTTGAGGAAACGCAGGTAGCCGGTGAGCGGCTTGCCGTCCGCACCTTTTTCGAGATGGTCGCTGGTGTCGGTTGCTGCGTCCTGGAGCCTGGGGCTGGCCTTGGTGACGATGAGGTCGTAGACCGGAACCTGCTTGGTGGCGGAGTGCGATTGAAGTTTGAAGCGTTCGGCCAGGAGCGCCCTGAACATCAGTTGGCGGCGTGCGCTGGCGTCGGCCGGGCTCAGCTTCTGCATTGCGGCGAGGTCTGCTTCGCCGATCTTCGCCTGGAAGTCGAACCAGTCGGTCCTGGTCCAGTCAGGTCCGCCGGAGACCTGGTCTTCGGTCTGGAGTCCGTAGGCGGTCTGCACCAGCATGGCGAGAGTCAAGGTTCCGGCGAAGTTGTCGGGTTGGCTGCGCAACCCCGTCATCGTCATTCTGCCCTCGTGCGGCTTGATGGTGGCGACATCGAATGTGGGCACGGCGTCCTGCGGGAACGCGCCGGGGCCGGCGAGGGCGAGGCATGCGGTGAGGAGAAGAAGCCTGCGGGAGAGCTTCAGCGCGGGAAGGATGGGGGTGGTCATGACGAGAGAATCGTACATGGGTTCGGGGGCGTGGTTTGGTAAATCTCCGGGCTGCGAAAGGAGAGACAAATACGGAGATTCTGATCCTGCGGGTCAGAATGACGCCGCAATAGAAGGGGCGCAACCAGCAACTACGACGGTGGGGTGTAGGTGGTGATGGCGCCGGTGGCGAGGTCGATGGTGACTGCGTCGTCGGGGGTTTTGGTGGTGGAGCCGTCGGAGGCGGGGTGGTACTCGAGGCGGAGCTGGGTGGTGGAGACGAGGATGCGGGCGTAGCCGTAGCTTTTGTCGTCGTAGCTCTCGAAGGTGACGGAGTCCTTGCGTTCGGGCTGGGCGAAGAGCGGCATGGCCTGGGGGGTGCGGATGGCCTGGCCCTTGTTGATCCGGGTGAGCCCGTGGCCGCCGTTGCCGATGACGAGGTAGGGAATCTGGCGCGTGGTTTTGCCGACGGGCAGGGCACGAGTGTAGCGCTGGTAGTTGTGAGCGTGGCCGGAGAGGACGGCGTGCGGCCAGACTCCGGCGGCAGCGCAGATGGCGTCGATCTCCTTGAGCATGACGAGCGAGCCGGAGTGGCTGCCGAAGCTGTAGGGCGGATGATGAACCGCGATGAGGACGGCGCCGGAGAACTTGTCGCGCTTGACGCGGTTGAGCGCGGCCGTGAGGTAGGTGAGTTGCACGTCGGAGAGCTGCGGGAATTTTGGCTTGCCGGTGACGGGGTCCTTGGTGGAGGAGATGACGCCGGGGTTCTCGAGCATGTTGGAGTACAGGCCGAAGATGCGGACCAGCGGCGTGTCCAGGGTGAAGTAGACGCCGGGCTGGATCATGGTGGTGCGCGAGATGCCGATGGCGTCGGTGGAGTGGGCGAAGCCTGGCGCGCAGAAGTTGGCGAGGTAGGCGGAGAGCGTGGAGGCAGGGTCTCCCGAACCGGCCGGCGGCGGTAGGACGATGCCGTCGTGGTTGCCGGCGATGGCGAAGATGGGGCGCGGATAGTCGCGGTAGGCCTCGTAGAACTGGTCGTAGTAGTACTTGTGCTCGCCGAAGGAGTAGACGATGTCGCCGAGGTTGTAGAAGAACTGCGGGAGATCGGCGGGGAGTTCTCCGATGAAGTCGGCGAGGATCTTGTTGACGGTCTCGTTCTCGGTTTTGGGGCCGCGGGTGGCACCGGTGTCTCCGGAGGCGTGGAAGACGATCTGGCCGGCCTGCAGGATGGAGGTCAGGGTGGCGGGGCCGGAAGAGCCGAGTGCATCGGAGAGGGTGAGGATGGGCTCGGCGACGCCGGTGACGGTGGGGAATGCGAGGGGGAGGAATTTGCTGGTGCGGATGAGTGCGTCCATCTCGCTGTAGGCTGCGGCGTCGGAGGCGTGCGGGATGCTGTACTTGGTGGGGTCCGGGGTGGGCTTGGGCTCGCTGTAGATGGGAGTGCCTGCCGGGATGCCCTTGGGGGGTTGCAGCGAGCGGGTGCTGGTGAGCTGGGGAAGGCGCCGGGCGAGCTTTTCGGCGGCAGTTCTGGGTGGGGACTTGCGGACGGCTTTGGAGGGAGTCTTGCGCTTGGTCGCCATTGGATGCTCCTCGCTGGGGAACGGTGAGAGTGTCCACGAGGGTATCGGAGGGCGGGTGGGATGTCGAATGAATTTGCGAAGTTGGAAGTTCGGGGAGGTGCGTCTTTGCGGACGGCGGGGACGTCTCACAAGTCTGGAGTCTCCAATGAAAATGTTTCTATCTGGCTGCAGGATGTGGCTGGCGGCGCTGGTCTGCATAGGTATGGTGGCGTCGTCGCAGGTGGGTGTGGCCCAGGCAGGGCCGGTGGCGGTGGTGGACAACGGCCGCTCGTGGACGCTGGATAACGGGATTGTGAAGGCGACGATCAACAAGGACAGCGGTTCGCTGGCGTCGCTGATCTACAAGGGCTTCAACACGGGGAGCCGCGGGATCTGGGAGCACACGCCGATGGGCGCGCCGCATGTGACGAACACGCTGACGATCGATCCGGCGGCCAACGGGGGCGAGCGGGCGGAGGTGTCGATCAAGGGCGTGGGCGGCGGCACGTTCATGTTCACGGCGGGAGCTCCGGGCGGCGGAACGCTGTGCGACATCGAGCTGCGTTACTCGCTGGGGCGCGGCGAGAGCGGACTATACACGTACACGGTGTTCAGCCATCCAGCATCGTACCCGGCGGCGGGGACGGGCGCGGAGGATCGGTTTATCGACACGCTGGACCGGACGTTCGACTGGATCACGGTGGACAAGGACCGCAACATGCTGGAGGCCGCTCCGACGGATTGGGGCGAGGGCGTGGTGGTGCATGCGAAGGAGCAGCGCATCATGGCGAAGGGCGTGTACAAGAACTCGGTCGAGCACAAGTACACCTACTCGGGCATGCAGTACAGGACGCCGGCGTATGGATGGTCGAGCACGAAGGAGCATATGGGGGTGTGGTTCATCAACCCGACGACGGAGTATCTGAGCGGCGGCCCGACGCGCATCGATCTGGATGCGCACTTTGGGGACAACGCGAATCCGCCGCCGATCATCCTGGATTACTGGCATAGCGGACACTACGACGGAACGCGCGCGACGATTGCGGCTGGTGAAGAGTGGACCAAGGTGATTGGGCCGATCTTTGTGTACGTGAACAAGCTGGACGCGCCGAAGCCGACCACGCAGGCGGAGCTGGATACGCTGAAGGCCACCGAGGGGAATCCGACGGTACCGCCGAGCTGGGCGGAGAATGCGAATGCGCTGTGGCAGGATGCGCTGGCGCAGGCGAAAAAAGAAAACACGAAGTGGCCGTACGGCTGGGTGAAGGGCGTCGACTATACGCCGCTGGCCGAGCGCGGAACGGTGAAGGGGCAGATCGTGCTGGACGATCCGCTGGCTCCGAAGGGAGCTTCGAAGAAGCTGCCGCACCTGACGGTGGGACTGACGCATGCGGACATTGATCCGGCGACGATTCCGCGGCCTGCAGCGGCGGCGAGGCCGGGGAGCGGCCCGGGAACTGCGACGGGAACTGCTCCACTGCCGAACCTGGGCGGTGGGACGGGAGCGTACTTCGCGGTGAATCCGGATGCGGGAAGCTGGATCCACGATGCGCGCTTCTACCAGTTCTTCAACGACGGGACCGAGGATGGGAAGTTCACCATCACCAAGGTGCGGCCGGGGTCGTACACACTGCATGCGACGGCGGATGGCGTTCTGGGCGATTTTGCGCAGACGAATATTACGGTGGAGCCGGGCGAGACGATCGACATGGGCAAGCTGGTGTGGAAGCCGGTGCGGTTGGGCAGGCAGGTGTGGGAGATTGGGCATCCGGACCGCGCGGCGGATGATTTTCTGAAGGGCGATGGTTCGAACGTCTGGCTGTGGGGTTGGAATCTGCGCTACGCGCTGCTGTTTCCGAACGGCCTGACCTACACGGTGGGCAAGAGCGATGCGAAGAAGGATTGGTTCTTTGAAGAGGTGCCGACGGCGACGAACTTGTCGTTCATTAATCCGGAGGCGAAGGACCCGAAGAACCAGCGCTACGGCTGGGTGAAGGCGGAGTCTCTGACGGAGTATCCGCAGAAGGACCAGGTGGGGCCGTGGCGTGTGTACGGGCGCGGCAAGGAAACGGTGTGGACGATCAAGTTCAATATGCCGAAGGCCGAGCACGGCATGGCGGCGCTGCGGGTTGGGCTGGCGGGCGTGGATGGTCTGCGCGGCGGGCTGGCAGTGTCGGTGAACGGACAGAGCGCGGGCGCGCTGGGCGATGGGAGCAATCCGGACAACCAGCGGCTGATCCAGACGAATGCGATTCGCTACAACACGGATAAGGGACTGTGGCAGCAACGGACACTGAAGTTCGATGCGGCTCTCCTGAAGGCGGGGGAGAATACGATGACGTTCACTGTGCCGGCGGGCGATCTGCAGAGCGGCGTGGTGTGGGACTATCTGCGGCTGGAGCTGGATGAGATGGGGACGGCACCGGCTGTTGTGCCGGCTGCGGCGGTAGTTCCGGTGCCGCAGAGGACTGGGCAATAGGAACAGAAGTCGTAGAGCTAGTTTTGAACGGCTGCTAAATGCATCGCTAGCGAATTCAGGAACAGCCCGACAGCGAAGACGGCGATTCCAAGCAGCGACGGGATAAGGCGGCCTGACTTCTCTGTTTCGAATACGGCGGTGTGGGCGACTCGATCGCCGAGTCTTGCGATCCGCGACACTGCAATTAGGTCTTGTGCATTTCGATGGGGCTTGCCTGCTCGGTTTCGCTCACACAGGGATGGTAGTTCATCCGCAAATTAATTTGAAAAAGAAAGCAAGGTGGTTGACCGCCTCGAGGAGACTAACCCCACGATAGCCGCGATATGACCGCGGCGATCATGGGGCACCCTTCGGGTTATCCAAGCGCATCGAGGGCGGTTTTGGTTTTGTCGTAAAGGGTGCGGGTTTCGGCGGTTTGTTTGCGCAGGCCTTCTACGATGTGGGCGGGGGCTTTGCCGATGAACTTCTCGTCGGCGAGGCGGGCTTCGTTGGCGGTGAGAACCTTTTCGTGTCTGGCGAGGTCTTTGGTGAGGCGCTCGCGCTCGGCGGCTACGTCGATCTGGCGTTCGTAGACGACGGCGACGTCGAAGTTCGGTGTGCTGCGCGCGTTGTTGCCGGTGAGTTGCTCGTTGGAGAACTCGATGGCGCTGACACGGGCGAGGCGGCCGAGCATGTCGGCATGGGCTCCGGTGAGGGCGAGCACGCGGGCTCCGGCGTGGAGCGCGATGGGTGTGGCTTCCTTCTCCGGCACGCTGAGCTCTTTGCGCAGGGCGCGGATGGTGGTGATGAGCTCCTGCAGCGTGTCCATGGCGGCGATGGTGAGTTCGCTCGACGGGAAGTCGGAGGCCTGCGGATAACGCGTGAGCGCGATGGATTTCGCGGGCGGGGTGCCGGCATAGAGCGCGTGCCAGATCTCTTCCGTGAGGAAGGGCATGAAGGGCGAGAGCAGGCGCAGCGCGGCTTCGAAGACGCTGGTGAGCGAGGCCAGGGTGATGGCCGTGTCGTCATTGTTGGGGATGTCGAAGTTGAGGCGGAGCTTGACGAGTTCGAGGTACCAGTCGCAGAACTCGCCCCAGAAGAATTGGTAGATGGCGTTGGCGGCTTCGTCGAAGCGGTAGTCGGCGAGGGAGCGCGCGACTTCGCCGGAGACGAGCGAGAGGCGGGCGAAGATCCAGCGGGTCTCGAGCGGGGTGTGGTCGGGGAGTTCGGTGGGAGCAGAAGAGAAATTCGGGGGTCTCTCCACTCCGCCTGCGGCTCCGGTCGAGATGACGCCGTTATGGGACAGTTTCACGTTGTAGCCGGCTTCGCGGGCGCGGTCGAGGTTCATGAAGAGGAAGCGCGCGGCGTTCCAGATTTTGTTGGCGAAGGCGCGGTAGCCTTCGGTGCGGGCTTCGTTGAAGGCGATGTCGGTGCCGGGTGAGGCCTGCGAAGCGAGGGTGAAGCGGACGGCGTCGGTCCCGTACTTGGTGATGATCTCGATGGGGTCGATGACGTTGCCCTTCATCTTGGACATCTTCTCGCGGTTGGCGTCGCGGACGAGGGCGTGGATGTAGACGGCGTTGAATGGGACCGCTTCCGCAAGCGTCCGCGGTCGAAGCCCTCCAGCGCCGTCGCGCATGGGCACGTCGAGCATGAAGTGGGTGCTGAGCATGATCATGCGCGCGACCCAGAAGAAGAGGATGTCGAAGCCGGTGACGAGCAGCGAGGTGGGGTAGAAGGCTGCGAGGTCTGCGGTGAGCTTCGTGGTCTCGGGTGCAAGCGGGTCGCCGGGCCAGCCGAAGGCGGTGAAGGGCAGCAGGCCGGAGGAGAACCAGGTGTCGAGTACGTCGGTGGACTGCTCGATGTCGGCGGAGCCGCAGGTACCGCAGGCGGTGGGCGTGTCGCGGGCGACGGTAATGGCGGCACACTTGCCGCAGTGCCACGCGGGAATGCGGTGGCCCCACCAGAGCTGGCGCGAGATGCACCAGTCGTGGATGTTGGTCATCCACTGGTTGTAGATCTTGGTGTAGTTGTCGGGCGTGAAGCGGATGTGGCCGTCGCGGACGGCGGCGATGGCGTTTGCGGCGATGGAGTTTTGTGGGACCCCACCCTCCGCTCCGCGGAAGGATGGGGCACCCGATTCTGTGCCTGTCTTCGCGGGGGATTTGTTGACGGCGAGGAACCACTGCATGGAGAGGCGCGGCTCAATGACGACGCCGGTGCGCTGCGAGATGGGCAGGGTGAGGGTGTGGTCCTTGACGGCGACCAGCAGGCCCGCGGCTTCGAGGTCGGCAAGGATGCGCTTGCGCGCGGCGAAGCGGTCGAGGCCGTGGTAGGGCGAGCCGGGCAGATTGACATGCGCGGTCTCGTCGAAGATGTTGAGCTGTGGCAGCGAGTGGCGCTGGCCGATGGCGAAATCGTTGGGGTCGTGCGCGGGCGTCACCTTGACTGCGCCGGTGCCGAACTCGGGGTTGGCCCAGTCGTCGGCGAGGATGGGGATCTCGCGTGCCGGTCCTCCGGAGACAGAGCTAAGGGGCAGGGCGACCAGCTTGCCGATGAGATTCTTGTAGCGCTCGTCGATCGGGTTTACGGCGATGGCGGTGTCACCGAGCATGGTTTCGGGGCGCGTAGTGGCGACGACGATGGAGTCCGGTGAATCCGGGCTGAGGGCTCCTCCGTCGGCCAGCGGATAGCGGATGTGGTAGAGATGGCCGGCGCGCTCCTCGTTTTCGACTTCGAGGTCGGAGACGGCGGTTTGCAGTTGGGGGTCCCAATTGACGATGTAGGCGCCGCGGTAGATGAGGTCCTGCTCCCACAGGCGGATGAAGGCTTCCTTGACCGCGATGGAGAGGCGGTCATCCATGGTGAAGTACTCGCGGCTCCAGTCGACGGAGGCGCCCAGGCGCTTCATCTGTTCGGTGATGGCGGAGCCGTACTGCTGCTTCCACTTCCACACGCGAGCGATGAACGCGTCCCGGCTAAGCTGCTTGCGGGACGAACCTTCCTCGGCCAATTGGCGCTCGACCATCGTCTGGGTGGCGATGCCGGCGTGGTCGGTGCCCGGGACCCAGAGGGCGGTTTCGCCGCGCATGCGGTGCCAGCGGGTGAGGATGTCCATCTCCGTCTGGTTGAGCATGTGGCCCATGTGCAGGCGGCCGGTGACGTTGGGCGGCGGGAGAAGGATGGTGAAGGGGTTCACACCCTCTTTTAAAGCTTCGCGTGGCCCTCCCGTTGGTCGGGACGGAACTCTCTCGTTGGGGGGAGGCACGTCGAAGAGGCGTTCCTGGACCCAGTAGTCGGCCCAGCGCTGCTCGATGATGGAGGGGTCGTAGGCCTTGGGGAGGCTGCCGGCGGAGGAATCGATGGCTGATTCGGTGGGCTTCTCGTCGCTCATAAGGTGTCCTCTTAAGGGTAGCATCCGGGAGAACGGAACCATTATCGCGACGGCGGCGTATCTTGTTGGATTAGGAGGAGCCAGGATGACGAGGAATTCGGCTGTGCTGCTGGTGGGCGGAGCGGCTCTGGCGGGCCTGCTTGGGGGATGCCGCGTGGAGAAGTCGACGCACGGAGACGGCAAGGACGTTAATATCTCCACTCCGTTTGGCGGGATGCACGTGCGGACGAATGGCGCGGATGCGATGACGGGGATCGGCTTGCCCTCATATCCCGGCGCGGAGGCGGCCTACGACGATGGCAACGACAACCGGTCGGCCAACGTGGACATGAGTTTCGGCGCGTTCCAGTTGCGGGTGAAGAAAGCGGACTTTCGCACGGACGACGCGCAGGACAAGGTGGAGGCGTTCTACCGCGACGGGATGAAGCGGTTCGGCGACGTGATTGCGTGCCGCAATGGGCACGCGGTGGGCTCTCCGGAGCGGACGGTGGAAGGGCTGACCTGCGACAACGAGGGCAATCACCATATCTCCGTCGACGATCATGCGGGCAACAACAAGCTGGAGTTGAAGGCAGGATCGAAGACGCACCTGCACATCGTGGAGATCGAGCCGGATGGTAGCGGGACCAAGTTCGGGTTGGTAGCGCTGGATCTTCCGGGCAAGGTCACGGCAGACGAACGCGACGGCAAGGGCACGGAGTAGCTAGAAGGGTCCAGTGGTCTCAGCGGTTTAACCGCCTTCTCTGTGTAGGCGTTGCGCGGTGCGGCGGAGGTCATGCGGAACGCGTGCCGGAGTTGCCTGCTGCTTACGGGGCGCAGCCGCGATGCTTGCCGCGGGGTATCCGGTAGGGTAGCCTTCGAAGATATGCCTGAGTTCTGTCATCGCTGCGGAGGGGAGTTGCCGCTTGCCAGCGGCGAGTCGCCGTTCTGCCCGCACTGCGGCACGCCGCAGTTGTTTCTCGCGATGGAGAACCAGTCGGTGGAGACGGGCGGCGAGCCCACGCTCCGGCCGGATGGGACGTCGAGCACCGGGAGACAGCCTCCGCCGCGGCCACAGCAGGTGGAGTGGAAGACAGCGATCCGATGCGCATTGCTGGTGGCGGGCATCGGCTCGGTGCTGAGCCTGGTGTCGATGCGCGTGGACGTGCTGACGCTGGTGAGCCTGGTGTGGATGATGTTCGCGTCGCTGATCACGCTGGCGCTGTACCAGATGCGGCGGCCGGGAGCGTGGATCGATGTGCGGGTGGGCGCCCGCATCGGGCTGGTGGTGGGGATGTGCATGGCGCTGGGGCTGGGAGCTGTTGTGGCCGGAGCGGGGCTGGTAGCGCGCTACGGATTGCACGCGATGGGGACCTTCGACTCGCTGATGACGGTGCACATGAAGGAGGCGATCCACAATTCGGCGACTCCGGTGCCGCCGGACATGCTGGGATTTGTGACGTCGATGGAGTTTCGCGCGGGCATGATGCTGGCGCTGTTTGGGGTGGTGTCGGCCGGGCTGCTGGCGTGGTCGGCGGCGGGCGGCGCGTTCGCTGGATTAATGCGGACAAGGCGCGGCCCGATGGTGTAATTTGGCCTCATCCCAGTTCTGCCATGCAGAGAAGAAAGTGAAGAGCGGTCCCCGTACGTATGTGGACAAGCCGCCGCAAGAGAAGTGCCTACAAGATTGATTCCGCTGGCGATGCGATTGCCACGGAGTTTTCGTCGCGCACCCATATCGTTCCGGTCGACGGGGTGCGCGGGCTCGCAATCCTGGCCGTGGTGCTCTACCACGGGACGCCGGGAGTGGTGAACGCGAGCGGCGTGGTGCTGCGCGCGGTGGGTGCCGTGCTGCAAATGGGATGGCTGGGCGTCGATCTGTTCTTCGTGCTCTCCGGGTTCCTGATCACCGGCATTCTGCTGGATACGACTTCCGACCCGCATTACTTTCGCAGCTTTTACGTAAGGCGCGCGCTGCGCATTCTTCCCATGTACTACGGCGTCCTGCTGTTGCTGGGAGTGCTGACGCTGCCTCTCGGGATCCAGTGGCATGGGACTGTGCCCTACTTTGTGCTGTATCTGCAGAACTACGATGCTTACGACCATCTGACGCTCAAGTCGCGATACGTTCAGATCCACCTCGAGCATCTGTGGTCGCTGGCCATTGAGGAGCAGTTCTACCTGGTCTGGCCTTTCTTCGTGTGGCTTCTGCGGCGGCGGGACTACTTCTTCGTGGTGCCGCTGGCCCTGGTGATCGCCTGCCCGGTGGGGCGATGGCTGTACTTTCATCCGGGAAGCCTGTTGGCGCCGGCGTATTTGTGGACGCCGTTCCGCGCCGATGCGCTGGCGTGGGGCGCCATTGCCGCGTGGCTGGTGCGACAGCGGGCACACTGGGTGAAGCGGGCCTCCATCCTCCTGATGACGTCCGGGTTCGCGGTTGTGGTTGCCGTGATGCTGGACTCGGCTCGCAGGCCCGACCGGTATGAACTGATGTTTACCCGGTTTGGGTATAGCGCGGTGGGGGCGTTGTTCTGCGGCCTGATCCTCGGGACGCTGGTGCCTGGCTCCATGCCGGAGAGGGTGTTCCGCAACCGGGGGCTGCGGTGGCTTGGAAAATACAGTTACGGAATCTACATCCTGCACTATCTGTTCGTGAGCTCGTATCTGCGGGTGCAGCTGTACGTGAAGGATGTGAGCGGTTCGAAGACGCTGGGCGCGCTGGCCTATCTGCTGTGCACGGTGCTGGTCGGAACGCTTGCAGCGTATGCCAGTTACAACCTCTACGAAAAATGGTGGCTGCGGTTGAAGGATGGGATTGCGGGATATACGGTGCAGCGTGGGGCGCAGGCGTCGTAACTATGGAGCAATGACTTCTCCTGGAGGCGTGCGGGCACGTAGACTGGCTCGGTCACCGCCGCATGCTGGTCCACGGAGATTCGTCTATGCGCCGCAACCTGCTCGCGTTCCTGCTGCTGTTCGCCGTTGTCTGCGGTTCCCGGGCCTACTCGCAGACGCAGGCGGCCCCCCCTGTTTCGGATTCGGATCAGCTCCGCGCCACGGCACACAGACTGCTGGCGACCGGTTCTACGGCGGACGCTGCGCAGGCGGCCGATCTGCTGGACAAGGCTGCGGAGATCGACTCGCGCGAGGCTGCGACAGCGAAGGCCAGGGCTGAGACGCAGCAGTTGCAGAAGCCGGCTGCGGCAGAGTCGGGCTGGAAAGTCCTGGTGGACGTTACGCCTTTTCTTTCGTTCGTGATTGTCGCGCTGGGCTTCTTCTTCAACAGCTACCAGTCGCGCGTTGCCGACCAGCAGAAGCGCGACGAGGCGGTTCGCCAGTCGGCGGCTGACGAAGAGAAGCGGTGGACCGACGCGATCACGATGATCCAGAAGACGGAGGACTTTTCGCCGGCGGCCTCGCTGCTGCGCACCTTCCTGACCGGGCAGCATGCGGCGCTGGCGCGCGAGACAGGCGCGTCGCTGATGCTGACGTCGAAGCGGTTCGACAACTTCCGCGACCTGTTCAATACGTTCGTGGAGCCGGTGACGGCCGATACCCTGACTCGCGCGATCGAGCTGCTGCGCAGCGTCAGCGTCACGGTCGGGCCTTTGCTGACCAAGGCGAACAGCGCTCCCGGCCTGACTGCTCTGACTGACGCAGAGGCGGAAACCTATAACCTGCTGGTGCAGGAGCGGATCTTCCTGGGGGCAAAGGTCGCGGGCATTCTGCGCCAGCCACGCCGGTCGACGGAGCCGATCGACCTGAACAACGTGGGGCTGGACAGCGCCGATCTGACGGGCGCCGATCTGCGCGGCTGCGTGGCGCCGTACACGTGGAACATGGTCAACCTGGACGGTGCGGATTTACGCGGGATGACTGGGTTCCAGAACACCTGGGTCTACAACACGGCGTGGTGGCATGCGAGCCATATCGATCAGCCGTTTCTGCACCTGTTGCGAGAGCGCTTTCCGTTCAAGGCGGACCAGACGTCGAATACGCCGCTGGGAATCTCCGAGGAGGACTACCGGCGGAACCTCAAGCGGCTGGAGACGGCGGCGCAGTAGGCAGGAGCTGCGGTCGTTTCGCCGCGTCACATTGCAGAGGCGGATAGGGCAGCGGTGCTGCTATCATCAGCTTCGACGGAGCGTGCCGGAGCGAAGACCTTTCCGGCCGCCAGAGTGATTATGAGCGATACGACCGAAGTGAACGCGGACGCAGGCAAGGCGAATCCGAGGCTGCGCGAAAAAGGCCGGCTGATGTCGGCGTCGGAGATTGAGCGGACGCTGGTGCGGCTGGCGCACGAGATTGTCGAACGCAACGACGGAAGCGAGAATCTGGGGCTGGTCGGCATCAAGCGCCGTGGAGTTCCGCTGGCGCAGCGGCTGGCGAAGATGATTGAGAGCATTGAGAAGCGGCCGGTGGATACAGGCGTGCTCGACATCAGCTTCTATCGCGACGACCTGACGACCGCCGGTCCGAGGCCGGTGGTGATGCCGGGCGACCTGGGCTTCGATGTGAACGGGCGCGACATTGTGCTGATGGACGATGTGCTGTACACCGGGCGGACCATCAGGGCGGCGCTGGATGCGCTGTTCAGCCATGGGCGGCCGAAGAGCGTGCAGCT
Organism: Acidobacteriaceae bacterium; assembly: GCA_036498865.1. Lineage (GTDB taxonomy): Bacteria > Acidobacteriota > Terriglobia > Terriglobales > Acidobacteriaceae > Edaphobacter. Next base: position 8,330 of record DASYEU010000070.1, on the reverse strand, counting down.
GCTGGTGCTGATCGACCGTGGGCATCGTGAGCTGCCGATTCAGGCGACGTTTACCGGACGCACCGTGCCAACTTCGCGGCGCGAGATCATTGAAGTGAAGCTGAACGAAATCGACGGGCAGGAGCAGGTGCTGCTGGTCGAACTGGTGGACTGAGGCAAAAGGGTGGTTGGAGAAAAGACGCATATCCCCGGGGCTGAAGCCCCTTCCACGCCGAGGCCCGGAATGTCCGGACTGAAGTCCGGACTTATCTCAGAAGCTATTTTGCAGGACAATCCGTATGCGCCGGGATCGCTGCTGACGGTGGAGCACCTGTCGGTGGAGGATGTCGCGGGGATTCTGGCGACGACCTCGCGGCTGGACGAGATGGCTGCGCCAGAGCGGGCGCGGGTGCTGGGCGGGCGCACCATCGCGCTGCTATTTTACGAGTCGAGTACGCGGACGCGAACCAGCTTTGAGCTGGCGGCGAAGTCGCTGGGTGCGACGACGACCCTGGTAAGCGACAAATCCTCCTCGATTGAAAAAGGCGAGAGCCTGAAGGACACCGGGCTGACGCTGCGGGCGCTGGGCGCGGAGGCGATTGTGCTGCGGCACCTGGCTTCGGGCGCGCCGTTTCTGCTGGCGCGGGCGACCGGGCTGCCGGTGCTGAATGCGGGCGACGGCATGCATCAGCATCCGTCGCAGGCGCTGCTGGACTTGCGAACGATGCTATCGCGGCTACCGGGTTTGGGCGTGCGTACGCCGATCCATGCGAAGACGCTGGCGGGCGTAACGGTGGTGATTACGGGAGACATCAAGCACAGCCGCGTGGCGCGGTCGAATGCGATGCTGCTGCCTCGGCTGGGCGCGCGCGTGGTGCTGTGCGGGCCGGAAGAGTTGTTGCCGGAGGATGCTGCGGGGCTGTGTGACGGCGTTGTGATCGAACGCGATTTCGACGCGGCTCTGCGGCGGGCGAGCGTGGTGATGATGCTGCGTATTCAGAAGGAGCGGCTGGCAGGCGTTGACCTGGATCTCAGCGAATATATCGCGCGGTATCAGTTGAGCGTGGAGCGGCTGGCGGCCGCGTGCCCGGGAGCAGTCGTGATGCATCCCGGCCCGATTATCCGCGGGTTGGAGATTACGGGCGAGATGGCGGATGCGCCGGAGTCGGCGATTGAAGAACAAGTGGCGCAAGGGCTCGCGATCCGGCGTGCGGTGCTGGCGCGGGCGCTTGGGGTGACACTGTGATCGACTTGCTCATTGCCGGTGGGCATGTCATCGATCCGGCGAGCGGAGTGGATGACCTGCGCGATGTGCTGGTACGCGATGGGCGAGTGGCCGCGGTGGAGACGCCGGGTGCGCTGGCATCGGCGCAGGTTGCCGCGGTGGTCGATGCGACGGGATGTGTGGTGGCTCCCGGGCTGATCGATGTGCACGTGCATCTGCGCGAACCGGGGCAGACGCACAAGGAGACGATCGCGACGGGAACGGCTGCGGCTGCCGCGGGTGGATTCACGACCGTGGTGGCGATGCCGAATACAACGCCGGTGAACGACTCGGTTGCGGGGCTGGAGTGGATGCTCGCGCCGGAACGCGGATCGGTGGTGAAGCTGCTGGCGATGCCGGCCGCAACGCTGGGCAGCATGGGCGTCGAGTTGACGGATTTCAACGCTCTGGTGCGTGCTGGAGCGGTTGGGTTCACGGATGACGGCAAGCCGGTGCTCGAGGATGCGGTGATGCGTGCGGCGCTGCTGGCAGCGGGAAGGCTGGGCGTGCCGGTATCGCAGCATGCGGAGGACACGCGCATGACCGGCGGCTGCAGCATGCATGCGGGACGCGTGGCGTTCCGGCTGGGGCTGCGCGGGATGCCGGTAGAGGCGGAGTCGAAGATTGTGGAGCGCGACATTCGGCTGCTGCGCGAGATCGAGGCAGCCGAAGGCGTGCGGCCGCATCTGCATGTGCAGCACGTGTCGACGGCGACGGCGCTGGCCGCGATTCGAGCTGCGAAGGCCGAAGGGCTGCATGTGACCTGCGAGGCTGCGCCGCACCACTTCACGCTGACGGATGAGGCCATCGGGGACTACAACACGAATGCCAAGATGAATCCGCCGCTGCGCGATGAAGCGAACCGGCGCGCGGTGGTGGAGGCGCTGCTGGATGGGACGGTGGACTGCATTGCGACGGACCACGCGCCGCATGCGAGTCACGAGAAGGAAGTTGAGTTTGAGCGCGCGCCGAACGGGATTACCGGGCTCGAAACAGCACTGGGGCTTGCGCTGCGCGTGCTGCATCGCGAGCACGGCATGCCGCTGGCGCGGGTGATGGCGCTGATGTCGTCGCAGCCGGCAGCGGTGATTGGGCTGCGCGAGCGGGGGAATCTGCGCGTGGGGAGTCACGCGGATGTGGTGGTCTTCGATGTAGGCGCGGAGTGGAACTTTGCGGCGCGGGAGTCGCGGTCGAAGTCGAAGAACACACCCTTCGACGGCGCGACGATGCTGGGCCGCGTGCGCGCGACAGTTTACTCCGGGAAGGTCGTCTTCCGCGGGTAGCCTCCGGATGCGGGATCATGACTGGCGCAGGGCGTTGCGGGTATCTGACCAGGGTCTCCGGCGGGAAGTCGTTCGAGCGTGGGTGCTGGAACGTTGATGGTCGGCGGTATGATGCTGGTGTGCGGCGCCGGTCATCTGAGAACGCGCCCGAGGACGATGAGCCGCGATGGATAGCCTGTTAGCTCTGTTCGAACTCCCGAGAATTTCGTTCCTGCTCGGATTCTTCTTTCTGTGGGCGGGATGGTTTCGCTCCCGGCGCTTGCCGCCGACCAGCCTCACCGCCGCTGGGGGGAAGTATGTGTTCGCGCTCGTCGGAGTGCTGCTGCTCTGCAACGGCGCGTATCTGATGTGGCGGCACTGAGCCAGCGACGCTACAGGATGCCGGACTTCTTCGCTACGGTTGTGATGGTGTCGAGCGCACGGTCGATCTGGGCGCGGGTGTGTTCGCTGGTCATGATGGTGCGGATGCGGGCTTTGCCTTCGGGGACGGTGGGGAAGGCGATGCCGGTGGCCATTACGCCGGCTTCGAAGAGTGCGCGGGAGAAGTCCATGGTCTTGCGGCCGTCGCCGAGAAGAATGGGCGTGATGGGGGTCTCGCTCTTCGGAGTGGTCTGGCCGCCGATGTCGAAGCCCGCGTTGGCGAGTTGTTGCTTGAAGTAGATGGTGTTGGCCCAGAGCCGGTCGATTCGTTCGGGCTCGTTCTCCAGCAGATCAAACGCTGCGATGCAGGTGGCGGCGACTGACGGCGGGTGCGAGGTGGAGAACAGGAACGGCCGCGCGCGGTGATAGAGGTAGTCGATCAGATCGCGACTGCCGCAGACGTAGCCGCCGAGTGCCCCGATGGCCTTCGACAGCGTCCCGACCTGGATGTCGACGCGGCCGTGCGCGCCGAAGTGGTCGATGGATCCGCGCCCATTGCGGCCCAGTACTCCGGAGGCGTGCGCGTCGTCGACCATCATGATGGCGCCGTACTCTTCGGCGAGCGTGGCCAATGCGGCCACGGGACCGATGTCGCCGTCCATGGAGAAGACGCCGTCAGTGATGAGCAGTTTGCGGCCAGGCTCGTGCTGGACTTCGAGCAGCAGCTCTTCGGCGTGCGCGACGTCCTTGTGGCGGAAGACCTTGATCCTGGCCTTCGACAGGCGTGCGCCGTCGATGATGCTGGCGTGGTTCAGTTCGTCGGAGAGGATGAAGTCGTCCTTGCCCAGAATGGAGGAGACGGTGCCCGCGTTGGCGGCGAAGCCGGACTGGAAGACGACGCACGCTTCGACGTTCTTGAAAGCGGCGATCTTTTCTTCGAGCTCCATGTGGATGCGCATGGTGCCGGCGATGGTGCGGACGGCTCCTGAGCCGACGCCGTATTTCTGCGTAGCGGCGATGGCGGCTTCGCGAAGCTTGGGGTGATTGCACAGGCCGAGGTAGTTGTTACTGGCCAGGTTGATGACCTCGCGACCGTCGTAATGGCACACCGGGGCCTGCTGGTCGTCGAGCACGCGGAGGCGAAAGTGGGTGCCGCGGGCGCGAAGGTCGTCGAGCGCGGCAGTGAGATGGGCTAACTGGGGCCGCGGGGCCGGAGTCGTCGAAGGGGCTGGCGGAGGGGCAGAGCTCATGGCCATAGCGGAATGCTAAACCTTTGGCAAAGTTTGATGCTGTACGCGGCAGCACAGGTCAGCGCTGGTAGGGGAATTCGCTGATCCAGTGGAAGCCGCGATGGAGCAGGGGATATCCGCCGGGCGGGGTAAGCAGGGTGAGGTGGAGGGTGGCGGTGGTCGTGGCGGCGGCACCAGCGGGAGTGAGGATGAGGTGGCTGGAGTCGGGCGTGGCGGCGAAGTAGGTGATGTGCGAGGTGTCGAAGGTGATGGTGCGGGCGGCGGTGTCGGTCTTGATGGGGAAGTAGCTCACGTCGCCGGTAACGTCGCGCAGCACGGCCAGGGATGGGTTGTTGACGATGAACTCGGTGGCAGGCTGGCCGCTGACCCGAGGTGGAAGTTGAACGGTGCGGCCGGTGGGACTGGCGAAGTCCGCGGTGTCGATGCGCCAGTCGCCGCATAGCGCACACGGCGCGATGTCCTGATGATGGCGCCGGATCATGCCAAAGGTAGCCCCGAGTGCGTCGCCTCCGATAGCGAGTGCGGCGAAGACGATCTCGACGGCGACGGTGGCGCGGCGGAAGGCGGTGCGGCTTGCGGGCGGGACCCAGACGCCGGTGGGCGCGGCGGGCTGGTGCTGCCAGAAGAAGCGGAAGAGCGCGCGCGCGTCGGGCAGGATGACGAAGAGCGACAGCAGGAGCAGGTGACCTGCGTAGAGCTTCACCGGGACGTCGAAGAACAGGTTGTAGGCGAGCACGTTGAAGACGACGAAGGCGGTGAAGATGGCTCCAGCGAGGGCGGTCCGGCGGAAGAGGAGGAGCACGCCGGCGAGGAGTTCCGCGCCACCGCAGATCATTTCGTAGAGCGGGTTAAGGCCAATGAAGTTCCAGAGCAGAGACATGGGCGAATGCATGCCCAGCGGCTCGCTGAGAGCGGCAATGGTAGGCGGCGACATCTGCAGCGGGAAGACCTTGTCGATGCCGTACGTCACCATGCCGAATCCGAGTGTGAGCCGGATGAGAAAGCGAAGCCAGGCAGCGAGGGTCTGGTAGTGGGGACGGCGGCGGTCGAGTACGGACCAGAGGATCGTGGCGAAGAATGAGACCACGAGCAGCAGAAGCACGCAGATCCAGATGATGGCGGTGTCGCCGGAGCCGGTGGGGTGGAAGTGGTCGCCTGGCGGCGGCACATGGAAGAGATGACCGGCGAGGAATTGGGCGGGCAGGGAGAAGACCCGCGCGAAGATATCTTGAATGTTGTTGCCGACGACGGGGATGGTCTGCCAGATGGTGGCGTTTCCGTTGCAGAGGCAATAGAGGCCGAAGTAACAGAAGGCGAAGCGGAAGGCGATGCGGGTGGCCGGGGACCAGCGGTGAGTGGCGGCGTCTTCGGGGAGGGATGTGGGTGCCGTCGCAGCGTCGATCGCGCCGACGGCGGAAGGCGGATCGCCGGATAGGGTGGCCGGGGTGGCGTCCTCGGAACTCATGGGAAACAATCGTAAACCTTTTCGTTTCAAGGCGACTTTGGCGGGTAGAATCTGCATCTAATAGATTCGCGGAACTGTGGAACGGATGTCCTTGCCTTGGGTGGAAACGCGGCATCGGATGGATCGAATCGATACAAGACAGAAGCAGATTCCTTTCCATATGCTGCGGAATGCCAATCGAAGGAATGAGTTGCCGCGAGGGTAGAGCTGGAAACTCCCTGCGGAAACCGACACATCAAGCACGAGAAAGGAAAGGAAGACGATGACAAGTTTTCGAGGAATGGTTCGGTTGAAGATGGTTCAGGCTGGAGGCGCCATGGCGCTCGCCGTTGTGATGATGGCGGGTTGCTCGTCGAAGCAGGACCAGGCGATTGAACAGGCGAAGAAACAGGCCGCGGCCACGGGTCAGCCCCAGCAGGTGGTGACAGTGGGCAAGGACGGCAGCACGACGACCGTGATGGTGCAGCCACCGCCTCCCGGACAGACGGCACCGACGGTGACCACGACGACCGCTCCGTCGCAGACAGCGCCGGGGACTCCTCCTCCGCAGCCGGGAACGTACTATCAGCCCACGGGCACGGCTTCGGGACAGCCGGGGCCAGGCGCTCCGCCGGTGATTCGTCCGGCCGAGGTAAACATTCCCGCGGGGTCGACCCTGACGATCCGCATCAATCAGCGGATCAGCGTGAAGACGACGCCAGCCGGGTCGCGCTTTGATGGTGAGGTCGCGGAACCATGGGTGGATTCGAACGGACACGTGGTTCTGCCGAAGGGCACTCCGGTGGAAGGCGTCGTGGACGCTTCGCACAAGCGCGGTCATTTCAAGGGAGCCTCCATTCTTCAGCTGCGGCTGACGTCGCTGACGTTGAACGGCGCACGCTATCCGGTGGAGACGCGTGACCTGACCGAGACCAAGAAGGGCAAGGGCAAGCGGTCCACTGCGATGATCGGCGGCGGCGCGGGCCTGGGGATGTTGATCGGCGGCGTGGCTAGCGGAGGCACGGGACTGCTGATCGGCGGACTGGCCGGCGGTGGTGCAGGTACGGCGGCGGCCGGATTGACGGGCAACCGCGATCTGGACATTCCTGCGGAGTCGATTGTGCACTTCAAATTGGCGGACGATTTAACGCTGCAGGGATAAACACCGCAGCAACGCCACATACAGTGAAGGCCCAGCGCGGAGGCTGGGCCTTCGCCGGTTTAGACTTAAGCTAAGGCTGAAGGGGCAAGCCTGCCCGAACAATTCAAGCTCCTACTTTGTCAGGGAGTCGTCGAGTGAATATGAATTTGAAATACCTAATCCTTTGTTGTGTTGCAGCACTCCTTGTTTTGCCTGCAGTCGCGCAGGATTCCGAGGGAGCCGATACCTACAAGGCCAAGTGCCTGATGTGCCATGGTCCGGACGGCACGGCGCAGACTCCGGCCGGCAAGGTGTTCAAGGCCGCTTCGTTCCGCGACCCGGTCGTGGTCAAGACTCCGGATGACGAGTTGGCGTCCATTGTGAAGAAGGGCAAGAACAAGATGCCCGTCTTCGGCAGTATGCTGAGCGACGATCAGATCAAGTCCGTCATCGCCTACATTCACACGCTGCAGAAAGACTGACGCACGGTCGCAGGCGAACGGCTCGCCACGCGGGCTATCGTTCTGCAAGGTGGTCTGCGACCAGGCCGGTTGCGCGGCGTCGAATCTCTTCGTCGCTGCCAAAGCCTGTGAGCCAGTGGATCGCCGGGTCCTTGCGGAACCAGGTGAGCTGGCGCTTGGCGTAGTTGCGGTGGCCCTGTTGCGCATCGGCGACCGCTTCGTCGCGGGTCATCTGCTGGCGCAGGACGGCGATTGCCTGCGCGTAGCCCAACGATGTGAGCGGGCGGCACTCGAAGCCGTAGGTTTCGACGAGTTGTGTGGTCTCCTCCACCAGGCCGCGATCGAACATCTCACACGCGCGCGCATTGATGCGGGCATAGAGGTCGGCTCGGGGCGGGTTCAGGCCGAGGCGCAGGATACGGTAGCCGGTGAGTGGGTCGCGCGGCTGCTCCCACTGGCGGGTGATGGGCTGACGCGTGGCCAGAGTGACTTCGATGGCTCGGATGACCTTGGGCGTGTCGTTGGCGTGGATGAGCGCGGCGGCAGCGGGGTCGAGCCGCGCGAGGATGCGGTGCAGATGGCCCGGACTGCGCGTCTGGATGAGCGTGCGGAGCTTGTCGCGTAGCGGCTCATTGCGTTGCGGCGCCGGGAAGAGGCCGTCGAGCAGCGCGCGCAGGTACAGGCCTGTGCCTCCGGCGACGATTGGCAGGCGGCCGCGCTGGGTGATGCCTGCGATGGCTTCGCGGGCAAGGCGTGAGTAGTCGCCGGCGGTACATGCCTCGTCCGGCGAGAAGACATCGATGAGGTGGTGGGGCACACGAGCGCGCTCGTCGAGCGTGGGCTTGGCGGTGCCGATCTCCATGCCGCGATAGACGGCGACGGAGTCGCAACTGACGATCTCGCCGGCGAAGCGTTCGGCGAGTGCGAGTGCGAGCGCGGTCTTGCCGCTTGCGGTTGGGCCTGTAAGGACGATGAGCGCGGGCTCTACCAAAGTCTCCACCAGTCGTGGGTGAAGACATTGTGTTTGCCTGCGCGGAGGATTGCGAAGACGATTGCGGCGAGCGCGAGGACGAGGAGGCCGCGAACCTGGCGCCGGCGTTCGACTTGTTCGGCCAGCGTTTTTTGCGGAGCAGGCCGCGTCTCGTGCG
>DASYEU010000069.1:0-13224 GCA_036498865.1 Acidobacteriaceae bacterium | reverse complement strand
GCGGCGTGGAAGGTGGCTTCGTCGAGGCCGGTTATGGCGAGCATGTGCGCCCAGGCGGTGGGGTTTGGCGGGCAGGAAAGAACCTGGCCATAGTCGAACAGGACGGTGTCGATGCGTGGAGCGGCGCTCTCAGTCGCGCCTTCTGAATAAGGGAAGGGCATTGATTCGATTGTAGGCGATACCCTTGAATGGACGGTGACGGTACGAGGGCGATGAGTTTGGAGACGTGGAATCCGGAGTTGCGGCGGTGGCTGGAGGAGTGCTCGCACGAGGCGGGCTTTGAGGCTGCGGGCGTGGCCGAGGTGAGCGATCCGAATGAGCCTGCCGCTGAGGAGGAGGCGGAGCGTTTCGCCGGATGGGTCGACGCGGGGCGGGCAGGGGAGATGGAGTACCTGAAGCGGCGGGACGAGGCCGGCAGGCTGGTGCGCAGCGCGGTGCAGGTGGCTCTGCCGTGGGCTCGGTCGGTGGTGGTGTGCGTGCTGAACTACAACGCGGACGCGCCGAGGTCGATTGATCCGGCTCCAGAGGGAGCAGGATGGATCGCTCGCTATGCATGGAGCGGCCGCACGGCGGAGGATGGCACACTCGTCCCGACGGACTACCACGATGAGTTGCTGGGGCGGCTGCGGCGGATTGAGACAGGCCTGCTGGAGCAGACGGGATGCACGACGCGCAGCTACGTCGACACAGGGCCGTTGGTAGAGCGGAGCCTTGCGGTGCAGGCCGGAGTGGGCTGGATTGGCAAGAATACGTGCGTGTTGAACCAGGAACTGGGGTCGTGGCTGCTGTTGGGCGTAATTGTCACATCGCTTCCGGTGGAAGAGCGCGGCGCGACAATGCTGGCGGCGGACCGGTGCGGCAGCTGTACTCGCTGCATCGATGCCTGCCCGACGAACGCGCTGCTGGGGACGAAGGAGCCGGGGTCGGCACGCGGGATGGACGCGACGCGGTGCATTGCGTACCTGACGATCGAGAAGAAGGGCGCAATTGACGTGGGGTTGCGTGCCGAGATGGGGCGGCAGGTGTTTGGCTGCGACATCTGCCAGGACGTGTGCCCGTGGAACCGCAAGGCTCCGGTGGGGACGAGCGAAGGGATGCAGGCGCGGGCCGAGTTGATCAACCCGGCGCTGGAGTGGCTGGCGGCGATGGACAACCGCGAGTTCAAACGGCGATTCAAGGGGTCTCCGCTGGAGCGGACGGGGCGCAAGCGGCTCCAACGGAGCGTGGCGATCGCGATGGGCAACAGCGGTGAGACTCGCTACATGGAGCAACTGGACACGTGGCGCGCAGGCGAGGACGCGGTGCTGGCCGAGGCTGCGGAGTGGGCGCGGGCGCGGATTGGCGAAGGTAGCTCCGGCGTCGATCTTGCCCGCAAGCCATAATGCGAATCACGGAGAACACGGAGTAAAAGAGAGAACCCAGAGACCTCCTGCGAGAACTCAGGGTTCTCTCCTTTTCTCTTTGAACTTTGTGACTGGCACTCCAAGGCGATCCTTTGGCGATTGTGGCGGGGTTGTGAAGCTTCGGTGGGCGCTGATTCGTCTGCTAGCCTAGAGGTGGAGTCATGGGCGCGATTTGGCCGGGTTCGAGGTTGAAATCGAAGGCCATGAGTTGACTGGCCTCTACGACCTCCGCGCTGGTCTGGGAGCGACGATTATCGCTATGCAGGCAGGCAAGTCTACGGAAGAAATCCACGAAGCTCCGGCGGCTGTTCCGCTGTCCGAAGTGCGTCCGGTGGTTCGCGCCCAGGGGCTCTGGCCGCAGGTAGTGGCCCTGGCCAGGTACATGGTCAAGACAGAGGTGCACACGTACGCGTTTAGCGTGGCGGCGAATGTAATCCTGTCGCTGTTCCCGTTCATCGTGATGATGCTGACCATCTCCAGCCTGGTGGTGGATCTGAAGAAAGTGCTGCCGGTGGTGAGCGAGGTGATGTCGGTCTTTCTGCCCTCGAACCAGCAGTTCATCATGTACAACATGGGGTTGCTGGTGCATCCGCACAAGAGCATGCAGGTGTACTCAATTGTGATGCTGCTGATCAGCTCGACGGGGATCTTTCTGCCGTTGGAGGTGGCCCTGAACGGCGTGTGGGGCGTGCGTGAGAACCGGTCGTACCTGCGCAATCAGCTTGTGTCTCTTGGGCTGGCGTTTGCAGTGGGAGTTCTGGCCCTGATTTCCGTAGCGCTGACGGCTGCTCAGAAGATGTTTCTGACCAGGATCTTCTTTGGCCATGTCGACAATATTTTCTATCGATTCTTTGAAGGCGGAACGGTGCGCCTGTGCGCTCTTTGCGCCGGCATCCTCATCTTCTTTCTGATTTACTGGATTCTCCCGAATAGGAAGATTCCGGCGCGCGCCGTGCTTCCTACTGCGATTGTGATGGGAGTGCTGTGGGAGGTGTCGAAGTCGATCTATGTCATGGTGCTTCCGCGGCTGGATTTCCGGTCGGTGTACGGGCCATTTTACGTTTCGGTGAGCCTGATGATCTGGGCATTCCTCTCTGGCCTGCTGCTTCTGGCGGGAGCACATTTCTCGGCGACGCGATATGCTCTGTCGGCGGCGCGGAAGCAGGAGCGCGAGGACGCGAACGCAAAGGAAATCGAGGCCGATGCCGAACACGCTTGAATCCGGCGACGTAGAGCGTCGCGTCCAATGGTGGAAGCGCAGACCGCCAACCGGAGTGGCCGGGGCGATCTTCTGGCTGCTGCTGTGGTTCGGCGTATTGTGGCTGCTGCGCCAGGTGCCGAGCGCTCGCACGCCGTTGCTGGGCGCGATGCAGGTCCTGGTGGGCATTGCGCTGATTGCACTCGCGGTGCCGATGACGTGGCGGCTGGTGCAGAAACATCTGCTGTGGAGCCTGCGGAATAAGCTCATCCTGACCTACCTGCTGATCGGGCTGGCTCCGGTGATTCTGTTCGTAACCTGGGCGACGATCTTCGCGTATATCGCAGCGGGGCAGTTTTCGATTCATCTTGCCGATACTCGCCTGCGACAGGAGTTGGATCAGATGGGTACGAACTCCGCGGTGCGCGCTGGAGGCGTGGCGCGGATGCTGCGCGCGCGGCAGGAGGGACTCGCCGTGCCACCACCGCCTGCGGGACGGCCGCCCGTCTCACGAGGACAGGGGCAGGGGCGTCGGCCGGATGGAACGCATACAGCAGCGAACGCTGGGAATGCGCCGGCGACGGCACCGGTCGATGAGACGTCACCGATGGTCGTGACGTCGGAGTCGATGCCGGATCCGCTGCGGGCGAGATTGCATCCGCACACGACCGTGTACCTGAATGGCGCGTTGATGGCGCCGCCGCCGGGACGCGCGCCGGACACGGATACGGCAACTCTGCTTGGTCTGCCCGCCTGGGCGCTGGATCTGCATGGCGAGGAGTTCCGCAGCCTGGTGCTGGACGGCGACGAGCTGTACCTGGTTGCGATGAATCAGCGTCAGGTTGCAGGCCAGGGAATCGTAAGCGTAGTCACGAGCCTGCCAGTGGATAGCGCGCTGCTGGACCTTGCAGCCAAGGGTCTGGGACGCGTGCATCTTGCCGCGCTGACGAACGACACGGCGCGGGTTGTTTCGACCACAGCCCCACAGGGAATGGCTGGGAATGGCGTACGCGGGAATGGTGCTCACGGCAGTTCGATTTTTGGCGGTGCGGAGCCGCCTCCGGTGAAGCTCTGGGACTTCCGGGTGTACTTCTTCTCGACGCTGGATACGGTGGACTGGGACACGGGGCAGGGTGCGAAATTTCCAGCGGCGATTGAGGTGCACTCACGACCGTCGCGGCTGTACAACCAGCTGTTCGGCAGCTCGCTGGGCGGGATTGTCACGAGCTACTACCTCTACGGGATGATCGCGCTGTGCATCGTGTTCGCGCTGATCGAGACGCTGGCGCTGCGCATGGCGCTGCGCTTGAGCAGCGCAATCACGGGGTCGGTGGAGGAGCTGTACTCGGCGACACAGCGGGTGGATCGCGGAGACTTTGTACACCGGATTGCCGCAGCGCCCGGAAAACAGCAGGATCAGCTGGGCGAGTTGGCGCGCTCGTTCAACCGCATGACGGGCTCGCTGGAACGGCTGATGATGGAGCAGCAGGAGAAGGAACGGCTGCAAAGCGAGCTCACGATCGCGCAGGAGGTGCAGGCGAATCTGTTTCCGCGCCATGTGCGCGATCTGCCGTCGCTGGAACTGCATGGGATTTGCAGGCCGGCGCGATCGGTCTCGGGAGACTACTACGACTTCCTCATCTTCCATCACCCTCATAACGGAAACGGCAAGACTGGGCGCGAGTCGGGCGTTGGAATCGCGCTCGGGGACATCAGCGGGAAGGGAATTTCCGCAGCGCTGCTGATGGCGACGCTGCACTCCGCGGTGCGTGCCTACCGGCTGGCGAGCGAGGACGTTGTGTACAGCGAGAACGCGATCGCAGGACTGACGGCGAGCCGCGAGGTGGTAGTAGGTGAGGGCGGCAAGCTGTTCGAGTCTCCGGGAAAGATTCTCTCGATGCTGAACCGGCATTTGTACCGCAGCACGCAGCCGGAAAAATACGCGACCCTCTTCCTCGCTCACTACGACGCGGACACCGCGCAGTTGACGTATTCCAACGCAGGGCACCTCGCTCCAATGGTGCTCGGCCTCGATGGAAAGGTGCGGCGTCTGGAGTGCGGCGGAACCGTCGTGGGGCTGATGGACGGAATGCGCTACGACGAGGGACGCATCCAGATGCGGGTGGGGGACATCCTGGTTGCATACTCGGACGGCATCACGGAGCCGGAGAACGATTTTGGCGAGTTCGGCGAAACGCGGCTTATGGAAGTGGTGGCGCAGTATCGCGATCAGCCGCTGAGCGTGATCTCGGCGCAGGTGCTACAGGCTCTGGATGCATGGATCGGCGCTGCAGAACAGCCGGACGACATTACGCTGGTGCTCGCGCGGCAGGTGTAGCTACGGCCCAACGCGGCCTCCGCGCGGCGCTTCGTTGAGGGTAATCGTGGCAGGCGGAGTCGCGATGTAGACGTGACGCTCGAAGTGCTTGGCGGCGAAGGTGACGGGCGTGCCGGGGCAGAGGTAGCCTGTGCGCTGGTCGTTAGGGTGAGGCGGGTTGAGATGGACCATATTGATCATGACCGGGCTGATTTCTGGCATCGGATTTTGGGTCAGTCGTCGGGTGCCAACCAGGGAGCCGGTTTCAGGGATTAACGGTGCGGGGGTGGTTGGCGCCGCATCGGCCGAGCCATCGCAGGGGTCGGGACTGCCGGTCGTGCTCACATCGACAAGGCTGAAGTTGCCGAAGGCTCCACGGCACAGGAGATTCTCCTCGGCGTCGTCGAGTTTGCAGACGCCGACATGGGGTACGGAGTGGGCTTCGTTGGGGAGCGAGTAGGTATACGGCGTGTCGTTTGCCAATTGCGAGGCGAGGAACTCAATCCGAATGGACACGGGATGGCCTGCCACATGAGGATAAACGCTCCAGGGAATGTCCAGGAAGGACCGCAAGGAGGAAGAACTCTTGGGTCTCAGGCTGTCGAAGAACGAGTAGTCCGTAAGCCAGTTGGAGGTCCATGTGTATCCCTCGGCTGTGGTGAGCGTATAGCGCTGAGCTTCAAGGCTGAGGGTGACGCCTGGAGTGAAGTTCGAGAACTGTAGCGGTACGGCGTACATGGCAGTCCTCGTGTTCCTGGGCAGCCACATGGAGAAGGCCTGCCGTTTGCTGGTGTCGATGGCTATGGATGCCGGGGCGTCAGAGACCCCGGTGGCATAGCCGGATGCGGCAGCCGCACTGCCTGCGAGGATCTGCTGCGTCGCGATCAAGAGCACGACCGCGGAGCCGAGGATAGCGATGGATTTCATCGTGAGTCGCCGGCTGTATTGCAGCAGGAGAACCGCGGAAAGAAAAGCCACGACGATGGCGAATTCTGCCGAAAGGATGAACAACGGTGCACGCCGGGGCAATCCAATGGTAGCGCTGACGGATCCGAGATAGTTGAAGGCCGACTGAAGGGCGGCGAGTAAGACTGCAAATCCCAGAAGCGATAGCGCTGCCTGTCCGAAGGAGGTGGTGACGGCCGCGATACAGGCCAGCGGCAACACCAACACGCAGGTGACTCGAAGGAGATTGTGGAGCAATGGAGAAAGGTTGGCGGCGATGGAGAAGCCGGCGTGGTGGAGGAGATAGAACTGCGCCAGTACCAGAGGAACATAGACAAACAGGATCACGAACAGAGCTTTGGCTGCGAGCAGCTTCGGCCATTCGTAAGGACGGGTGGTCCAGAACTGATTGCTGCCGGCGAGACGCTCCGCATGGACTAGTCGAAGGATGATAATTCCCCAGGACACGCAGACGAGGCCGGCGACGATTTGCGAGGCGCTCAAGGCGGATCCATACAACTCTGCCCACGCCCGCGGCTCGACCACGAGGAACAGCAGAAGGACAGCGACGGACGCCAGAATCTCGAGGCGAAGATGGCGGATGTCTTTGCGGAGGATGTTGATAATTTGGGTCATGCGGGGACTCCAGAATTTGCGGCTGCGCGTTGAGCGCCCTGCGAGCGTGCGTTGGCGAGGAAGATGGACCGCAGCGAGAGAGGTACGAATTCGAAATTGCCGGCGCTGGGGAACAGCGATTCGACCTGCGCGACCGCTTCGGAGTCTGAATGGAAGGATGAGTCGGTGAACCGCACAAGCGAGCCGGACCGCTCAACTCCGAGCCAGGTAGCGGGAAGCCGCGATGGAATCGCAGTCGCTGGATCGACCTGGAACTCGACGCGGCGGAAGCGATTGGAGAGTGTCGTCATCTCCTCGGAGAAGACCAGGCTACCTTGCTCCAGGTAGCCCACATGGCTGGCGAAGCTCTCGATCTCTGCGAGATCGTGCGAAGAAAGAAAGATAGTCGTCTCGCCGATGCGGTCCAACAGGCCCTGGATAAGTTCGTCGCGCACCAGCGGGTCGAGGCCGGAGAACGGCTCGTCCAGTACAAGCAACGCGGGGCGATAGCAGAGCGCACTAAGGAAGGCGGCCTTCATGCGCATGCCGCGGGAGAGGTGCTTCAGCTTGCGGGTGAGGGGCAGCGCGAAGTCAGTAACAAGCTGGCGTTCCAGCCCCGCGTCCCACGTGGGGTAGAACGGCCGCAGGTAGTCGAGCATGCCGCCGACCGTCATCCACAGCGGCATCTCCTGGCTTTCGGAAACATAGCCAATGCGGTTGAGCGCTGCGCCGCGAACGTGGGCGGAGGGAACGCCGAGTAATTCCGAACTGCCGGAAGTTGCGGGCTGCAGATTCATCAGCAGCTGGATCAGGGTGGTCTTGCCCGCGCCGTTGGGGCCGACCAGGGCATAGACTGAGCCGGGTTCGACCGAGAGAGTGACGTCCCGGAGCGCCTCGTGCGAGCCGTACCTGCGAGTCAGTGCGTGGGTGGCAATGGATGGAGCGGACGGAGCAGTCATCGGCGAACCTGACCTCCTACAACGGGTGTGAGCAGCTTGTATTGCTTCGTAATAGAGCGGAGAAGCTCGTCCTGGTCCACGCCGAGCCTGCGGGCTTCGACGACGAGTTCCTCGATCTGGCGGCTGAGCAGTCGAGTGCGCTCTTCGAGAGTCGCATCCGGCGGAGTTGCCACCAGCGTGCCGACGCCCGGATGCATCACCAGCAAGCCTGCGTTGATCAGTTCGGTGACGGCCTTGTGCGCGGTGTTGGGGTTGATGCGGAGTTCTCTGGAGAGGGCACGAACGGACGGAAAGGCCTCGCCCGGCCGCATCTGTCCGGAGATAATCGCACGCTTGGCGGCGTAGACGATCTGGTCGGAGATGGGCAGGCCTGGCTGAATCGTAATGGGGAAGGGTGTCACACGTGTATTAGTACAACTAGTACACACGAATTGCAAGTGAAATCCGCGCAGGGGCTGGAAGTGGGCCGTCTGGAGGCCAATGCGTTAATGCTCTGGTTAATAGCACCAAGTGGGGATTCTGTGGGACGAACCCCCTCAGTAGCATGCCGATAAGAGGTCCTGCGCTTGCTCTACACGAGAAATGGAGCGCCGCCTTTGTGGGCCAATCGAGCTTGCGGGCAAGCATTCCGGACGCAAACGTACCGAGAGAGCGGACTATGAAACTCATACGCGACGAGCGCGGACAAACCATGATCGTTACGGCTCTGTGCATCGCGAGCCTGTGCGGAGCTGCTGGGTTCGCGGTGGATGTGGGCAAGCTGTTCCAGACCAAGCGAACTCTGCAAACGGCAGCGGACGCCGCAGCCATTGCCGGGGCCAACGAAATGCGGTACGGCGATTGGAGCGCTGCGGCCAAGCAGGCCGCGGCGGATAACGGCTACACCGATGGAGTTGGTGGAGTCTCCATCTCGGTCCATAATCCGCCGTCGTCCGGATCGCACTCCAGCGGGGTTGAGGTCGTCATTACCGATCCTGCGCCGACCTACTTTATGAAGGTGTTTCACCTGACTTCGATGAACGTCAGCGCTCGGGCTGTGGCTGGCCTGGTAGCCGCTTCCGGATGCATCTACACGCTGGACACGTCGGGCACCGATATCGGTCTTACAGGTACCGCGGATCTGAATATGCCGAACTGCGGCATTCTGGTCGACTCGGCCGCCAGCAATGCCATCCGCATGACGGGAAGCTCGGGCATCACAGCCCAATCGATCGGAATTGTCGGGGGCTATTCTGCCTCAGGAAGCGCTGGGATGACACCCGCTCCGGTCTCCGGGATTGCGCCGGCGCCCGATCCACTGGCGTATCTGTCGACTCCTTCCTTCACCTCTTCGGCGTGCCTTCCCGATCCTCATAAGACTGGTACTGGCGCAGTCACGCTTGGGCCAAGCATCTCCGGCGGTACGGTCTGCTACAACGGACTGTCCGTCAGCGGCAGCGGTTCCGTGACTCTGAGCCCGGGGCTTTACATCATCAATGGCGGGTTTTCCATGACTGGATCGGGAACGATCTCGGGAACGGGAGTCACTTTCTTCCTGGCCGCGCCGAACGGTTCTGCTTCTCTGTCAGGATCAGGTTCAATGAACCTGTCTGCTCCGACCACGGGAACCTACAGCGGAATTCTGTTCTTTGAGGATCCGGACGACTCGAACGCGATGACGATCACAGGTTCGACGGGCTCGAATCTGCAGGGCGTTTTCTATGCGCCGTCTGCGGCGCTGACCATGTCCGGAACCAGCGGCGCGAACATCTATGCGGACCTTGTGGTCAGCTCGCTCTCGATGACGGGTACCAGCAACTTCCAGAATTACGCAACAGTGAACCCCGATGCGCCGCTCAAGAGCGCGGCGCTGACGGAGTAAAGGATTGAGAGGTACGATGAGCGAGTTGTCGCGAGGTTCCAAATACTGGCCCGGAGCTGCGTTTGCGCGCTGGAGACGGGCAGCGGACGACTCAGGGCAGGCCTTGTTGGAGGCTGCTATCGGGATGAGCGTATGCATCACTCTGCTGCTGGGTGCTGCTGAGTTAGGGCGCTTGGCGTATGCCTCGATTGAAGTTTCCAATGCTGCGCATGCGGGTGTGCAGTATGGTGCTCAATCGCACACCGACGCTGCGGACAACGCAGGGATGCGCACCGCGGCGACGCTAGATGCTCCGGACGTGCCCGGGATCAGTGCGACCGCGTCTCATTTTTGCAAGTGCTCCAACGGAACGACCTCCAACTGTTTGGTCACCGACTGTTCCACATCGCGAATTATCGAGTACGTGCAAGTGACGACTACCGCGACAGTCGATCCGAAGATCTACGTTCCGGGACTTCCACGGTCCTACACCGTGAACGGAAACGCGATTATGCAGGTGATGCAATAGTGGGCAGATTCCGTCCATTTCCGAACATGTTCGGACGCCGAGACCGGACGCTGCGGCGTCTGGCGCGGAGTGAGCATGGCGCTGCAGCGCTTGAGTTCGCGCTGTCCGCGGGATTCATGTTCTCCATGCTGATGGGGCTGATGAAGGTGTGTCTGGCGGTGTACACGTATCACTATGTCGCCGAGGCCGCGCGCGAAGGCAGTCGCTGGGCAGCGGTTCGAGGGTCGGCATGCAAAATATCGGCTGGAACCTCGTGTACGGCAACGCGAGACCAGATCCAAACCTACATTAGAGGCCTTGGTTATCCCGGAATTACGCCGGCGTCGATGACCGTGACGACCTCGTGGGCGACTTACCCGGCAGGAAAGCCGTGTACTCCGTCCGCGACATGCAATAACCCATCGGACTTGGTTACGGTGAATACTTCGTATGCATTCCCCTTGAATGTTCCGGGGATGACGAGTCACACCTACACGATGACCAGCACGTCGACGATGATCATTTCCCAGTAGTTCGTCAAACCAGCCCTGAATCTTTCGGCTACGGCTTACCTTGCATCGCCTTGATTACGATGGCGTTGGGAGAACCACCTGCGGGCAGGATGGTGAACAGCGCCGGCGCAGGCTGGGTGCGGATGACGGAGATGTCTCCGGATTGCGCGTCGGTCGCGAGCAGCAAGTGCTGGTCCGCGGAGAAGGCGAGCGCGTCGGGCGCGTGTCCGGTGGGAACGCTTGGGCCTTTCTGGGCGTCGTCAATGCTCCACAGATTGACCGAGTCTGAGCCAAAGTTCGAGATGAAGAGCGTGCTGTTGTCGGCGTCGACAACTCCGAAGGCAGGCTTGTTTCCGATCGGGTAGGTTCCGCCAACTTCGTTGGTCTGGGTGTTGATCTCGGAGAAGGAGTCGGAGGCGAAGTTGGCGCAGAAGATTTCGCCGCCATCAGGCTTCAGCGCGAGCTGGACAGGCGTGTTTCCAACGTTCATCAGGGTTAGAAAGTGGTCGGTGAGCAGCGAAGGGTTCAGCTTTGCCGCTGCAGAATCCGGCGCAGCAGCGAGTGAAACAGCCATGACCTGATGTCCTCCGGAACAGGCGATGAAGGCTTTGGACGAGTCGGGAAGGATGACTGCGTCGGTTGCTCCAGGACAGCCGGAAAAAGCTGCTCGGAGATGAGGCGTTGGATCCGCTGTTTCGGACTTTGGCTTGGGCGGCAAGCCGGGGAGCGAAAGTCCTCCGTTTGCAGGAGGATTGGGAGCGATGGCGAAGATGGAGACGCTCCCGCTGCCGCGATTGGTGACGACGAGCGTGCGCATATCGCGGGAGATGCGGGCGAGACCAGGCTGTTCGCCGGTTCCGGCAACGGCGATTTCGCGGCGGCGATCGAGGTCGATGACGCTGACCGTGTTGGAACCGCTGTTAGCAACGTAAGCGCGTCGACCGTCGGAGTCGACGACGATGGAGTAGGGAAGCTTGTGGACTGGAATGGTTGCGACGACGCGATTGGTGTCCGTGTCGATGACGGAGACGGAGCCAATGCTGGACATTGTTCCGGCGTTGATGACATAAACTTCGTCGCGCTTCGGGTTGACTGCCATTCCGGAGGGCTGAGTTCCGACTTGCAGGGTTCGGTCCTGGCGAAGATAGACGAGATCGAGGACCGAGACTGTGCTGGAGGAACCGTTGGTTACATAGGCGAATTCGCGGTAACCAGCAGGAACATCGGGAAAGCGTCCGCGCCGACAACCGAGGGGAAGCAGGAGGGCGAGAGCGAGCAGCGGAGCGATTCGCAGATTGGTTCTGGAGGAGGACTTCACGACGTTCCTGGCCGAGTACTGTGCACGGTCGATTGCAGGAGACCAAACTGACTGAATGATTTGCACTTTCGCGAGTTTAGAGCATTTTCGGGCTAGATGGGATATCGATGGGGCTTAACGGAGGCTTAAGAGGAGGAGCAAATGGGTCGAACCTCGGGTTTGTTACAGCAAAATGAGGGGTTGACGAAACTTTTTTGGGGTCCAAGGGGTTTATAGAGTAGGCGAGGTTTCGTCTCAGACCGGAATCCCGCGTCGCTTAACTTTCCTCGGACAACGAGGCCGGAAATCAACCTTCGGCTTCGTTGCTTTTTTTGCGCTCAAAGGTCGTCCTGATCCGCGGAGTGCGAGTTCGGCTTGGTGCGCATCCACTGCCAGACGATCCAGGCGAGGTATCCGCCCTGCACCGCCCAGACGGTGAGGTAGGTGTAGAGCAGGTGATGCGCTGCCATGCTGCTGCCGAACATCCATGCGAGTTTCACTTTGCCAACTCCAATGACGCTTCAATGGCTTGCAGAGCTGCGTCCTGCTCGGACTGCTGACGGCGACGTTCCAGCGCGAAACGTACGCCCAGCAGGAAGATGCCCCACATCGCCCAGGCGACCACGTTCCAGAGGAAGGCCGGCAACATGGATGGATCCATCTTCGCGTCCGGATCCCCGGAAAAGAAGATGGGTGACGGATGCTGCGTGCGCCACCACTGGATCGACATGTAGACGATAGGCACGTCGATTGCGGCGAATACGGAGAGCACTGCGGCCAGTGTGTGCGTCTGGCCGGTGGAAGAGAGCTTGCGCAGCATCAAGTAGCTGACGTAGAGGAGCCACAGGAGCAGCATGCTGGTGAGGCGCGCGTCCCAGGTCCACCAGATTCCCCAGGCCACTCGGCCCCACAGCATTCCGGTGAGGAGGCAGATGCTTCCGTAGACGACGGTTACTTCTGCCGAGGCGATGGCTACCGCGTCGGCGGTGAGGGCCTTGAGCGGATCGCGCCGCCGCCAGTAGAGGTAAAAGAGGGATGCGACCAGGTTGACGTACGGAAAGACCATGCTCAGCATGGAGTGCGGTACGTGGTAGAAGATGATGCGGAAGACGTTGCCCTGGAGTGCGTCAGTGGGGGCGAGCAGGAGTCCCATGCGCGTGGCGTGAACGATGACGGCGAGCGTAAGGATGAACCACGCGATGCCAATCGGGCCGACGATGCGAGAGCGTTGCACGATGGTTTTAGTCTACCGCGAAGGCGGTGATTGTGGGACGTTCGACTGTGACGGACGTCACCCACTTCCGGTGGTTGTGGAGCGGTGGTGGCGTGGATTGTGGTGAGGATGATGGGTTTGGGCGAAGCCGCGTTCGACTCGGGTTGGGCTGGCTCAGGGGCTTGGCTCAGGATGACGGGTTGTGGGGGAGTGGTTTCAGTGGGCGTGGTTTCGGGTGGGGCTGTCTCTTCGGTAGGTATTTCGGTGATGGGGGCCAGGTCTCCGAGGAAGGTGTCGGAGACGATTTCCTCGACGAGCGGGTGGGATTGAGTGGCGGCGGATTTCTCTGGCTTGGGGAGGTTGGAGGAGGCGATCTGGAGGCCGTAGAGGAGCATGCCTGCGCGCTTGAGGTCGATT
>DASYEU010000068.1:0-9364 GCA_036498865.1 Acidobacteriaceae bacterium | reverse complement strand
TTCGCAGATTGTGACTGCGGGAGATTTCACCGAGACGGACAACTGCGCAGGCGCGATTGCCGTGGGGGCGGGCTGCGCGGTGCAGGTTAAGTTTCTGCCGGCGGCGGTGGGTGCTCGGTCGGGAATGCTGACGGTGTACGGGAATGTGGCCGGCGGGCAGGCGACTGCGAAGCTGAGCGGAACGGGCGCTCCAGCAGCGGCGATCATACTGGATCCGATTTCGGTTGCGTACTCTGCGACAAACGTGGGTGCGGTCAGTGCAGCGCAGAATATTACAGTTTCGAACACGGGCGGCGTGACAGCCACGTTGCAGACGCCGGTGGTGACCGGCGACTTCACGATTATGGCGAACACCTGCGGGGCGACGCTGGCCGCGGGTGTGGGATGCACGGTGTCGGTGGCGTTTCAGCCGACGGCTTCCGGGACGCGGACGGGGAGTTTCAGCCTGACCGACAGCACGGGGATACAGACGACGTCGCTGACGGGCACGGGGCTGCTGCCGGCGACGGATGCGTTGGCTCCGGCGTCGCTGACGTTTGCGGCGCAGGTGTTGAACACAGCCAGCATGGGGCAGCAGGTGACGCTGACGAATGCGGGCGATGCGGCCTTGACGCTGGTGGCCGCACAGATTGCGAGTGGCGATTTTACGGTGGTGAATGGATGCGGGAATTCGCTGGCGGCTCACTCGGTCTGCGCGCTGACAGTGGTGTTTGTGCCGAAGAGTGTGGGCGCGGAGGTGGGCGTGCTGACGGTGTCGGACCAGTACCGGTCGCAGACGGTGACGCTGAGCGGGACGGGCGTGGCGCCGGCTGGCGTGTCGGTGTCGCCGGTGGGGACGATGGCGTTTGCTGCAACAGGTGTGGGGTTGAGCGCGGCTCCGCAGACGGCGACGCTGACGAATAACGGCGGCATGCCGCTGCTGATCCAAAGCATCGGGGCTACCGGCGACTTCGCTGTGGTCGCGGGAAGCAGCACGTGCGGAACGAGCCTGGCGGTTGGGACATCGTGTTCAGTGCAGGTGGTGTTTGCGCCGGCGGTGGCTGGGACCTGCTCAGGGAGCCTGGTGGTGGTCGATAACGCACCGACGTCGCCACAGAGAGTATCGCTGACGGGAGCGGGCGTCGATTTTGCCCTGACGGCGAATGGGAGCACGACGCAGACGATTGCGACGGGAGGGCAGGCGGTGTATCCGCTGCTGCTGACGTCGGCAGCAGGGCAGCCGGGGACGGTGGCGTTTACCTGCTCGCCGCTGCCGGCGCATGCGACGTGCACGGTCAATCCAAGTCCGGGCGCAATGGGTGGGACGTCGACGATTACGGTGACAGTGGCGACGAGTGTAGCGGGTGCGGAGTTGCGATGGCCTGACGCACGGCAGATGGTCTGGTTTGCGGTGCTGGTGCCGCTATGGTTCGGGCGCAGGCGCTTGCGGAGGGTCGGGCTGGCTGCCCTGGTGGGATGCGTGTTGCTGGTGGCGGGGTGTAGTGCTTCGCGTTTGATTCCTGTTTCGGGTGGCGGCGGAGGAGGCGCGGGCAATCCGACGCCGAGCGGGACGTACAACCTGACGGTGACGGGGACGAACGCGGGGTTGGTGCGGAGTGTGGGGCTTACGTTGGTGGTGCAGTAGGGCTGGGTGCTGGGGACCTGGTATCGGCAGGAAGGGTATGCAAATGCGGGGTCTCTCCACTCCGCTCCGGCGAGATGACGCCTCAAAACCGGCTGCGGTCCGGCCGAAATGACGCCTAGTGTGCGCTTCAGCCGAGATGACGCATTTCAATTAGTTGGAGGCGCTAGGCGGATTGGCCGGCGGCTACGGCGGAGGCCCACGCCCATTGGAAGTTGTAGCCTCCGAGCCAGCCGGTGACGTCGACGACTTCGCCGATGAAGTAGAGGCCGGGGACGAGGCGGCTCTGCATGGTGCGGGCGTCGAGCGAGTCCGTATCGACGCCGCCGGCTGTGACCTCGGCTTTGTCGTAGCCTTCGGTGCCGGCAGGGGTGAGCCGCCAGGCGTGGAGCTGGCGCTCCATCTCTGACAGGGTGCTGTTGGGGAGCGCGCGAGATTGGGCGTCAGCGGGATGGGCGCGGGCGTAGAGGGCGCGCCAGCGATCGGCAAAGCGGCCCGCAACGATGGCGCGGAGTTCCTGCGCGGTCGCGGCGAGATCGCGGCGGGCGTCCGGATGGGCGAGGTGCGCGAAGATGCGAAGGCTCGCGGGTTCGGTGGGGGCGGGGACGTCGGGCGCGAGATCGAGGGAGATGGATTCGCCGGGGCGCCAGTACGAAGAGATCTGAAGGATCGCGGGGCCGCTGAGACCGCGGTGAGTGATCAGAATCTTCTCGCGGAAGGTGCTCCGCAGCGTTTTTGACTTCGTGTTGGCCTTGCCCGCCGTTGTGGCAGGGATGGACGCGATGACATCCGCCGAGATGCCGGCGAGGTCGCACCAGTCGGCCTGGTCCTGCGGGTTCAGGACGAGGGGAACGAGTGCGGGACGGGTTTCGACGATGGGGTGGCCGAACTGTCTTGCGAGGTCATAGCCGAAGGAAGTGGCGCCCATCTTGGGGATGGATAGGCCGCCGGTGGCGACGACGACGGAGGCCACCGTGATGGCGCCGGCGGAGGTGTCGACGCGATAGCGGTCGCCGGTGCGCGTGACGGAGAGGATGCGCGTGGAGAGCTGAATGCGGGCGTTCGCGTCGGCGCATTCGCGCAGCAGCAGGTTCAGGATGTCGTGGGCTGAGCGGTCGCAGAAGAGCTGGCCGAGCGTCTTCTCGTGGTAGGGGACGTTGTGCTTTTCGACCAGGCCGATGAAGTCGCGCGGTGTGTATCGAGCCAGTGCGGACTTGGCGAAGTGCGGATTGGCGGAGAGGAAGTTCTCCGGGCGGGCGTGGAGGTTGGTGAAGTTGCAGCGGCCTCCGCCGGAGATCAGGATTTTCTTGCCGGCGCGGTCGGCGTGTTCGAGGACGAGGGTGCGGCGGCCGCGGCGGCCAGCTTCGATGGCGCACATCAGGCCAGCCGCGCCTGCGCCAAGGATGAGAACGTCGACTTCAGTAGGCGCAAGCATCATGTGTGGGGACTGCTTGATGGTACAACGGCCAGGCGCGCTTATGATTCCAATTGTTAGCCGGTGAGTGAGAGGACAAGGGATGAAGACCGAGTCGAAGGATTTTCTGGTGAAGCCAGGCAGCAAGGTGCGGCTGAAGGATCGGCCGACATGCGTGAAGCCGATGTACGCGTCGAAGGACGAGTACAAGGCTTTGCTGGAGAAGCATGTGAGGGAGCTGAGTTCGCTGCAACAGCTTCTGTACGGAGCCAACAAGTATGCTGTGTTGCTGGTCTTCCAGGGGATGGATGCGGCGGGCAAGGATGGAGCGATCCGGCATGTGATGTCGGGGGTGAATCCGCAGGGCTGCGAGGTGGCGAGTTTCAAGCAGCCCAGCGCGGCGGAGTTGGAGCACGACTTTCTGTGGCGGGCGGAGCAACGGTTGCCGGGTCGCGGACGAATCGGAATCTTCAACCGCTCCTACTACGAGGAGGTGCTGGTGGCGCGGGTGCATCCGGAGATTTTGCTGGGAGAAGGAGTCGCCGACCTGCCGGGCGGAAGCAAGAATGTGTGGGAGCACCGCTACCGCTCGATTCTGGATATGGAGAAGCATCTGCACCGCAATGGAACGCGGATCGTGAAGTTCTTTCTTCACCTGTCGAAGGAGGAGCAGAGGAAGCGGTTCCTGGCGCGAATCGATGAGCCGGAGAAGAACTGGAAGTTCAGCATGGCGGACATCCAGGAGCGGAAGTACTGGAAGAGTTACATGGAAGCGTTCGAGACGTGCCTGCAGGAGACCAGCACGCAGCATGCGCCGTGGTACTGCGTCCCCGCGGATGACAAGGAGAATGCGCGGCTGATCGTTTCGCAGATTGTGCTGGAGACGCTGGGAGCGCTGCAGATGTCCTATCCCACGACAACCGCAAAACGCCGCGCGGAACTGCTTGCCATCCGTAAGGAACTGGCGAAGTAGAAGTCCTGATCAGGCGTGAGACTTCTTGTAGTGAGCGCCATTCTGCGATCGCGCGGCGGGTGCCTTCTTCTTCAGCCGCTTCAGCATCTGGGCCAGGGTGGTCTCGTTCATGGCGAGAAGGCCTTCGGCCCGGACTCGCTTCATCAGGCTTGCCATGGTGGGATCATCGATTTCGAGCCAGTCGTCTTCGGTTGCGACGTAGACGTCGCCAAGGCCGATCTGCTTGGCAGGGACTTTGAGTTTGGCCCCGCCGTGGGGTCCCTTGCGCTGTTCGATGAGGCCTTTCTTGTGCAACAACAGGAAGCACCGGCGAACCATTACCGCGCTCTCAGTGAGCGATTCTGCAATTTCCGCTGATGTGTGCATAGTGCCAGGTTCTGAAGCCAACACCGTGAGGATTCTGAGACTTAGTCCGAAACGACCGCTTTGTGCCATGCAGAGCAAACTATCATATGGAAGGATGCACCGACTACCGCAAAGTCCAAAATTTTAATGAAATCCTTATGTGTTGTGTGCGCCGTGTTTTGGGGCGTGGTTGGGAGCGAAGCGGAGATCGGTACCCATGGTAACTGGACGCCAGCACCCAGGTAGCGACGGCGACAGTGATGCGCGAAATGCTATAGCCTTCAGAAGTGAATATTCTGTTTGTTGGGGATGTATTTGGGCACGCGGGACGGCGAATTGTCCGGGAACATCTGACTCATTTGATGGAGACGCACGCCGTCGACCTGCTGGTAATCAATGGGGAGAACGCAGCCGGTGGATTTGGAATTACGCCGTCGATTGCGGAAGAACTGTTCGACTGGGGAGCCCACGTCATTACGACGGGCAACCACATCTGGGACAAGAAAGAAATCTTCGAGTACATGACCGTGCCCGAGGAGTCGCACGAGCGGGGTCGCAGAGTCCTGCGGCCGGCGAACTACGCGGTAGGGACTCCAGGCTTCGGTGTGTACCAGGGCGCACTGCCGACGGGACAGACCTTCGCAGTGATCAACATGCAGGGCCGCGTGTTTATGTCGAGCTGCGACGATCCATTTCGCAAGATGGATGCTCTGCTGGCGAAGATTACCGCGAACGTGATCCTGGTGGATTTCCATGGCGAGGCCACCAGCGAGAAGATGGCGCTGGGGTGGTTTCTGGATGGGCGCGTGACAGCTTTGCTGGGGACGCACACCCACGTGCCGACGGCCGATGAGCGGCTGTTGTTCAAGGGCACGGCTTACCAGACAGACGTGGGGATGAGCGGGCCGTTCGACTCCGTGATCGGAGTAGAAACGGAGATGGTAGTGCAGAGGTTCCTGACCGGAATGCCCGGAAAGTTTGAGGCGGCGAAAGGGAACCCGAAGATGTGCGCGACGCTGATTGAGTGCGATGGCGCAACGGGCCGCGCGACGGGGATCCGGCGGATCATGCTGGGGGAGTAGTGCGGATTTGCACGCAGGCTGACACGCAAGAGCGGGTATGATGCGTGCATGAAAAAGTTTGGGATTTTCCGTTGCGTATGTTGGGCCATTGGTGCGGCTGTGAGCATGGCCGCGGGTGTGGGACTGGCGCAGGGGGTGGCTGCGAGTCCGATGCCGAAGGTGGTGCAGAAGGATGGACGCTGGGCGTTGATGGTGGATGGCGCGCCCTACCTGATGCTCGGCGTGCAGGTGAACAATTCAAGCGCGTGGCCGGCCATGTTGCCGGAGGTGTGGCCTGCGGTCGACAAGCTGCACGCGAACACGGTGGAAGCTCCTGTGTACTGGGAGCAGTTGGAAGCGACGAAGGGGAAGTACGACTTCTCCGTCGTCGACTCGCTGCTGGCCGGAGCGCGCGAGCACAGGGTCCACCTGGTGCTGCTGTGGTTCGGCACCTGGAAGAATGGTGCGGGGCACTACCTGCCGGAGTGGGTGAAGCGCGACAACGCCACCTATCCGCGGGTGACTGGCCCGAAGGGCGAAGTGCGGGATACGATGTCGCCCTTTGGCGCGGCGACGATGAAGGGCGATGCTGCGGCGTTCGTGGCGCTGATGCGGCATCTGAAGGTGGCCGATCCGCGGCACACGGTGCTGATGGTGCAGGTGGAGAACGAGATCAACGCATACGGCAGCCAGCGCGACTATGCGCCCGAGGCGGTGAAGCTGTTCGAAGGACAGGTGCCGGCTGAGTTTGCAGGAGCCATGCACGTGAAGCCGGGCACGTGGACCGAGGCGTTTGGGGCGGAGGCGGAAAACACCTTTCAGGCGTGGTCGATCGCGCGCTACGTAGAGCAGGTGGCGAAGGCAGGCAAGGCCGAGTACGGCATTCCGCTGTACCTGAATCACTCGCTGGAGAATCCGCTGGGGACGCCGCGGGAGGGCCGGCTGGCGTGGCCGGCGATGACGGACCACGTGCTCGACATCTGGAAGTCGACCGCGCCGTCGCTGGATTTAATTGCGCCGGACATCTACATGAGCCAGTACGCGCAGTACGAGAAGGTGCTGGACGTATACGCGCGCAAGGACAACGCAATGTTTATCCCGGAGAGCGGCAATGCGGCGCCGTATCCGCGGTACTTCTTCGCGACGCTGGGACACGGAGCGATCGGGTGGTCGACCTTCGGGCTCGATCTGACGGGGTATGCGAACGCCCCGCTGGGCGCGCCGGTGGTGGACGACAAGCTGATCGATCTGTTTGCGCTGAACAACGAGATTGTCGGCCCCATGCAGCGCGAGATCGCCAGGCTGAACTTCGAAGGCAAAGTGCAGGCAGTCGCCGAGGATCCGGCCGTGCATCAGCAGAGTCTGACGTTTGGGCCGTGGACGGCGACGGTGGCGTACGGGCTGCGCGTGTTTGGGCGCGCGTTCAATCCGCCGGGCAATGCGGATCCTGTGGGCAGGGCGCTGGTCGCGCAGCTAGGGCCGGATGAGTTCCTGGTGACGGGCGTTTCGTCGCGGGTGGATTTCCGCCCGACGGACGCAGCCAGCGGGAAGCGTCGCGAATTCGTGAAGGTGGAAGAAGGGACGTACGTCGACGGCAAGTGGAAGTTCAAGCGCATCTGGAATGGAGATCAGACGGACTACGGGCTGAACTTTACGACCATTCCCCAGGTGCTTCGCGTGACGCTGATGACGTATTAGGCGCAAGTTACCTATCTCGGTGCAATCTTTACTGCCTTTGCACGGCAGCTGCGGACGCCGGTGCAGGCGATGGGCTTAAGGCTCTTGTCGAAGCAGACCTCCATGGCGGTGAGGTAGTTGTTGCCGCAGCTGAGCGCGAAGCTGGTCGCTGGGAAGCCGGTATTGATCTGCGCGAATGAATCGAGGATGGCGGCGGGCGGCTCCATCGTCTGGCTGGCGGCGCTGGTGAATTCGGCGGGAATCTTTACCGACTGGAACGCGCGGCGAATGAGGCCGAAGTAGGTGTCGGCGTCGTAAGGCGTGCAGGTGCCGTGCGTCTGCCACTCGTGTTGGGCAAGGGAAGCGGTGGGCATCAGTCCCTGCCAGACGGCGTCGCTGGTGGGGCCGGGGCGGCTGGGACAGTGCTCGGGGTAGGTGCCGTCGTTGTTCTGGGGCCACAGGCCGTGCACGACGAAGCCGAGGTGCGAGGCGCACTCGGGGCTGCTGCTGTGGCTGTGGCAGAACTCGGGCGACCAGGAGAGGTTGAGCAGGTAGAAATCGAACGGCTGGCCCGCGGCGGTGGGTGCCGGCAGGGCCGCGAGAGAGGCTTGCGGCGCGGAGTGCGAGTCTGAGGCAGCGGGCGTGTTCGCCGGACTGGGGCCGCAACCGGCAAGGGCGAGGAGTGCGAGGGCGGTGAGGGCGAGCGGTGCGGGGATTTTCATGGAGTTCGCTCCTGCGGGTTCTCTGCGTGATGTATACCACCTGCGACGAGGGCGCGGTTAGGCTAAACTGACGCGGGTTGATGGGAGAGGTATGAATCGTCGGGAGTTTTTGCAGAATACGGCTGGGGTAGTGGCGGCAGCTGGAGCGGTGCATGGGCTTGAAGTTAAAGGGCAGGGTGCGGCCCATGCGGTGGAAGCGTGGCCGGAGAATGGGACGCTGATTCCCGATGAGGGCTGGCGGTTGTGGGTGGACCAGAAGGCCGAGTGGAAGCAGGACGTGATCTTCCTGCCGGAGGATGTCAGCCAGACCGCAGACGGCGTGGTACGCGGCAAGGGCGAACCGCTGCCGGTAAACGCTCCGATGGGCGGATGGGCGGTGCTGTCGGGTGCAGCGTCAGGGTCTGTGCCGGTAACGCTGCCGGGCTCGGTGGAGCAGCACTTCTGGGGCAAGTTTGGCGCGGGTGCGGATGGCAAGCCGCGGCCGTATCTGGCGGAGGAGTATCGCTATGCGCCCGACGATCCGGTGCCGCTGAACGGCGCATACTTCGGCGTGTCGTGGTGGTGGCGCGAGATTGAGATTCCAGCGTCGATGCAGGGCAAGCGGATTTTTCTGCATGTGCGCGGGGCGCATCTGCGGGCCGAGGTGTACCTCAACGAGAAGCTGGTGGGCTACTCGATCATGGAGGAGTTGCCGTTTGAGGCAGAGCTGACGCACGCGGCGAAACCGAGCGGGAAGAATGTGCTGGCGATCCGGATCACGAATCCGTGGGGGCGGTTCGACTGGGTGGATGGGCTGAATGAGCAGTGGGGCGCGGTGAAAATCTACCGGAGCCATGGGTTCGGCGGGCTGGACCGCGGGATGACAATCTCGGCCGTCGCGGATGACGGAGCGCGATTTCTTGATGCATGGGTGCTGAATGCGCCTGAGCCACAAACCGTACAGGTTCACGCGCGTGTGCTGACGCCTCTCCTGGCAGGACACATAAGTGCACCGACGGAGCAGTTGCTGAGCTTTCTGAAGGTCGAGGTCGTCGATCCAAGGGGTGGGAAGTTGGTGTCGAGCCGGGTAGTAAAGCAAGATGTCGGTGGCGAGGATGCTGAGCTCGACTACACGGTGACGTTGCGCTGCGACGGTGTCGAGTTATGGGATCTGCACTCGCCAAGGCTCTATCATCTTCGGCTTATTTATCAGACGAAGGATGCTCGCGAAGATGACCGCACGATAGCCTTCGGCTTCCGCAGCTTTGCACCGGAGGGGCTTGGCTCGAATGCGCTGTTTCGGTTGAATGGGCGGCGGATGAAGATTTATACATCGATCTCCTGGGGGTATTGGGGGATCAACGGGATGTGGCCGACGCCGGAGCTGGCCGAGAAGGAAGTGACGCAGGCAAAGAAGCTGAACCTGACCTGCCTGGACTTCCATCGCAATCTGGCCAAGGAGGATGTGCTGCGTGCGCACGACCGGCTGGGGCTGCTGCGCTACATGGAGCCGGGCGCGGGCAAGATGGCGATCGGGCGGCTGCCCAGCGGCGTTGCGGCGAGCGCGAACTC
>DASYEU010000067.1:0-35504 GCA_036498865.1 Acidobacteriaceae bacterium | reverse complement strand
GCGGAAGGTCCCCGTTTTCGGCCAGCCGAGCGCCGCGCCGGTCAGTGTGTCGACCTCCTCGATGGTCAGGTCCTGCGCGATCATCAGGCGGATCGCGTTGAGCATGGAAAACGTGCCGACGCGGTTGGCGATGAAGTTGGGCGTGTCATTCGAGCGGACGACTGCCTTGCCCAGCCGCTGGTCGCAGAAGTGCGAGACGGCGGTGAGGCCGGAAGGATCGCTGTCGGGCGTTGCGATGATCTCCAGCAGGCGCATGTAGCGCGGAGGGTTGAAGAAGTGGGTTCCGAACCAGTGGTGGCGCAACTCCTCAGGCATTCCCTCGACGATGCTGGCGACGGGCAGGCCGGAGGTGTTGGTGGTGACAAGAGCGCCGGGCTTTCGGTGCTCGGCCACCCGGGCCAGCAGAGCTCGCTTGATGTCGAGATTCTCCGCGACCGCCTCCAGGATCCAGTCGCAGTTGGCAAGCATCTTCAGGTCGTCCTCGAAGTTGCCGGGGGTGATCAGTCGGGCGGCGTCAGGCGTATAGAACGCCGCGGGTTTGGACTTTTTCAGGGCATCGAGCGCCGCCAGCGTGAGCCTGTTGCGCAGGGCGGCGGGGGCGGCCGGGGGCGTCCCGGGCGGCACAATATCTAGCAGGACCACCGGGACGCCGGCATTGGCGATGTGCGCGGTGATCCGCGAACCCATAGTTCCCGCACCCAGCACCGCGACCCGCCGAATCTGCTTCACTGTCATCGCTCTCCCGCGTGCAAACCGTTAGACGCTCAAAGACTATGGGTTACCCTTCGCGCCGTCAAATGAAGTTCCTGCAAAGGGATACGGGCGAAACCGGCCGGTAAACGGACGTCCCTGCCACCGGGCTTCGCCGCGTTGGGCATAGCCTGACCACCGTTCGTCACAAAGCCAGTTCCTTGGCGGGCGCCGCTCCCGAACTGGAGGCCCGCTCTGGCGGGTTTATCCAGTATTGTTAATGGTCAAGCTTGATTTTCGTAGCTGGAGGGTCTAGTGCGTATCCGTCGTCTGTCCGGCCTTGTGCTGGTGTTTGCAATGAGTTGGGGAGCCGTAGCGCGAGCGCAGGACCTCGCCGGCTTCGAGAAGCGGACCACGGTGAAGGTGCTGCCGAACGGGCTGACCCTGATCGTCTGCGAACGTCCGGAGGCCCCTGTCTTCAGTTACTACACGCTGGTGGACGCCGGTTCGGCGGACGACCCGCAGGGCGCGAGCGGACTGGCGCACATGTTCGAGCACATGGCCTTCAAAGGCACCCAGGACATCGGCACGAGCAACTATCCGGCGGAGAAGGTCGCGCTGGCCAAGGTCGAAGTCGCCTACGCCGCTTACGACGCGGAATCCCGCAAGCTGGTCGGGCAGGATCCCACCAAGCTGGCACAACTGAAGAAGGTCTTTGACGACGCGCAGGCAGCGGCAGGGAAGTACGTCGTCCCCAATCAGTTCGCGGAGCTGGCGGAGCAGAACGGCGCTGTAGGCCTGAATGCCTCGACCGAGGAAGACTCGACGCAGTACTTCTGGAGCATGCCCTCCAACCGGCTGGAACTGTGGGCCTATATGGAGAGCGACCGCATCGGCCATCCGGTAGAGCGCGAGTTCTACAAGGAGCGCGATGTAGTGCAGGAAGAGCGCCGCATGCGCATCGACTCCAACCCCATCGGCGCAATGATCGAGCAGTTCCTCGCCACGGCGTACACCGCGCATCCATACGGGCGGTCGGGCGTGGGCTGGGAGAGCGAGATCAGCCAGGTGAACGCGACTGAAGCCGCCGACTTCCACAAGAAGTACTATGTGCCGGCGAACATCGTCATCGCGGTGGTCGGCGACGTGAAAGCTTCCGAAACGATGCCGATCCTGGCGAAATATTTCGGCGCGATTCCCGCGGGGCCGAAACCTGAACCCATGACCACCATTGAGCCGCCGCAGTTCGCCGAGAAATCTGTCGTCATCCGCGAGGCCGCGCAGCCGTTCTACATTGAGGGCTACCATCGGCCGGACTACCGCGATCCGGACGACGCAGTCTACAACGCGATCAGCGACATCGTTTCCAATGGCCGCACCGCACGCCTGTACAAGAGCCTGGTGCGCGACCAGAAGATCGCCGCGGACGCCGAGGGCTTCAGCGGATTCCCCGGACAGAAGTATCCGGGGCTGTATGCCTTCTACGCCTTCCCGGTGCCCGGCCACACTCCCACGGAGATGCGCGAGGCGATCCACAAGGAGATCGACAAGCTGAAGACCGCGGATGTTACCGACGAGGAGCTGCAGATGTTCAAGACTCGTGCCCGCGCCGGCCTGCTGCGCGGCCTGGCGGACAACGAAGGCCTGGCGCAACAGCTTGCTGAGTACCAGACCCGCTATGGCGACTGGCGCGAGCTCTTCCGCGAGCTGGACCGGATCGACAAGGTGACCAAGGCCGACGTCCGGCGCGTAGCGAGCAAAGTTTTTGTGGAGAGCAATCGCACCAGCGCAACCATCGAGTTCCAGCCGCCGCCGCAACCTGCAGCGCAGAGCGCAGGGGGTGTGCAATGAACGTTCTTTCGACCGAGACAAGGATGACGATGCCAGGGAAGACACTCCGCACGTGCGTTACGTTCGCGATGGCAGCCGCGCTGCTGCCGGCAGGATTCGCCGCAGCGCAGGATGCAAAGCCGGCCGCCAAGTCGCCTGCCGCAACGCCGGCCAAGGCTGCGGCGCAGGCCCAGCCGTGGGCAAAGATTCCCATTCCTCCGCTGCATGCGTTCAAGCCGAAGCAGCCGCAGCGGATCGAACTGACGAACGGCCTGGTGATCTTCCTGCAGGAGGACCACGAGCTGCCTTTCATCGATGGATCGATTCTGATTCGCGGCGGCAGCCGGGAGGTTCCGGCGGCAAAGACCGGTCTGGTCGGCATGTACGGCGAGGCCTGGCGCACCAGCGGCACCGCGACGAAGGCGGGCGACGTGCTCGACACCGAACTCGCAGAGAAGGCAGCGAGCATCGAGACCGGCGGCGGTGGCGCGTCCACTTCGCTCGGCTGGTCGAGCTTCAAGCAGGACTTCGACGGCGTATTCGCGGAAGCGGTTGACCTGCTGCTGCATCCGGCGTTCAAGGCGGACAAGCTTCAGATCGCGCAACGCGGCATGGCCACCAGTATCTCGCGGCGCAACGACGATCCCGACGGCATCGCCAGCCGCGAGTCCACCAGGCTGGTCTATGGCAAGGACAATCCGTACGCGCGCCAGGCGGAGTACTCCACTATCGCCGCAGTGACGCTGGACGATCTGAAGGATTGGCACGATCGCACCGTCATGCCCAACGGAATGATTGTTTCAGTGGTGGGCGACTTTGACTCGGCCACGATGGAGGCCAAGCTGCGCAAGGCGTTCGAGCCGCTGAAACGCGGCACACTCATTCAGTCGCCGAAGGTGGAGTTCGCCGGCCCCGCGCCGGGCGTCTACTTCGTCGACAAGGAAGATGTGAACCAGTCGACGGTGGAGATCGTCGGACTCGGCACGGAGCGCAGCAATCCCGACTACTACGCACTGAGCGTGATGAACGAGATATTCTCCGGCGGCTTCGGCTCGCGTGTGTTCCAGTACGTACGCACCAAGCTCGGCCTGGCCTATGCGGTTGGCGGATCATACGGGGCGTTGTACGACCATCCCGGCGTCTTCCGCAGTTCTGCCGCTACTCGGAGTCCCAAAACGGTTGAGGCCACGAACGCCATCATTGAAGAGATCGGCCGCCTGAAGACTCAGCCCCCCACGCCGGACGAGATGCGCAAGGCCAAAGATCAGGTGCTCAATTCGTTCATCTTCAACTTCGATACACCGGAGAAGACGTTGCAGGAGCAGACCACGCTCGCCTTCTACGGCTACCCGCCGGACTTCCTCGATCGCTACAAGGATGGCATCGAGAAGGTGACTGCGGCGGACGTTACCCGCGTGGCGAACAAGTACATCGACGTCTCGAAGCTGGCTGTGCTGGTCGTTGGCAATAAGTCAGAGATCAAGCCGCCGATGTCCTCGCTGGGCAAGGTGACGGACGTGGACATCACGATTCCTCCACCTCCGGGAGCGCCGAAGAAGTAGGGCGCGAGCCACCTGCCATGAGAAGATAGCGGGCATGGAATCAACTGGTTTCGCAGTCGCCATCATGGCCGCAGGCAAAGGCACGCGGCTTAAGAGCAAGCGCCCCAAGGTGCTGCACGAGGTCGGTGGGCGCGCGCTGCTGCAGCACGTCATCGCCGCGGCCAGGACGCTCGTCCCGGCCAAAGATATCTTCTGCATCATTGGCCACGAGGCCGAGCGTGTGCAGACCGCTGTCGCGCCCACGGGCGTCAACTTCGTGCTCCAGGAGAAGCAGCGCGGAACCGGCCACGCTATGCAGATCCTCAAGGCCTGGTTCGAGCTCTCCGGCGTCACTCCGCCGCGTCATCTGCTGGTCCTTTCCGGCGATGTGCCGCTGATCCGTCCGGAGACCCTCGCCTCTCTGCGTGAACTGCACCTGCTTGAGCGCGCGGCCATGACCATTCTCACCGCAGTGCCGCCGGACCCTACCGGCTACGGCCGCGTCCTGCGCCGGGCCCCCGGCCAACCCGACGTGACGGCGATTGTGGAACAAAAGTCGCTGACGCCCGAACAACTCTCCGCACCCGAGATCAACTCCGGCATTTACTGCTTCGAGACGGAAGCGCTTTTTGCGAAGCTCGATCTGCTCTCCACCAACAACGCGCACGGCGAGTTCTACCTGACTGATGTTGCTGCCATGCTCGTGGCCGATGGCCGGCGCGTGGTTGCGATCCAGGCCGAGAGCGTGGACGAGGTGCTCGGCGCAAACACCATTGCCGAGATGATGCATCTCGACCAGGCCATGCGCACCGCCAGCGCGCGCCGCCTGATGGCGCTGGGCGTCACCATCTTCCGTCCGGACACCTGCGTCATCGACGCCGAAGTTACAGTCGGTCCGGACACCGTGATTGAGCCGTACGTGCAACTCCTCGGCGCGACGCAGATCGGCAGCGACTGCCGCATCCGCTCGTACTCTGTCATCCAGAATTCCACCCTCGCCGACAATGTTACTGTCCGCAACGGATGCATCCTCGATGGCGCTCAGGTGGGTAACAGCGCCATGCTTGGGCCCTATTCGCATCTGCGGCCCGAGAGCAACATCGGCCCTGAGGCGCACGTCGGCAATTTCTGCGAGACCAAGAAGGTCACGCTCGGGCGCGGCTCCAAGGCCAACCACCTCAGCTACCTCGGCGACGCAGTCATTGGCGCAGGCACCAACGTGGGCGCGGGAGTCATCACCTGCAACTACGACGGCGTGCACAAGCACACCACCACCATCGGCGACGGGGCCTTTGTTGGCTCGGACTCCACGCTGGTTGCGCCCATCAGTATCGGCGACGGAGCGTATGTCGGCGCGGGTTCGTGCGTCACGCAGCCAGTGCCGGCGGGAGCGTTGGCAATCGCCCGCTCGCATCAGGTGACGAAGGAAGGCTGGGCCGCCACCCGCAAGGCCGCGCGGGACGCGAAAAAGAAGGACTGACGGGACTGGGGCTCGTCAGTCTCCGACGACAACCGCCATGGCGAAGCCGTCATAGCCTTTGCTGCCCACGGTCTGGATCGCGGTCGCTGTCAGTTTCGGTTCGGCCGCCATCTGCTCGAACATCGTGCGGACTCCCTGCACGCTCGGGTCCGTATTCCCGGCGTCGACAATCGCGCCCTCGCGAACCACATTGTCCGCGACGATCAGCGTTCCCGGCCGCGCCAGCTTCATTGACCACTCCAAGTACGTGGGCATGCTCTGCTTGTCGGCGTCGATGAAGATCAGATCGAACGGCTCTCCGCCCTCCGAATGCAGTCGTGCAAGCGACTCGGCCGCCGGGCCCAGCCGCACTTCCACTACGCTGGCGAGTCCCGCGCCTGCGAGGTTCGCCTGCGCCACCTTCGCGTGCTTTGGCTCAACCTCCAGCGTCACCAGGCGCCCGCCTGCAGGAAGAGCGCGCGCCAGCCAGATCGTGCTGTATCCACCCAGCGTGCCAATCTCCAGGATCCTGCGAGCGCCGGCCGTGAGAGCCAGCAGGTGGAGCAGCTTTCCCTGGTTCGGAGCCACGTCGATGGAGGGCAATCCGGCCGCGGCGTTCGCCTTCAGGGTGGCTTGCAGTGCAGCGTCGGCAGGCACAAGCCTCTCGCTGATGTATTGATCAACCTCGGTCCATTGTTTCTGGTTCACGGTTCTCCTCGCCGGTGCGATTCTCTGGCCTGCTCAATAGCAGTCTATGGTCGAAAGCCGTTCTTCGAATAGAACCATCAACAGAGGAAGGTTGCACGGAGTGTGATTGCGGCTTACCATCGCCCTGCAAGTCCAGCGCGTGGAGGTGGTTCCTATGGCATCCGGCAAACAGACACTCTCGGACGACCAACTCGAGGCTCTTCTGCTCGAACTGCCGGAGTGGGCCGTTGAAGACGGCACGCTCGTCCGCTTCTGGACCTTCGCCGACTTCGTGCAGGCCATGGCCTTTGTCAACCGTGTGGCCGCACTCGCCGAACAGGCCGGCCACCATCCCGACATCGACATTCGCTATAACCGGGTGAAGCTGGGGCTGGTGTCGCACGACGCTGGAGGCATCAGCGCACGCGACGCGAAGATGGCGCGGCAGCTCAGCGCCGGATCGGCATCCTGACCACCGGTCGCCAGTCTCCAGCCGAGAGGACAACTTCCAACAGGGCACCTCTGGCGCCCCCCCCACCGGCAGATTGCGTGGTATGCTAAAACGGCAGAGCGTGTACCGCTCGACCTCTTTCGGCCCGTCGGTCCAAATGACCGCTTCGCCGATACAAGTTGCGTCACTGGCCTCCCGGCACGAACAACCCACCGTTCGTGCCGCCTTTTTTTTGCCGAGCCCGCAGCGAGCCAAGCCCGCCTCCGCGCCTGAAATTCCCAAACTCCACCTCAACAGGCTGTCTCCGCCGCGCCTGGAACTTCCGGAAATCGCCCCGTAGGCAATTTGGCAGCCGTTTCCAGCCCGCGTCCTTGCCGGTGCCCCCGGCTGGCCCCCCATGAAATTTTTCTTTTCCCACCTGCCCTAAATCGTGCATCCCATCTACAATCAGCGATAAGCTACAATTTACCAACCTGCTACAAGGAGACACCGCGATGACGAAAGCCGATCTTGTCGACAGAGTGACCGCCCTCGGCGACCTAACCCGACGTGACGGCGAAATCATCGTCGATACCCTCTTTGAGTCGGTCATTGGAGCCTTGAAGGCCGGCGACAAGATCGAGATCCGCGGCTTCGGCAGTTTCCGCACCCGCCAGCGCAACTCGCGTATTGGCCGCAACCCCAAGACGGGGGAGCGCGTGGATGTGCCTGCGAAGCGTGTGCCGTTCTTCAAGCCTTCGAAGGAACTCCGCGACTCCGTCAATCCTGGCGGGGCCAAGAGCGTTGCTGCGAAGGCCGCCGGCGAGTCGGTCGACCCGCATCATCCGCCTGCGATGTAGCTTGCACGTGCAAGACAGGGAAGGACCCTTCCGCCAGCAGCTCCCCGGCAGACGACGCGCGTCCGTCAAGCGCTGTCTGGCAGGTTTCTGTTGCAAATTTCACATCCAAACCGTCACAATCGTCATCTAGACAGGAGGAGCTTCCTCCCATGCCGATAGCCATTGAGTTCTTCGTCGGCCACGCCTATGCCATTCTTTTCCTCTGGGTGTTGGTCGAGCAGCTTGGCCTCCCCGTGCCCAGCATCCCGCTGCTGCTCACCGCCGGGACACTGAGCGCCACTCACCGTGTCAGCTTCACCACGGCGCTGATGATGGTGGTTGCCGCCTGCCTGATCTCCGATTCCAGCTGGTACGCGCTGGGACGCCGCTACGGCGGCCGCGTCATCCACCTGCTGTGCAAGCTGTCGCTCGAGTCCTCCACCTGCGTCGCCAAAACCGAGGGGTACTTTACCCGCCGCGGCGCGGAGACGCTGCTCTTCGCCAAATTCGTTCCCGGGCTCTCCACCGTCGCCGCACCCATCGCCGGCCAGACGGGCATGCCCTACTCGCGCTTTGTGCTCTACGATCTCTCCGGCACGCTGCTCTGGTCGCTGTCGTTCCTCTTTCTCGGCCGCTTCTTCGGAGACGTGGCCAAGCGAAGCCAGGCCTTCTTCGCCCTGCTCAGTCACTTCGCTGTCTCGGTCTTTGCGTTGATGGTCCTGGGCTTCTTCATCTGGCGCCTGGTCAAGCAGCGCCGCTTCATCGCGCAGGTACGGGAACTCCGTCTGGAACCGGATCAGTTGAAGGCCATGCTCGACGAAGCCGATGTCGACGGCGTCGAACAGCCCTTCATCGTAGATCTGCGCCACCCGCTCGACTACCTGCCCGACCCGCGCGTGCTGCCCGGCGCCGTGCGCATTGGCCCGTCGGAGATTGCGCG
The DNA here is from genome assembly GCA_036498865.1 of Acidobacteriaceae bacterium. GTDB lineage: Bacteria > Acidobacteriota > Terriglobia > Terriglobales > Acidobacteriaceae > Edaphobacter. Next base: position 27,088 of record DASYEU010000067.1, on the reverse strand, counting down.
CCTCGCCGATCGCATCCCACGCGATCGCGATGTCATCCTCTACTGCACGTGTCCGTCGGAGGAGACATCGGCCAAGGTCGCAATGCAGCTCCATCGGCTCGGCATCACCCGCGTGCGGCCGCTCCGTGGAGGCTTTGACGGATGGAAGCAGGCTGGATACCCGCTGCTCGACTATGCGGAAGACTCCGACCTTCCGGAGGCTTCCGTCATCCGCCCCGGGTCTCCGCTCGACAACGTCGCGTAAGCCATCGCCCGTTCTACGTTGCCCGTCTGTTCCTGCTCGACGAACAACGTAGAGCGAGCAAGGTCAACGTCTCACCTCCCGAGCTGGAACACCACGTTGATCGTCGTCTGCACTTCCGTCGGTTCGCCGCTCAGCAGGTACGGTCGATAGCGAGCTACCTGCACGGCGTCGGTCGCAGCACGGCGCAGCATGTCCGGTCCACTGACCACATGAAGGCTTTCAATTCGACCGGCCTTCGAGATCACCGCCTCCAGGACGACTGTGCCCTGGATTCCCACCGCCTTCGCAATCGGCGGATACACGGGCTGAATCGGCGTCAGCAGCAATCCCAGGGACACGCCGCCGGATACGTGCGTCGGCGCGGCATCCTTCGCCTTCGCCACCGTGACCGTCGGTCCCGGCCCGATCGCGGTAAGGTTCAGAATCGCAGTCCCCACAGGACCTCCCGGGCCAAACGGCAGGTTCGTGACCGCCGGTGGAGCATTCCCGTCCGTCGGATTGCCATGATGAAACGTGAGGACCTGCGTGGCCTGAGCCTGCGCTGCGGCTGCCGGCACGCTCATCGCCCGCGAGGACGCAGCAGTTGTCGTCTGTACATGGATCAGTGGCACGGGAGGCTTCACCGGCAGCGGCACTGTCAACTGCGGCGCAAGCTTGATCGGCTGCAGCACCTCCGGGCGTACCAGCGGAATCGTCAGCAAAGCCGCCGCCAGCCCAATCTGCACAGTCAGTGAACCAAGCGCCGTCCACCGCTCGGTTCCAGTTCTCACCAATCCACGTGATGCCACCAGGCTTCCTTCGAACATAAGGCACCTCCTTCGAGCAGCAGGTGCGCATTTGCGAGGAATGCGTACACCACCATAGACACCGCCGCACCGCAAAGGTTCCCGTTCACGCGCGTAAGCGCGTCGAGAACGGCACGAAGTGCAGTACCATGAATCACCCATGCAGCCCGCCCCCAACCGCGTACTTTCCATCGACGTCCTCCGCGGTCTCACCATCGCTCTTATGATCCTGGTCAACGATCCCGGCGACTGGGGCCATGTCTACGCTCAGCTCGACCACGCCGCATGGAACGGGTTCACCCTTACCGATTTCGTCTTCCCCAACTTCCTCTTCCTCGTCGGCGCATCTATCGTCTTCTCGTTCGAATCGCGCAAGGCGCGCGGCAACTGTAACCTGACTCTCACGGGCCATCTCTTCCGCCGCGCCGCGACCATCTTCGCCATCAAGATGCTGCTCACGGCGTTCCCGCACTTCCACCTCACGCACCTCCGCATCTTCGGAGTGCTCACCCGCATCGCCTTCTGCTACCTGGTCGCCGGACTCATCTGCCTCGCGGTCTGGAACACGCGCCACCGTGCGCGCACCCTGGCCCTCATCACCGCCGCGCTCCTCATTGGCTACTGGGCGCTGATGCGTTTTGTGCCGGTCCCCGGCTTTGGCGTCCCCACCCACGCGATGCCCATCCTCGACCCCGACCGCAACCTCGCCGCCTGGCTCGACCGCGGCTTCAACGCCTTCACGCGAACGTGGCTGCACACCGGCGTCCTCTACAACAAGACGCACGACCCGGAAGGGCTGCTCAGCACCATCCCCGCCATTGCCACCACCCTCATCGGCTGCATCACCGGAATCTGGCTCCGCCGTTCCCCCGTCCCCGAGGCTCGCAGGCTGGATGGCCTGCTCGGAAATTGGACGGGACATCAAATCTCGACTCTCGTAGTAATGTCCGCGTCCGGCACCCTTTCTCTCACCGCCGGCCTCCTCTGGAACCACTGGTTCCCGATCAACAAGAACCTCTGGACCAGCTCCTACGTCCTGTTCAGCGCCGGCCTGTCGCTCCTCCTGCTGGCTCTCTGCTACTGGCTCATCGACATGCGCCGCCTCAACGACCGCCCCGTCGGCCGCGCCCTTCTGTGGCCCTGGCTCGTCTTCGGCTCCAACGCCATCACCGCGTTCGTCATCTCCAATTTCCTCGTCGAACTCGCCATCTGGATCAAGGTCCCGGCCGGCGCGCTCGTCAACCCCGCCAACCCCGCCGCGCCGATCTCCGCCTGGCTCTGGATCTACCGCCACCTCTTCGCCAGGTACGACTCCACGAACGTCACCTCGGTCGCCTTTGCGATCGCCTTCACCGCCCTGTGCTTTCTGCCCAACTGGGTCCTGTGGCGCAAGAAGATCTTTCTCAAAGTCTGAAGTAGAGGTCGACTTCTTCCGGGAGGCCGTTGCTCCCTCCGTGCTCTCTCCTCCCTCTGTGTTCTCTGTGATTCGCTTTGCAGCCTTGGAAGACAGCCACCAGGCAGTCGCACAACCGAACGCAAATCTATTTTTTGCGAATTTGCTCAGCGAAATCGAATGTCAAGCCCCCAAGGTGTGTATCTCTCTCAATCGATAAGGAATACACTTGTCCGGTTTCCCCCTCCAACCAGATAAACTATTAATAGGGGGAAAGTGGGGTGCGGCCGACTTGAACCCCAACTTGAGCGCCCCGAACCCGGCCCAGACTTGCAGCGACTTGTCCCGGACCTGGCCGTCCAGATATAAGCCGTTTTGATTGGATACTTTAGGACTATAAGGATGGGGGAGGGGTACCCTTCAGCCGCCGCCACACCCACCGAGGAGCCAGCCGTGCCGTATACCGACCTTCGCGAATGGATCAAGCAGCTCGACAAGGCAGGCGAACTCTGCCGCATCCGCGAGGCGGTTAGCCCCTACCTCGAGATGGCCGAAATAGCCGACCGCACCGCCAAGCTGGGCAAAGGCACACCCAACGCCGGAGGTCCGGCGCTGCTGTTCGAGAATGTTGCAGGTTTCCCCGTGGCAAAGGTGCTGATGAACCAGTTCGGATCGGAGCGCAGGATGAAGCTGGCGCTGGAGACGGACTCCCTGGACGCCATCGCTGACCGCATCCGAATTCTCATCAAGCCCGAAACGCCGGCCAGCTTTATGGACAAGCTGAAGATGCTGCCGAAATTGGCCGAGGTCGGCAGTTTCTTTCCCAAAGTCATCCCAGCCAAAGAGGCGGCCTGCAAGCAGGTCATCCACCGCTCCACCGCCGACGGCGGGACAGGGTTCGACCTGCGCGAGCTTCCCGTGCTCACCACGTGGCCGCAGGATGGCGGCCCGTTCATCACGCTGCCGTGCGTGGTGACGCGCGACCCCAAGTCGGGCAAGCGCAACGTCGGCATGTACCGCATGCAGGTCTACGACGGCCAGACTACCGGCATGCACTGGCAGCGCCAGAAGAACGCCGCCGAACATCTTCGCGACCGTCTCCGTGCCGCCGCTGGATCGACCGGCGGGAACGTCGACATTATGGCGCAAACCTCCGGCGGCATCGCCCCTGCGATCAATCCGGCGGAGATTCCGAGCACCACGCTTACCAAGGTCCGCGAAGGCCGCATGGAGGTCGCAGTCGCCATCGGCACAGACCCGGCGACGACGTTCTCCGCCATCGTCCCAGCCCCGCCTGAGGTCGAGGAGTACCTCATCGCCGGGTTCCTCCGCGGCAAGCCCGTCGAACTGGTCAAGGCCGAAACGGTCGACCTCGAAGTCCCCGCCCACGCCGAGTACATCCTCGAGGGCTATGTGAACCTCGCAGAGCTGCGCACCGAAGGCCCCTTCGGCGACCACACCGGTTTCTACACCATGCAGGATCAGTACCCCGTCTTCCACCTCACCTGCATCACCCATCGCAAGGACCCCATCTATAGTGCGACCGTTGTGGGGAAACCACCTATGGAAGACGCGTGGATGGGCAAGGCAGTCGAGCGCATCTTCCTTCCGCTCATGCAACTCACTCTGCCCGAGATTGTCGACGTCTGCCTCCCGCCCGAGGCCGTCTTCCATAACCTGATGATCGTGTCGATCCGCAAGTCCTACCCCGGGCACGCGCGCAAGGTGATGAACGGCATCTGGGCCATGGGACAGGCGATGTTTACCAAGTGCGTCATCGTCGTCGACGAAGACTGCGACGTGCAGGACCTCGCCGAGGTCACGCTCCGCGTGGCCAACAACATCGACCCCGAGCGCGACATCCAGTTCACGCTAGGCCCAGTCGACTCGCTCGACCACGCCTCGCGCCTGCCCAACTTCGGCAGCAAGATGGGCATCGACGCCACCCGCAAATGGGCCGCCGAAGGCTTCAGCCGCCCCTGGCCCCCGATGCTGAAGCAAGACGCCGCCACGGTCGCCAAAATCGACGCCCTCTGGAAGAAGCTGGGAATTGAATAGTGCAAACGATACCGGCGGCCCAAAGGCCGCCGGTATCGCAACAAGCTTCGTCGAAAGTGGATCCGCTACGCCTTCGCCGGCGCTGGATTCGAGATCAGCAAGAACGTCACGCTGTCCTCGGTGCTCCGCTTATGCAGCGTGCCGCGCGGAATCAGCAGCATGTCGCCCTTGACCATCAGGATTGACTTGCTGCCTGTCGAGCCGGTCGCATGCCACTCTCCCTGTCCGGGCATCACCTTGGTTCCAGTCGGCGTTCCGCCTACCTCGTACAGCGTGGAGCCTTCGATGATCTGCACAATGTGGTCGCGTCCTTCATGAAACTCGAACTCTGCCGCGCTTTTGTGCTTCTCGGTCGTCAGAATGACCTGTACTGGAATCGACTTCGACTCATACAGGCGGTTGTCGCCGGGCTTGGCATCCAGCGCCTTCATGTCATCGGCGAGCTCGCCCGCCTTCCACAGTTTGATCGGTTGCGCGGCGGCGTTTACGTCCGCGCCGGGCGCTGCCTGCGCCATCGCTGTGAGCGCGTCGGTAAGGGTGAAGCCGGCCGCAGCGGCAATCGGGGCCGTGCGGAGAAAGGTGCGGCGAGATGTGTTCTTAGCCATGCGTGGAAGTGAATCACATCCACCGGTCGTCTGCAAGGGGCCCGGTCACTCTGCGGATTTCACTGCGATCGCGGCCAGGTTTCGCACCCAACGCTGCGGCTTCTTGTCTCCGGTCGAGACCAGCTTGATCTCGCCGTCCGCACCCAGTGGCTTGCCGTCCATCGAGGTCGCCACAATCACGTCGCCATCGCGCTCCGAGCCTTCCACTTCGGTCAGCGAGTACAGCACCCAGTACTTATCGGTCCCTTCGGCGCGGAGGTAGCTGCGCAGCATTTTCCGCTGCGTCGTTTTGTCGACGACGAAGCCTGCCTTCGCCAGCAGATCACCCAGCGGAACGCCTGAATACGTCTCGTCGGTCTTGGTGTGCTCGTTGTGGACCTTCACCGATTTCTGCGGCATTGCCTTCAGCTCGGCCGTTGAGAACGTCGTGGTCTTGCCGTCGAGATTCAGCGTGAAGCTGGTGGAAGGACTCGCCGCCGGCTTGGCCATCTGCATTCCGCCCATGGCATCCTGCGCAGGAGCCTGGACCAAACCCACGCAGGACAAGCACATTGCCGCCACACACACCCAAAACGCACGCATCACCATCGAGTTCCCCCTGCCTTGTGCCTTTCAGGCTACAGCGCAGCCGTCGTATACTCAAGGTATGTCCATCCTGAAGAACACCGCCGCGATCGCCAAGGGTATGAGCGTCACCTTCGGGCAGATGTTTCAGCCCACCGAGGTGGAGAACTACCCGGACGGCAAGGGGCCCCTGCGCGGCGCCCAGCTCCAGGAGCGCTTCCGCGGCAAGCACCAGCTCCAGCGCGACGAAAACGGCCTGGAAAAGTGCGTCGCCTGTTTCCTGTGCGCGGCCGCCTGCCCCTCGAACTGCATTTACATCGAGGCTGCGGAGAATACCGAGGAGAAGCGGATTTCCTCCGCTGAGCGCTATGCGAAGGTCTACAACATCGACTACAACCGCTGTATCTTTTGCGGTTACTGCGTCGAGGCTTGTCCCACGGACGCCATTACGCATGGTCACGGATTCGAACTTGCCAGCCTGAACGCTACGACGCTCGTCATGCGCAAGGAAGACCTTCTCGTCCAGCCGGCGTCGATGCCCGACGCCATCTCGTCGGAAAAAGACGAGGCTGGCGTACTCGCTTAGCGAGCAATCTCAAAAATCAGGAATTGCAGCGACTCAACGGATTTTCCGCGCATTGCCATGGGCAAGGCCATTGGAGGAGACATGACGAAGACTCGTAAGATTCATCCTCTTGAAACGATTCTCGAAAGCCGCATCGCCATCATCGACGGAGCAATGGGCACCACCATTCGCACCTACGGCATGAAGGAAGCCGACATTCGCGGCGAACGCTTCAAAAACTCGACCAAGGATCTGCTGAACAACGGCGATCTCTTCTCGCTAACGCAGCCGAAGATGATCTGCGATATCCATCGCCGCTTTCTGGAGGCTGGCGCAGACATCATCGAGACGAACACGTTCGGCGCCACCAGCATTACGCAGAGTGAGTTCTTTGTGGACGACCCGCGCGAGCATGGCGGTCGCAAAGACCCTGAGTTCTACCAGAAGATCATCGACTCGACGGAGCTGAGCGACCTGGCCTGGGAGATCAACGAGCAATCGGCGAAGCAGTGCAGGGAATGGGCCGATCGCGTGGCCAACGCAACGGGACGACAACGCTTTGTGGCGGGCGCGATTGGGCCGCTGACGGTGTCTCTCTCGAACTCACCCGATGCGGACGATGCAGGCTTCCGCGTGGTCACATTCGACCAAGTGAAGACTGCCTACAAGGAGCAGATACGTGCGCTCATCGCGGGTGGTTCGGACCTGCTGCTGGTGGAGACGATTTTCGACTCGCTGAACGCCAAGGCTGCGCTGGTCGGCATCCGCGAAGTGTTCGATGAGGATGGCATGGCGGCGAAGGGCACGGAACTGCCGGTAATGATCTCGGCAGCTGTTGGCCGTGGCGGCGAAACGCTGATCTCCGCGCAGACGACCGAGGCGTTCTGGAACGCGGTGCAGCATGTAAGGCCGTTGTCGGTTGGGCTGAACTGCTCACTTGGGCCGGATCTGATGTATCCATTCCTCAGTGAGTTAGCGGAGAAAGCAGATGCTGCAGTTTCAGCCTATCCGAACGCTGGCCTGCCCAACCCGCTCTCGGAAACCGGGTTCGACCTGGGGCCAGACGACATGGCGCGGCATCTCGGCAACTTTGCCCGGGGAGGGCTGATCAATATCGCCGGCGGCTGTTGCGGCAATACGCCGGAGCACATCGCCGCGATTGCGAAGGCGCTCGATGGCAAGCCACCCCGCAAGCTTGGGAAGATTGAGGTTGCGGCATGAGCGAGGTGATTGAGACGAAGCCCCTCCGGTTGTCCGGATCGCAACCCTTCACACAGCAACTAGGCGTGTACATCATGATCGGCGAGCGGACCAACGTGGCCGGTTCGCCGAAGTTCGCCAAACTCGTGAAGGAAGGCAAGTACGAGGAGGCAGTCAGCATCGCGCGCCAGCAAGTCGAGAACGGCGCCAACATTATCGACATCTGCATGGACGAGGGCATGATCGACGGCGTCGCTGCGATGTCGCGCTTCCTGCAGCTGCTGGGCAGCGAACCTGAGGTCGCAAAGGTTCCCTTCATGGTGGACTCCTCCAAATGGGAGGTCATCGAGGCAGGGCTGAAATGCTTGCAGGGGAAGGGAATCGTCAACTCCATCTCGCTGAAGGAAGGCGAGGAGAAGTTCCGCGAGAACGCTGCGAAGGTGTTGAAGTACGGCGCTGCGGTGGTGGTGATGGCCTTCGACGAACAGGGCCAGGCTGCGACCTTCGAGGAGAAGATCCGCATCTGCGAGCGGGCGTATCGCATGCTCGTCGATGAAGTGGGCTTCCCTCCCGAGGACATCATCTTCGACCCCAACATCCTTACCGTCGCGACCGGCATGGAGGAGCACAACAACTACGCGGTGGACTTCGTCAACGCGACGCGCTGGATCAAGCAGAACCTGCCGCACGCAAAGGTGAGCGGCGGCGTCTCGAATATCTCGTTCAGCTTCCGCGGCAACAACAAGGTGCGCGAGGCGATGCACTCGGCGTTCCTGTACCACGCTATCGCGGCGGGCATGGACATGGGCATTGTAAACGCGGGCATGCTCGAGGTGTACGAGGAGATCGAGCCTGAGTTGAAGGTGCTTGTCGAGGACGTTCTGCTCAACCGCCGTTCTGATGCGACGGAGCGCCTTGTCGATTTTGGCGAGAAGCTGAAGTCTGCGAGTGCCGGTGAAGTTGCGACCGAGAAGAAGGCCGAGGAGTGGCGCAACGGCACGGTGGAAGAGCGCCTTTCGCACGCGCTGGTGAAGGGAATCGATGCGTACATCGAGATCGACGCCGAGGAAGCGCGCGTGAAGCTGGGCAGGCCTCTGCTGGTTATCGAAGGCCCGCTGATGGACGGCATGAGCGTGGTGGGTGACTTGTTTGGCGCAGGCAAGATGTTCCTTCCTCAGGTGGTCAAGTCCGCGCGAGTGATGAAGAAGGCCGTTGCGCACCTGACCCCGTTCATGGAGGCTGAGAAGGCGGCGGCGGTTGCGGCCGGCGAGGTCGTCAAGGCGCAAGGCAAGATTCTGCTGGCAACAGTCAAGGGCGACGTGCACGACATCGGCAAGAACATCGTCGGCGTTGTGCTGGCCTGCAATAACTACGACGTCATCGACCTGGGCGTGATGGTGTCGTGCGAGAAGATTCTGGAACGCGCCAAGGAAGAGAAGGCGGACATGATCGGCCTCAGCGGTCTGATTACGCCGTCGCTGGACGAGATGGTGCATGTCGCGAAGGAGATGGAGCGGCAGGGATTCAAACTGCCCCTGCTGATTGGTGGCGCGACCACCAGCCGAAGGCATACGGCCGTCAAGATTGCCCCGCACTACAGTGAGCCGGTGGTGCACGTGCTGGACGCCAGCCGCGCTGTGCCAGTCACTACCAGCCTGCTCAGCGACGACGGCAAGGCTGAGTTCGTCGCCCAGCATCGCGCTGAGTACGAAGCGTTACGCAATGCCCATGCTGCTCCGCGGCAGCAGGTCGTATCGATTGAGGAGGCTCGCACCAGGAGAACGCCCATTGAGTGGCGTGCGGAAGACGTGCCGAAACCGGAGTTCACCGGCGTGCACGTGCTCGACAACTTCCCGTTGGCAACCCTGCGCGAGTACATCGACTGGACGCCGTTCTTTCACACCTGGGGGATGAAGGGCATCTATCCGCGTATTCTGGACCACCCCGAGCAAGGCCAGCAAGCACGCCAGCTCCTGGCCGAGGGCAACGCGCTCCTTGATCGCATCATCGAGAAGAACCTGATTACCGCGCGCGGAGTCTACGGCTTCTTTCCGGCCAATGCGGTGGGCGACGATGTTGAGTTGTACACGGATGAGTCGCGCAGCCAGACGCTGGATCGGCTCCACTTCCTTCGGCAACAAGCAAACCGGGAAGGCAGCGAGCCCTGCCGCTCGCTCGTCGACTTTATTGCGCCGAAGGAAACAGGGCTGCTCGATCATGTCGGCGCCTTCGCTGTAACCAGCGGGATCGGTCTGAAGGACCTGTGCGAGCGATTCAAGGCCGACAACGACGACTACAATGCGATCATGGCTGAAGCGCTGGCCGATCGCCTGGCCGAGGCGTTTGCCGAATGCCTGCATAAGCAGGTGCGCGATGAGTGGGGCTATGGCCGTAAGGAAGGCCTCAGCCCCGCTGAGCTGATCGATGAGAAGTACCGTGGCATCCGACCGGCTCCCGGGTATCCCGCTTGTCCAGATCACACGGAGAAGGGCACGCTATGGCGGCTACTCGACGTACAGGCCAACACCGAGATGCTGATTACCGAGTCGTTTGCCATGTGGCCCGGTTCAAGCGTGAGCGGCCTCTACTTTGCGCACCCGGAGTCGCGCTACTTCTCGCTAGGCAAGATAGATCGCGACCAGGTCACTGATTACCACGAGCGCAAGGGAATGACCGTGGCCGAGGTCGAGCGCTGGCTGAGCGAGAGCCTGAACTACGATCCCGCGGGGTAGACCATTGCGGTCTATCTCGCATCCAACTCTTAGGGACGTGTCTGAACGTGGGGCCGTTCCGAAAGGGTTTGAAGATCGTGAGCGAGATGCAAGACCCCGTGCCAGAAACCGAACAACCTGCCATCCTGCATGTTTGCAAGCGGGAGATGCTGCGCCCACTGCGCGACCAGATCCTGCGCATCTCCGGCTTTCACGTCGACTCCACACTCAATGTCTCCGAAGTGCTGTCGATGTTTTCCGCCCGCACCTATGACCTGGTTCTGGTTGACGTTGACGGCGAACACGGCATCGCTGAAGCAGAAGAGCTTTGCGCGGAGATCAAGACCGCACGTGCCGAGCAACTCGTCGCTTTCGTTTGCAACTGGCGCGTTGCCATCCTGACTGATTGCCCGGATGAGATCGTGCGCACGGAGTTCAACCCTGAAGCCTTCGTCGCAGGCGTAAAGCGAGCTCTCGCCAAGGACTGATTCAACCCACCAGCGGCCAGACCGGCCTAGTGGTCGGCTGAGACTGCTGCCTGTTTCACTACAACCTGCTTGACCACCCGGTAGTCCGCGGGCGGCTCAAACGTCTTTGGGTCAGGTTCATTGAGCGATATGTGATCCACCGTGAAGTCCTGGCTTCCCGCGCGCGGGTCGAACCGCTTGGTGACTAAATTCAGGCCGATGCGCGGCGAGTACCAGAACTCCTTCACAACCGGTTCCTGCTTCTCGTTGCCGAACTTGCCCGCGGGCAGGGTCGTGATCTCGCGCGAGCCGATCACATCGACGTCCTCAATCGTCTTCTGGCCCAGCGGTTCCTCTTGCACCGTATTTCCTTGCCCATGTGCGCTGGCGCACCCGCAAGCCTGGAGTCCGCCCATTCCTGCCGGCATCGAAGCCAGCGCCGATCGGCGATACGGAGTTACATAGCACGTCTTCTCGGCGACGATGCATTCATACAATTCGTGCGTGTTGGGATCCTGATACTCGAGCGCACGGATACGCGGTTGCGCATCCCCGTTGGGGACAAAGAAGGCCCTCTGCTGGAAGATTCTTCCCGTGCTGTCCCGCGCCACAATGCGCCGGTTCCTCGACGTCGCGGTGGTTCCGTCCGCGAGAGTTCGCGTGACCTCGGCATGAACGATTGCTGTAAATGGAGCTCCGGTGAGGGGCAGAATCAGGATGTTCTGAATCATCTCGACCGATCCGCCGTCGTGAACGTGCGCTGTAGCCGGCGGCGTCTGTGCCCGCACCGCAAGACTTACAGCAAGCAAGGCTGCAATTCGCACAGCTTTCATCGCGATATCCTCGATGGGGTTAGCCTCCCACACCGCTCCTGTCGAGTCAAGCGTTCCTTTCGCCAGTGCCTGCGGGGTATTTGGCGTAGCGGCGCCGCCTGTGCTACAAGTAAAGTATTCCAGTCTGCGTTATCGCAGATTTGAATTTCATGCAGAGTGGTTGAGGGACGAGCCCTGCGACGCCACGACAACCGGACAGACCACAGTACCGGTGTCAACTCTCTCCTGGCTGGCCGCAAAGCCGCAGGGAACATGAGATTCGGAGCCGCAGTGCGCAGCCGGCCTGCACCCGTAATTCTCCTTCCTTTGCCGTTCGCGGCCTATCCAAGAGAGTCCCGTCGCAGCAATCGAACTTCTCCCGCCCGGAGAGAGTTAGATGGAATATTCGTGTTCTTCGTACGAGTTGATGTGCAACGAGTGTGGCAAGCGTTACGGCAACCGCCCGCTCTCTGGCTGCCCAGACTGCCTCGCGCCGCTTGAAGTTGTGTATGACCTGCTGTCTGCCAAGGGCGTCTTTACGCGGGATTCCATCGCCCGTGGCCCTGCGAGCATCTGGCGTTACGCGCGGCTTCTCCCCGTGCCGGAGGGGTTCCAGCCCGACCTGCCAGTGGGCTTCACGCCTCTGATTCGGGCCAGCCGACTGGGAGCGCGCATCGGCGCTAGCAACCTGTATGTGAAGAACGACGCGGTCTGCTTTCCGACGCTCAGCTTCAAGGATCGCGTGGTGTCGGTCGCGCTCGCGAACGCGCGCAAGTTTGGTTTCGACACCGTCGGCTGCTCCTCGACCGGCAATCTCGCGAACTCGGTTGCCGCACAAGCCGCCCGTCTCGGCCTGAAGGCCTGCATCCTGGTGCCTGCCGATCTCGAGCCGGCGAAAATCCTGAACACTCTGGTGTATGGTGCGCGTCTCATCCGCATCGACGGCAACTATGACCACGTCAACCGCCTGTCAACCCTGATCGCCGACGAATATAACTGGGGCTTCGTCAACGTCAACCTGCGTCCGTATTACGCGGAAGGATCGAAGACGGTTGGCTATGAGATCGCGGAGCAGCTTGGCTGGCGATTGCCGGACAATGTTGTTGTGCCCATGGCCGGCGGCTCGCTGATTCGCAAGATTCGCAAGGCGTTCAACGAACTCATCTTCCTTGGACTGGTGAAGAAGCCCGCCCGTCCGGTGCGCTTCTTTGGAGCGCAGGCCACTGGTTGCTCGCCGATTTCCGTGGCCGTGAAAGAGGGAACTGACGACATCGTCCCGCAGCGCCCCAACACCATTGCGCGTTCGCTTGCGATCGGCAACCCTGCGGACGGTCCGGCGGCTGCGAAGATGATTCGAGAAGATGGAGGCTGGGCAGAAGATGTTTCCGACGTCGAGATTGTCTCCGGCATTCAGGAACTCGCCGAGACCGAAGGCATCTTTACGGAAACCGCGGGAGGAGTGACGACGGCTGTTACCGCGCGACTCTACGCGGATGGCCGAATCTCTCCGGACGAAACGACCGTCATCTGCATTACCGGCAATGGACTGAAGACAACTGACGCCCTCATCAACCGCTACGACCACATCGATGCACGGGCCATCCGCCCGCGTCTCGCTGACTTCGACGCTTATCTCCGCTCGCTCGATGGAGAGGCTGTACCAGAACTGATTGCCGCAGGAGAACGCTAGTGCCTATCAAAGTTGTACTTCCCACCGCCTTCACCCGCCATACCGATGGTCAAAAACAGTTCGACTCCGGCGCAGCCAATCTTCCAGCGCTGCTGACCGAGTTCGACACAACCTTCCCTGCGCTCTCCACGCAGATCAAAGATGAGCATGGGAAGCTACGCAAGTTCATCAACATTTACATCAACGACGAGGACATCCGCTTTCTCGGCGGCGATGGCTACGCCTTCCAGGATGGCGATGAGGTGATGCTCATCCCCTCCATCGCCGGTGGCGCATAGTCTCAGGAAACTCGCGATTGCATTGCAGAACACGAAAAGGAGCCTGGGTAACTACGGGCTCCTTCTGCGTTCTGCAAGCAACCAGCGGAACGTCCTAGAGCCCGTGATTAAACAGAACAACGATCAGGAGAATCAGTACGAGCAGCCCCAGGCCGCCGCTTGGGTAGTAGCCCCAGCCTCTGCTGTACGGCCAGCTGGGAAATGAGCCAAACATCAGCAGCAACAGAATAATCAGTAGGATCAGCATCGTTTCTCCTTGAGGAACCGTTGTCGAAACCTCCGACGATGACCATAGATGCCCCCGCCTCCCATTGCGTTATCTGGACCGATGGATTGTGTCTTTCTGTCCACCCCAAGCAACGCGCGGGCCAATCTTCTGCTCTCAGTAGAAGCATTGCTCGCGTTCCGGCGCGAGACACTTCTGCAGGAAAAGGCAGGGCACACATGTTTCTGATCCTCGCAATTGTTCTGGTTGTGTTGTGGCTTGGTGGCTTTGTGATGTTCAAGAGCGCGGGCCTGCTCATTCACCTGCTTCTGCTGTGCGCAGTCATCTCGCTGATCATGCACTTCATCAGCGGCCGCAGCACGGTGTAGGGAACATCGCGCAAGAAAGAAGCCGAGCCCCTCAAGGGCTCGGCTTCGTGTTTCCTTCCAGGAAGACTTACTGGTGTGCGACAGGCTGGGGCACCGGCAGCACCGGTGGGATCACAGCAGCCAGCGCCTCCGGAGTTTCTTCCGCAAGTGTCGGCAGCTTCTCTTCCAGCGCGATCTGCAATACCTGATCCATCTGCTCGACGAAGTGTACCTTCATGTCGGTCTTCAGTAGCTCCGGCATGTCGGCCATGTCCTTGCGATTGTCTTCAGGCACGATCACCTCGAAGATGCCTGCGCGATGGGCAGCCAGCAGCTTCTCCTTCAGTCCGCCGATAGCCAGCACTTTACCGCGCAAGGTGATCTCGCCCGTCATCGCAATATCGCGCCGCACCTTGATCTTGGTCAGCGCGCTCGCCAGACCCGTGGCCAGCGTAATGCCCGCGGACGGCCCATCCTTCGGGATCGCTCCCTCCGGCACATGGACGTGGATATCGACGTGGCGATAGAACTCCTTGCCCAGCCCCAGGTGTTGCGCACGCGAGCGGATGTAGCTGAGCGCAGCCTGCGCCGATTCCTGCATCACTTCGCCGAGCTGCCCCGTGGCTGTCATCTTGCCCTTGCCGTCGAGTACCTGCACCTCGGTCTGCAGGATCGTCCCGCCGACTTCGGTCCATGCCAGGCCCGTCACTAGGCCGATCTCGCTCTTCTCATCCACCTGCGAGTCGCGGAACTTGGCTACGCCCAAAAACTCGGCGAGGTTCTCAGCGGTCAACAGCTCGCGATGTTCCGGTCCGCCCTGCACCACCTTACGCGCCACCTTGCGGCACACATTCCCAATCTCGCGTTCCAGGTTGCGCACACCGGCTTCGCGCGTGTAGCCGCGAATGATCGCCTTCAATGCGCTGTCTTCGAAGACGATCTGCTCTTCGGTCAGGCCCGTGCCCTCGCGCTGCTTGCGAATCAGGTACTGCTTCGCGATCTCCAGCTTCTCAATCTCGGTGTAACCGTGCAGCCGCAGAATCTCCATGCGGTCCTGCAGCGGCCCCGGAATGGTGTGGAGCACATTCGCCGTTGCGACAAACAGCACGTTTGAGAGGTCATACTCCACGTCGAGATAGTGATCCTGGAACGAGCTGTTCTGCTCCGGATCCAGCACCTCCAACAGCGCACTCGCCGGGTCGCCACGAAAATCCGACGCCATCTTGTCGATCTCATCCAGCATGAACACTGGGTTTTTGGTGCCGGCCTTCTTCATCGACTGGATAATCTGTCCCGGCAGGGCGCCGATGTACGTCCGGCGATGCCCGCGAATCTCGGCCTCGTCCCGCACGCCGCCCAGCGACATCCGCACAAACTTGCGTCCCGTCGCCTTTGCGATCGACATGCCCAGTGAAGTTTTGCCCACTCCCGGAGGTCCGACGAAGCAGAGAATCGAGCCCTTCGGGTTTTTCACCAACTGCCGCACCGCGAGAAACTCGAGGATACGCTCCTTGATCTTCTCCAGGCCGTAGTGGTCCGTGTTCAGGATATTTTCCGCGTGCTCGATGGAACGGATCTCCTTCGACCGCTTCTTCCATGGAACTGCCAGCAGCCAGTCGAGGTAGTTGCGAGACACAGTCGACTCGGCCGACATGGGCGGCATAGCTTCCAGTTTCTTCAGCTCCTGGAGCGATTTCTCGAGCACATCCTTGGGCATGCCCGCCGTCTCGATCTTCTTCTTCAGCTCGTCGAACTCCGACTTCTCACCGCGGCCAAGCTCCTTCTGGATCGCCTTGATCTTCTCGTTGAGGTAGTACTCTTTTTGCGCCTTTTCCATCTGCCGCTTTACGCGCGACTGGATGGTGCGGTCCATGTTCAGCTTCTCGATGGCCACGTCCAGAACGTCGCCGACGCGCGCCAACCGCGTCTCCGGATCGAACACGTCCAGCAACTGCTGCTTTTCGTCGATGCCGAGCTGGAGGTTCGCAGCAATGGTGTCGGCCAGTTTGGCTGGCTCGTCCGTGCGCACGCTGGCGGCCATCGTTTCGTGATTGAGGGACTGCTGCAGCTTGATGTACTGCTCGAACAAGCTGTGCACGCGGTGCATCAACTGCTCCACCTGCGGCGTCATTTCGAGCTGAGTCTTGCCGGTGCGGACGGTCGCGACGAAGAATCCGTCCTCGTCCGTCACCTCGATCGAGCGCGCGCGCTCAACGCCTTCGACCAATACCTTGATATTGCCGTCCGGCATGCGGACGCTCTGTACGATGTTCCCGATGGTGCCGGTCTCGTAGATATCGTCCGCGCTCGGCTCATCCACGGAGGCGTCGTGCTGGGTCGCCAGGAAGATTTTGCGGTCGCCCGTCAGCGCCTCTTCCAGCGCGCGCACGCTGGATTCGCGGCCCACCACAAACGGGGTCATCATGTGGGGGAAGATGACCATGTCGCGAATCGGCATCATCGGTAGCTTGCGGACTTCGCCGGTCAAGACGGTCTTGGTTTGATTTGCCATTCCCTTAATACTCCCCAATTAGACGTGCCATGTGCCGCCGAGGGTGCAACCTGCGGTTAACACTCCCAGTGATTGTAATTCCTTCTATACAGGCCGCACGGTACTTTTGTGGGATCACAAAAAGTACAGCCAATCCGCGTTCTACCACCGCAGACTCCCTCACCCCGCTTCGGGGCTGACTCATTTGTCAGTTTGAGCAACACGGACAATTACTTCAGTAACGAAGCTCTAGCCGGCCTTCTCCAGCAGCATCGGCAGCGTCAGGCTATGCTTCTTCACCATCTCCGCTGTGATCGTCAGGTCGCCGACCTTCTTGTTGCCAGGCACGTAGTACATCAGGTCCAGCATCAATTCTTCCAGGATCATACGCAGTCCGCGCGCACCCACTTTGCGTTGCAGGGCCTCGCGAGCAATCTCTCTGGCCGCATCTTCGGAGAACGTCACCTTCACGCCCTCGTAGTCGAACAGCTTCGAGTACTGCTTCAGGATTGCATTGCGCGGCTTGGTCAGAATTTCGATCAGGGCCGTCTCATCCAACTCGTCCAGAATGCCGAGCACAGGCAGCCGGCCGACAAACTCCGGAATCAGCCCATACTTCAGCAGGTCCTGCGGTTCCGCCTGGCGCAGCAACTCCGTATCGCGCTGTGCGCGGATCGGAGTAACCTCGCCTTCTTTCACCTCGGTATCGGCCATCGCACGGAAGCCAAGCGCTTTCTTGCCCACGCGCCGTCCGATTACCTTTTCCAGCCCGACGAATGCTCCGCCGCAGATGAAAAGAATGTTCGTCGTGTCGACCGCGGTGAACTCCTGGTGCGGATGCTTGCGTCCGCCCTGTGGCGGCACATTTGCAACCGTGCCTTCGAGAATCTTCAGCAGCGCCTGCTGCACGCCCTCGCCGGAGACGTCGCGCGTAATCGAGGGGTTCTCGTCTTTGCGGCCAATCTTATCGATCTCGTCGATGTAGATAATCCCGCTCTGAGCCCGCGTCACGTCGCCTTCCGCAGCCTGCAGCAGCTTCAGGATGATGTTCTCGACGTCCTCGCCCACGTACCCGGCTTCCGTCAGAGTGGTTGCGTCCACAATTGCGAAGGGCACATCCAGCATCTTTGCCAGGGTCTGCGCCAGCAGAGTCTTGCCTGAACCCGTGGGGCCGACGAGCAGAATATTCGATTTCGCAAGCTCCACGTCGTTGCCGCGAGTCTTGTTCATCTGAATGCGCTTGTAGTGGTTGTAGACCGCGACCGCGAGCTTCTTCTTGGTCTGGTCCTGCCCGATCACGTACTCATCCAGGAAGGCCTTGACCTCTTGCGGCTTCGGCAGCTGGGCCGGAGCTACACCTGGCAGTACTTCGCTGCGATCGTCCTCGAGGATAGAGTTGCACACCCCAACGCACTCATCGCAGATGTAGGCCCGAGGATAGTCCGAAGGCGAGGAGATGAGCTTTGCCACTGCGTCTTGCGACTTGTGACAAAACGAGCAGCGAAGCGATTCGTCTGAACCGCGGGATGTTTTCATAAGTGCGGCAGCTCCTGGAGGCGGACCGGTGGTTCGGAATACTATTAAAGTCTACACCCGAACCTACCTCAGGCCAGGTACACCTAAGTTACTCAGATACCTCTTTTCGGTCACACCCGTACCTCGGGAAGTACTTATCAAAATGACAAACCCCGGCGACTCGGCCGGGGTTTGAGGGTTTAGCAATGTGTACTTTACGTGCGTGGCCGGTCGATGATGTCGTCGATAATCCCATATTCCTTCGACTGTTCGGCCGTCATAATGAAGTCCCGCTCCACGTCGCGCTCGATGCGGTCGAGCGATTGCCCGGTCGACTTGCTCATCAGCTTATTCGTGATTTCGCGAATACGCAGAATCTCGCGCGCGTGGATGTCGATGTCGGTCGCCTGCCCGCTCAGTCCGCCCATGGACGGCTGGTGGATCAGGATGCGGGAGTTGGGCAGCGCAAACCGCTTCCCCTTCTTGCCCGCCATCAACAGGAACGCGCCCATCGATGCTGCCTGCCCGATGCACAACGTCATCACGTCGTTCTTGATGTACTGCATGGTGTCGTAGATCGCCAACCCCGCCGTGATCGACCCGCCCGGCGAATTGATGTACATCTGGATGTCTTTCTCCGGGTCCTCGCCGCTCAGAAACAGAAGCTGCGCGATGATCACGTTCGCGATGTTGTCATCGATCGGCGTGCCCAGAAAAATGATGTTGTCCCGTAGCAGACGACTGTAAATGTCGTAGGCGCGTTCGCCCCGGCTCGTCTGCTCGATCACCATCGGTACTAGTCCCATGTCGCTCCCTCTTCCTTGCGGTTGTTTCCAGTTGTCATTCCCGAAGGGAATCTGCTGTTGTCTGGTTCCCCTACGACGCCAGCTTCTCGTAGAGGACGCTGCTCGCCTTCTCTCGCCGAAGCTCCTCACGGAGCCGGTTGATCCCACCGTCCTTCGTTAGCCGATCGCGCAGGGCGTCGTACGGTTCGCGCGTCTGCAGCGACAGCATCAGAACTTCGTTGTCGACTTCCGCGTCGCTCACTTCCACCTTCTCCGCGTCCGCGATCCGGTCTACCACCAGCGACGCGCGCACTTCGCGCTCTGCCTCATCGCGCTGCGCCGCACGCAGGCGACCGAAGTCCAGCTTGCGCATGTCTTCAGCCTTCATGCCTTGCTGAGCCAGCGCACGCAGTCCGCGCTCCAGCCTCGCATCCACGCGTTGCTGCACAAACGATTCAGGAACAGGGAAGTTGTACCGCCCAATCAACTCGTCCAGCATTTTGTTCTTCGCGCCGGATTCCAGAGCGTCTTTCTTCCGGCGGGCCAGGCGTTCGCGCAATTGCGTCTCGAACTCCTCCCACGTCTCCACTCCGCCAAGCTGTTTCGCCAGCTCCCCATCGCGTTCCGGATAGGTCTTCTTCTTGATCGCCTTCACCGTCACGTCGTAGCTCACGGTCTGTCCTGCCAGCCGGCGGTCCCCGAAGTCGGCGGGGTAGTCCACCTCGAACGCGAGTTCCTGCCCCGTCTTGGTCCCGCGCAACGCATCATTGAACGCCGGCAGCGTGTTCTTGCCGCCAATCTCAATCAACACATCTTCGCCGGTTACGGGCTCCGCAGCCGGTTCGGTTGCCGTCACGCCTTCTTCAGTCACGGTCTGCGCCAGCGGCTTGATCTCGCCACGGAACTGGATCTCCGCCCAGTCGCCATCCACCAGGGGACGCTCTTCCTCTACCGGCTCCACGGTCGCCTGGCTGTCCATCATGCGGCCCAGCTCACTGTCGAAGTCGTCCTGGGTCAGCTCGACGTTGGGCTTCTCCACCTGCACGGTGTCGTAGCCGGTCACGTCAATCTCCGGGAGCACCTCGAACGCCGCCTTGAAGCGCAGCGGTTCGCCGTCGTTCAGCTGCAGATCGAGCAACTGTGGCTCAGACACGGGCTGAAGCTTCCGCTCCGTAATCGCCGCGCGGAACCGGTCTGAAACCAGCGCCTCCAGCACTTCCTGGCGCAACTCCTTCGCGAACTTCGACCGCACCAGCGTCTCGGGTACCTTGCCCGCACGGAACCCAGGGATGCGCGCCAGCTTCTGGTACCGCTTGATGATCGTCTTGTAGGTCTTCGAGACCTCGTCCGCCGGAACCTCAACTTCGACTTCGCGGGTCAGCTGCGGGTTCAGGGTCGGGCCATGTTGATGGTCGTGCCCATGGTCATGATCATGGTCGTGGCTGTGCTCATGGGGCTCGGCCGGTGCTGCGTCCATCTGGGGTGCAGTCTCATCCGTCATTGTGTCGTTTGCTTCCGTAGTCTCAATCGGGTTCAAAATGAATGCCTTCCAGAGGGCGCCCGTAAATGGGCCGCGCCGCTCCGTAAAAATGGGCGTCGAGCGCGACCGGCGCCTCATATCCACTCTACGAGGCTTGCTTGTGCAGGGTCAAACGCCTGGCCAGCCTGTCATGTACCCAACCGCTTAGAGCGGGGGCGTCGTGCCCACCGTGAACAGTTCCAGCCGGACCTTCCACTCCGTCGACTGTCCCGGCTGCAGAACCACCATCCCGGAGTCCGCTTCCTTGCTCCATTCCCGTCCAAATGGATCGGGATAGTTGTACTGCGGCTCAATCGACACAAAATCGGCGTTTGCGGGCGCCGTCACGTGTATCGCCTTAATGGTTGGGCTGAGCGCCGTCATCCGCAGTCCGTAACCGCTGGACGGATCGCTCAATTCGGCCTGGGGCCCGTTATCCAGCAGTTCCTGGTGCAGGTCTACGAAGTATTCGTCCAAATCCGCCATTCCCAATTTCGTCCCGCTGGCCGAAGTAAAGTCGAAGGGCGTGCCGGCCACCGGAAGCAGCTTTCCTGTTGGCTGCTCCGCTCCCTGGTCGCGCAACTCCGCCCGCATCTCAGCCGGGACCCGCAGTCGCAGTCCCGCCCGATTGCCTCCGAAGACCGCAAACCGCGGGTGCCACCCAATGCCGATTGGCTCCGCCGTGTCGCCAACGTTGCGTGCCACCACGGTCAGATCCACTGCGCGGCTGCTGAGCAGGACCGTCACCGTAACCTCCGTCTTCGACGGCCAATGCACGCCATAGTCGCCCGCGCGATACACCGCCTGCGCCTCTCCGCCATCCGGCAATCCGGTAGTCCCGGCAGTGTCGGACGGCTGTGTCAGCATCAGTCCATTCGTTGCTCCGTTGCCCGTGTCGGACAGCGTAATCGCATGACCCCGCCAGACGGTGGTGATGTGCCCCGAGGTCTGCGCCGGCGAGCCCCAGATGCGCCCAGCCCACGGAGCCTCGAATGCGCCGCCCATGGCAAGGCTCGCCTGGCCATCCGCGTCGGCTCCCTTGCCGGTCATCGCGGCGGTAGCTCCTTCCACGGTTGGCGATGCCATCAGGTTCACCTCGCCCTTGCCCGGGATATACGCGGTGATCTGCAGCACATTCATGCCCCGGCCGGGCAACAGGGTCGCCGATAGGAATTCCGGGGTCGAATCGCCCGCCTGCCGAGTCCGCAGCAACACGGCGGCCTCCTGGCCACCCGGATGCGGTACCGTGGCCTCCTGGCGCTCGTTGGTGATCTTCGCCTTGACCTTCAGCTTGTGAAAGTTGCCCTGCATGTGGGCGCGGTAGGCGATCGCCAGTCCAAACAGGGCGAGGATGAGCAGAATGCCCGTCAAAACGCCCGACCGCATCACATTACGGCGCCATACCGTGTGATACAGCGAGGAGAGCCACTTCCTGCTCATCGCCAGATACATCCTGCTGATTCGTGGATCGTCCAATGTGCCTGCCCAGCTTTCTCGTTGTTCAGATGTATTCTAACGATGCGGCGGCAAACAGGTCTTCCCCTTAGCTCCGCCATGTCCATCCGGTGAAATCGACCCGTCGCAAAACACCCAGTCCGTTCCCGTCCGCTCCAGCTAAATCGCCGGCGGCTCTGCGTCTGATCTCGAATTCCGCCGCTGACTCCGACGCCGTGCGCGCGGCCATCGTCTCCTGCGAGCTGTGTCCTCGCCTCCGCACCTATTGTGCCCGCATCGGCGAAACTCGCCGCCGCGCGTACCAGGACCACGTTTACTGGTCGCGCCCCGTCCCCGGCTTCGGCGACCCTCGCGCCCGCATTCTGATCCTGGGACTCGCTCCCGGAGCCCATGGCGCCAACCGCACCGGCCGCCCCTTCACCGGCGACGGTTCCGGAGACTTCATGTACCCCGTGCTCCACGACCTCGGCCTGGCCTCCAAGCCTCGGGCTATCTCGCGGGACGACGGCCTGCGCCTGCGCGATGCCTGGATTGCCTCGGTCGTCCGCTGCGCGCCCCCCGGCGACAAGCCCACGCCCCAGGAGATTCGCAACTGCTCCGCGCATCTCGCCGCGGAGATTGGGACGCTGCCTCGTGTGCGCGTCGTCGTCTGCCTGGGCAAAATCGCCTGGGACGGCTACCTCGCCCACCTGCTGCTCACCGGCGTCATCCAGCGCCGCTCCGACTACACCTTCGCCCACGAGGCCGAATACAAGCTCCCCAACGGACTCCATCTCCTCGGGAGCTATCACCCGTCGCTGCGCAATACCAACACCGGCCGCCTGAACAGCACCATGTTCGCACGCGTCTTCGTTCGGGCAAGGGAACTCGCCGGCCTGCGCTAGGTCCGGGCGTTCGCCCTTCCGGAGTCGCCCTCATGCCCGCCTCTCGCTCCGATTGTCGGCCATGGAAACGCAACCTATCCCAACGCCGATGTGTCTAAACCTCCAGCGGTGAGATAATTCGCCTGTAAAGGAGACAAGTATGAGCGCAAAGAATGTCTGGATCGCCTTTGGACTTGGCGTAACCGCAGGTGCGGCCGTCGCCCTTCTCTACGCTCCGCAACCCGGAGTCAAAACTCGCCGCCAGCTGAAGCGCAACATCGACGAGGGCGTCGACTATCTCGAAGATGCAGCCGCCTACCTCAAGGAGCAGGCTGAGTACCTCAGCAAGGAAGCCCAGAAGACCATCAAGCGCACCAAGGGCCAGGTTGAAGACGTCGTCGAGAAGGTTAGCGACGCCGCCAGCGGCGCTGTGAAAAGCGTCCAGTCTCTCATGTAGCTTCAAAACCAACGTGGCGGCCGGTTAGTGGTTTGAGCGCTGGCCTGCCGCCACGACTCCTTGCAGGGCGCCTCGGCGTCCCGGAGCGTTGACGAGCGCCATCTGAAACTCCTTCAACGCCAGGTCTGGATGGTTCTGCTCCAGTAACAAGTCACCAAGCTGCTCGCGCGCGGGAACAATGGGGCCTGGAGTGACGGGGAGCTTCTCGAGCGCATCCTCTTCCTCGGCTGCTGCCCGCATCAGTACGACGGCTTCCTCGGGCTTGTGGCTCGACTGCGAAGACCACGCCATCACTTCTCGCATCATGATCTGCGCCTGCTCAGCCCAGTACCGATTGCCTGCGGTGCGAAGTTGTCCTTCGATCTGCCGAAGCTGTTCAATCGCCGCTTGAGCCTCCGCACCGTGTCCGCTGCGGGAGAGCCCAATGCCACGTGCCCAGACCGCGATCGCGGTCACCTGGGGTAGCGCCGCCGCCGGCGGAGGAGCGATGCCTGCAGCCTCAGTCCACTGGCGCCGCTCCACGGCGTAGCGGACCGGCATCGCAGTTGCGGCGTAGCCGACCTTGAAGTCGTCCCCCTTCGCTTGCGGCATGTTGCGCAGTTCTTCGACTACGCGGGCCGCATCGGCATCACGGCCGCTTTGCAGATACGCGTATACGAGATAGTCCATAGCGTGCAACTCCTCACCCGCGTCGTGCTGGAGCCCCGCCGCTTCGCGTGCCGCGATGTTGCTGGCGATGGAGTCCTGCCACAGACCGAGCCGCGTAAAGATGTGCGACGGCATGTGCAGCGCATGCGGCGCAGACGGCGCAATCTTCGCATAGGCCCGAGCAGCATCAAGACCCTGCGAGGCGAGCTCCGCGTTGTCATACGCATGGATCAGGTAATGCGGAATTCCCGGGTGCTCCGGATGAGCGGGAAACAGCGGCTCCAACAACGCGGCGGCCTGCTTCTGCCGGCTGTGGGCAGTGTCGAAGGGAGAGGCATTGTTCAGCAGCGCGAGCGCATAGAAGATCTGAGCCTCCACATCGTTTCGGCTCTCCGCGGCGATCGCGCTCATCGCCTGCTCGTACTTCGCCGTCCGAGCCGCGTATGGGACAGTCGCGAAATCCTGATACACGAGGCTCAGAGTGTGAATCCACTCGCGTTCTCGTTCGGAGGGCTTGCCGATGCGCCCAGCTTCCTGAACTTCACTGAGCCCCAGTGCCAGCGTGGCTGAAGGCAGGGGAGGCTCCCAGAGTTGATGGAAGTACGTCATTGCGATACCCCAGTGGGCCATCGCACAGTCGTGGTCCTGCTCCGCCACGTGCCGGAAAGCCTCTTCGGCGGGAGTGTAGGCGAAGGAGTGCAGCAGCGCGACGCCGCGGTTGAACTCCGCCTGTGTCGCCGGCTTGCAGGAGATGGGGAATGAGACCACTCCAAGCTTCTGCGGCGCTGGATGATCGTGCATCTCCTGTGCGGCCAGCGTTGTGGCCACGCCCGCGAGCATGAAAAACAACCATCGCGCCAAACCCATGCGGCCTCCGCAGTTGAGCCCGAACGTTACGCCGATTCGAAGCCTGCTATTCCGGTGGACCCACCGTCACCACGAAGTAAGCCAGTTCCTTGTCGCCTTTGTTGGCGATCCAGTGCTCGTCGCCGGCACAGCAAATTCCCACATCGCCGGCTTCCATCGTATGCTCGGTGCCATTCAGATACAGCGTTCCCGTGCCACGCTGCACCAGCCAGATCTCGCTGTGCTTGTGCGTTCCCACCGCCTCATGCGGAGCGCCCGGCGACTGCACCGACTCGTGCATCTCCAGCCGGATCGTGCCCCCGGACAGCGTCCCAGCCAGGAACTGGTGCGACTCATGCCCACCCACCATGCCCTTGCCTGGCTGTGGTTTGAACACGCCGGACGTCAGCGCCTTTATCTGCCGTGGAGCCGTAGCAGCACCACTGGCCACTTGCCCGGAAGGCGTCGCCGCAGTTTGCCCCTCCGCCTGCTCGCTCGCCAGCCCCGCCATCGCTCCCACCAGCAACGCCGCCATTCCCGCAAAGTCCCTGCGATTCACCTGATCCATGTGCAAATCCTCCGCCCACAACAATACCCGAAAACGAAATGCCCCGGCTTATCACCGGGGCATTCCATCTTTCAGCGAACAACCTGCAGCCGACAACCTACACCGTCGTCAGCGCCAGGCCAGCCACCTTCTCGTCGCCATCCGCGCCATCGCTCGAGATCGAGCGGTAGAACAGTTGGTTGTTTTCCATGTAGACCTCAAGGAACGCCGGCCGCTGCGCAATGCCGCCTGCAATCAGCGCCTCCGACAGCGGATCCTCGATGAACCGCTGCAGCGCGCGCCGCAGAGGCCGCGCACCATATGACCGCTCCGAAGTGGTCTTCTCCAGCACCCACTGCTTCGCGTCGTCGGTCACACTCAGCGTGATCGCCTTGTGCACCAGGTTCGTATTCAGCTGCTGCACCAGAAGCTCCATGATCTGCATCAGGTCCGAGTTCGAAAGCGACGTGAAGATAATGATCTCGTCCAGACGGTTCAGGAACTCCGGATTGAAGGTGCGCTTCACCTCGCCCTTCACCAGCTCTTCCATCTTGTCCAGAATCATCTCTTCCTTGCCGCTCTGGAAGCCCAGCCCTTCGCGCTTCTGCAGGTGCTTGGCGCCAATGTTCGACGTCATCACGATGATCGTGTTCTTGAAGTCAACCGTGTTGCCCAGCCCATCCGTCAACTGCCCGTCTTCAAACACCTGCAGCAGCAGGTTGAAGACATCGGGATGCGCCTTCTCGATCTCGTCCAGCAGCACCACCGAGTAGGGCGACCGCTTCACGCGCTCGGTCAACTGCCCGCCCTCTTCATAGCCCACATATCCCGGAGGCGAACCGATCAGCTTGCTCACGGAATGCTTCTCCATGAACTCCGACATGTCGAACCGGATCAGGCTCTTCTCGCTGCCGAACAGGAACTGCGCTAGCGTGCGCGCCATCTCTGTCTTGCCCACGCCTGTCGGTCCCAGGAAAAGGAAGCTACCAATCGGCCGCGCCGGATTCTTCAATCCAGCCCGCGAACGCCGAATCGCACGAGCCAGCGCCGAGATCGCCTTGTCCTGCGAGATCACGCGCTTGTGCAGCTCTTCTTCCACGCGCAGCAGCTTCTGCGTCTCTTCTTCCTTGATCGAGGTAATCGGAACACCCGTCCAGCGGCTCACCACGTCCTCAATGTCCTCGCGCGTCACAATACCCGCACTCGAATCATCCAGGTGATACTTGTCCCGCAGTGCCCGCAGATTCTCCCGCTCCTTACGCTCCTCGTCCGAGTAGAACCGTGCCTTCTCGAACTCGTGATTCGCAATCGCGTTCTCCATGCGGTGGACGATGAACTTGATCCGCTTCTGCACCTCGGTCAGCTCTTCGGGCAGGGAAGTCTGCCGCAGCTTCACCCGCGCTCCCGCCTCGTCGATCAAGTCGATTGCCTTATCCGGCAGGAACCGGTCCGGAATATACCGGCTCGAATGCGACACCGAAAAATTGATCGCATCGTCGGTATAGGAGACCGCATGGAACTTCTCGTACTTGTCCTTGATCCCCATGATGATCTTGACCGCATCCTCTTCATTCGGAGGCGGCACCTTCACGGCCTGGAAGCGCCGTTCCAGCGAGCGGTCCTTCTCGATCGACTTCCTATACTCCGCCGGAGTCGTCGCGCCGATGCACTGAATCTCGCCGCGGCTCAGCGCCGGCTTCAGAATGTTCGCCGCATCCAGCGATCCTTCCGCTGAACCCGCGCCCACCAGTGTATGCAGCTCGTCAATGAACACGATGGAGTTCTGATTCTCCATCAGCTCTTTCATAATCGTCTTCAGCCGCTCTACAAACTGTCCGCGATACTTCGTGCCCGCCACAATCAGCGACAGGTCCAGTCCCAGCACCCGCTTGTCTGCCAGGAAACTAGGCACCTCACCGTCCGCAATCTTCTGCGCCAGCCCTTCAACGATTGCCGTCTTACCCACGCCCGGCTCGCCGATCAGCACTGGATTATTCTTCGTCCGCCGGCACAGAAT
>DASYEU010000066.1:0-55923 GCA_036498865.1 Acidobacteriaceae bacterium | reverse complement strand
CTGCGGCGCGACAAGTTCTTCAGCAAGCGACCTCCTAAGTCCTGCGGGAGAGAGGAGTTCGGAGCGAAGTTCGCCGAGCGGCTGAGCGAATACTGCGATGCGGCCGGCGGATCGCCGGAAGACGCAGTCGCAACCGCGATGTGGCTGACGGTGAACACGGTCGTCGAAGCCTATGTACGTTTCTGCAAGGAGCCGCTCCGAAGCGCGCCCACCGAGATCATCGCTGCAGGAGGCGGCGTCCGCAACGACGTGCTGATGGGCTTCCTGAGCACCTACTTCGAGGCCCACGGAGCGCACCTGCTCAAAGCCGAGGACTTCGGCGTTCCTTCGCAGGCGAAGGAAGGTGTGGCGTTCGCGCTGCTCGCCTGGCTGACGTGGAATGGGCTGCCAGGAAACGTCCCCGCAGCGACTGGAGCAAAGCGGCCCGTCATCTTGGGCAAGGTCAGCTATGGTTAAGCAGCTCGCGGCTTGCGCTTTTCTCGCAGCATGCCTGACACTCTCTGCCTGCCACGGTTCGCCTCGGCAACCCGGCACGATTGTGGTGATTCTGGAGAGCAGCCCCAACAACCTCGATTTGCGCCAGGGGACGGATGCTCAGTCCGAGCACGTCGGCGCTCTGATCTTCGATGCGCTGGTGAAGAAGGATGCGCAGTACAACCTGGCTCCGTGGCTGGCCACCAGTTGGGAGCAACCGGACGCCTTGACATGGGTGTTTCACCTCCGCGGTGGCGTGCATTTTCAGGATGGCCGCCCGCTCGAGGCTGCCGATGTGGTGTGGACCATCGAGAGCCTCATCGATCCGAAGCTGGGGCTGATCTCGGCCAAAGGCGGAAACTTCGACAGCGTGGATCACGCCGAAGCCCGCGACCGGCTGACCGTGGTCGTCCACATGAAGCGGCCGGACAGTGCGCTGCTCTTCAATATGAGCGACGGCCTCTTCGGCGTGGTCCCGCGCGGCGCAGGTAGCGACTTCGGGCTGCATCCGATTGGCTCGGGCCCATACCGCTTCGTGAGCCAGGTGCAGGACAAGGAAGTCATCCTGGAGCGCTTTGCCGGGTGCTGGAGTACGGGCATCGGCGTTACGGGCGAGCCGCCGCATACCGAGATCCAACGGCTCCAGCTCAACGTCGTGCCGGACACCATCACCAGCGCGCTGGAGTTGCAGAAGGGCTCGGCCGATGCGGCCAGCAATGTGCTAACGCCCGACATGGTGTACGCGATGCGGGATACTCCAGGACTCGCAACCGCTCGCGGAATCGGGTCGAATGCGTGGTACATGAACTTCAATGTGGACGATCCGTTGCTGCACGACAAGCGTG
The DNA here is from genome assembly GCA_036498865.1 of Acidobacteriaceae bacterium. Lineage (GTDB taxonomy): Bacteria > Acidobacteriota > Terriglobia > Terriglobales > Acidobacteriaceae > Edaphobacter. The sequence goes on along the minus strand of DASYEU010000066.1, from coordinate 54,604 downwards.
TGCGGCAGGCCATTGCCCACGCAATCGACCGGCCGCCCATTGTCGCCGCCTTGTGGCGTGGACACGCGCGGCTGGCGGATTCGCTGCTACCTCCGGGACATTGGGCCCGTGCCGGCGAGAGCGACCTCGCGCAATATTCGTACGATCCTGCGCGCTCCGCTGCTCTGCTGGACGCAGCCGGATTTCGACCCGACCCGGACGGCGTGCGCATCCGCTTAACGCTGAAGACGAGCACGGACGAAACCACGCGCCTGCTGGCCGCAGTACTGCAGCAGCAGATGCGCAAGGCAGGAATTGCGCTGAACATCCGCTCGGCCGAATTCGGCACCTTCTACTCCGACGTCACCAAAGGCGCGTTCCAGATGTACATCCTGAAGTGGTTGGGATCGAACGAGGACCCGGACATCTTTCGCTACATGTATTCGTCGGCCAGCTTTCCGCCGAAGGGTGCGAACCGGGGACATTATGTGAACCCCCGCATCGATGCGCTGCTGGCGAAGGCGGCGGCGGAGACCGGTCCGGCGCAGGAGGTCGAAGCCCGGCGACGCGCGGAGTACGTCGAGGTGCAGAAGATTCTGGCCGACGAGATGCCGTCCGTTCCGCTCTGGTATCCGGACAACGAGGTGGTCCACACGCAACGGTTGCAGCATGTCGTCTCGCAAGGCGACGGCAGCTTTGATTTTCTGCGCTGACAGCCTGAGAACCGGCTTTTGCCACTTCGTGCAGATTCAGGAGACAATCGACCCATGGCCGAGTTCATTGCACCGAAGCACGAAGTTCCGCAGCCCCACCCAGCGGTCGCCGCTGCGCCACCGACCGCCTCCGCCCCACCCGCTGGCGCGCCTGCCGCTGCCGGCCGTCCGGCAAGCAGCTACGCCACCGCGCCGCACGATCCCTCAAAGCCACCAGTAAGGCGGCAGATCGTGTGCTTCAGCTTCTACAAGGTGATGCCCGAATGGCGGCGTCTGCCAGCCGCAGAGAAGGCGGCGCATAAGGCAGCGTTCGCGGCGGTGCTGGAGAAGTGGAACAAGCCGGGCGAGTTTCTGTCACTCACCTATTCCACGATTGGCACACGCGGCGATGTCGATATGTGCGTGTGGTCGATCGGCTACGGCGTCGACGAGTTAAACGAGATGCGCAGCGAGTTGCTGCGTACGCCGCTGGGCGGATATCTCGACTCGCCCCACAACTTTCTGGCGATGACCAAGCGCTCGCAGTACCAGATCGACCGTGCGGACGAGAGCGAGGGCGAAGGGCGCGGCGCGATTCGTCCGGGCGGTCAGAAGTACATCTTCATCTACCCGTTCTGGAAGACGCGGCCGTGGTACCTGCTGTCGATGTCGGAACGCAAGCGGCTGATGGATGAGCACATCCGCATCGGGCTGCTATATCCGCGCGTGAAGCTGAACACCACATACTCGTTCGGCCTGGATGACCAGGAGTTCGTGGTGGCGTTCGAGACGAACTTCCCGGAGGACTTTCTCGACCTGGTGCAGCAATTGCGCGAGACAGAGATCAGCATGTACACGCTGAAGGATTTCCCTATCTTCAGCTGCGTGCGCGTTCCTGCTGAGGAAATGCTGGATCGGCTGGGATGAAGAAGGCTGCCAGCAAGACCGTGTCAAAGAAAGCGCTGGCGAAGGCCAAGGCGCGCACTGCCGTCTCGCCCTTGGGCAAAAAGGCGCGGGCCATTGCGGCGTCGGAACCGGTGGCGCCCAAGGTGAAGCGCGGCACGACGGCGAATCCGCTGGCACCGGAACGTGTGGCCGCGATCCTCGACGTGCTGCAGAAGACGTATCCGAAGGCCGTGTGCGCGCTGAATCATCGCAACGCATGGGAACTGCTGGTCGCGACGATTCTTTCGGCGCAGTGCACGGATGTTCGCGTGAATCTTGCGACGCCGGCGTTGTTTGCCGCGTTTCCCACGCCAAAGGCGATGGCGGCTGCTTCCCTGCCCGAGCTTGAAGAGCTGACCCGGACGACGGGCTTCTTCCGCAATAAGGCCAAGTCGATCCAGGGCGCGGGCCGCGTTGTTACGGAGGAGTTTGGCGGCGAGGTGCCGCGCACCATGGAGGAGCTGCTGCGCGTTCCCGGAGCGGCTCGGAAGACGGCAAACGTCGTGCTCGGCTCCTGGTACGGGATTGCCGTGGGCGTGGTGGTGGACACGCATGTGCTGCGGATTTCGCGCCGGCTGGAACTGACGAAGGAGACCACTCCGGAAAAGGTAGAGAAGGACCTGATCCGCGTGCTGCCGCAGTCGCACTGGATCGACTTTTCACACGAGATCATCTTCCATGGCCGGCAGATCTGCTATGCGCGCAAACCCCGCTGCGCCGACTGTACGCTGGAGCGCCTGTGCAACTCTGCCGACAAGACGTGGAGCTCGCACTGAGGCCTGACCCGCGTTGACCCTCCATCCGAGGGTTGGTAGGATTCGGCAACGATAAAGCACAGTGCGGGTGAGTGATGAAATTGGGTAAGGGATGGTCGCGGCGGCGCTTTCTCGCAGTTTCGGGAGCAACGGCGGCGCAAGCAGCGGTGGGTCTGAAGGGATTGGGCCAGGCGGCAGGCTCTGCAGCGGATGCGGTAGCAGTGCAACAACGCAATGCGGCGGAAGCTGCGCGAACCATGCCGCCGCCCGGCGTGATTACGGGTGGCATCCAGCCGCTGATGAAGGACATGACCGCGCGGCCGCTGCGCTATCGGCCGGTAGCGGGCGAGTTTGTGATTCGCAACGGCGGGGAGTTCTTCAACCGGCCGATCTATGGCGTCAGCTCGCCCACGCAGGCAGGAGATTTTCGCGTCGACGCCGGCGATTTGCCGGAGTTCTCGCTCTACCTGCCGGGACATGGCGGGAATTTAAAGATCGGGATCATCGGGGTGGACGGAGTCAAGTCGAAGTGGGGTGCGACCGCGGATGAGGTCGTCGCCCGCTACCGGCCGGGCCGCATGATCTACGAGATTCGCGATGGGCTGCTCGGCAAAGGGGTGCTTTACGCGGAGTTGCTAACCGCGGGTGAAGGTGAAGGCCTGATGCTGAAGGTGGAAGGCCGCGGTGTCCCCGATGGGACTCGCCTGGCGTGGGCCTTCGCGGGAGTGAGCGGCCGCAAAGGCCAGCGCAACGGGGACATCGGCTGCGAGCGGCAGCCCGTATCGCAATTCTTCCAGGTGCGGCCGGAGGAGTGCGACGGCAACGTCTTTACTCTGCCGGGCTCCGTTGCGGGGACACAAGTTGCAGCACACGTGAAGAGCACGGCCGCGGAGCTGGTGCTTGGGTTTCCAGCGGGCTCCAGCATGGGGATTGCGCCGTTCGCTGCCTGGGCGAGTCCTCCTGCAGTGGCGAACAAAGAAGTCTCCGCTGAAGCAGCGAAGCAGCCCGTGCTGGCCGGATCGGCGGCTCTGAAGAATGGCTCGCAATACATCACCCTCAATCGCATTCTGGCGGATGCACCCTCGCAGGTGAGATTGAGCGAGGAGGAACTGGCAAAAGCATTCGCGGCGCGAAGTGCACACGTCGAAGCAATTGCGGGCACCTTGAAAGCTGAAACACCGGATGAGTATGTCAACGCCGCTGTGGGAGCGATTGGTATCGCAGCCGAGACGATCTGGGACCAGAAGCAGGAGTGCGTGATGCACGGCGGCGTCGCGTGGCGCACTGCCCTGGCGGGATGGCGCGGGCCGTACAACCTTGACGCGCTAGGCAATCACGACCGCGCAGTGCTCGAGCTCCGGCACTGGCTGAAGCGCCAGAATGTGACCCCGGTGACGACGGCAGATCCGGCGACGGGTCCGTGGGACGCGAACATTCATCTGGCCCGCAAAGAGAAGTTGCTGCATTCGAACGGAGACCTCTCGAACAATCACTACGACATGAACATGGTGTTCATGGACGTGTTGCTGCGCCATCTGATGTGGACCGGCGATCTGGAGTTCGCGCGCGAAGTATGGCCTGCGCTCCAGCGGCATCTGGCGTGGGAGCATCGCTTGTTCCGAAGAACGTACAAAGGTGCGGATGGCAAAGAGCTTCCTCTCTACGAGGCGTACGCGGCGATCTGGGCTAGCGATAATCTGCAGTACAACGGCGGTGGCGCGGCGCATTCCTCTGCCTACAACGTCTTCGCGTTCCGCACGGCGGCGAAGATTGCGAAGGCGCTCGGCGAGGATGGCAGTGAGTACGAGGCCGAGGCAGAGTTGATTCACCGAGGCATGCAGGAGCTGCTGTGGGTGAAGGAGCAGGGCGCGTTCGGTGAGTCGAAGGACTTGCTGGGGCCGCAGACGGTGTACACCAATCCAGCTCTGTGGACGGTATATCACACCATCGACAGCCAGGTGCCAACACCGCGACAGGCCTGGCAGATGGCGGCGGAGCGGCTGGCTGTGCTGAAACATGTGCCCGTGCATGGCGACGGCGTGCCCGAGGGCGGATACATGCTCTCGTGCTCGGACTGGCTGCCGTACATGTGGTCACTGAACCTGCTGCTGCTCGGCGAGAACATGCACATGGCGCTGGCGATGTGGCAGGCGGGCATGCGCGACGAAGCGTACGGGATCTTCAAGGGCAACTTGCTCGACTCGATGTATATGGGTCTGTGCCCGGGCGATTTCCATATGACGTCGGCGCTCGACGTGCATCGGCAGGAGGCGCAGCGCGACTTCGGCGACCCCATTGGCATCTCTTCGCGCGCGATCGTGGAGGGGCTGTTTGGCGTGCAGCCGGATCTGCTCGCCGGCGAGATTCGCATTCGGCCTGGATTCCCGAGCGATTGGGAGCGCGCGTCGCTGAAGCACAAGGACTTCGATTTTGCGTGGAAGCGCGAAGGGATGCGCGAGACGATCGAGTTCACCAGCCGGCTGGCGAAGGCTGTGCCATTGACTGTGATGCTGCCCGCGCGCACCACGAGCCTCCCTGTCGTGACGCACAATGGGAAGCGAATCACGGGCGAGTTCGACGCGGCTGCGGTCGGGTCGCCGATGCTCGCGCTGAAGCTGCCGGCAGCGCAGTCCAACCGGGTCAGCATTGAATGGCATGGGAAGGCTCCCTCGGCGGCACCTGCGATGCGCAGCTATCGCGTTGGGGAAACGTTGCAGCCGATCGGTGGAGCATGGCCCGGCTATCTTGACGACCCGCAAGGAGCGCTTTCGGCAGGACGAGCGGTTGCAGCAAGTGGATTCCACACACTGTTTGCCACGATCAAGGAGGGAGATGCGACGTGGTCGATGCCGATCTCCTTTACTGGAGTGGCAGAGAAGCCTGCATTTGCTGCAGTGCCGGCAATGCCTGCGGATCGGATGGGAGAGCAGTTGAATCTGTCCCCACTTCTGAAGCACAACATCACGGAGATTTTTACCCGCGTTTATGCGGAGCCGCGTTCGCCTTACTGCTCGCTGGCGTTTCCGGACAACCTGCTGGGCGGATGGGCCAACGCGGACGGACGCGCGACCATCGACGACGCAGGGCTACGTGCGGCGGGAGGATTGCTGAAGACTGGCATCGGCGTAGACTTTGCCACGCCAGCCGGGACTGCGCCGAACTGCCTGTTTTTTTCGTACTGGAAGCAGGATACGAACACGACAAAAGTTCCGCTGAGTGGCCGGGCGCACGGAGTTTACCTGTTGATGGCCGGCAGTACACTTCCGCAGTGCAGCCGCATGCAGCACGGAACGGTGTCGGTGACCTATAGCGACGGCACCTCTGCGAAGCTGGCGCTGCGCAACCCGGAGACATGGTGGCCCATTGAGCAGGACTACCTGCTCGACGACTATCTCTTCGTCAATGATGCGCCTCTGCCGCCACGAATGAATCTGCGGACCGGACAAACGCGGATACTCGATCCGGTGGCGTTCCATGGCAAAGGACGTACGGTTCCGGGCGGTGCGGCCACTATCCTGCACCTGCCGCTCGATCCCGTGAAAGAACTCGCTTCGTTGCAGGTTGAGGTGGAACTGTACGGCATCGTTGTCGCCTTGATGGCGGCAACCCTGGCGCGCGTCTAACCGATCGAGCCGCGCCCGTTAGGAGTGGCTCGAGGCAACGGCTGCTTCATGCAACTTGCCGCTGGATTCCGGCGCAGCCTCTTCGAGGACTGCGCGGATGTGCTCCAGGCCCCAGTCGAGGTCGGCCTTCTCGATGACCAGAGGCGGCGCGAGACGAATGACGGAGGCGTGCGTCTCCTTGCACAGAACACCGCGCTGCTTCAGCGTCTCGCAGAACGGCCGGGCCTGGGTATTCAGCTCGATGCCAATCCACAAGCCCTTTCCGCGGATCTCCACGATGTGGGGGCTGCGGATGCGCTTGAGGCAGTTGAGCGCGTATTCGCCGAGTTCCGCCGAGCGTGCAGGAAGATCCTCATCCACGATCACCTGCAACGCAGCACGCGCGATGGCGCACGCCAGCGGGTTGCCGCCGAAGGTGCTGCCATGGTCGCCCGGGTTGAACACGCCGAGAACTTCGCGTGAACTGAGCACCGCCGAGACAGGATAGAAGCCGCCGGAGAGTGCCTTGCCAATAATGACAACGTCCGGGGTGATTCCTTCATGCATGTATGCGAACAGCTTGCCCGTACGGCCGAGACCCGATTGAATCTCGTCGACCATGAGCAGAACATTGTTTGCCCGGCAGATTGCCGCGGCTTCGCGCAGGTAGCCCGCCGGCGGCACGAGGATGCCGGCTTCGCCCTGGATGGGCTCGACAAGGAAGGCGCAGGTATTGGGCGTGATCGCCCGGCGCAGCGCCTCAACGTCGCCAAAGGGCACTTCGCGGAAGCCCGCCGGAAACGGCCCAAAGCCCTTGCGGTACTGCTCGTCGGACGAGAAGCCGACGATCGCGATCGTCCTGCCGTGGAAGTTGTTGGAAGCGACGATGATCTCGCCCTGCTCTGCGGGAATGCCCTTGATTACTGTTCCCCACTTGCGGGCGGCCTTCAGCGCAGTCTCCACCGCTTCGGCGCCGGAGTTCATCGGCAACGCCATCTCGTAACCTGTAAGCCGGGTCAGGTCGCGGTACAGCAACGGGAGTTGATCGTTGCGGAACGCGCGCGAAGTAAGGGTGACCTTCTCCGCCTGGCGGCACATCGCCTGGAAGATGGCGGGATGGCAGTGCCCCTGATTGACCGCGGAATAGGCGGCGAGAAAGTCGAGGTAGCGGTGGCCCTCCGTATCGTAGAGCCACGCTCCAGACGCGCGTTCTACAACCACATTCAAGGGGTCATAGTTGTGCGCGCCATAACGGTCTTCGAGAGAGATCAGTTCGGCCGGAAGCATTGATTCGTACCTTTTGCGAGTGGCTGGTAACGCCGCCGCGGGAAGGTCCGCAGGGCAGAGCGCCACCTCACATAACAATGGTACTAGGCTGCATATTCATACAGCCGAAAGCTGCAAGTATATACAGGCCAATTAGATAAGAATTGGTGGGAATTGCTTGAAATGTGGTGAGGTAAAAGGAATAGCCTGCTAGATCTGTTCGATCAGCAGTTGGTCTCCTACCTGCATCTGCGCCAGCGAGATGGCTCCGCAGGGTAGCTCTATAACGCTTTTGATCTTCAAACTAACGGACGTCACCCGGAACGGGACCAGGCAGCGCCACATTTTGATGACCTTCAAGTCGTGATCGAGACCGACAACATCGATCTTAAAGGCCATTCCAAAAGTATGGACGCCGGAGGAGGGTTTGATCCATAACCCCCCACCGGCATCCAGACCTCGTCGTCCGAGTAGACCGAACATCCTCTTCATGGACGTATCGGCTAGCTCGATGCTATCCCCTACGATCGTGCCCCGGGTTGTGTTGGTTACTCTGAGCATATAAACAAATTCGCCAGCGCCACCCAACTTCAGTTAGACAGCCTTCTGCTTTCTACGGTAGATAATGATTCCGAGAACGGCGGCAGCAAGAACTCCAGAAATAATCTGAACAGCAATCATGACTATCCTCCTTTCCGTTGAACTTCTGCGCTTCTAGTACAGCGATGAATTGTATTCCCGCTGTTGGATGATTCTAGTAGATCGCTACTTGCGCGTATCTACCACTAAAGAGCGCTGTTGCTCACCCATATTGTTGTTTACTAGTCTGACTACGCCGAACCGATGCTCGCTCGTCCGGAGCACTCGTGGGCGTACCACCGAAGGATGCAGATTCGACCCTGCCCTGCGGAATCCTGAAAGAGTTACCCGCCAGACTCTGGGCGCTCGCTACTGACTACTGAGCGCCCATCCCCTGGAACCCAGCCATAATGCTGAGCACCGCCGGTGCAAGAAGCACGATGAAGATGCATGGAAAGATGCACAACACCAGCGGGAAAATGATCTTGATTTTAGTTTTGGCTGCAGCTTCTTCCGCGCGCTGCCGCCGCTTGGTTCGGATGTCATCGGAGAAACGGCTGAGTGCATGGATGATCGGCGTTCCGAATCGATCCGTCTGCGTCAGCATGGCCACAAAGCCGGCGAACTCCTCGATCTCGGTACGATCGGCCAGGTTCTGCCACGCCTCGATTCTGGGGCGGCCGGCACGCTGTTCGCGATTCACCTGCAGAAATTCATCATGAATGTCCGGGTGGCTTGCGTCCAGTTCCTGCGCGATGCGAAGCAGCGCCTGATCGAGCCCAAGGCCTGCGTCGATACAGATCACCATCAGGTCAAGCGCGTCGGGGATGCTCCGCCGAATCCGGTGCCTCCTGGCGCCGGTCTTGCGGTTCAGCCAGATGTCCGGAGCAAGGTAGCCTGCAACTCCGAGACCCAGCACCCAGGTCAGCGTGTTGGTGCCGATCATGCTGCCGATGACGGCTCCGGTGAGTGGGGCGAGAAACTGAGACGCAAAGAAAACGTCGGCCGCTGCATTGCCGTGAATTCCGGCGCTGGACAGGCGTGCCTTGAGCTGCGGATTGTCGGCCAGGCCAAGACGCATGCGCAGCGCGGAAGCGGCGCCAAGCAGATTGTTCTGCATCTGCTCCTTGCCGCGAATGGTGCGTTCGTCGGGCCGGTCGGTCTTGGATACGTCCAGGATGCGCTGAGCTTCAGCCGATGGCCGAAACAGGTTCGGCGTCAGCAGGAGCGCAACGATGCCAAAGACGATCATTCCGAGAATGAGATACAAAACGACAGACATGATTCCTAGACCTCAATTCCGTTAATGATCTGTCGAATGATGAAGCCGCCGAGGGAGAGCAATCCTACTCCCAGGTAGCAGAGCATTTGGCCGGTGGGGGTATCCAGAAGCACCTTGGAGTAACCGGGGTTCAGAATGTTGATGACGACCAGCATGACGACCGGCAAACTGCACAAGATCCATCCGGTCATACGACCCTGTGCGGTGTGCGTCTTGATCTCACCCTGGATTCTTAGCCGCTCGCGAATCGTATGCGCGGTCCTGTCGAGAATGTCGGCAAGGTTGCCGCCGGTTTCTTTCTGCACCAGGATCCCGGTGACAACGACGCGCAAGTCCTGCGACGGGACGTGCTCCAACATCTGCATGAATGCATCGCGAAGCGGGAGACCGAAGTTCTGCTGCTTGAAGACTTCGCCAAACTCTGACCGAACCGGCTCCAGGCTCTGCTCGGCGACGATGCTGATGGCTGCCGTCATCGCGTGACCTGCACGCAGGGCGCGCCCCATCATGTCGATGGCGTCGGCAAGCTGCGCGTTGAATGCTGCGATCCGGCGCGACCGCTTGAACGAGATGTATCCGAAGGGAATGTATCCCAGGATGCCAGCGACGACGAGCTGAACCGCGAGAATATTGAAGAACACCGAGACCGCAAGGAAGCCGATGGCAGCCAATCCAAATGCAGCGATGAGCAGCATGGCCGGAGTCGTCTTGCTATCCGCCTGCATAATCCTGAGTTCAAGCATCCGGGTAACCGGATACTTGTGGATCAGCTGATTCAGCCACTCAAACTGAGTTACAGGCTCTACCTTGAGGAGTTCCAGAGCTTCTACGGAACCAGCCTCGTAACCGGATGCCTGAATGCTCGCCATGCGCCGGGCCACCAAACGCTGCGACTTCGACGAGCTGAGCACGAAGGCCATGACTCCAAAGCAAATTGTCATGACGCCGGCAAAAGCTAAAAACAGAATCATCGGTCCTCCTTCCTACTGAATCTCGAGAGCGTGATCGGCAAGGCCGACCGGTATGGGCACGCCAGCGGCCTGCAGTTTGTCCGCGCACTTGGGAACGATTCCGGTTGCGTAGAACCGTCCGCGCACCTTGCCATTGGGACCAATCCCCTTCTTCTCGAAGAGGAAGATGTCCTGCATGCTGATGACGTCCGTGAAGGCGCCGGTCAGCTCGGTGATATGCGTGATGCGACGGGTGCCGTCGCTCATACGAGACGCCTGGATGATGATGTGCACGGCGGCCGCGATCTGAGCCCGGATTGCTTTCTCGGCGATGCGGACTTCGCCCATCATCGCCATGGTTTCCAGACGGGCCAGGGCGTCGCGGGGCGTGTTGGAGTGGATGGTCGTGAGCGAGCCATCATGACCGGTGTTCATGGCCTGCAACATGTCCAGCGTCTCTTCGCCACGGACTTCGCCCAGCACCACGCGGTCGGGACGCATGCGCAGAGCGTTGATCACGAGTTCGCGCTGCCGGATGGCTCCGCGACCCTCGACGTTCGGAGGTCGCGTTTCAAGCCGGACCACGTGCTCCTGCCGCAACTGAAGTTCGGCCGAGTCTTCGATGGTTACGATGCGTTCGCGCTCCGAGATGAAGCTCGAAAGAGTGTTGAGCAAGGTCGTCTTACCGGAACCTGTACCACCCGAGATGACAATATTCAGACGTGCTTTGACGCAGCCGGAGAGGAATTCCAACATCGGCGGTGTGAGTGCCTGGAATCGCAGCAGATCGGCAGAGCCAAGCGGAGAACTGCCGAAGCGGCGGATGGAAAGAATCGGTCCATCGACGGCCAGGGGTGGAATGATGACGTTGACACGGGACCCGTCAGGAAGCCGGGCGTCGACCATTGGCGACGACTCATCGACACGCCGTCCAACGGCGGAGACAATTTTGTCGATTGTGTGCATGAGGTGGCGGTTGTCCTGAAAGGTCAGGGTCGTCTTCTCCAGCACGCCGCGGCGCTCTACATAGATGGAGCTGTAGGTGTTCACCAGGATATCGCTGATGGTGTCGTCTTTGAGCAGCGGCTCCAGAGGCCCGAGGCCGAAGACTTCGTCGACGACTTCCTGTGCAAGCCGGTCGCGCTCGGTCGCGCTGAGCGGAACGCCCTGCTCATTGACCATGCTCTGAACGACGTTGAAGAACTGCTGCTGGGCGCCACGGGTCTCTTGAATCTCCGCGAGCTTGTCGAGATCGATGCGCTTGATGAGTTCTTTGTGGACAGCAGTCTTGATGTGCTGCTGCACGCTGTCGCCTACAGGACGGGCGGGCCGGCCTGGGCGCTCATTGGATCGAACGGGATTCGGACTGGCATTCGTATCGGACATATTGGCAGAGATCCTGAGTGCTAGTAAAAAGGTCGTTCAGGTTTACTTCCAGAGAGAGAAGCCCTTCTTGGGGGCTGTTTCCTCAAACTCATCTCCGGCGCCAGCCAGACTATTGGCCCACTTGGTAAGTTGCGCGGAGAATTCAGACTTCTGCTTCGGGCTAATTGGTTCTCCCAACACTCCCGCACGAACAACCTCAGAGAAGTTGTTCGGCAGCTTGTAGGCGACCGGAAGCCGAATGGCTTTTTCGATTTGCTCAATGCTCACCGCATGTTCCGCGGAGAAGCGGTTGATCACAATCCGGATCTTTTCCTTGTTGTGCTCGATCTGCGAGAGATAGTCCACATACCTGGATAGGTCGCGAATTGACCCGATTTCGGGCGTCGCAATTAGGTATGCGTGGTTCGATGCGTCGATCACCGCCATGTTCGTTTCGTCCATGGAGGTGGGGCAATCGACGATCACGTAGTCATACTCGCCACGGAGAAAGTCCAGCGTCTGCGCCATCGATTCGGGCTCAGTCGCCTTACCGGTGCCACACAGATCGGGAGACGAGAGAACTTCGAGTCCGCTTGCGTGGGTCGCGATGTAACCGCGGAGCAGCTCGCTGTCGAGGCGGCTGAGATTACGAACGAGCTCGTGGAAATGGTAGCGGCTTCCGTCGATCCCGAGGTAGATGCAGGCATGTCCTAGCTGAGGATGGTTGTCGATCAGCAGGGTCTTCTTGTGATGGCATTGCACCAGATACATGGCCATGTGGACAGCGAGAGTGGTTGTTCCTACTCCGCCCTTCGCGCCAAAGAACGTCAAGACTGAACCGCGAATGACGTGGTGAGCTGCCTTGGTGGTCCACTGGCGATTCAGACGTTCCAGAGTTTGCGCGAAGGCCGTGAAGTCCAGCTCCGCACCGACAAAGTCATTGCAGCCGGCGCGCATTGCCTGGAGGAGAATGCCGTGGTCCTGGCTGGCTGACCGTGCGATCAGTGCTGCCTTGCCTCCGTAGAGTTCCTGGATATAGGCGGCCGCAAGCAGGGCCTGCTCCATATCCTTGTCGAAATCGATGACCGCAATGCATGCATTCGCTGTTTTGACTGACTGTGTAAATGGAGGGCGCTTCTCAGCCGAGATATACCCCTCGCAGTCGGCGCGAAATACCGTCCACACCATCGCGGATGCTGCATCTGCAATATCGTCGGCAAGGACTGGATCAAGGCCGACGGTAATCAGCGCGACGTCGGGAACATTCGCCTTTTTTTGCGTAGTCACGGTCATTTCCTCACTGGTGCTTGTATTTCCGATACCTGGCGATGCATGGCCTTTACTTCAGGGTCGCGTTATAACCGTCTTGCAGCAGCCGTTGACGCATCGTCTCCGCGTCGTTCTTGGTTACAAATGGCCCTACATCCAGGTGCAAAAGTAAGTCCGAGGGGCTCTGGCTCACCGCGACATCGTAGCCGTGGCGTTTCAGGGCAGCCACCATCGCGTCAGCATCCGATTCGTGCGACAGGGTCATCACCTCGACCATCGTCCGCGCCTGGCTGTTTGCCGTGCCCTGCGCCGTAGCGGTCGGGGTCAGCTTAGCCAGGGACGTCCGTTCCGGAGCAGGGGCAACAGATGCTGTTGCAACCACCGGGGCGATGATCGCCGCGGGTTTCTGAGCGGGCGCGCTTGCAGGCGCCGCCTTCGCTGGGGTCACGTTGCGTGGCACGGCAGCCGGCGCAGTTGCTGGAGTCTTACTGGCGGCGGCAGGTTTCGCCGGAGCCTGCGGCGTCACACGCGGTGCAGCAGCAGCAGGAGGCGTCGTGGGTGCCGGTGCCGGAGCAGTGGGCTGATTGCTATAAGGAGGCTTGTCGGAATCCAGCGGAGGCGTAACCGGTTGCGGGCTGGCATCCTTGCCGAGCGACTTGTCGAAGCTGCCCGTATCCAGGACGGGAATCGGCAGCGATGGCTCAACCGGTTGCGTCGTCTCCGTCAACGGATCCACAACGGTGGGAGTGACCACGACGATCAACTCCGACGTCGAATGGTTGACGTTCTTCGACTTGAAGAACGCCCCGAGAATGGGCACGTTGGCGATCCCGGGTGTCTTGTTCATAATGTCCGTGGTCCGCTGGTCCAGCAGGCCGGAGATCGCGAAGCTCTGATTGCTGCGGAGCTCGACTTCCGTCTCAGCTTTGCGCGTGGAGAGTGCCGGCACCGTGAATCCGCTGATCGACACCGAATTGCTGTAATCCAGAGCGCTGACTTCGGGCGTCACCTTCAGGGTGATCGTCCCGTCCTCATTCACGACCGGGGTGAAGTCCACCTGGACGCCATAGGGACGGAATTGAATGGTTACGACCGGAGTGCTGTTCGTTCCGCTGCCTGGCTGGACCAAGGGGAACGGAAACTCGCCACCGGAGTGGAACTCCGCTTTCTTGCCGCTCACCGTCGTAATAGTGGGCTCCGCCAGAATCTGCAGAATCTGCTTGGTCTGCAGGTCCTCGATGGTCGTGCCCAGGTTCAGTTTCGCGCTGTACAACATGAAGTTCAGCGGATTGGTGGTTGTCACTGCGCCGACTGCACTGCCAACCGTTGCAGCCATCGTGGAGGGATACTGTGCAGTCGTGGTGGAAGCGAGCCAGTTGGTATTGCCACCCGGGTTGAACAGATTGATGCCCTGCTGGAGCAGCTTGGTGCGGTCCACTTCAAGAATTCGGACCTCAAGACGCACCTGCTTCGGATGCACAGGCTTTATGATGATCGCGTTCACAACTTCTTTGGAGTAGAGGCCGGCGAGCTTGACCGCGGTATCGGAGAGGGCGTCCGTGGGGACGCTGCCGCTCAAAGTAACCTTGGTGCCGCTTCCCTCCACCTTCACAGAATCGCTCCGCATGGCTTCTGCGATGGCAGTCTTCAACGGTCCAATCTCGATGTCCGAAGAGATCACGTACGACTGAGCGCGGTTCGCCTCATCCAGCAACGTAAGCGAGCAAGTACCCGCCTGCATCGCTGTCACGACGATCTCCGTGGGAGTCAGGGTCACCGAATTGACGATGGTCGGATCCGTCACATACACGCGACGCAGCCGCGTCTTGGTGTCGATGAAGATCGAGTGGCCGACGGTCACATGCAGCGCCTTGCCCTCAGCCGCAACACGGCTGGAGCTGCTCATCGGTTCGGGTACCGTAACGTCGAGAGCTGAGACGTTGGCGGTTCCCTGCCCGAAGCAGGCGAGAGGCGCTACCACCATCGATAGCGCGACGGTTGCGAGAAAGGGGCCCGCGCCCAGAATGGACGACACCGATTTGAGGTCGTTGCTGAGGAATGGTTTCACTGGAAGTTATCCGTTTTCACCGTCGGGCCCATGAACGTTTCAACTGAGTACGGCTTGGCTGCAACCAACTGCAGCGGTTTGCGAGCAGGCTTGGCCGCGGCGGCTGGCGTGCCGGGCGTGCCAGACAACTCCGAGAACAATGCTGGTGGGCCGTCGTAGTTTGCGTGGTCCGCGCCATTCCTGAGTACGAAGTGGACAACTCCCTGCGTGCTCGCTAAGTCGACCCGTTCCGCGTCCTGGGGCTTGACCAGCAGAGTGACCACGGTCGCCGTGGTGGGCTTGCCCTCAGGATCCGGCTCCGTCTTCTGACCGGTTGCCAGCACCTGGGCGTCCTGCAGCACGGTGGAGGTTACCGGGTCCGTGTTCGTGGGACGCAGGGTTACCAGAACGTCAACATGGGTGCCGGGCAAAAGGAAGCCGGCTACACCAACGACCTCATCCGACTTCAGAGAGATTGCCCTCATGCCGTCGGGGATCTTGATCGTCAGGCCGGTGCCCGATCCGGGGCTTGCGAGCTGGCGTTCGAGAATCGGTTCGCCTGCTGCCAGCGGATAGAGAACAATCCGGCCGACCAACGGCTGAGGAGCATTGAACCCGCCAACCAGCGGCATCGCTGCCGGCCAGTCGACGAGTCGTAAATTTTCAGGCTTGATAACCTGGCCAGCTTCCAGATTCGCGGCTGCCGCTACATATTGGCTCTTGGGCGCCGGGGGGGCCGGTTTGTTCTTCGAAAACCTTTGGCTCAGCCAGAAGGTGAAGATTCCAGAGACTGCGAGCGCGATGATGAAAGCTGAGGTGAGTCGACGATTAATCACGCTACACCCCTATTGGAACTGAAAGTAGAGCGTTAGCATGCTTCCGCCAGCGATTGCCAAGGCATAAGGCAGTCTCAAAGTGGCAGCATTGGAAAGATTGAGGTCCGGATGGGGCTGTAGACCCGCTTGCGTGTGGTGCGAAGCAATGGCACCAACATTCGTAAGCGTCTCTTGGAGCCTTCCGCGGGCCAACGCGAGGGCAACCGCCATAACACCGCCGGAGATCGCGGTCAGGACAAGAAGATAGGCGATGTGAGACATTCCGGCGATGCATCCAACGGCCGTTATCAATTTGACATCGCCGGCACCCATGCCGCCAGCGAGATAGAAGATGAGGAAAACCAGACCGCAAATAATTCCAGCCGCAAAAGCAGTCAGTAACTGCCGCCATCCGCCAAGCGCAAGATGCAGCGACAGACCGAACAGAAACGCTGGGAGAGTAACAAAATTCGGGATCCGCCGGCTCTTCACGTCGAACACGGAGCCCACCAGGGCCCAGGCGGTCGCGGTCGCAGGATACGTCAAGTCTGGTTGAAGGAAAGTCATTGATCGTTCCTGAAGTAATCTTTTTTGGCGGAAACTTGGTACTGCGAGATGCTGAATTGCTGGATTTTTAGGGTTGATGTCTAAGGCTCACATGAATTCGTAGGAAACTCATGTGAGCCTTATCCGGTTTATGCGTTGGAAAGAGCAGTGCCAACGCCGTTGAAGGCGGTCGCGATCGAGTTCGCGAGACCCTGCATCGAAGCGACCGAACCGAGGCCCACCAGAGCCGCGACCAGCGCGTACTCGATAAGGTCCTGACCGGACTCTTCTGTCATCAGGTTCTTCAAAAGCTGCGTCATGTTCTTCATGTGTTTCGTTCTCCGTGGACGTTCCTGGTTAGTAGAGCAATCGAGTGGGTTGCGCGGCAGGAAATGGCTTATGTGAGCATCGACGACATGACGCTCACATAAGCCGTTGCCGACTTATGCGTTGGTGAGGGAGGTGCCCACGCCGTTGAAGGCGGTGCCAATCGAGTTGGACAGGCCCTTCATCGCTGCAACTGCACCGAGACCAACAAGCGCCGCAACCAGGGCGTATTCGATCAAATCCTGGCCCGACTCATCATTAACCAGGTTGCTGAGAATCTGCTTCATGTTCTTCATGTGTTTCTCCTCTTTCGGGTTTTCCGCAGCGCTCCGGGATAAGCGAGAGACCTTGGATGAACCGAGACTAGGGCCAACGCGAAAGATTAGAAATCCCCAAGAAGTGTCACCATATACCACTTTAGTTCGGGCGAATACCGCCCTATCTGTATGTTTCTAAGCGACTTAACTTGTATTCTGAAGGAGTCCATGGAGAGCCAAATTTACCACATGCAAGCGCTCTCTCAGCCTCACATAACCGCGCAGAGAATGCTTTCAATGGCTTTCACCGACGTCACCGAGCCGCGGGTGAGCCGGCAAAATGGCGATTCTCCGAGGACCGACTGGCGCGTCGGCGAGGTAATCGCCATGAGTCCAACCGCGGCAAATACCTTCGTAAACACGGTCCGTTTCCAATAAAACAATGGCAAGGAACTCAGACGTGAACACTCTCGACCAGCCGCTTCCCGCCGCGCGACCTCTACCGTGGCGACGTTCGCTCCTTGTGATCCTGTCGATTGCATTTCTCACTCGGCTCGCCGTACTGCTGCACACCCTTCACACGAAGCCCCACAATTGGCTCTACACCAAGGGCATCGAGATGGGCTTGCTGGCGGATGCGCTTGTTCATGGTCTCGGATACAGTTCGCCCTTCGGCGTGCCCACTGGCCCCACGGCCTTCATCGCGCCTGGATACCCCACCCTGGTTGCTGCTGTGTTTCGGCTGTTCGGCAGCTATTCCTACACCTCGGCCATTGTGATCATGTCCGTGCAGGTGCTCCTCTGCGTGGGAACGATCTACCTGATGATGCACGTTTGCCGCGAAGCGCTGGACGCGCGAACCGCGATCCTCGCCGGCGCATTCTGGGCCATTGCACCTCCCGTACTCTACATGCCCACCATCTTCTGGGAAACGAGCATCTCCGCCTGCGCGCTGCCAGGCATGATCGCGTTGTTGCTTCACACCCGAAAGAATCCCACTCGCGCGAAGTGGCTTCTGCTGGGCACCTACATTGCAGTCATCGGCCTCATCAATCCTGCACTGTTGCCGTCGTTGCTTGCCATGCTCGGCTGGCTTGCCTGGCAAACGCGCAGCATCTCGAAGACTGCGCCGATCCTGAGCCTTGTAGCCCTGACGATCGTGTTCGCCGCGTGGCCTATCCGCAACGCGGTCCGCTTCCACGCGTTCATCCCGTTGCGCAGCACGGTCGGGTTCGAACTCTGGATGGGCAACCGCCCCGGCGCAACAGGCTTCCTGGACGTCGATCTCTTCCCAGCGTACGACAAGCACGAACTCGCGAACTATGTCTCCATGGGCGAGGTCGCCTACACCCACGACAAGTCGCAACAGGCGTGGAGCTACGTCCGCGCTTACCCTGGAATTTTTGTGAAGATGACCGCACGCCGCATCTTCCGCTTCTGGACAGGAACCGGAGGGCCGGGTTTATCGCCCATCTGGGAGATCCACTCCGTCACTACCACGCTGCTGGGATTCGCGGGGCTTATTCTCATTTACTTCAGGCGAACGCGCACCCTGGCAATTCTGTTCCTTCTCCCCATACTTCTGTTTCCCGTGCCCTACTACATCACGCATGCGGAGTTCCGGTATCGCCTCAACATCGATCCGGTGATGACCATTCTGGGCGCGTTCGCGATCACGCAGTTGGATAGCGCTATGGCTCGACGAGCCGCCGTGAAGGCTACCCGGAAGCTGTCCGCGCCCGTCGCGGACTGAGCCGTTTATCGGCCAGCCAGCTCTTTCCAATTGGGCCTTTTTTGTGTCGCCATTCCATTAGCCGAACGCAAAGCGCCCCAAACAAGGCTTGGGCCCGCATAACCATGCCCACTGTGACATTCGTCACAGACGAGATGCCGCGTACAGGACTAACATAGATGTATCCGCATGGTCTCCCCCGAATCTCATCGACGACAACTAGCTCACGCAATTGGTTGAATGTATTCGTCGATTCACATACGCTAACCCTCGTCGGCTCCGATGCAATAACTGCTCCACCAACCTTCCGGAGATTCCCAGTTGTTACGCCAAGTGTGGTCCAGTATCGCGACGCAAGCCACCTCCGGGTTGAGCAGCGGATCGACGAGCATCTTCTCCCCCGCCGGAACTCCTGCGCACTCCGTCTTCAGCCTGTCGATGCTCGTCCTCAGCATTACGGCGGCGATCTTCCTCGTCGTCGGCGGCCTGCTGTTCTACGTGCTGCTGCGCTATCGACATCGTCCAGGCGAAAAGGATGCCTCGCAGGAACCTCCGCAGATCTACGGCAGCAACCAGATTGAGCTCTCCTGGACCGTCATTCCGATCCTGATTGTCGTAATGCTCTTCCTGGCGACGGCCCGCGTGATTCTCTCCACGCAGAATGCGCCTAAGCCGGCGGCCGCGCTCGACGTCACCGTCATCGGGCACCAGTTCTGGTGGGAGTACCGCTATCCCAAGCTCGGTATCGTCACCGCCAACGAACTCCACATCCCCGTCAGCGACCCGAAGCATCCGACACCCACCTACCTGACGATGTCCTCCGCGGACACCGACCACAGCTTCTGGGTGCCTCGCCTGGCCGGAAAGATGGACCTGATTCCCAACCGTGTGAACACCATGTGGCTCGATCCCGAAGCGCCGGGCCTCTACCTTGGCCAGTGTGCACAATACTGCGGTACGCAGCATGCCAAGAT
Organism: Acidobacteriaceae bacterium; assembly: GCA_036498865.1. Lineage (GTDB taxonomy): Bacteria > Acidobacteriota > Terriglobia > Terriglobales > Acidobacteriaceae > Edaphobacter. The sequence continues at coordinate 35,222 of DASYEU010000066.1, read as the reverse complement.
GCTGCTCCGCGTCTACGGGGATACGCCCGCTGCCTTCGCCGCCTGGGTTGCGCACCAGCAGCAGAAGGCCGCTAATGATTCCGACAACTCCGCCGCCGCAGACGGCCGCAAGGTCTTCCAGCACACGGCCTGTATTAGTTGCCATACGGTAGCGGGCACCGTCGCGACCGGCACCTTCGGCCCCGACCTGACTCACTTTGCCAGCCGCGATACTCTCGCCTCCGGATCCGTAGTCAACACTCCGGAAAACGTTCGCGCCTTTGTCGAAGACCCGGCCCACTTCAAACCCGGAGTGCTGATGCCTCCGATGCACCTCAGCCAACACGACCTCGATGCCGTAACCGCGTACCTGATGACGCTGAAGTAGTCAGGAAGGAAACCGCATGGCGACTCAAGCGATACCGACACCCACAATGCATCGCCGCCTCTGGTTGGAGGTGGTGCACGACTGGGTGACCACTGTCGACCACAAGAAGATCGGGCTGATGTACATCGGCTACGCACTCATCTTCCTCGTCATCGCCGGCTTTGAAGCCCTGCTGATGCGAGTCCAGCTCGCGGTACCCAACAATCACTTCGTCTCGCCCCAGGTATTCAACCAGCTCTTCACCATGCACGGCACCACGATGGTCTTCTTTGTCGGGATGCCGATCCTCTTCGGCTTCGGCAACTACCTAATCCCGCTGATGATCGGCGCGCGCGACATGGCCTTCCCGCGCCTGAATGCCTTCAGCTTCTGGATTTCAGCCTTCGGCGGGTTCCTGCTGTACTTCAGCTACCTGGGCGGCAGCGGCCTCTACGGGGCAGGCAGCGCTCCGGACGTCGGCTGGTGGGCGTACGCGCCACTCACCATGCGAGCCTTCTCGCCCGGACACAGCACGGACTATTGGACGCTCGCGATTCTGCTGAGCGGCGTCGGCACCATCGGTACCGCCGCTAACATTGTGGCAACCACGCTCTGCATGCGCTGTCCCGGGATGAAGCTCAGCCGCATGCCGCTCCTGGTCTGGCTTTACCTGGTCATGTCCGGACTGGTCTTTGTCACCATCAGCCCGCTCACGGCGGCGCAGATCATGCTGATGCTCGACCGCTACCTCGGCTCACACTTCTTCGACACTCAGGCTGGCGGTTCGGCCGTGCTGTGGATGCATTTCTTCTGGATCTTCGGACATCCCGAGGTCTACGTTCTGATTCTGCCCGCATTCGCCTTCGCCAACGAGATCATCCCCGTCTTCTCGCGGAAGGCGATCTTCGGCTATCCGGCGATGGTCGCTGCGTCCGTCGGCATTGGCTTCATCAGCCTGAGTGTGTGGGCCCACCATATGTTCACGGTAGGCATGACCGCCGGAGCGAATACCTTCTTCGTTCTTGCCACCATGGCGATCTCGGTGCCCACCGGGATCAAGATCTTCAACTGGCTGGCCACGCTATGGGGCGGCAAAATTCACTTCACCGCGTCGATGATGTTCGCGATCGGCTTCCTCTTCCAATTCCTCATCGCAGGCCTGACCGGCATCATGCTGTCGGTCGCACCGTTCGACTGGCAGCTCGGCGGTTCCTACTTCGTCGTCGCCCACTTCCACTACGTACTGGTGGGCGCGATCCTCTTCATGCTGTTCTCCGCCTTCTACTACTGGTATCCGAAGGTGACCGGCCGCATGCTCAGCGAGAAGATCGGCAAATGGCACTTCTGGATCTTCCTCATCGGCTTCCATCTGACGTTCGACTTCATGCACATCCCCGGCCTCGAAGGCATGCCTCGCCGCATCTATACCTACGAAGCCGACCGCGGCTGGATGATGTGGAACATCATCGTCTCCAGTGGCGCCATCTTCCAGACCATCGGCACGCTGCTGTTCGTCTACAACATGATCTGGTCGTACTTCAAGGGCGACGTGGCGGGTCCCGATCCGTGGGATGCGTGGACGCTCGAATGGTCTACCTCTTCGCCGCCGCCCCACTATAACTTCGCCGAAACGCCAACCGTCGAAAGCCGCCGTCCCCTGTGGGACCTGAAGCATCCCGACGACCCCGACAGCCACTACGAATAGAGAGGAGGACCATCCGTTGAGCGAAACCGCCGTCATCCCGCAAGCCCCGGACGCCGCATGGGAACTGCCCTCGCGCGGCATTGTGGGCATGGCGTGCCTCATCCTTGCGGAAGCTGCCATCTTCCTCATCTTCATCGTGGCCTACCTGTATTACCTGGGCAAGAGCCTGACTGGCCCCACACCCCACGACGTTCTCGAAGTCCCGATCTTCACCAGCATCTGCCTGCTCTCATCGAGCGCCACCGTTCACTTTGCCGCGTCCGCACTGCATCATGGCAAGCGCGCCGCCACATCCCTCTGGCTGGCCGCGACCGTCCTGCTTGGCGGCATCTTCCTCGCCGGCACCGCGCAGGAGTGGTACAAGCTGATCGTTCACGATCACCTCACCATCAGCACCAACCTGTTCGGCACCACGTTCTATTCGCTCGTCGGACTGCACGCGACTCACGTCGTCGTCGGCCTGATAATGCTTTCGCTCGCAACTATCTTCTCACTCACAGGCTCACTCAACAGCAAACACACTGGCCGCCTCGAAGTCCTCTCGCTCTACTGGCATTTCGTCGACGCCGTCTGGGTTGTTGTCTTCACCGTCGTTTACGTACTCGGCCGCTAACATTCCGGGAAAGGAGACACCATGCAGGACCACTCGAACGCCGACCCGAACGTGATTCACCTCCCGCGCCCCACGGCGTGGCCGCTGGTGCTCGCACTCGGCATCTCTCTCGGCGCCACGGGTCTCGTCACCAGTGCCGTGATCGGGGTCCTCGGCCTGCTCCTGTCCATCGCAGGCATCGTCGGTTGGTTCCTGCAGGTGCTTCCGCACGAGCAGCATGAGGGCGTCGCCGTCACCGGCGAAGAAATCGCCAGCGTCAGCGTCCGCACACTGGCCGAGCGCGAACGCCGCCATCCCGAAAGCGATACGCCTCGCACGATCCTCCCCGTCGAGACCTTCCGCATTACCACTGGCATTCGCGGAGGCATAGCCGGCGGAATCGCGATGACCGTCCCGGCAGGCATCTTCAGCGTCGTGAAGTACCACAGCTTCTGGTATGCCGTGAACCTGCTCGCAGCCGGCGGGTTCGTAAGCTGGGCCGGAGCCAGCGACACCTTCCTCGGCCAGTTCCACATGGAGGGACTGCTCGCCGCAATCGCGATTCACGGATTCATTTCGCTGCTGGTTGGCCTGCTCTACGGTGCCATGCTGCCGATGTTTCCCCGCTATCCGATCGTCACCGCCGGCTTTATGACGCCGCTCATCATGACCGGAATTCTCTACTCTGCTATCGGAATCGTCAGTCCTATTCTGGATGAGCGCATCGACTGGTTCTGGTTCATTCTGTCGATGATCGCCTACGGCCTCGTCTGCGGCTACGTCGTCAACCTGCAAGCCAAGGTGCGCACCAGGCAATTCCAGGCGCTGCCCTTCTCCGTCCGCGCCGGCCTTCACACTGACCAACCCGATCATCCGCAAGAGAAAGACAGCCACTCATGAGACTGCCGTTCCAGCGCGCAATCACGACCCTGCTGATGGCAGGCACAACCGCGCTCGTCCTCGCGGGCTGCAACGGAGCACCCGGAAAGCCAGGCCCGCACTCTGAAACTCCGCGCCCCGAACAGGTCGCCGACTTTGCCACGCTCTATAACCAGAACTGCGCCTCCTGCCATGGCGTCAACGGCAAGAACGGAGCGGCGCTCTCGCTTGCGAATCCCGTTTACCTCGCCATCGCCGGAGCCGCCAACATCGAACGTGTCACGGCGAACGGCGTACCCGGCACCATGATGCCTCCCTTCGCTCAATCGAAAGGCGGCACGCTTACCGACCACCAGATCGCGATCTTAGCGGCGGGGATGCAGCAAGCCTGGGGAAACCCCAACGCGCTCTCCGGCCAAACCCCGCCTGCGTACGCCAGCAACGCATCCGGCAACGCGGCTCAGGGCGAGAAGTCCTATGCCCTCTTCTGCGCCCGCTGCCACGGAACCGATGGCGCCGGCACGCGGCTCGATAGCGGCGTCGTCACCGGCTCACTGGTCGACCCCTCCTACCTTGCGCTGGTCAGCGATCAAGGCCTGCGCAGCTTCATCCTCGCCGGCCAAACCGCGAAGGGCCCGCACGACTGGCGCTCCTACGTGACCACACCTGCCGCCGGCGCCATGACCGATCAGGAGATCGCCGACACCGTCGCGTGGCTCACCTCGCATCGCATCGCGACGCCGGGCCAGGTCTACCAGCAACACCCGTAGCAAGCGGAGACATTTATGAGCGACCTCAATCAACCAGCCTCGACGCCCCCGGCCACTGACGCACCGTCGCCCGAAGCGAAGGCCGCCGCGCACACTCGCCGCGCCTTTCTCTTCAAGCTCTCCGTCGCTCTCAACGTAGCTGTTGGCGCAGTCCTCGCCGTGCCCCTGGTCGGCTATCTCCTTGGCCCTGCCCTGAAGAAAAATGCCAATCCCGGCGCGTGGATTCCTCTCGGCCCGCTCACCGACTTCCCCGTTGGCGAAACGCGGCTCGCAAACTTCCGCTCGCCTGTCGCGAGCTTCGACGACGGCGATACCGCGAAGACCGCCGCCTGGGTCCGCCGCATCTCCGACCGCGAGTTCCAGGTCTTCGCCATCAACTGCGCGCACCTTGGTTGCCCGGTGCGCTGGTTCGCGCAGTCCAAGCTTTTCCTCTGCCCCTGCCACGGCGGAGCCTACTACGAAGACGGCAGCCGCGCCTCCGGTCCGCCCGAGCGTGGCCTCTTCGAGTACCGCTACCAACTCAGCGGCGATTCCCTGCTCATCCACGCCGGCGACATGCCCACTCTCGCCACGGAAGCTTCCTGCAACAAACCGAAGCCGCTTACACAGATCACTCCAGCCGCCAACTCTGCCGCGTCGACGCCCGTTGAAGGGAGGTCCGAATGGCCGGCCTGAAGCAATCCGCCATAGACGCATACGAGTGGATCGAGCGCCGCCTCGGCATCATCAAGCCGCTCACCGACGCGGCCACGCATCCCACGCCCGCGAACAACGCCAGCTGGTGGTATGTCTTTGGCAGCGCCGCCACAGTTCTGCTGATCCTGCAGGTCGTCACCGGCATTCTCCTCGCGCTCGTCTACAGCCCGTCGGCCAACGAGGCGTGGACCAGCCTCGGCATTCTGAATCACAACATCCCGCTCGGTTGGTTCCTCCGCGCGCTGCATGGGTGGGGCTCGGACTTCATGATCGCCATCGTGCTCATCCACATGGCGCAGGTATTCCTCTTCGGCGCATACAAGTTTCCGCGTGAGCTTACCTGGATCATCGGCGTTGGCCTGTTGCTCCTCACGCTCGGTATGGCCTTCACCGGCCAGGTCATGCGCTTCGACCAGGATGCCTACTGGGGCCTCGGCATCGGCGCTTCCATCATGAGCCGTGTTCCCTTCGTTGGCGCCCCGCTAGTCCATCTGTTGCTGGGCGCGCCCATCATTGGCGGAGCCACCGTCTCCCGCTTCTTCACGCTGCATGTCTTCGTCATTCCGGGCATGCTGCTCGCCTTCGCCTTCATCCACATCTTCATGACGCTCAAGCACGGCGTCAGCGACTGGCCCATGCCCGGCCGCATCGTCACTAAGGCTACCTACGAGCGCGAGTACCACGACCTCACCGAGCGAACCGGCATCCCCTTCGTCCCCGACGCCGCATGGAAAGACGCCGTCTTCGCCGCCGCAATTATCTTCGCCGTCATGGCCTGCGCTTTCTTCTTCGGCCCCTTCGGTCCCACCGGCACGCCCGACCCCACCATCATCCAGACGGTCCCCAAGCCCGACTTCGCGTTCCTCTGGATCTATGCAGTCCTCGCATTCCTGCCCGCAAATCTTGAGACACCGGTCATTCTGATCGCGCCCGTCCTTGGCATCGCGGCCATGCTTCTGCTGCCGCTCCTTGCCGGCGAGGGCGAACGCCACTGGGCGCGTCGTCCTGTGGCGGTTCTGATGGTCTCGGTCATCGCCGTCACGCTCGGCATCTTCACCCATCTCGGCACCTACACTCCGTGGAGTCCCATCATGGATGCGTGGACTAGCGCGCCGCTTCCGCCCAAACTGCTTGAGAATCGCACGCCGCTCGAGCGCCAGGGCGCTCTTGTGCTGCAGAACAAGCAGTGCCGCAACTGCCACTCGCTCGACGGCTCCGGCGGACAACGCGGCCCCGCGCTCGATGCCGTCGCGTCACGCATGACCGAAGATCAGATCATCCGCCAGGTGCTGCAGGGCGGCGGCAACATGCCTGCCTACGGCAACGCACTCAACCCCGCGGAGACCAAGGCGCTCATGCGCTTCCTCCTCACCCTGCACGGCGACCTCGCACCCGCCGTCGACGCCTCTCGCCCCCTCGCGGAACAACCACCCGCTCAGAAACCGCAATAGCCCATGCCGGACGCTGCACGCGCTATCTTCGCCGACTACTCTCCACCCATTGGCCTTACTCTCGCCATCGTCATCGCTGCGGCCCTCTACATCCGCGGTTGGCTCTTGATCCGCCGCACACGCCGCGCGCAGTTCAACGACGCCCGCCTCGGTTCCTTCCTCGGCGGCCTTGCATTCCTCTGGATCGCCATCGCATCCCCGCTCGACGGCTTCGCCGACACAATGCTCACCGTACACATGGTCGAGCATCTTCTCCTGATGTCCGCGATCCCCATGCTACTGCTCTACGGTCTGCCCGTTGTCCCACTGCTCCGCGGCCTGCCCGCGCCCGTCACCCGCACGATCCTCGGTCCGCTTCTGCGGCTCCGCCCCCTGCGCCACTTCGCCGAATGGCTGGTCACGCCCGCCATTGCATTCTTCCTGATGAACCTCGGCTACCTCGCCTGGCACGCCCCAGCCGCCTATGACCTCGCGCTCGAGAACGAAACCATACACGCCACCGAGCACCTCTGCTTCCTCTTCACGTCGTTGTTCTTCTGGTTCACCATCCTCCGCCCGTGGCCCGCGCGTTGCCGCCCCGTCGAGTGGAGCGCACTCGTCTACCTCGCCCTCTCCGACATCGTCATGACGCTGCTCTCCGGCTTCCTAACCTTCTGCGACCGGCCGGTCTACCCGTACTACATCGCGCACCCCAACCCATTCGGCCTACCCATACTCGAAGACCAGATCCTCGGCGCAGTCATCATGTGGGTCCTCGGCTCCTTCGCCTTCCTCGTCCCCGCTATGATCATCACCGTACGCCTGCTCTCACCTAACCGCAACCCCGCACATTAAACACACACGGCTCACCTCACCGGCAAGCCCTCTGTGTTCTCTCTTCTCTGTGCTCTCTGTGATTCGCTTTTCGTCTACACCACCACCAACCCACTCTTCGCCGTGGCCACAAAGTCGCTTGCTGTCTTCACAATAAAATCCAGCATCTCCTTCGTCAGCCCAGGAAACACCCCGATCCAGAACACCTGGTTCATCACAAAGTCGGTGTTCGTCAGATCACCGACTACGCGATACTCCCAACCCTCATAGGCCGGCTGCCGCAGCAGATTCCCCGCAAACAGCAGCCGTGTCCCAATCTTCTGCGTCTCCAATGCCTGTGTCAGTTGATCACGAGTAAACGGCGCATCCTTCTTCACGCCAATCGGAAAGCCGAACCAGCTTGGGTCCGAGTTCTCGCTGGCCTGCGGCAGGATCAGGAACTCCTCCAGCGGCTTCAACGCCGCCTTCAGATAGGCGAAGTTCTCTTTCCTGCGTTCCACAAAATGTGGCAGCTTCGCAATCTGCGACAGCCCCAGGGCCGCCTGCATATCTGTCGCCTTCAGGTTGTACCCAATGTGTGAGTACGTGTACTTGTGGTCGTACCCGCAAGGCAGCGTACCCAGTTGCCAATCGAAGCGCTTGCCGCACGTATTGTCTTTGCCCGGCTCGCACCAGCAGTCGCGACCCCAGTCGCGGAAGCTGTCGATCAGCACCTGCAGGATCGGCTTGTCCGTCATCACGGCGCCGCCCTCGCCCATCGTAATGTGGTGCGCAGGATAGAAGCTCACCGTCGCAATGTCGCCGAACGTCCCCACCTTCCGTCCCTTCCAGGTCGATCCCAGCGCGTCGCAGCAATCTTCCACCAGCCACAGGTTGTACTTCTTGCAGAACGCCGTAATCGCATCCAGGTCAAAGACATTGCCCAGCGTGTGCGCAATCATCACCGCCTTCATCTTCGGACTATAAGCCGCCTCCAGCTTGGTGGCGTCAATCTCATACGTCGGCAGCGACACGTCCACAAACACCGGCACCAGTCGGTTCTGGAAGATCGGGTTCACCGTTGTCGGAAAACCTGCTGCAACGGTCAGCACTTCGTCGCCCGGCTTCAACTGCCGCGGCCCCAGCTTCGGCGAAGTCAGCGCGCTGAGCGCTACCAGGTTTGCACTCGAGCCCGAGTTCACCAGGCTGGCCGAACGCACGCCCAGGAATCGCGCCAACTGCCGCTCGAACTCCTTGGCAAAGCGCCCGGTCGTGAACCATCCATCCAGCGCCGAATCCACCACGGAGCAAATGTCGTCCGCGCCAATCACCTTGCCGGATACAGGCACGGTGGACTCGCCCGCCACAAACTCCCGAGCCGGAAACTTGGCCGCATAATACTGCGCAGTTAATTCGAGGATCCGTTCGCGAAGATCTTCTGCTGTGTCACCCATATCTTCCAAGGATACCAAACCGGCGCCCAAATCTTACCCACACGCGCCACACGTGTTTACGCGGTTTTAGCCCAATCAAACGTGCGCCGAATTGCCTCGTCCAATTCCACCGTTACGCGCAGCCCCAGCAGCGCGTCAGCTCGCTCAACCGAGGGCACATAGCGCGAAGGCGCCGCGCCGGGCACTGCCTGTCTGGCGACGCGGATCTCCGTCTCCGGAGCCAGAGTCACCGCCACCACCTCCGCCAGCTCGCGAATACTCACATCGTGCCCCGAACCCACGTTGATCGGAACCAGTGCGGGTCCGCGAAATAGAATCGTCCACAGCCAGGTCGCCAAGTCCGCCGCATACAGGTACGACCGACGCGCCGTGCCATCGCCGCCGATCGAAATTGGACGTCCCGCGATCACGTCACCAATAAAGTTACCAATCGCAAAGTGCGCATCCAGCGGAAGGTGAGGCCCGCAGAACGCCCAGCACCGCGCAATCTTCGCTTCGAACGCCGCCCCCTTCGCTGCCAAAGCCTTTTGCTGCAGGGCACACATCAGCTCGGAGAGCCGCTTCCCTTCCGCATACACGCTTGCCGCATCCAGCGTGTCCGGGCCGCCCGCGTAGCTTTCCGGTACATGTGTCAGTTCCGCCGGTTGCCGTCCATACACCGCGCCGGAACTCGTCAACAGAAACTTACGTGTCCCAGCCTCCGCAGCAAACGCGAGCGTTCGCTCGGTCCCGGCAAGGATCGTCGACAGCATCTCCTGCGGAGCGCTCGGGCCCATTCTCGCCGTAGTCTCGGTAGCCGCGTGGATCACGTACGCAAACTCGCCCCCCGGAAACGCAAAGTCGCGAACGTCTCCCGCCAGCAACGTAATCGCGGGGTCGCCCTCCAGATGCGGACACTTCGCCAGAAACTTTGCTGGATCCCGCGACAGCACAGTCACCCGCGCGTCCAGCCTCAGGGCCCGATTCACATGGCAGAAGCTCTCCACCAGCCAGCAACCAAAGAAGCCAGTGCCTCCGGTAAGAAACAGCCGCCGCCCGCGCATCTCCGCCCACAGCTCCTGGGTCTGCGTCAGCACCAGGTTCAAATCAACTTGCGAAAGCGGCTGTGCCATGTATCGTTCTCCGAGCAAACCCATCTCAGGGCGCGTCGATCCAGTACGGGATGAGTTGTTTTCGGTCAGTTGCTCAGGAACTAGCAGCCGAAGTCCGGTCCAAAATAGCAGCGCTCCACAATCATGCAGAAGATATGTTCCAGCGCCAGGTGGGACTCTTGAATATTCATCGTGATCTTCGACGGAATGATTACGTTGATGTCGGAGAGCTCCTTCATGCCTCCACCACCGTTCCCGGTATAGCTAACCGTGTGGATTCCCATGCCGCGCGCCAGCTTCAGCGCCTTCACGCAATTCTTCGAGTTGCCGCTGGTCGAGATCGCGAGCAGCACATCGCCCTCTCGTCCCAGCGCTTCCACCTGCCGCTCAAACACATTGTCGTAGCTGTAGTCGTTGCCGATCGCCGTCAGAATACTGGAGTCTGTGGTTAACGCAACTGCACGCAGCGCCGGCCGATCCACTGTCAGGCGCGACACAAACTCCGCCACCAGGTGCTGCGAATCGGCCGCAGAGCCGCCGTTGCCGCATACCATCAGCTTGCTCCCGGACTTCATCGCCTTGGCCGTGAGAGCGCCTGCCTCGACTACGGCGTCATGAATCGACTCATCGTTCAGAACGGCGGTGATAGTTGCGACGGATTGACTGAGCTGCTTCTTGACCAGGTCTTTGATGATGGCCCTCCAGGAACTGCATGGTTGAACATTCAAAAATAACGTGCCGCGTACCGCCTACGGCTTCAGGGACATCGAAGCAGTGGAAGCCGCAGCCTGAGCAATCGGACTGGGCGGCGATGGCGGAAACTCGAACCCGATACGCTCCTCTTCAACAACGTGCGGCCGTTGCTGCACCTTGGTGTAGATTGCGCCGATATATTCTCCGAGGATTCCGAAGAACACCAGCATCAGAGACTGCAAAAAGAACACGCCAATGATCATTGGAGCAACGCCGACCGAGAACGTCCTCCAAAGAACAAGTTTCGCGATCAGGTAGCCCAGCGCAATCAGGAAGCTCAGCATCGCGCCAATGAATCCCGCAAACGTCGCTAGCCGCAACGGCACCTTCGACGTGCTGACGAATCCCAGCATGGCGATGTCGTACAGCGTATAGAAATTGTTCTTGGTGATCCCGCGTTTTCGCGCAGGCTGGTGGAAGAACAGCCGTTTGTTCGGCAGGCTGATCTCTGCAATGATCCCGCGGAAATACGGATACGGATCGTTGAACCCACGGACCAGGTCCACCACCTCGCGGTCGTACAACCCAAAGCCCGTGTAATTCTGAATCGTCTCCACCGAGCTAAGCCGCTCTACCGTCCGGTAATACTGTTTGCGTAGCCAGTACACCAGGCCGTTCTCGCCGGAAGCTTTCTTGATGCACAGCACCATCTTGTAGCCTTCGGCCCACGCAGCCAGCATCTCCGGAATCAGATCCGGCGGTTCCTGAAAGTCGGATGCAATGCCGATCACCGCGTCGCCACGCGCCTGCAGCAACGCATGAATCGGAGAGCGGATGTGCCCAAAGTTGCGGGCGTTCACAATCACCTTCACATGCTCGTCCGCGGCGGCAATCCGCTTCAGGATTGCGACCGTCGCATCCGTCGAGTGGTTATCGATAAAAATGTGCTCATACGCATACTGCGGGTAAGCCTGCATGATCTCCCGCACCCGCAGATAGAGGGCCTCGATATTGTCTTCTTCGTTGTACGCATGTGTAACGATGCTGACGGTCTTCAACTGGTGTCCTCGCAACGAAGTCGTGTTCTTTTCAGAAGTGTAAGGCTAGGCTCGCTAACTCACCAAACCGGACCTGTGAATCTTCCGTTACCTACGCTGGCTCAACGGTGTCCGGCTTCGGACGAAACGTAACTTTTTTGTGGCCCACAAAGCTGTAGATCGTGGATACCCCGATCACCAGGGCTCCCGCGATATACCCGGCCATGGACTTCCCCGTCGCGACATGTTGCACTAGCGTCAAACTCCGTCCACTTAGATGCGCTTCTGCCGCAGCCAGTAGCCCATGCAGCCACGCAGCATGGCTGTGAATCACCGATTGCAGGAAGCGCGTCAAGGCAGACAATGCGACCAGCCCCGGAATCATCCCTGTCCCGTAGACGGCGAAACACTTCAACCATTCAGCCAGATAATTTCCCTTCGTCCGAAAGACGAAGAACTTATATCCGAAATACGCGATCGAAATATTCCACGGCATGCTGAGGATCGAAGCCGCCATCACCGTAAGGTACAGGTACTTTCCTGGTAGCGCTCCATTCAGCAGAGTCAGGATCACTGCATAGCTGACGTACCCGAAAAGTGTATTGAACGCTCCGACCACCAAGTACCGAACAAACTGGCCCGCAGGAAACAGATCGACGAGGCGTCGCAGCGCTCCCTTCGGCACAAAGGGATCTTGCGGGAGAGGCACAACCGGAGGATGCTCTGGATGGACCTCCACGTTGTTCTTCCCTTCATAGGACACTGCGGCCGCCGTCGACAATCAGATTCTGTCCTGTCATGTACGAACTCGCATCCGAACACAGAAACAGTACCGCCCCCTGGTACTCATCCTTCTGGGCCATTCGTCCCATCGGAATCAGCTGATGCAATTTCGCCGTAAACTCATCCGGTTGCCCGGCGAATACACCGCCCGGAGAAATTGCATTCACGCGAATATTGTGCGCCGTCCAGTACGTCGACAGATACCGCGTCAGCCCAATCAGCGCCGTCTTCACTACTGAATACGTCACCGGCTTCACCGGTTGCTGATCCTCCGCGAGTCCCTCCTTGCGATACAGCCGTTGGTCCGGCGCAATCACTCCAAGGTCCGACGAAATATTCAGGATCACACCCGCATTCCGCTTCACCATCTCCTGCCCAAAGATGCGCGAGCAGAGAAACGCCCCGGTCAGACCAACCGCAATGTCCGCATTCCACACGGCCAGCGGAAAATTCTCCAACCGCGACCACTGCTTTGGCTCGCCCTTCGGATCGTCTTCAACCTTCGGATTGTTCGCCGCATTGTTGATCAAAATATCGATGCGCCCGAATTTCGCGATGATTGCGTCGCACGCCCCAGCCAGAGACTCCTCGCTCGTAATATCCGCTGCCAACCCCAGGCACTCCGGCCCATGTTCTCGTTGTAGTTGTTCAGCACGCAGTTCCGGCTTCGCCACCGCCAGATCCAGCAGCACAACATGCGCGCCGGCCGCGGCCAGGATCGCTCCATGGTGATACCCCAGCAACCCCGCGCCACCCGTCACGATCGCAACGCGGCCCGCCAGGTCAAAAAGGTCGCGCACCCGATTGTTCGATGTTTCCATTGTCCCCTCAGTCTACAAGCTGCGTGTCTGCCCGCCATCCATCACGAAGCATCCGCCTGTCGCAAACGCCGCGTGCGGCGAACAAAGATATACCGCCAGCGACGCAATCTCTTCCGGTGTCCCAAAGCGCTGCTGTGGCACCTCGCGCTGCAGCATGGATTCCACCGCCTCGCGGCGATTGTTCAAGTGCCTCTCCCACGATCCACCCGGGAAATAAACATTCCCCGGAGCAATCGTATTCACCCGAATCTTTTGCGGTCCAAGCTGCCGCGCCAGATTTTTCGAGTAGTTCACCAGCGCAGCCTTCGCAGCCGAATACGGCAGCGGAGCAGGCGTCGCTTCAATCGCGACGATCGACGAAATAAACAAAATCGACCCGCCCTCCGCATTCGTCAGCAAACGGGGCAGCACTGCTTGCGCAAGCCTCGTCGACGCAAAGAAGTTCAGCTCGAACAGGCGTCCCCACTCCTCGTCCGGCTGATCCCATCCTGGCTTGCCGCTGCCGGTCCCAAGATTCGCCACCAGGTGATCGATGCGGCCAAAGCGCAACATCGTGCTCTCCAAAGCCGCTGCAATCGTTGCCGAATCCGTGAAGTCTCCGCAGATCGCCAACACGCGGTCGTGATTCGCCGGCGTCGACAACTCCTTCTCCGCCGAGCGCAGCGACGCTTCATCGCGTCCAGTCAGCACAACACGCGCGCCCTCCGCAAGCAACGCCGCTGCAATCGCCTTGCCGATTCCCCGGGAGGAGCCGGCCACAAACGCCACCTGGTTGTCTAAGCGCAGATCCATCCGAAGGTCACCACCCCATCCACGGCGCTAAACCGCCGTCCATCCACCGTCGACATTCAGGTTCTGCCCGGTCACATAGCTGCTCGCATCCGATGCCAGAAACACCAGCGCACCGCACAACTCCAAAGGCCGCCCAATACGGTTCAGCACAGTGTAGCCCTTCAGGCGCTGCACAAACGGCGAATCCTCCGTCACCGAGTTCTGCCCTTCCACATCCTCTGTATTCGAAAACGGGCCCGGCGAAATACAATTGGCCCGCACACCCTCGCGTCCCCAAAAGCTTGCCGTGTACCGCGTGAACGCAACCAGCGCCGCCTTCGACGCGGAGTAGCCCGGAGGATTCAACGACGCCGTACCCTCGTACAACTGCGGCCGCGGCGCCACCGACGCATACATCGTCGCAATGTTGATAATCGACCCGCGCCCCTGCGCCTTCATCTTCGCGCCCAGGCGCTGCGTCGTCTGTACCGCCCAGTACACGCCGCCCTGCAGATTCCGCTGCCACTGGTCAAAGGTCGAATTCTCCAGCGACCCTTCCGGAACATTGAAACCTGTCACCGCGCCCAACTCGTGCGCATTGTTGATGAGGACATCGATCGACTTCTCCGCCGCCGCAATCTGCTCACAGAGCGCATTCAGAGCGGGCACGTCGTACATATCGATCTGGTGGACCGCGATCTTCTCCGCGCCAAACTCATTCGCCCATCCCGCGGCCTCCTGCTGAAGCCGTGCGCTGCGCCCCAGGGCCACCACACGCGCTCCATTCGCCAGCAGCGCCAGCGCAAACGTGCGCCCCAGAAATCCGGACGCCCCCGTCAGAACAGCGGTTTTGCCCTCGAGCGAGAACAGCGCATCGAGCTTCAGGTTGTCCGCAGAAATCGGCATCGTCGCTCCTACCAGTATCGTTTCACAAAGGCGAGTTGATCCTTGATGAAGTTGACTTCGTCATTGTCCGTACCGCGCGCAACCTGCAGCGTCACGCCACCGGCATACCCGATGCTCTGCATTGCCCGAAACACATCGTCGAAGTCCGCCGAGCCCTTCCCCAGCGGCCTCGTCTCCACTCCGCCCTCGGGCTTCTTGTAGCGATCTTTGATGTGTACCGACCCGATCCGTCCGCCATACGCCGCGAACTCTTCGTGCGCAATATACCCCAACCCCGAACTGTTCCCCGAGTCCCAATTCACCTTCAGGCTCGGGTGGTCGATCCTTGCCAGGAACGCTGCAAAGTCGGCTGGATTGAAGTCCGCCTCAAGGTGCAATTCCACCCCATGTTCCTCGGCCACCGGCAGAGCCCGCAACAGCGTGTCGATCACCGCCTGCTTCTCTTCGTCCGTCGTCATCTTCGACTGATCGACAAATGGCAGCACAATGCGCTTCGCCCCAATCCGAGCGGCAATCGGAATCAGCTCGTGCAGATGCCGCTCGCGATCGGCCCGTTCGCCCTCCGTACAGCGGACCAACGGAAAGTCCATAAACCAGTCTCCGCACAGTGCGGGCGTGGCGATCCCGAACTCGCGTTTCAGTTCGTCCATCTCCGCCATCCCCGACTCCGAGAAGATCGGATTGGCCGTCCGTCCATACTCATCGTGGATCCATTCGATGTAGTCGAGCCCTGCCGCGCGCGCCCGAGCAAACTCCTCGCGCCATGCCCGCCGCGGAAACGACTGGAAGCGTCCGTCTTCCGGCGGAGCGAGGCGGCCTTGCATGATGCCGTATGTGTGCGACATAGGACTCCAGCGTACCGGGTACGCTCAGGCAAATCTCATTCGGGCAAAGGCTTCACAATCATGTTGGCCAGGAACTCTTCGCGCGGCAGGAACGGGAATAAATCCTCCAGCGGCTTCGACACGAACGACCCATCCGGCTTCTGATAGCTTTGCAACCGAGGCGCGCGAACCTCATCCGGCAGCACCACCACGTCGCACAGAACGGGCCCCTTCATATCCAGCACCGTGCGAACCTCGTCTCTCAGATGAGTCTGATCCTTGATCACGTAGGTCCCCAACCCATAACTTGCGCCTACCTTCGACAGGTTCGGAACGGTCAAGCCCGTGGTTGAATCTGCACCAATGTTCGCGCTGCCGAAGTACGCTTTCTGCGATGCGCGAATGGAGCTGTACCCATCGTTATTCAGGACAAAGAATTTGATCGGCAACTGCAGCCGGTGGATCGTCTCCAACTCTTGAATGTTGAACTGGAATCCGCCGTCGCCATCCACCGCAATCACCTCGCGCCCCGGATTCGCAATCGCTACGGCAATCGCCATCGGAATCGCATATCCCATCGCGCCCAGTCCTGCGGTGTGATACAGGCGCTGCGAGTGCAGCGTCGGGCACGCCAGCAGATAAATCTCAATGGCCGACCCCGAGTTCCCCACGACCAGCCGGTCGTTCGGGCTCACCTCCTCGCCCAGCACCTCCGCCAGGTTGAAGATGGAGACCAGTCCCTCTGGCTTGCGATGCTCATCCGTCACCACCGGGTAGCGAGTCTTCCAGTCGGCGCATCGGTCCAGCCACGCATCGATGTTCCGCCGCTTCAACTTGTCCTTGTGCTTCAGCAGTTCGGTTAGAAAGTCCTTCGCGTCCGCGCACACCGGTTGCTGCAGATAGGGATGCAGCTTCGCCAACTCCGCGGGATCGATATCAACCCCAATTTTGTACGCCTCGCGCGCCAGATTATGCGGAGCATATCCCGTAATGGCAAAGTCCAGCCGCACGCCGATCGCCAGCAGAAAATCACAATTCTGCAGCGCAAAATTTGCTCCGCGAGCGGCCACTGATCCAGGCCTTCCCACATACGTCGGATCGTCCGACGGAACCAGGTCCGCCGCGCACCACGTCGCGACCGTGGGCACGCCAAGAACCTTGCGCAACTCTTCGAACTCCTTTTCCGCGTGCGCCAGCCGGATGCCATTTCCCGCGAACAGTAGAGGACGCTCACAGGCGTTGAACGCCTCAATCACCCGCGCCACGTCAGCCGGCACATCTGCCGTCCCATGGATCGAAGCAGCATCGGCAAACTCCGCCGGGTCGAATCCGCGCAGCTTCGTCTCGTCAATCGGCGACGCCTGCACATCCAGCGGAATATCGACCCACACCGGTCCCGGCCGGCCATTCATCGCCAGGTACACCGCCTTCTCCAGGTGGTAGCGAATGTCCATCGGGTCCAGCACGGTCTCGGCATATTTCACAATCGGTCGCACGATGGAGCAGATGTCCACCTCCTGCACGCCCAGTTGCCGCATGCCCAGCGGCTTGCCCGACGCATCGAACATGCGGTCTGGCCGCTTCACCTGCCCTGAGATGTACAGCACCGGCGTCGAATCCAGCCATGCCCCCGCAACACCCGTCACGGCATTCGTTCCGCCTGGCCCTGTCGTCACCATGCAGACGCCCAGCCCGTTCGTAGCCTTCGCGTAACCCTCTGCGCAGATCGCAGACGCCTGCTCATGCGAGTTACAGATCGCCGTGATCCTCTTCTCCGCACCAAGTGACTGGTTCAGGTGCATCGCACCGCCGCCCGTGACCAGAAACATATTGGTCACACCAAGATCGGCGACAAACTTCAGGACATAATCGGAAAGTTTCATCGAATCCTATGATAACGGTTAAGCCAACGTCGAAACCCTGCCCTACTCCGGCGGGCGAAGTTGAAAGACATCCCGCCCGCGCACTTTTCGCGCGGCCAGCACAGCATCGGCGAAGCTTCGTACCGCACCACGCCCACCTGGCAGCGGAGCCAGATAGCCCCGTCCCTCCACATGCGCCCGAACTTCCGCAGCCGCATCCGACGGGCACGCGCACAGCCCTGCAATTTCCATCGCCGCAAGATCGTTCACGTCGTCGCCGAAGAAGCAGGTGTGTTCCAGGGACACGTCGAACTTCGCCGCAAACTCCCGCAGCGCGCCCGCCTTATCTCGCGTTCCCTTCGCCACAAACGGGATCACCATCTTCGCCGCATAACGATCCACCAGTGGCGACGGCTCACCCGAGATCAGCGCCATGCGAATCCCCAGCCGCCGCAGCAGCGAGATCCCCATAATGTCCGCGAACGAAAAGCTCTTCGACTCTTCACCGCCCGCTGACCACGTCAGCGACCCGTCCGTCAGCACGCCATCCACGTCGAACGCAATCGCTTGCAGCGAGATCAATTGTTGTGGATCGAGAGGCATCGTCCCTTTCAACATACGTCGTACGCAAGGAAGAACGCCCCACCCAGCGGCCCTGAGTCTGTCGCGAAGGTGGGGCGCCCGAAAGTGCGGCGGCAGGACAGCTTAGACAGCAGCCCCAACGCGGCGAAGCTTCTTCATCACCGGAATCTCTTCCTCGTACACCCGCTTGACACCGTCGCCCATCGACTGCTCGCACAGCCGGATGTCGCGCACCAGCCGCGAAATGCCGTTCGGCTCCAGAGATGCCGCTTGATCCGAGCCCCACATCGCGCGATCCATCGTGATGTGCCGCTCCACGCAACATGCGCCCAGAACGACCGCGGCTACGGAAGTCGGAATGCCCGTCTCATGTCCCGAGTAACCGACCGGAACGTCATAGCGCTCGATCATGTTCGGAATTGCGAGCAGGTTCAGTTGCTCGTACTTCGCCGGATACGTGCTGGTGGTGTGCATCAGGATCAGGTTGTCCTTGCCCAGCACCTCCACCGCATGATCGATCTCCGCGTACGTGCTCATGCCCGTCGAGGCGATGATCGGCTTGCCCGTCTTGCGGATGTGCCGCAGCAAGTGATCGTCCGTCAGCGACGCCGAAGCAACCTTGTAGGCGGGAGGCTTGAACATCTCGATCATGTCCACTGATCCCTCATCCCACGGCGAAACAAAGAAATCGATCTTCAGCGACTTGCAGAAGTCCGAGATGTGCGCGTAGTCCTCAACCCCGAATTCCAGCCCGCGCTTCAGGTCGCCGTTGGTGGCTCCAAAAGGATTCTCGCGCGGCGTGGCCAGTTCTTTCTCCGTATAGACCACTTCCACCGTGCGCTTCTGGAACTTAACGGCATCGCAACCCGCAGCCACGGCAACGCTGATCAGGCGCTTCGCCAGATCCACGTTCCCGTTGTGGTTGATGCCAATCTCCGCAATGATGTAGCACGGTTGACCCGCACCCACCAGCCTGTTGCCAATCTTCACAGTTCCCATATGCTTTGCTCCTGTTTGCCACTCAGAGATGGTTAACCTGAGGTTGAGAGAAAGAACCGCCTTGAAGGTGTCATTGTTTCAGAACATCCTTGGGCCCGTCCACCTTAGGATGCACGTTGGAACCATTGTGGAAACATAGCCTTGCACTTACAGAATATTCACAGGAAAGACCTTGCCAATCCCCGCCCCAGACTGCTACGCCACTCAATCCGCCGCAGGCTTCGCCGCTCCATCCACCACCATCGCCGACACCATCCCACGCGTCGCCTCCAGTTTCAGCCCCAGTTGCTCCTGCATCGCAGTAAACAGCGGCGGGCTCTGCGAGTCATCCGTGGCCTTCGCCAGCTGCCCTCCATACTGCGTCTCATCCTGCGCCCACTGCAGATCGAAGTCGTACTTCCCTGTCAGCCCGGTACGGTTCACCGTCGGCCGGTCCAGCGTCGCACGCTGCAGCATCGCCACAAAGTCGTCCATCGTCACGCTCTTCGCCGGAACCTCGATCTTCCCCGGATACACCACCCCAATCAACTGGGGAGGATCGTCCGGCTTCTCTGCTGCCTTTAGCTTCGGCCCACCCTTGGCCACGCTCAGCGCATAAATGGAAAACTCCTTCTCCTCGCGATGGAACTTCAGCGCGAACCGCTCCACCAGCAGAGCCCGCAGCATCTGCATCTGCTCCATCCGCGTTGGCCGAACCTCCCCCGGAGTCACCGCCTCAATGTCAAAACTCTGCGAGTCCATCCAGCCCGGGCCGCCGGAAATCGTCCGCGGATTCAAGTCGTACCCCAGCGCAATCAGGTTCTTCAGCGTGTAATTCGTCGCCACCCACCGATGCGTCCCACCCATCCGGAACAGCCGGCCCGCATGCGCATCCGCATCCACCGGCTTCACCGTAGCCACTTCGAACGCATCGAACTTCGGCCGCGCCACCGCACCCTGCGCCCAGGCACCAACCCCCGATGCCGCAAGCACCGCGCCCAGAATCCATCGCCTCATCGCAGCCCTCCGTGCCCATTATTCTAGTGCTCCCAAGACTCTGTCAGTGCTCTCTCTCTTTCTCTGTGATTCGCCTTCGTCCATTCGCGACTAGACCGTATATCCTTGATCCTATGACTGCCACTCCCTTCTCCTGGCAAGGCAAGAAAGTCTTTCTCACCGGCCACACCGGATTCAAAGGCGGCTGGCTCGCGCTCTGGCTGGCCTCTAAAGGAGCCCGCGTCCGCGGCTACGCACTCGACCCCGCAACCGAGCCTAACCTCTTCACCGCCGCCCGTATCGGCCACGTTATCGACGACATCCGCGGCGACATCCGCGATGCCACCTCCCTCGAAGCCGCCATGCAGTCCTACGACCCCGAAGTCGTCTTCCACATGGCCGCGCAGCCGCTCGTTCGCCTCTCGTATGACGACCCCATCGGCACCTACGAAACCAATGTCATCGGCACAGCGCGCGTACTCGACGCCATCCGCCGCACCCGCTCTGTCCGCGCCGTCGTCTCCGTCACCACCGACAAGTGCTACGAGAACAAGGAGTGGGCCTGGGGCTACCGCGAGACCGACCCTCTCGGCGGCTACGACCCCTACTCCAGTTCCAAGGCCTGCGCCGAGATCGTTTCCGCTGCCTTCCGCCAGTCCTACTTCTCCGTCTCGAAGATCACCGAGCACAAAGTCGCACTCGCCACTGCCCGCGCCGGCAACGTCATCGGCGGCGGCGACTGGGCTCTCGACCGCCTCATCCCTGACCTCGTGCGCGGCTTCCTCGCCGGCGAGCCCGTTCGCATCCGTCGCCCTCACGCGATCCGCCCGTGGCAGCACGTGCTCGAGCCGCTCCACGGCTATATCACCCTGGCCGAGCATCTCCTTTCGCACGACCCCAAGTTCGCAACCGCTTACAACTTCGGCCCGCATGACGACGACGCCCGCGAAGTCGGCTGGATCGCCGAGAAGATGACCGGCTTCTGGGGAAATGGAGCGCAATGGATCCTCGACGAGGAGCCCGGAGCCCACGAGGCCGGCTACCTCAAGCTCGACGCCAGCCGCGCCCGCGCCGACCTCCACTGGTCTCCCCGCCTTAACCTCGAGGCCGCGCTGCAATGGCTCGTCCAGTGGTACCGCGCCTGGCAGGCCGGAGCCGACATGCACGCCTTCACCCTGGCCCAGATCAACGCCTACGAGAAACTCCTCTAACGGGTGCCCCATGATCACCATGACCCTGAGCGCAGCCGAAGGGAAAGGGTTATTGTGGGGTCAGTCTCCTCACAGCCTCAGGATCATAGCCTCCGGTTCATCTTCATAGCCTCAGGACCTGTCGATGCGCTCACTAATCCGCCGCCTCTTCCCCCTCGTCCTAACCATCGCCCTGCCCTACCACGCCTTCGCAGCTCCACGCCACCACCACACCCGTCATCGCCGTACCGCGACAACCGCCACCACCCCGATCCCCGCGCTCTTCCTCTCCGACATCCACTTCGACCCCCTCCGCGACCCCGTCAAAGCTCCGCGACTCGACGCCGCCCCCGTCGAAGAGTGGGCCGCGATCCTCGGCTCGCCCGACACCCCCACCCGCGACGCCGACTACGCCGCCATCAACGAACGTTGCGCCATCAAGCCTCTTCGCGACCCCGACGACCGCCTCTTCCGCTCCGCGCTCGACGCCATCCACGCCCAGGCCCACACCACCCACGCCCGCTTCGCCGTCCTCAGCGGAGACATCATCGGCCACCAGTACGATTGCCGCTACAACCTCCTCTTCCCCCACGCCACCCACGCGCAGTTCCTCGCCTTCGTCCTCAAGACTGAGCAGTACGTCCTCGCCAACCTCCGCACCGCGCTCCCCACCATCCCCATCTACATCACCTTCGGCAACGACGATACCGGCTGCCACGACAACAGCCTCAGTCCGCACGACGACTTCCTCACGCAGGCCGCCAGCCTCGCCGTCGACACACTCCCCAAACTCGACCAGGCCGCCGCACTCCGCACCTTCCCCCACGGCTACTACGCCGCCTCGCTTCCCATTCCGCGCACCCGGATCCTCGTTCTCGACGACGTCTACCAGATGGCCAGCTACAAAACCTGCGCCGCCCAGGCCAATCCCTCCGCGCCGCCCGACCCCGCAGCCCAGGCCGGCAGCGACGCTCAGCTCGCCTGGCTCGCCACGCAACTGAAGCGGGCCCGCCGCCTCCATCAACAAACCTGGGTGCTCGCCCACGTGCCGCCCGGCGTCAACGTCTGGAGCAACTACAACCAGAACCACCCCAACATCTGCACTGGCGCGGCCCCTACCGTGTTCCTCGCCGATGACAGGCTCAACGACCTCCTCGCTGCCAACGCCGACGTCATCCGCCTCGCGCTCTTCGGCCACTCCCACACCGACGAGTTCCGCCTGCTCAAGCCCACCTCCGATCCAGCACCATCCGCGCCCCCCGGAGTCGCCGTCAAGATCCTTCCCTCCATCTCCCCCGTCTTCGCCGAGCTGCCCTCGTTCACCCTCGCCAGGATCGATCCCCGCACCGCCACCCTGAAGGACTACACCGTAGTCATGGCCTCCAACGAAACCGGCCTCGACACCACCTGGGCGCCCACCTACACCTTTTCCGACACCTACCACGTTCCCGACTTCTCCCCCGACTCCCTCGCCCAGCTCACCACCGAGTTCCAGTCCGACCCCTCCGCAGCCAAGCCCGAAAGCCAGGCCTACCAGCGCGAGTACCGCCACTACTACGCCGACGACCACTCCACCCGCGTCAGCTCCTACTGGCCCGCGTACGCCTGCGCCATCGACCACATCTCCGCCGCGTCCTTCACCACCTGCGCCTGCGCCGTCACCAAGTAGCGCTTTCGCGCCGTCGCTACCAGGTGCTAGCATTCCCCAGTCGAAATGATTTCACTTCGTATCCGGGGAACCTCATGCGCGCTTTGCCCATCTCACTTCTCGCCGCCGCTCTCGCCGCCTCCGCCCAGTCCCCTGCACCGCCCGCATCCGCACCCGTTCCCGCTGCCCTCACCGGCGCCAAGGTCTACGACTGCGCCGCCTCCAGGAAGAATGCCACTGCACTCACCCCCACCACACTCATCACCGACACCGCCGCCGGCTGGGACCTCCACTCTGTCCCCACCATCGCCAAGGGCGTCTGCTCGTCGGACAAGCCCTTCTACTTCTCCATCCCCGTGCCCGAGGGCAACTACCGCATCACGGTCACCCTCGGTGGCGCAGCGGCCTCCGTTACCACGGTCCGCGCGGAAGCCCGCCGCCTCATGCTGGAGAAGCTCCCCACCGGCGCCGGCAAGACCGTCACCCGCTCCTTCGACGTCAACGTCCGCGTCCCCGAGTTCACCAAGCCCGACGGCACCGCCGGTCGAGTCCATCTCAAGCCTCGCGAAGTCGGCAACCTCGACTGGGACCCCAAGCTCACCCTCGAATTCAACGGCACCAACCCCGCCGTCCGCTCCATCTCCATCGAGCCGATTCCGACGTCCGGCCCCAAAGCCGAGCCCACCATCTATCTCGCCGGCGACTCCACCATGGTTGACCAGGACGTCGAGCCCTGGGCCTCGTGGGGACAGATGCTCCCGCGCTTCTTCCAGCCCGGCATCGTCGTCGCCAACCACGCCGAGTCCGGCGAATCCGCCATCTCCTTCGTAGGCGAGCAGCGCTTCCCGAAGATCCTCTCCCTCATCAAGCCCGGCGACTACTTCATCGTCCAGTTCGCCCACAACGACCAGAAGGTCCCCAACGGCCTGCCCCGCTACACACAGATCATGACCGACTTCGTCACGCAGGTGAAGGCCAAGGGCGCCACGCCCATCATCGTCACTTCGATGAACCGGGATAGCTTCGACGCCGAAGGCCACATCAACGACACCCTCGGCGGCTACCCGCAAGCCTCACGCAAGATCGCCGCCGACACCGGCGTCACCCTCATCGACCTCAACGCCATGTCCAAAACCATGTTTGAAGCGATGGGCGTCGAAGGCGCCAACCACGCCTTCATGAAATTCAAAGCCGGCAGCTACCCCGGCGTCGACAAAGACATCTCCGACACCACCCACTTCAACAACTACGGCGCCTACGAATTGGCCCGCTGCATCGTTCAGGGCATCCGCGACGCGAAACTCCCCATCGCCAAATTTCTCGACCCCGCCATTCCCACCTTCGACCCCGCGAAATTCGACCCCTTCCCAACCTTCTCCCTCCCCTACACCCCCATGCAAAAGCAGGAAGACACCACGAAGGTTCCCCAGACCTAAATTCCGTTGGGTTACTCACCGCTATTCTCGGGTGCCCCATGTCAGACGGATATTCGTCTGACGTGGGGTTACTCCGCACAAAGAAAGCCGGTGCCCCCAAGACTCGAACGACGCCAGAACACCGGCAACACCCACTTCATTACCTTCAGTTGCTCCCTTCGCAACCCGTATCTCGTTCCCTGCGAATCGAAGATTGCTCTCCAAACAGTCATCGAGAACATCCGGAATCGCTATCGATTCCACGTATACGGCTATGTCATCATGCCCGAGCATCTCCACCTGCTCATGTCAGAACCGGAACTCAAACCGCTGGATGTCGCGGTGGCCGTCATCAAAAGAGAAGTTTCATCCCTCCTCGTCGAGAAGCCATTCTGGCTACCGCGCTATTACGACTTCAACGTATTCACCGATGCAAAACGAGTTGAGAAGCTGAGATATATCCATCGAAACCCTGTCTCCCGCGGCCTCGTTGAGCATCCGGAAGATTACATCTGGTCCAGTTTCCGCGCATATGCGTTACGGGAACCAAATCCCATCACCATCACACTCAGAAAACGATGTAGCAAAGATTGAGGGCTGAGAATAACCCCACGTCAGACCAGTGGTCTGACATGGGGCACCCGCTTACTTCTTCACCAATCCCCGATACAACTCCACCGTCTGCTTCGCGATCGCGTCCCAGGAAAAAATCTCTTCCACCCGCTTCCGCCCGGCCTTCCCAAACTCCCTGCACAACTCCGGATTCGCCATCAACTCCGTGAGCCTCTTCGCCAGGTCGCGAGCAAAGCGGTCCCCGTCCGTGGGAAACCCCGTCACCGAATCCGGCTCGAACGGCACCAGGTGGCCTGTCTTCCCATCCACCACCACCTCCAGAATTCCACCCGTCGCGCTCGCCACCACCGGAGCTCCGCACGCCATCGCTTCCAGGTTGATGATCCCGAACGGCTCATACACGCTCGGGCAGCAGAACACCGCGCAATGCGAGTACAACTGAATCGCCTCCTGCTTCGTCACCATCTGTTCGATCCACACCACGTTGTGCCCGCGCCCAGTCGGATCGCCCGTTGCAAATGCCTGCCCGCCTTCTTTCGTCACCTGCGAATGCAGAGCCTTGTCATCGCCCACCGGCTTGCTGCCCGGAGTCTCCTTGCGCAGCGCCTCCACCTTCCCCCGCATCTCCGCTGCAATCTCCGGAGTGTCCGGAGCACCCGCGCACAACACCACCTGCGTCCCCGCTGGCAGATACCGCACCGCATCCACCAGGTGCGTGACACCCTTCTGCCGCGTGATCCTCCCCACAAACAGCACGTACGGCTTGCTCTTGTCCACGCCGTACTTCTCCAATGCGTCAGTCGACTCCGTATGCCGGTATTCGTTCAAGTCGATCCCGTTGTAGATCACGTGCACCTTCGCCGCGTCCACCTCCGGGTACGCCTTCAGGATGTCCGCCTTCGTCCCGTTCGACACCGCGATCACCGCGTCCGCATCCAGAATCGCCGTCCGCTCCATCCACGAGCTCATCGCATATCCCGAACCCAGCTGCTCTGCCTTCCACGCCCGCAGCGGCTCCAGCGAGTGCGTCGTCAGCACAAACGGAATCCCATACAGCTTCTTCGCCAGAAACCCCGCCATCGACACGTACCACGTGTGCGTATGCACAATATCGATCGCGCCCAGCTCCTTCATCTGCGACAGATTCAGCGCCAGCGCATCCACCGCCGTCTTGAACTTCGCCTCCGACCCCGCCGTTACCTCCGCCGGCGGCTCATTGCCTATCACATGCAGATTGCCCTCATCGGCGCGCTGCGTCCCCCAGCAGTGCACCTCCACCTCGATCAGCTTCGCCAGTTCCCGGCTTAAGTACTCGACATGCACGCCCGCGCCGCCATACACTGCCGGCGGATACTCCCGCGTCATCAACCCAACCCGCATCCCTCACCCCCTACTGTCTCGCAACAGCATACGCGAGAATCCACCATGCATTAGCCTTCACACACTCAGCCACGCATCACCGCAGGGCCCACCGGCGATTCGTGGCATCCTCATACCAGCACATGGTCACTCTTGACGAAATAACCATCATCGCCGCGCCCATCGACCGCGTCTTCGACCTCGCCCGTTCCGTCGAAGTCCATCTCGCCGGCAACACCCACTTCGGAGAGCAGGCCGTCGCGCTCGAAGGCGCCACCTCCGGTCTCCTCGCCCTCGGTGACACCGTCACCTGGCGCGCCCGACACTTCTTCCTCCGCCAGCGCCTCACCTCGCGCATCACCGCCTTCGACCGGCCCACCTACTTCCAGGACACCATGCTCCGCGGAGCCTTCCACTCCATGCAGCACGACCATCACTTCCGCACTCTCCCCACCGGCCAAACCGAGATGCGCGACATCTTCCGCTTCGCCGCACCCGTCCCCCTCCTCGGCCGCATCGCCGAAACTTTCGTTCTCCGCCGTTATATGCAAGCTCTCCTTCGCGAACGAAACGCCGTCATACAGCACATAGCCGAATCTGCAGACGGCCAATGGACACATTACATCGTATGACCATGCGCATCGTCATCCCCGGCGGCAGCGGCCAGGTTGGACATATGCTCGCTCGCCACTTCTGCACCGAAGGTCACGAAGTCACCGTGCTCTCCCGCAGCCCTGCCACCGGCGCGCCCTGGCAGACCATCGCGTGGGACGGCGCCACCGCCGGCGCCTGGCAAGCCGCCCTCGAAGGCTCCGACGTCTGCATCAACCTCGCGGGCCGCTCCGTCAACTGTCGCTATAACCCCGCCAATCGAGCCGCCATTCTCAACTCCCGTGTCGACTCCACCCGCATCCTCGGCGAGACCATCGCCGCGCTCGCCCGCCCGCCTGCCGTCTGGCTCAACGCCAGCACCGCTACCATCTATCGCCACGAGCTCGAACGGCCCAACGACGAACTCACCGGCATCCTCGGCGGCAACGAACCCGGCGCGCCCGACACCTGGAACTTCTCCATTCAAATCGCCAAAGCCTGGGAAGCCGCCTTCGCCGAAACTCCTACCCCCCGCACTCGCAAGGTCGCTCTCCGTTCCGCAATGACCTTCTCTCCAGACCCATGCGGCGTCTTCGATGTCTTCCTCTCCCTCGTCCGCCGTGGCCTGGGCGGCACCATCGGCTCGGGCGACCAATACGTCTCCTGGATCCACGACGACGACTACATCCGCGCCATCGAATTCCTCATCGCCCACGACTCCCTCGACGGCCCCATCAATCTCGCCTCCCCCAATCCGCTCCCCAACTGCGAGTTCCAGCGCATCCTCCGCGAAGCTTGGGGAACGCAGTTCGGCCTGCCCACCTTCGAATGGATGGTCGAGGTCGGCACCTTCCTCATGCGCACCGAATCCGAACTCGTCCTCAAGTCGCGCCGCGTCGTCCCCACCCGCCTGCTCAACGCCGGCTTCACCTTCGACCACCCCACCTGGTCCGACGCCGCCCACGACCTCGTCGCCCGCTGGCGCGCCCAGCAGCAGCGCCGCCACATCGAAAAATGGATCTGCCGATAAACGTCATGCTCGTACCTGGCCCTGGTACCTAGTACCTTGTAACCAGAATGTGTGGACGTTACCTCCGTCGTTCCGACAAGCAGCGCATCACCGAGTCCTTCCGCATCGCGAAGGGCCTCGCCGACCTCGTCCTGCCGCCATGGGACTACAACGTCGCGCCCACCACCTTCCAACCCGTCATCCGGGCAGACCGCGACACCGCCGAGCGCGAGCTTACCCTCATGCGCTGGGGCCTCATCCCCTACTTCGCCCGCGACCTCAAGACTTTCGGCCTCTCCACCATCAACGCCCGCGCCGAATCCATCGCCACCAGCGCCATCTACCGCGGCCCCTTTCAACGCCACCGCTGCCTCGTCCCCGCAGACGGCTTCTACGAGTGGAAGCAACTCCCCGCCAACACGCTCTTCGGCCCCGACCCCACCGCGAAGTCCTCCGGCAAGAATGCCGCCGCCAAACAGCCCTACGTCTTCACCCTCACCAATAGCGAACCCTTCGCCTTCGCCGGACTCTGGGACCGCTGGAAGGATCCCGCCGGCGGCACGCTCGAGAGCTTCACCATCATCACCACCGCGCCCAACGAACTCACCGCCACCGTCCACGATCGCATGCCCGTCATCCTCCGTCCGCCGGACTACGACTTCTGGCTCGCCCCCACCCTCGCCTCGGACGACACGCCGCAACTCGAACTTCAGGCCCTCCTGCGCCCGTATCCCGCCGAACGGATGGCCGCCCGCCCCGCTCACCCCGATGTCGGCAACGTCCGCAACAACCATCCCGGCCTCCTCAATAGCACCTGAATGCGTCTCAGACTCTGTGTCCTCTCGTCTTCTCCGTGTCCTCTGTGATCCGCTTTTGTCCTCAATTTTTTCCTCCCTTGAAACATTCTCTCCAATGAACTAACGTGATTCCGCAGCCCTCTCGCGCCCAGTCCATGAAGCGAATCCTCACTTTCTGCGCTCTCGCCCTCGCTGCCCTTTCCGGCGCCGCGCCCGCGCAGACCCAACCGCTGGCCACCCGCCACACCTTCGCCACCGAAGGCGACCACTTTACCCTCGACGGCAAGCCCTTTAAAGTCCTCTCCGGCGAACTCCACTACGCCCGCATCCCCCGCGAGTACTGGCACGCCCGCCTCAAGATGGCCAAGGCCATGGGCCTCAACACCATCGCCACCTACGTCTTCTGGAACGTCCACGAGCCCACTCCTGGCCACTACGACTTCACCGGCCAGTACGACCTCGCCGCCTTCATCCGCGCCGCGCAGCAGGAAGACCTCTACGTCATCCTCCGGTCCGGCCCCTACGCCTGCGCCGAGTGGGACCTCGGTGGCCTCCCTGCCTGGCTCCTCGCCGACCCCAAATCCGCCCAGGCCATCCGCTCGGACTCGCCCCTGTTTCTCGATCCTGCTGCACGCTGGATCACACGCCTCTCCCGCGAAGTTCTCCCCCTCCAGGTCGGCCGCGGCGGTCCCATCCTTATGACGCAGATCGAGAACGAATACGGCCAGTTCGGAGACGACCATGCCTACATGGAGCGCCTCCGCGAGATCTACCAGCGCGTCGGCTTCAACGGCAAAGACTCCATGCTTTACACGGCGGACAACTGGCGCCACATCCCCGAGGGCTCCGTCCCCGAGCTCTTCGCCGCTACCAACTTCGGCATCGGCAACCACCAGCACGGCATGGACAACCTCGCCACCGCCCGTCCCCACCAGGCGCTCTTTGTCTCCGAGTACTGGCCAGGCTGGTTCGATCACTGGGGCCATCCGCACGAGACACGCCCCATCCCTCCGCAGATCGCCGACATCGACTACATCCTCACCCGCGGCACCGGGATCAACATCTACATGTTCCACGGCGGCACCAGCTTCGGCTTCGGTGCCGGGTCCAGCTACATCAACGATAAATTCCTTCCCGACGTCACCAGCTACGACTACGACGCCCCCCTCGATGAGTCCGGCCACCCCACGCCCAAGTACTTCGCCTATCGCAAAGAGCTCGCCAAGTGGAGTCGCTGCGGCAATGAGACCTGCCTCCCACCCGTCCCCACCGTAGCCCCGCCCATCGCAATCCCCACTGTCCCACTCACCGTATCCAACTCTCTCTTCGCGAATCTCCCCAAGCCCATCGCCAGCGCCCTGCCAGCGCCCATGGAGCACTTCGGCCAGGACTTCGGCTACATCCTCTACCGCACCCAGCTTCCCGAGCCGGTCCACGGCAACCTCGTCGTCCGCGATGTGCATGACTTCGCTACGGTCTATGTCAACGGCAAGCTTGCCGGCACGCTCGACCGCCGCAACGCCGCCCCCGACGGCGCTCTCCCGCCCATCTCCATCGCCACTACCGGCCCCGCACAGCTCGACATCCTCGTTGCCAACGACGGCCGCGTCAACGTCGACCACACCATGCGCACCGAAACCAAGGGCATTACCCAGATTGTTGGTGTCGACGGCCGCCCGCTCTCCGACTGGTACATCTATTCGTTGCCCATGACGTCGCCGCCTGCCATCGCCGACGCCACGCCCAGGTCCTCCGCTCCGGCAGCAAAGCCAGCATCGTCCAAAGGCAAACCGGAAACACCTTCCTCCGAACCGCACTGCGGCTTCAAGTACGGTGACGTCTGCCCGCCCGTTTCGCCGGTTCCCTTCAGCCACCTCGTCGCGGAAGGAAGCGCTCCGGCGAACACGGCATCCAGCGTCCGTCCTCCCGCGTACTTCCGTGCCCATTTCACCCTCGCTTCTGCGCGCGACACCTTCCTCGACATCTCGCACCTCGGCAAGGGCGTCGTCTGGATCAACGGCCACAACCTCGGCCGCTTCTGGTCCACCGGCCCGCAGCAAACGCTGTACGTCCCCGGCCCCTGGCTCCGCGCAGGCTCCAACGAAATCGTCGTCTTCGACATGCTTCCCACCGCGCGCGAGTCCGTCAGCGGCCTCGACCATCCCATCCTCGACGCACCCGTCAACGACAAGACCACCAGCAATCAGGAATAATGACCAACGCCGAAACATATAACCCGCACCCGCCGTCCCCACGACATACCGGACACACCTGCCGCACCCAGATCAGCAGAACCAGCTCGGAGAACCTCATGACTCAGCCCAGCATTCGCCAGACCCTCCGCTATCTCGCCGTCGCCGCTCTCGCGCTCGCCTTCGCCCCCGCTCTCGTGGCTCAGACTGCCGCTGCGCCCTCCGTTGAGACTCTCCGCAAGAACTTCCTCAACCCGCCCAACGAGGCGCGCCCCATGGTCCGCTGGTGGTGGTTCGGCCCCGCCGTAGTGAAGCCTGAAATCCTGCGCGAGCTCCAGCAGATGAAGGCCGACGGCATCCAGGGAGCCGAACTCGCCTTCGTCTATCCCGAAGTCCTCGACGACCCGGCCAAGGGCCTGAAGAACTTCCCCTTCCTCTCTCCCGAAATGCTCGACGACGTCACGTACGCCCAGGCCGAGGGACGCAAGCTCGGCCTCCGCATCGACGTCACTCTCTGCTCCGGCTGGCCCTATGGCGGCCCGCACATCACGCTCGCCGAGGCCGTCGGCGCCCTGCATACGTTTGAAGTCCCCGTGCCCGCCAACGCCACCACTGCAGCCATCCCGGGCGGCAGCACGCCCACTGCCACCCCGCGCGGCCTCGTCTGGAGCGAGGGTGACTCCGTCATCTCCGCCGTTATCGCGGATCCCGCCACATCAACCCCACCCGCAGCCGCGCCTGGTCGCGGCGGTCGCGGAGCCGGACGCGCCGCCGCCTTCAACCCTGCCACCGCCAAACCCATCACCGTCACTGGGACCACAGCCACCTTCGCCGCATCCGACAAGCCCCGCGTCGCTGTCTTCTTCGTCGCCAGCCACACCCGCCAGCAGGTCAAGCGCGCCGCTGTCGATGCCGACGGCTGGGTGCTCGATCCCTTCTCCCACGATGCCGTCGCCAAACACCTGGAGAAAGTTGGCGAACCCCTCGTCAAAGCCTTCGGCGCAACCCCGCCCTACGCCATCTTCTCCGACTCGCTCGAAGCCTACGGTTCCGACTGGACCCCCAATCTTCCCTCAGAGTTCCAGAAGCGCCGTGGCTACGCCCTCATCCCGCACCTCGCCGAACTCGTCGCCGGAGGCACCCCGGAAGCCGACAACATCCGCCACGACTACGGCAAAACCCTCACCGAGCTCATCAACGAGAACTATCTGAAACAGATTGCCGACTGGGCTGTTGCCCATCACACGAAGTTTCGCTCGCAAACCTATGGCGAGCCGGCTGTTAGCTTCTCCAGTCAGAACATCCCACAGCTAGCCGAGGGCGAAGGTCCGCAGTGGCGCGCCTGGTCCACCCTGCGTTGGGCCACCTCTGCGAACCACGTCTTCGACCACACTGTGACCTCCGGCGAAACCTTCACCTGGCTGCATTCGCCCGTCTTCCGCGCCACCCCGCTCGACATGAAGACCGAGGCCGACATCGACTTCATCATGGGCGAGAACCAGATCATCTGCCACGGCTGGCCCTACTCCGCACCCGACGAGGAAGTGCCCGAGCCCGGCTGGTCCCTCTACGCCGCCGCCTCGTTCAACAACCACAATCCCTGGCATCCGGTCATGCCCACCGTCACCGCCTACATCGGCCGGATGAGCTACCTCATGCGCCAGGGCAAGCCCGCCAACCAGGTCGCCATCCTGCTGCCCACCGACGACGCCTGGGCCGGCTTCCGCCCCACCCAGACCACCGTCACCGGAGCCATGGGCCCGCGCGTCACTCCGCTCATGTCGCCCATCCTCTCCGCCGGCTACAACGTCGACTTCATCGACGCTGACGCCATCAACTCCGTCGGCTTTGGCACCCACAAGATCCTCGTTCTTCCCTCCACCAACCGCATGCCGCTCGCAACCCTCCGCAAGATCTCTGCCTGGGTCGCCGCCGGAGGCAAGGTAATCACCGTCGGCCACGCTCCTTCCATCGACCCCGAGGGCAAGACCATCCCCGAGCTCACCACCCTCTCGCAGAAGCTCTTCAACTCTGCGAACTCCACGCTCGTCCCCGACGAGGCCGCGCTCAGCGCCGCACTCACCAAGGCAGCCAAGCCCGACCTCCAACTCCCCGCAGACGACACCACCGCCCGCAGCCAGATCGGCTTCATTCGCCGCAAGCTCGCCAATGCCGACATCTACTTCGTCGCGAATACTGGCAATGAGCCCGTAGACACTACCGCCTCCTTCACCACCGCTCATAAGTTCGCAGAAGCCTGGGACCCCGATCACGCCACTGCCTCCGCGGCCACCTCTTCCGCCCTCGCAATCCACCTGGCGCCCTATGAGTCGCGCGTCTTCGTCTTCAGCGATACGGAACCCACCGTCAAAGCCTCCGAGCCGGCAAAGGCCATCGCCTCCGTCGACATTACCTCCGCCTGGAAGGTCAACTTCACCGGCATCCACAAGACCATCGACGAGCCCAACCTCACCGACTGGCTCACCGATCCCAGCACCGCCCACTACTCCGGCGCAGCTGTCTACTCCCGCGACATCCAGCTCACCGCTTCTCCCGTCACTCCCGTCTACCTCGAAGTCTCCGGCGGCAAACCCATCCCCGGCGCGCCCAACTCTCCTCCAGAACACGCGGCGCTCGGCCCGGACGGCCTGCCCAACCCGCTCGTCACTCGCACTGGCCCCGGCATGCACGCTTATTACGACCCGCCCATCCGCGAGGCCGCACTCGTCACCATCAACGGCCAGCCCGCTGGAGCCCTCTGGCATCCGCCCTATCGCCTCGACGTGACCAAGTTCCTCAAGCCCGGCGCCAACCACATTGAGATCACGGTCTTCAACACCGCGCTCAACGCCTGGTCTGCCTTGCCGCCCCACGACTACAAGCCCCTCATCGCCAAGTATGGCGACCGCTTCCAGATGCAGGACCTCAACCTCGTCCAGCCTCTTTCCTCGGGCCTCTTCGGAACCATTCACCTCGTAACAGAGACCAAATAACCCACACCAGAGTACGCAGGTAGTCCACAAACCGGGTGCCCCATGTCAGACGGTCTTCCGTCTGACATGGGGTTAGTCTTTGCCACTTTATGATCGGTGCCCGTCGGCGTACGTCGGTGTAAAGCCTCTACGCCTTCGCGAAATCAATAAATCCCATCTGCGGATTCGTATCCATCAGCGTTACATTCACCGTATCGCCCACATCCAGCCCCTGCTCTCCCCGCACCACCCTGCCCTCTACCGGCGGATTGAACACGCGCACGTACGTTCCCTTGTCGCTCGCCCCCGTAACCACTCCGTGGAACGTCGTGCCGACAGAGCCGGCCAGCGCCACTGCCGCCTCCCGTTTCTGCATAAGTCGCTCCACCTTGCGGCTCGCCTTCTCCTGCAGGTTGCACTGCTGCGCAATCGCCCCCAGCTCCGCATCGCTGTATGGAGCCGGCACGCCATCGATCATCGCCCCAATCAGCCGCTGCGTCACCAGGTCGGCAAACCTCCGGTTCGGCGCGGTCGAGTGTGCATAGTCCTTCGCGGCTAAACCAAAATGTCCCAGCGGATCCGGATCGTTCGCTGCCACCACCACGTACTCTCCCGGCCCCATCAACTTGATCACCGTCAGCGCCGCATCCTGATAGTGCACTGGATCCGACTTCCTCAACCCGCTCAGCAGCTCGTTTAGTGCCTTCGAGTCTGGAGCCGGCGGCAAGGTCACCCCATGCTGCGCCGCCAGAGCCATAATCCGATCCCACCGCTCCGGCGCCCGCACCACGCGCCGAATGCACGACCGACCCGCCACCCGCAGCGTCTCCGCCATCGTCTTGTTCGCGCTGATCATGAACTCCTCAATCAACTGCGTCGCGCGGTTCTGCGGAGCCTCGTGGATCGACTGCACCTTTCCATTCACCACCACCGGGTCCGACTCCACCCGGAAAAACTCCAGCGCGCCGTCCGCCACTCGACGCGTTCGCAGCGCCTGCGCCACCTCGTCCTGCAGCCGCAACTGCGCCTGCAACTCCGCGGAGGCAGCCACCTTCGCATCCGCCGGCCCTTTGCCCTCCAGCCACGGCCCCACCTTGCTGTACGCCAGTTGCGCCTTGTTCCGCACCTCGGCGCGATAGATGGTTTGCCCCGTCAGGTTCCCCTGCGCATCTACCACGTACTCCGTTACCAGCGCCGCCCGGTCCACGTCCTGGTTCAGCGAAGTCAAATCGGTCGACAGCTGCACCGGCAGCATCGGAAAATTCCGCACCGCCGTGTACACCGTCTGCGTCTGAGCCTTGGCATGGAGATCGAGTGGCGAGTCCTTCGCCACTGCCGCCGCCACATCCGCAATCGCCACCTGCACGCGGATGCCGCCATCCACGCGCTCCGCCCACTCAATCTGGTCAAGGTCCTTCGACGTATCGTTGTCGATCGACGACCAGAA